>CAZTPX010000074.1:0-47412 GCA_964615095.1 uncultured Planctomycetaceae bacterium | reverse complement strand
GGATAGGCCGGCAAGGAAACGCATCGGCCATTGGCCGGCGCCAATGGCCCCCACGTCAAATCGACACCGGCAGCGTAAAGGAGCCCAAGGTTTGCGAGTGAAGGCGCTAGGGTTTCCAGCGAAGGCTGCCCCGCAGACGTGCCTCCGCCGCCCAATCCGATGCAGAAGTCGATTTCCCGTTGGGAGATCGCCTTGGTGACCGAATTGCCATCCTGTGGGCGATGAAGGCAGGCATGCCAGTGGGCCGGGCCCAGGTCGGGCCCCGCGTGCGATTGGCCATCGACGGCCGACAGGAACGGCAGCACAGCGGCACGCGGCTGGGGCGGCGGCGGAATGACCCCATCACGCTCATGATTGGCGGCCAATCGCAGCGCTTCCTTGGTGGTGAGAATGCCCGCGGCGCAAGCAGCGGCCAATTCGCCCGCACCCGGGCCGACAACGACATCCGGCGTCACGCCTGCGTTGCGCCACCAGGCCGTAAGCGCCAGTTGCAAAGCCAGCAGGGCGGGGCGGTCCTGCTGCCGGCCGTCACTCGCGGCAGCCTCGTGGAGTATCGGCGATAATCGCCAACCCAAGACGCCCTGCAGGACGTCGTCGCAACTCCCCACTGTCGATGCGAAGCCGGGAAGAGACCGGGCCAAGCCTTCACCAAAGGACTTCCACTTCTCCGCTGGTCCGTCATAGACGAAGGCGATCTTGAGGCCTCGCCCATAGGGTTTCCGCCCGGAAAACACTCCCGGACGCGGATCGCCGCCAAGGTAGCTTCTGAGCAACTCCCGCGCATCTGAGGGCGTCTGGGCCATGACCACCAGGCGGCAATCGTGGTGGTCCCTGCGCAGAGCGGCCGTGTAGCACACGTCGCGCCAAAGCGGCGGATCATTGCCGAGGAAGTCGATATAGCGGGACGCCAGATCGCGCAAGGCTTTTTCGGTCCGCGCCGACAGCGGCAAGAGACATGCGCCGTCTGCGCTCTCCATCGAAGAGTTGTCCTCCGCCGGCGGTCCTTCCAGCACAACGTGGGCGTTGCTCCCGCCGAAACCGAAGCCACTGACCCCGGCCAGCCGCGGTTGGGTCGTGTCGGGCCAGGGTTCGAGTTCCTGCACGACGCGAAGCAGCAGGCGGTCGAAAGGAATGTCCGGGTTGGGAGATTGGAAATGCAAGTTGGGCGGCAGTTGGCCGTTCTTCAGCGCCAAGGCAGTCTTTATCAGGCTGGCGATCCCGGAGGCGCTTTCCAAGTGCCCGATGTTCGTCTTCACCGCGCCGATGGCGCAGCGCGAACCGGCTGTCCGCCCTTCAGCGAGCACGCTCCCCAGGGCCAATGCCTCGATCGTGTCGCCCAAGCGCGTGCCCGTACCTTGCGTTTCCACGTACTGGACTTGTGCCGGCGAGACTTTTGCCCGTGTGTAGGCGTCCCGCATGACCTGTTCCTGGGCGGCGCGGCTGGGAGCGGTCAGTCCGTTGCTGGCGCCGTTCTGATTGACGGCACTGCCGCGGATCACGGCGTAGATGGGATCGCGGTCTTTGAGGGCGGCCGCCAGCGGCTTGAGCACGACGATGCCCGCGCCTTCGCTGCGCACGTATCCCGACGCGGCCGCGTCGAAGGCCCGCACGCGGCCGTCCTGCGCGCAGAACCCGGCCTTTGTCAGGTTGATCGTTCCCACGGGAGAGAGGAGCAGATTCGTACCACCGGCCAAAGCCATTTCACATTCGCCGTTACGGATGCCCTGACAGGCCATGTGGACGGCGACCAGGGAGGAAGAGCAGGCGGTGTCGATCGCCATGCTCGGTCCTTGCAGGCCGAAGATAAACGACAAGCGGTTCGCCGCCAGGCAGAGCGACGTGCCCGCCGCGGCATGGGCGTCGGTCTGCGCCGGGTCGTTGGAGAGCATGATGCCGTATTCGCTCACCGAGATGCCCACGAACGCGCCGGTCTTCGATCCGCGCAGCGAGGAGGGCGGCAGGCCAGCGTCTTCCAGGGCTTCCCAACTTAATTCCAGCAGGAGACGTTGTTGCGGATCGATCCGCAACGCCTCGCGCTCGGAGATGCCGAAGAAATGGTTATCGAAGGCGTCGATCTGGTCGAGGTATCCGCCCCAGCGGGAACACATTTTTCCGGGGGCGATGGGATCCGGATCGTAGAACCGGTCGACATCCCAACGCTCGGGCGGGGTTTCGCGGATGGCATCCACTCCGGAACAGAGCAACTGCCAAAAGGACCGCGGATCGATGGCTCCTCCGGGAAAACGGCATGCCATCCCCACCACCGCAATCGGCTCGCTGCGTTGCCGCTCCAGCGCTTCCAGCCGCGCTTGGGTCTCCTTGAGCGCGACCACGGCGCGTTGCAGCGGCGAAAGGTTCTTCAGGCGGTCTGCCAATCGGTCCATGTGGTTACTGATCAAGTTTTCCAAGCTGCGCCGTCACCAGGGCGTCCATCTCTTCTTCCGACATGGATTCCACGTCGTCCAGCGTCTTGACCGCCGCGTCGTCGGCATGGTCCGCCGCCGGGGCGGCCGGCTGCAAGGCCAGGACATCGCGCAGCACGTAGCCCGCCAGGCTTTCCAGCGTGGGATAATCGAAGAGTACGGCGGGATTGATCCGCTGGCCAATCGAGCGGCTCACCCGATTGCAGAATTCCACCCCCGTGAGTGAATCGAATCCCAGTTCGTTCAGGGTCCGCCGCGGATCGGGCAGGTGGGCGTCGTCCATGGCCAACACCCGCGCGGCCTGCTGCCGTAAGCTGGTCACAGTTAATTCTAACCGTTCGGCGGGCGTGATGGCCTGTAGTTTCTCCAAGAGATCCGGTGGCCCGCTTTCTTCGGCCGGCGCAGCAGAGCGGGCGGCGTGGGCCATCTCCATCAACCAGGCTGGTTCACTGCCAGCCGGAATCCGCTGGAAGAACTTCGGCCAATCGATCGGCAGCACCGCCGCTTGGACACGGTCTTCAAGGACCAGACGCTCCAAAGTGGCCATGCCTTGGTCGATGCCGATCCAACCGATGCCGGCTGCGGCCCAGCGCTGGCCTTCGCTCTCCTTCAAGCGCGCGGCCATGCCCACCTCGTCCCACGAGCCCCAATTGACGCTTAGTGCCGGCAGCTTGAGTGCGTGGCGGTGGTGGGCCAGGGCGTCGAGGAAAGCATTCGCCGAAGCGTAGTTGCCTTGACCCGGCGAGCCCATGATTGCGGCCGCGGAAGAGAAGAGGACAAACAGTTCCAGCGGCATCTCACGGGTCAATTCGTGCAGGTTCCAGGCCCCGTGGGCCTTGGCCGCCATCGCGCAATCGAACCGCTCGCGACGCTGCTCGCGGAGGATCCCGTCGTCAAGCACGCCGGCCAGGTGGAAAATCCCGCGTAGCGGCGGCATGTCCCGACCGATTTGGGCCAACACTGCGGCAAGCTCCGCCTGGTTGCCGACGTCGCACTTGTGTACGGCAATCTCCAGGCCGGGCCGGTTCAAGGCGTCGAGCTGCGCGCGGGATTCACCCGAGAGGCCCGCGACGCCGGAGCGGCTCAGCAGGACCAAGTGGTGCGCGCCTCGATCGACGAGCCAGCGTGCCAGCTTTAGTCCCAGGCCGCCCAGGCCGCCGGTGATCAAGTACGTGGCGTCCTCGCGGAGAACCAATGCTTGTTTCGCCGCCCCGCTCTCGACGGCCGCCTGGATAACGACCTTGCCGACATGCTCCGCTCGGGCCATGTGCCACAGGGCATCGACAACCCGCGGCATGGGAAACGTCCGCAAAGGAAGAGGCTGGAGCTTCTTGTCGACAAATTGCGGGAGCACTTCGCCCAAGAGGCTGCCGACCGCCTGGGGCTCTTGGGCCATCATCTGGTCCAAGGCAATGGGGAAGAAGGTCACGCCGGGCCGGAAGGCGTCCACACGCGATTGGTCCCAGAGATCGGTCTTGCCCAATTCCAGGAAACGTCCGCCTTCGCGCAACACGGAAAGACTGGCGGCAATGGTCTCCCCCGTGAGCGAATTCAGTACAACGTCGATCCCCTTGCCACCCGTCGTTTCCCGGATCTGATCGGCAAAATCCAACGTGCGGGAATCCATCACGTGTTGGATGCCTAGCGAGCGCAGATAGTCGCGCTTACGCGGGCTACCGGCGGTGGCGAAGATCTCCGCGCCGATCTGTTGGGCGATCTGGACCGCGGCCAGTCCCACGCCACCCGACGCTGCGTGAATCAACACGCGCTCGCCCGGCTGCACGTTGCCCAAACGCCGCAGGGCGTGCTGGACCGTGAGAAAGCAGATGGGGATCGTGGCCGCCTCTTCGAAACTCAGATGCTCTGGTTTTGGCGCGACAAAATCGTCGAGCGTCGTCACATAGCTGGCAAAGCTGGCGGGGGCGAGGCCGACAACCGCATCGCCCGGCTTGAACCGTTCGACTCCCGGGCCGACGGCGACGATCTCGCCGGCGCATTCGCCGCCCAGCGGTCCCGGATCACCCGGATATAGATCCAGGACGTTGAGCACGTCGCGAAAGTTCAGCCCCGTGGCGCAGACCTTGATTTCCACCTGGCCGGGTTCCGGCGACTGCCGCCGGGACGGTAGCAGGGCTACGTGGTCCAACTGGCCGCGGGACGTGATCTCCAAGCGATACGGAGAGCCGCGTGGCACTTGCAAGGAACCGGAATCGGCGCGGCTCAATCGCCGCAGCCGGGCGACGAGCCGCTCCCCGCCACGGAAAGCAACCTGGTCCTCGCTCTGCCCGGCCCAGATTTCTTCCATCAATTGGTCTGCCTGGTCCCGAAGGTCGGCGTGATCGAGATCAACTCGCGTGCATGCCAGTTCGGGATATTCCGCGGCGATGACCCGCCCCAGGCCCCAGACGGGCGACTGGGCCAGCGCCAGCGGCGCAGCGGCGCCAGCGGCACAGGCCCCACGAGTGACTAGCCACAAGCGCGGCGGCTTGGGATTGCCCGCGAGAGTCAGCGCATGAACCAGATCCAAGGCGGCGCCCCAGCCATCACGGCGCGCGGCGGCAAAGTCGGGCGCGCCATCGACACCGTTATCCAAGCCGGTTAGGCAAACAATGGCTCGCCGCGCGAGCCCTGGCCCGGCGAGGAACTCGGCCACCGCTGTTTGCCGCGATTCGGTTGAACTGCCGGCGGGCACTAGCTCGCACTCGTGGGACTTCATTCGCAAACGCTCGGACAGAGCCGAGCCGAGGCCGTCGGCCGAATCCAAAATCAGCCAGCCACCGGCTTCCACGGCTGTCTCGTCAACCGCCGCCACACCCAACGGTTGAGGCACCCAATCCAGCTCGTAGCACCAATCGGGCAGCGGCCCGGCCACCAGCCGTGCAATCCAGTCCCGCGATACGCGCCGCAGGCTCGCGCCTTCCAGCTTTGCGACGACCTTGCCCCGAGTGTCTATCAGGTCCACGTTGCCCATGGCCAACTTGCCGTCGAAGGAGGTCAGCGTTGCCAGCGCCCAAAGGGGCTCTTGTGGAATCGCAGAGCACTGCAAGCGCTCGAAAGCCATCGGCACATAGGCGTCGATGCCCGTACCGGCGCCTGGCAGGATCGACCCCAACAACTGGAACACGCTGTCCAGCAAACCGGGATGAATATGGTACCGTTCGACCTGGTCGGCGTTGCAAGGCGGCCGCAACTCGCCGAGGGCCTCTTGGGGATTTGTCCAGTGGAGATTCAGCCAGAAGAAGGTAGGGCCCGGTTCTAGCCCCGACTTGCGCAGGGCCTCTTTGCGCCAGGGGATGTCGCGGGCTTCTCCCGCAAAACGCGCGCGGATGGATTCCAGGTCAACAAGTCCCAACTCGGCATCCGCTGGCGCAGCGAGATGGCCGACGGCGTGCGTGGCAAACGCCGGCTCGCTTTCGCCGTCACCAGCCGCCAGGCCGACGATACGAATCGCGGCCGCTTGCGGGCCTTCGGGCGTGACGATCGTCTGCACGGTCTTGGACGTCTTGTCCAGCAGCAACGGTTCCACCAGCGACATGCCGCGGACGCACCAAGGCTTGCCGTGCAGGGCTGCGCCGGCGGCCAGGGCCATCTCCAGGTAGGCGGCGCCGGGCATGATCGCTTTGCCCTGGATCTTGTGGTCGGCCAGCGTCGCCGGCCGGTGCAGCGACATCTGTGCCTCGAAGATCTGCTCCCGTACGGCGGCAACCAGGCGACGGCCGAGCAACGGATGCACCTCGCGTCCCTTCAGCACGGAACTGGCGACGTTTGCGGATGATGGGTCGAGCAGCGACCCCGCCCAATAGCGCTTGCGTTGGAAAGGGTAGGTGGGAAGCGAAACGCGGCGCCGCGGGGAGCCATGGTCGAAACCGGCCCAGTCGATTTTTGCCCCGCGCACGTACAACTCGCCCAGGCTGTCGAGCATCGACTGCCAGTCGTCGCGGCCGGATCGCAGCGAAGACAGCCACGCATAGTCGTCTTGCGGCAGGCAACGCCGGCCCAAGCCGATGAGCGTCGGGCTCGGTCCGATCTCCAGAAAGACCTCGCATCCCCGCTCGGCCAGCACTTGCATGCCCTGGCTGAATCGCACGGGCGAGCGGGCGTGGCGGCTCCAGTAGCAGGGGTCGGCATAGGTATATTCGTCGGCCAACCGGCCTGTCAGGTTGGACACCATGTCGAGGGTCGGTTTCGAGCAGGCCAGCGTAGCGGCGACGCGCCCCAGTTCGTCGAGAATCGGATCCATGCGCCGCGAGTGGAAGGCGTGCGACGTGACCAGCGGCTTGGATTTGATCCCTTGGGCATCCAGGCGCGCCATGAGTTCGTCAACGGCCACGGCATCTCCGGAAACGACAATGCTCTCGGGGCCGTTCAGCGCGGCGATGGTAATGCGGTCGCGGTACGGCTCAATGGCCGCGGTTACCTGCGGCTCCGTAGCGAACACCGCCGCCATGCGCCCGCCGGCGGGGAGCGATTGCATGAGCCGGGCCCGCTGGGCGATCAGGTGCAGACCGTCTTCCAACGAGAACACTCCGGCCAGGCATGCCGCCGCGAACTCGCCGACGCTGTGCCCCAGCACAGCCACCGGTTCAATCCCCCAGCTCCGCCACAAGGTTGCCAGGGCGTATTGGAGCGCAAACATCACCGGCTGCGTGTAGCCCGTCTGGTCCAGGAGCGAGCCGCCTTGGGGATCCAAAAGCGAGAGCAAAGGACGATCGAGTTGCCGGTCCAACAGTTGTGCGCAGCGGTCGAGCGCTGCGCGGAAGACCGCTTGGGTTTCATAGAGTTTGCAGCCCATGCCGGCATACTGCGCGCCTTGTCCCGTAAAAAGGAAAACGATGCGGGGCGGCCGCTCGCCGGCTGTCTGGCCGTGAGAAGCGTCGCAGTCCGCCGGATCGGCAAGAAAACGCCGCAGCGCGGCCGCCGCTTCCTGGATCGACACTGCTGGAATCGCCAGGCGATGGGCAAAGTGCGTGCGGCCCACGGCGGCCGTGTAACTGATGTCGGCCAGCGGCGCCGCGGGCGAATTCTCCAGGAAGGCGGCGTAACGCCCGGCCAACTCGGACAAGGCTTGAGGGGACCGGGCCGACAACGTCAGAAGGTGGCGCGGGCGATCGATCGCATCATTGCACGGTGTCGTTGCCGGCGCCTCCTCCAGGATGACGTGACCATTGGTTCCCCCAAAGCCGAACGAACTGACCCCCGCGCGGCGCGGCTCCGTGCCTTGCGGCCAGGGACGCATGGACGTGGGGATCTCGATCGGCGTCTCGTGGAGTTTCAACAGCGGGTTGACGGTGCGCAGGTGCAGGTGCGAGGGAATCTGGCCCTGCCGCAGCGCGAGAATGGACTTGACGACTCCCGCGATTCCCGCGGCGCTTTCCAAGTGCCCGATATTCGTCTTCACAGAGCCGACTAGCAACGGCTGGCCGGCCGGCCGGCCGGGAGCGAAGACCGCACGCAGGGCCTCGATCTCGATCGGGTCGCCAAGGCGCGTTCCGGTGCCGTGGGCCTCGATGTAGCCGATTTGCCGCGGTTCCAGGCCGGCCTCGCCCAGCGCGGCCCGGATCACGGCCTCTTGGGCCGGCCCATTGGGCGCCGATAGTCCGTTGCTGCGTCCGTCGTGGTTCACCGCGCTTCCGCGAATGAGCGCCAGGATGCGATCGTGGGCGGCCACGGCGTCGCTCAACCGCTTGAGCACGATCATGCCGCAGCCCTCGCCGCGAACGTAGCCGTTTGCCGAGGCGTCGAACGTGTTGCAGCGCCCGTCGGGAGCCATCATGTGCGCCTTGGTCAGCGTGAGAGTCATTTCCGGGCTGAGGATCAGGTTCACGCCACCGGCCAAGGCCAAATCGATTTCTCGCCGCCGCAGGCTTTGGCAGGCCAAGTGTACGGTCACTAACGACGACGAGCAGGCCGTGTCCAACGCGATGCTGGGACCGTTGAGGTTCAAAACGTAGGAGAGCCGATTGGCCAGGATGGCATGACTGCTGCCCGTGCCGGAGAAGACGTCCAACTCGGCCACGTCACGGGACTGCATGAGCGCATAATCGTTGCCGATCACGCCCACATAGACGCCCGCCTTGGTTTGGGCGACGTCGCCCGCCACGATGCCCGCGTCCTCCAGGGCTTCCCAACTCACTTCCAACAACAACCGATGCTGCGGATCGACGCGGACCGCCTCGCGGGGCGAGATGCCGAAGAACTCGGCGTCGAACTCATCCACGCCTTGGAGAAACCCGCCCCAGCGCGTGTTCATCTTGCCCGGCGCGGTGGGATCGGGATCGTAGTAGTCGTCGACGTTCCAGCGCTGCCGCGGGACTTCTTCCACGGCATCCAGGCCCCGGCTGAGGAGTTGCCAGAAAGCCTCCGGCCCGTCGGCGGCGCCGGGAAAACGACAGCCCATCCCCACCACGGCGATCGGTTCGGCCTGCGCGTACTCATACGCCGCCAGCCTGGCTTGCGCCTGCTTGAGCAGGTACACGGCATTTTGCAACGGTGTCAAGCCGGAGGGCTCCAACGCAGCCATATCAACTCCTTCACTCATGTATCGCACAAGAACAAACCTGTTCCCACATTCCGTTGCTGGCCAACACAATAACCGTGTTCTCCCTTGAACGGTCCGCGCATTCCTTTGTTTCCCGCCCTAGTTACCTTGCCGCTTGGCCAATTCCAGGGCAAGGAATCCTTCGATGTCCTGGTCCGTCATGCCGCGAACTTCCGCCAACAAGCGCTCGGGATCCACGGTGTGGGGAGGATGGACGTAACGGGGGAGCGCGGCGCATGCGGGACTGTCGGCGGCGGGAGGATTGGCCAGCCAACGAGCCAAGGCTGCGATCGTGGGATAGTTGTAGATCGCCGTGGGCGACAATTGCCGCCCCAGCCAACGTTCCAGCGCGGCGGCGATCTCCACCGCGTCCAGGGAACTCATGCCGAGTTCCAGAAAAGGAGTGGTCACCTGGATGTTGCCCGCCGGAAGCAGCAAGCGGGCCGTGATCCGCTCGATCAGCCAGAATTCGATTTCTTCGACCGGCACTTTACGGCGTACAGGAACGACCGCCGCATCCGCGAACTCGTGTTCCGCGTCGTCCGCAGTCGCCTTCCACGCCGCCAGGATTTCCAACTCGCCGCGCAGATACCGCTCGCGACACGCGGCACAGCGCGTCTTGCCGCTGGACGTCTTCGGCACCGTGCCCGCCTTGACCAGGACAACGGCGTAGACTTCCAGTTCATGCTGTGCGGCAATGGCCGTGCGGATCGCCCGGATCGCCGCGGCGGTGTCCAGGTTGCGTTGCCGCGGTTCAACTTCCTGGACGACAACCAGGCGGTCCTGGTCTTCCACTTCGACCGAGAACGCCGCGCCGTAGCCCACGCGCAGGCCCTGGTAGGCGGAATTGATCGTCTGCTCGATGTCTTCAGGATAGTGGTTCCGCCCGCGAATAATGATCACGTTCTTCAGCCGGCCGGTCACAAAAAGCTGCTTCTGAAGAATGAATCCCAGATCGCCGGTCCGCAGGAAAGGGCCTTCCCCGCTGTTGGCCAGGCGGGCATGGAACGTGGCCGCGGTCGCCTGCGGACTTTCGTAATAACCGAAGGCCACGCTGCCGCCCTGAACCCAGATTTCGCCGACCTGTCCGTCGGGCACGGCGAGCCGAGTATGTGGATCGACGATCACCACGCGCTGGCCGCTGAGTGGCTCGCCGCAACCAACCAGAACGCGGCAGTTGCCCTCCTCGGCCAAACCGCTCTCGACCCGGTTGTGGGCCAGTGCGTCGGCCTTGGCGTGGAGGACCACGGGCGGCTCCTGCCGCGGGCCGCCCGAAACCATAAGTGTCGCCTCGGCCAGTCCATAGCAGGGAAACAACGACTCGCGGCGGAACCCGCAAGAGGCGAAGGCGGCGGAGAACTGCTCGACCGTCGACGGGCGGATTCGTTCCGCGCCCACGAAGGCCAACCGCCAGCGGCCCAGGTCCAATTTTGCCCGGTCCTCGGCGGCAATCTTCCGCGCGCAGAGATCGTAGGCAAAGTTGGGGCCGCCGCTAATCGTGGCGCCCGTCCGCGCGATGGTCTCCAGCCACAAAGTCGGACGTTGCAGGAAAGCGGCCGGGGCCATCAAGGTCGACGACCCGCCACAGAAGACGGGATGAATCACCCCGCCGATCAGTCCCATGTCATGGTGCAATGGCAGCCAAAAGACCGCGTGGCTTTCCGCCGTCGTATGAAACGCCTGCTGGATCAGCGACGCATTGTAGAGCAGATGGTCGTGGCTGAGCATCACGCCCTTGGGAATCGACGTGGACCCGGACGTGTACTGCAGGAAAGCGATCTGCGGACCCCCTACTCCCGGGTCGCGCCATGCGCGCTGACGATCAACTTCGATCCGGTCGACAGCGATCCAGGGCCGCTCGGCAAGTTCTCCATGGCGGGCGTACGTACCCAGTGCGCGTTCGCGGTGGTCGGCTGTACTCAGGACAAGCGATGGTCGTGCGGCCTCGAAAATCGCCTGGACCGACGCGCTCACGCGGTTGCGATTGGGAAGTGCTGCCGGAACGGCGATGATTCTCGCGTACAAGCATCCGAAAAACGCGGAGATGAAATCCAACCCCGGCGGGAACAAGAGAAGCGCCCGCTCTCCCGGCGGGGCCAAGGTCTGTAACTCGCCGGCGATTGCCATCGCCCGCTCGTGCAGCATTTGGTAGGTCAAGCTCGCTTCCAACTCGCCATCGCCGCGCAAAAAACTGAAGACGGGCTTGTCGCCCATCGTCGCCGCCCGCTGGCGGAGCAAGTCGACCCAACTATGGCCGCAAGGGAACCCCGGAGAAGTGATCTCGACTTCAGACCGCATGTTAGGAACGTCTCTGTAACAAACAAGCTTCAACTCAGACCTTGCAACTCAACGAATGCGTCCATGCAGCAGTCCCTCCCCTCGGTTCCTACCTATCCTACTATGCCAGGCAATGAAGTTCAAGCATTTCGGGGGATATGTCCGTGTGGAAACGCTCCCTCAGGGTGGCCGTTGACAGATGCCTTCAAAATATCAACCCCGCGGCAAGCGCGTGCCGGCGGAGTGCATTGCACGAAGCGCAAGCGACGACTGGACAAGGAGTTGTCGCCACTTGCCTTCCGTCCTGGGCCGCCTCTGGCAATAATTCTGCCTCTTGGCCGCCACAACCAACCCCTTCCACCGGCGATGGAATGGGCTCTCCCCCCCAAAAAAACATACATGAGACATATGTTGGTTCGATTACCCTCTGGAACAGGACCGACACCCAGGTCCGCCAAGAGACTTGAATCGACACTTAGTGCAAACTATAATGGGACCAATTGAGTCAGACCATTGAGTTCTTTCTGAGGGGAAGTCAACGATGCGTTCGAAGACGAAGAAACCGTTGGGTTGGTTGCGTGCTTGGTTCTCGAAGACGACAAACGGCCGCCGGCAAAAGCCGAGCCACCGCCTTTGCAAGTTGCGGTGTGAAATGCTGGAGCGCCGAGAACTCCTGTCCGGCGTCGTTACTCCCAGCGTGGTCGTCAATCCCGAGATCTATCTGACGGTTCCGGTCCAGACGAGCAACGGCGAAGCGTCGGGGACTTACAACTCTACTTCTTACACGGCAAACCCCGCCAACTTGACGGGCACGGTGGCCTTCTCCAGCCAGACCGCCGGGACAATCACCGGAAACCTCAGTGGCACGATCACTACGCCTGCCAACGGCGGCACTTTTGCCGCGACCATTCCAGCATCCGGCAGCACCTTGACCCTGAACACCGCGAATAGCCCTAACCTCACCGGGAATGTGGCTGTCACGTCTCCTTCGACCGAGGTCGTTGCTGCCACAGGTAACATCAGCGTCACCTCGTCGACATCGATTTCCTGGTCGCAAACCGGTTCGACGGGGTCGTGGACTGGTACGATCACGTCGACGGACACAACGCCTTTTGGCATCGCGCTGACAACTCCCTATTGGGATTCCGCAGCCGAGACGCAGATCGACTTTGGCTTCACCAATGCGGGGACTTGGGATCTCCTCCCCACGGCCAGTTGGGCGACCCCCGTGGCCTCCATCGCCGCCTACTGGAACAACACGCCCAATACCACTACCAATGGAACCGAGATTAGCGGCCAAACTTTTAATGTCTATTGGAATTCGGCCAGCGGCACGGCATCGGTGCAGAATATCCCGTCGAATCCCGGGTACGGCTATTTGGTGATCGCCTTGACCCAGGGTACGACTACCGCGTTTGCTTCGCTAAACCTGAGTGCGCCCCTGGTGACGGGCGTCAGCCCGGTGCTGGGGCCTTTGGCCGGCGGCACGACAGTGACGATCACGGGCGCGGGTTTCACCGGCGCGACCGCGGTGAACTTCGGCACGACCGTAGTCCCCATAACCAGCTCGAACATCAACACGGCAGGAACGCAGATCACGGTCGCCAGTCCGCTTAGCACGACCGCCGTTACGGTGGACGTGACGGTTACGAACTCGGGCGTCAATTCGCCCACCTCCGCAGCCGACAAGTTTACCTACAATCCCTGGACGATTTTGGGGAACGGCGTCTTCACCAGCAGCGGAAAAGCGGATGTGCTCTGGGAAAACACAAGCACGGGCCAGATCATGGCTTGGATCACGGGCGGAGGCGGGCTGAATCTCGGCACGGTCCCGTCAGGGTGGACGTTGGCCGGCATTGGAGACTTCACCGGCAATGGGATAGCGGACTTGGTTTGGCAAAACACGTCCTCGGGCGAGATGCTCGCCTGGCTCACGGGCGGAGGCGGGCAGTATCTCGGCACGGTCCCCTCGGGCTGGACGTTGGCCGGCATCGGAGACGTCAACGGCGACAAGAAAGCGGACTTGGTGTGGCAAAATACGTCGTCGGGTGAGATCCTCGCCTGGCTCACGGGCGGAGGCGGGCAGTATCTCGGCACGGTCCCCTCGGGCTGGACGTTGGCCGGCGTCGCAGACTTTAACGGCGACGGGAAAGCGGACCTGCTGTGGCAAAATACGACCTCGGGCGTGATGCTCGTCTGGCTCACGGGCGGAACCGGGCTGAATCTCGGCACGGTGCCGTCGGGCTGGACGTTGGCCGGCATCGGAGACTTCAACGGCGACAAGAAAGCGGACCTGGTGTGGCAAAATGACACCTCGGGCGTCGTCCTCACTTGGATCACCGGCGGAAGCGGGCAGTATCTCGGAACCGTCCCCTTGGACACGGGCTGGACGTTGGCCGGCGTGGGAGACTTCAACGACGACGGACTGGTGGACTTGCTCTGGCAGAACACGTCCTCGGGCGAGGTCCTTGTCTGGATCACCGACGGAAGCGGGTTGTATCTGGGCACGGTTTGACGCTGCTTGTTGGGGCGCGCTCAGAAATAACTTGAACACTTTTCGTCTGTAGGGAGCGCCCTCCCGGCCGACCATCGCACCGTAGCTCCAACGCAACGTCTTCGAGTGCAGGCAGACGTGCAAATGGTCGAAGGCTTGCATGACAGGAGATTGTCCGCGACGGGTGGTGGACTGGCCCCCGTTCACGTTGAGGAGAGTCCGAAGGGCGGCACGATTCGACTCCTGGCTGGGAAACTATCTCATGTCGCAATGACAGACAATACCGCCAGGCGTGCTTCCCTTACTCCGCCTTCGACAAGAACAACATGACCGACGTCAGCAGGACGCCGTGCGAGTACAGAACGATGTGCGGGGCGATGGCGGGATTCTTGGATGAGTCCAGCATGACCGGGTAGCGGACGAGCGAATCGGCAATTCGCAGATCCAGCGGGCCCCCGACCAACTGCAGTCCCGGAGCCCGCAGGAACATCTCTTCGAGCTCGGGATACGTGAAGTACTCATGGTGCGTTGCATCGTTGAGAATAAGTTCGGTTGCGATCGCAATCACGCCGCGCGGCTTGACGACCCGCCGCATCTCCTGTAAGCTCCTTGTCTGCGCGGCGCGACTCCCGAAGTGCTCGATCGAGGAGAGGCAGAAGACGAAATCGAACGTGTCGTCCTCGAAGTCCAGGGCGTCACCCGGCATCCGCAGCACCTGGAGCGCTTCCTTGCGGTAAGGGAACGGGGCAAACCGTTCCGGATCGGTAAGCATCGCCGGCTGCCCTTCATGCCCGGGGTTGTCATACAGATCCGTGGCCACCATGCGCGCGATGCAGTTTGCGAAATAGAAGAGTGGTCTCTCGTATCCCGCGCCCACGGCCAGGGCGGTGCTGGCCGGCGTCACCACGCCAAGTTTGTCCAGACCGTGGATGCACATCGCGTATTCCCAGGACTTGCGATGGATCGTCACGGAGTCCGCGAGTTGGTTCATCACGGTGCTCAGCGGTCCCCAGGCCTGCCAGTCGACGATATTGCATAGCCGGTTGAGCGATTCTCGCTTCGCCTCGCGGAAATCAACGTCATCGATCACCTCGATCGGTGGCACAATGCGAAACTCCGTGCCCCGTTGCGCGATGGTCCGAGGCGATGGCCCGCAGGCCGATTCTTCCTCGCGTCGCTTCCGCCACGACATCCACCAGCGTCTCTTCGTGCCGGCCGGCGTGGCAGGCTGGCGCGACGGCACAGGCACCGTTTCGGCCCTTCGCAGCCTGGCTGAAGTGGCATGCGTGTTGCGGAAGAGCATGGTCGCTTTTGGCGGATCCTGGGGGCGGATCGTATCCACCAGGAGCACCTCGCCGTTGCGGTTGAAGGGTGGCTTGGTCAGATCGAGCGGCCGCCAATGCTCGGTCCAGAGGATTTCCTTGTGCGGATCTGGATCCTCGATGTCGTTCGTCACGAGGGCCAGCGGGTACTGGTCCATCAGCGGCAGGAAGTGGAATACGTCCTCCGGCGCCCAATGCTGCAGAACGTCCTTGATGATCAGCAGGTCCGCCGCCGGCGGCGACATCTCCAACACGTTTCCGCAAAGGAAGCGCCGGCCACGGCGGCCGTAGCGCTTGCGGTCGGCCTCGATGACCTCCGGCACGATGTCGATGCCCGTGTACTCGATCCCCGTCCAATCGACAAGCGAACCGGTCTGCCAGTCGCCGCAACCGATGTCGACGACGCTGCGGACCTGATAGTCCGCCAAAAGCCTCTGGAGGACGGCCCGGTAGCGGACCGTGGCCTCCGGCAAGCTGCCCACGCCCGAGCCGCCGCCCCAGATTTTCTTCTGATACATCTCTTCGAAGATTTGTTTCATCGGTTTTCCTCCGATCGATTTAGAGCGAATCCATTCCTAGTAAACCGGAAAATAGGCGGATCCGCCGTCGATGTCAAGCTCGATTGTGGGATAAGCCGTCAATCGGCGCTTGAAATTCGCGTCCGCAATTCCTATTGTCGGTGGCTCGGGTTGGCTGTATAACATGCCGGAATCGCTTTCCTGAGCCTTTGCGCGCGATCTGACCAACTCATTCCCAGGGAGGAGAAATCGATGCGGATTTCCCCAGTGCTTCCCAAGTCGCTCCATCGAGTCGGAAGAGAAGTCGGACGATTTGTGCGCCGGCTTCCGTGCGGCGATTACGCACAAAAAGTGTGGAATTACGTTCAAATTAGAAGCTTGGCGGCTAAAAGGAGGGGAGCTATGCAGAGGCTGGAAAAGAAACGGAAAGACCACTTGGCCTACCTTCCGTACACCGATAGTGCCATCACGCACTCCAGCGCGCTGTCGGCGAACCCGGATCACGTGCTGTTGACGGGCCGAGGCGCCTTCGTCTCTATCGTGCTGGACAACGCGACCTACGTGCGCGGCATCTTCCTTCGGCATGCATGGTCGGGCAAGATCCTGGTCTACGTCAATGATGAGATCACCGACTGCGTCGACCTTTACGCGCCCCGCCTACGTTCTGAAGCGATTACGCTGCTCGATTCCGGTACGCCCGTTTCCGCGGTCATCAAACTGGTCGTGATTGGCAAGAACGAACTCAGCGCGGCAGATCAGTTGGTTTTCAAAGGGATCCAAATACCGCTGCCGCCGGTCGCCACTCGGCCCCAATCCGCAACGGCCGAACCTGTGCCGACTGGAGGCGCGGATGCTGCGTTTGTCGAAGTCCATGCAAAACAATTCGACAAATGGAGCGCCTATGCAGCGACCCAGGGTGATCCGGAAGACGTGTCGCGCCGGGTACAGCAGGCATATCTTGAGCGGTTGCGGGAAGTCTACGCGAATTGCCGGCCCGGTAGTTGCATTCTGGACATCGGAGTCGGCTATCTGAACGACATCACGCTTTCCGGGCTCATTATCCCGTCCCGGCTGTTGTACCACGGTTTGGACATCAATGCCGACGTGTGCAATGTCAATCGCGCTCTATTCCAAAAGTATGGGCTCGATCCTGACAACATCGTTCACGTGGACAACACGAAACTCCCTTTTCCCGACGCGTTCTTTGATCTGGTTTACGCCGGACACAGCATCGAGCACTCGGCCAACCTGCAATGCACTTTCCAAGAAATCCGCCGCGTCTTGAAGCCGGCAGGAGTGCTGCATTTCTTCGTCCCCGGCGATTGGGACGATGCCCCCGAGCACATCTATACCCTGACCGAATTCGAATGGATGGATATCGTCGCGCAGAACGGCTTGACCCCGCTCTCTTACCGCCTGGGTAAGATCTACAATCCGATTTCGCCTTGCTGGGATCTGGGCATCGTCGCGACGCGCCCGGATTAGCGATGGGAGGGTCCCGGCAAACCACTGGCGGCGCACACACAAGAGGAGCGATGTGCGCTCCGGGAATATTCGAAGATTTGTTTCGTCACTTCTCCTCCCACCGATTTATGGGGAATCCAATCCCCATAAACCGGAAAATACGCGGATCGGCGGCAGCCGTCAAGCTCGGTTTCGCACGAATTTGCCAGGGACCTTGATGGCGATCGGCGTTCGAGTTCGCCAAGAAACGCCATCGACCCGCCATGCGCGTACCCCGGCGTTCCCTACAGGCGTCCGATCGTAACGATTTGTCCAAGATCTTCCCGGGCGTACCCTTATCATCACGCGCAGCGACCAAGACAATTCATCGACTGCGTCTCTGCTGGTTCGTGCGCCGCTGGCGATCCAGCAAGTTTCCGATTCTCCTCTGTCAGGCGGTCGACTTGGTCCTGCAAACTCTTGCGTTCCGCCTGGATGTTCGCCATCTCCGCGCGCGACGCAATTACTTCGGCCGCAGCTCGCTTGTGGTCCTCGCGGACCAGCTTGATCCAGTTTGCGTCGGCTTGGGCAGCCGTCAGGTCCAAGTCGGGGTCGCAAAGGTAGCCGAATCGGGCAAAACTTTGCCAGTGGGCTTGGGCGAGCAACTCGGCTTGTACGCGGCAGAGCAACGATCGCCACAGACCGGGTTGCCCTTTCCAAAAGAAGTGGCTGTGCGCGGCAAAGTTCTTCTGGTTGGCGGAAAGGCTGCGCTCGGCCATGACGTCGCGAATGCTACGGCGCGGCGCCTCCCCCAGCCAGTCGAACAGCCCGGTCAGCTCATCCTCGGTACGCTCGACCAGGTGCTCGTAGCATAGCTCGTATCGTGCCGGATGGCCAAACCACTCGAGATTCACCTTCAGCAACGCGGCGGCGCGTCGGCTTGCGCCGTACTTGTAAAAAGCCCGGCTGAGCGGCATCGCGCCCACAATGCAGTCCTCACTGCCGCCTTCGCCCCGCAGCCACTCATACTGGACGTCGTGATGGCTGAGGTGCAAAATGGAAATCAGCGTGTCTAAAGGATGGCGGTGGATGCCGATAATGCGGAAGCGATGCCGCGCCAGGAGTTCTTCGAACGCCCGCGTTCGATGCCAGTGGACGGTCAAGGAGAACCGCGGCGGCAGATTGTCCCACGGACAATCGTCCGGATCGTGGACGGCCAGGGGCTGAACATCCAACAGGTCGCTCAGCAGCAATCGCAGCCACGTATTGCCGCCCCGCGGCGTGGCAACGATGGCCAATCGCAATTCCGAGTTTACGGGAGTCATCCATGTCCTCTTGGAAGCGGCCGCCTGCCCGAGCGGCCGGTGCTGTTCATCGAACGTGTTTCAGGTTCCGCGCGGTCTTCAAAAATTGCAGTCGCCCTCTACGAAGCGCGCGATTTCACGTTGGATCGAACCGTCGTGCCAAGAGAATGGATCGAGGGCACCGGCTCGCGATCGCCGTGATCGGCCCGCCGCGACGCCATTTTCTCGATCTCGGCCGCCAGCGCCTCCAAAAGCTGTTGTTGCGCCGCGAGACTCGCTTCCTGCGATTCGAGCCGACGGCTTTGCGCCAGCACGACGTCGCTCAACGAATCCAAAATATCATGCACCGAGTGCGACGACCACGTGAGGTGGCTGATCTCACTGCGCAACCAATGGCAGTTCGCGGGCACGTGCAGCAGCCAGGAGACTCGCGACCGGACTTTTTTCAGCCCCCGCCACACCTTGTCGCCGTAACGGTTGCGTTTAAGCCGGCGCCCGAACGCTACGATTTCCCTGCCCACGCGCCGGAATATCCTGGGAAAAAGTCCGAGAATTCGCATCGATGTTCCCTCCTGGGAAATGAGTTGTCCAAGTGTTACGTAGGGCAGGGAAACGGCCCGCAGAAATGCTTCCGACTTCAAGCTTACGGGCTTCGCACAGGGCTGAACGGCAAGGCCCAGGATCAGTTTGCGGCGGTCCGCCGCCGCACATTTCCGCGTATCGTTGACGGGAACGGACAGCTCATGAAACAATGCGGAACAGAACCTCTGATCGTGACGTTCCCGGGTGAAGTGCGCGGCATAGCCGCGCGCGCGGTCCAACCACTCCTGGCGGGCGAGCTTGCCTAAATCCGTTGGCACGCGGGCGGGATAGCATTCGCTGAGTTCCTGCAGGCGGGAAACGAGTGCCGGCACGTCGCCCGCGGGAAATGTCCGGCAGAGGCCGCCCGTGGTTTCGGGCAGCGCGCCTGCGTTGGACGCGATCACAAACCGGCCGCTCCCCAAGGCCTCGATGACGGGCACGCAGAACCCTTCATGATAAGAAGGTATCACCAGGGCGTCAGCCATGCCAAGTCGCTCCCGCAAGCTCGCGCTGGGAACGTCGAACTCGATGTTCGTCGATTCGCCGAGACCGTGACGCTCGATGAACGTGTTCAGTTCCTGCAGATAGGTTTCGTCGGCCCACCTTCGGCTGCCTACGAGGTTGAGGAAAAGTGCCCGGCCGTTCGCGGCACGGTGCTGGCGGACCGCTTCCAGGAGGTCGTGCAAGCCTTTTTGCCGCATGAATCGACCGACGTAGATCAAGCGCAACGCCATGTCGGCATCGGCATCAGGCGCCAGGGCACGGTCGTCCGGAGCAAAAGACGCGCACGGCGGCACGCGAATCATCCGCTCGTACGGGATGCCCAGGTTGGCGCGGAGATCGTCGATCAGGAATGAGCTTGTGGCGAAAACAAGGTCCGCGGCCCGCAGGTTCACGGCCTGCCTGTACGACTGGTGCTGTATGGTACGCTGCTTTTCGTCGTCGGGAAAGAGAAAAGGCGGGGTGATTCCATGGTAGTAGACGGCGGTCCGCGCCGTGCGCGGCGCAAGTTGGATCGCGTCGAACAACTCGTAGTAGATGCCAAAATGGAAGAGCACTACGTCCGACCGCTGGAAATGGTCGTCCGCGACGAGGCTGAGCACGTTGGGCACGCGGAAAATGCGGGAGTCGCTCACGTCGGTGTGCAGCGCGTAGAGCCTGATCTGCAGCGGAATTCCCCTGGCTCGGGCCCAATTGGCGATGGCATCCATCTGTTGCCGGCAGATGTTCGAAATGGCGTCCCGCTCGACGACGCAGCCGACGACGAGCGAGACCACCAGGCTTTCCACCTCGTCATAGTTTTCTCGCGCCGCGGACGCCGATGTGCCGCTGCGCGCCGCGGATCCGTTCACGAACTGGATGGTATCGATCATTTCAGGTGCTTCCTGCCGGGACCCAAGTACGGACAAAATGGGCGTAGGTTTGCAAGGTCTTGTCGACCATGCGTTCCACGGTGAAGTTCGATTCGAAGAGGGCCCTGGAACGTCGCCCGAACCGTTGCCGCATCTCCGCAGATGCGATAAGTTCCGCAAGGTACTTCGTCAGGGCATCGACGTCATCGACGGGGGCCAGAAAACCGTTACCGCCGTGTTCGACGATTTCGCTCATGCCTCCCACGGAACAAGCGATGACCGGCTTCGCGAACATCATGGCTTCGATCAGGATCAGGCCGAACGATTCGAACCGCGAAGGGGCGCAGAACACGTCGCAGTCGGCGTAATTCCGGTAAAGTTCATCTTCGGAGACTTTGCCTTTGAAAACGACTCTCTCCCGCCCGAGTTGGCGGCCGAACTGCTCCTCGAACCAGGCGCGGTAGGTCTTGCCGTTGTCGCCGGCGATCGTATCGTCGCCGACAAAAATGAACTCGGCGCGCGGGTATCGCGGGGCGAGCCGCATCGCAGCCTTCATCAGCGTGTCGACTCCCTTCCGCCTTTCCAGGCGGCCCACGAAAAGAACGCGAACTCGGTCGTCGTTGCGCTGGGACTTGTAAGTGCCGGCCCTGTCCGGAGTGCCGTGGGGCACGACAACCGCGCGCTCGGGATCGGCGCGAAATTGGTAGTTCTTCTGGACCTTTTCGAGGATCGCGTGGCTGGGCGCGGTCATGCAGGGCGCCTCGGACACGATACGGCGCTCCATTTCCAGGCGAGCAGGCAAGTCGCGCAGGGCCGCCCAGGCGGGGTCCGTTTCGCTCAACGTATACAGCGTCGTGTGCAGCGTCAGCACGGTGCGCAGGCTGTCGTCCAAGTGGCAGAACAGCCCTTCGCAGTCCCATACGGGCGCCGAGACCAAGTCGATGTTCCGCGTCTCCGCGATCCGGCCGACTTCGCGGTGGACCGCTTCGGCCCAAGAGACCACGCGGAGCGGAAGCCTCGCCGCCGCCGCTTTCCACGCGCCCGTCTCTTCCGGCTGGATCCGATGTACCCAAACGTCTTCTTCGCGGTCCACGCGGTTGTGGATGTCCGACGCGGTGATGAGATGGACCTCGTGACCGCGCACGGCGATTCCCCGGGCCAGATCCCAAGTGAACCTGCCAATGCCGCCGCAAGGAGGGAACTCCCGGGAAACAAAACAGATCGTGAGGCGGGGATCCGCTGGCATCACCGTCGCAAAAGGCAGGAAGCGGTCCGGACACGGCGGCGGCAGGTCCGCACTGCGGCGCGCGCCATGCAGCCCCTGGTCGATTCCCGCAATCAGGCCCTCGTGAATTTCCTTCTCGTAGGCGGGAAGATCCTGCTGAGAGAGCCGGCCGTCGTTTGCCGCCAGGCGGCCGTCCGCCTGTAACCGGCCAGCAAAGGCGCGGCTAAGCTCCATCACTTTCTGAAACGGCTGCCGGGCGCTACGGTTTCGCAGCCCGAAGTAGGCCCGGTTCTTGACGGCGCTATAGGGATGATGTAGAAACTTCCCTTCGGTGCGAAGGTGACTGGCAAGGAACTTGTGATGTACGGCTGCCTGGTCGACGGAGCGGAGGACGTATCCACGATCGATAATCTGCATGCAGACTTCGGTTTCGTCGAGATAGTAGTCGAACTCTTCGTCGAATCCGCCGATCTCCACCAGACATTCGCGGCGGAAACTGGAGTTCGCGCCCAGGAGGTGGAAGAAAGGATCCGCGTCGCGCGTGTTCTGCGCCGAAAAGGGGGCGGAAAGATCGGCATGGGGCTCGCCCAGGCGGTCGCAGCAAAGCCGATTGTATTGCAGCGTGTATCCCGTGTAATCGTAGACGATGCCGCCAACCCCGCCGATTTTTGCAGAGTCGTAGCCGCAGGCGATGGCCGCCAGCCATTGCGGCTCGGCGATCGCATCGTCGTCGATAAAAGCGACGACCTCGCCGCTGGAGAGCGCGATGCCAATGTTCCGCGATTTGGAGAGGTTTGTTTCCGGGCAGTTCCCAACGCGGATCACCTCCGAAAACTCCGACAACACGCGCTCGGTGTCATCCGTCGACGGTCCATTGACCACGATGACTTCGAAATCGCGATACGTCTGGAACTGCAGGCTCCGTAGCGCATTTCGCAAACTTCCGGCACGGTTGTAGGTATTGATGACAACGCTAATAAGCATCGGTAGTATTCCCGCTGGCAGTTGCGGTTTGTCGCAAGAACGCTCGGATTCAATTCTGGTGGCGGAATATACGAATTCGTTTCGAAGACTGTCAAGGTCAGATTCCCTCATCGGGGCAAGCATGTCCTGACGCAGGCGATGGCGGCGCAGTAATGCTTCATGGGCAAGAACCAGCCTTTTCGCACGCAAAACGCCGCAAAACGCTCCCGCAGAGCGGGAAATTCACGTGCGTGCCGTACGAACGCCGCCTGGGGGACCCGACGCAATTGGGCTGCCCAGCGGGTGAAAAAGTCCGCACGATCGTTCTCACGGATCTGCCGGAACAACCACGTACAGAACCGCATCTGGACCTTGACATACAGGGCCCAAACAAGCTCGTCGGCCGCCGACGCCCACAGCGTGCTTTGCGCCAGATCGAAAATGTCGAAAACTTGAAACACGCTGCGATCGCGCCGAGCTGTGATCTTCCCCGGTCTGCCCATGCGGTAAAAACAGACCGGCTTGTCCAAGAGGGATATCGCGTCGGCGGCCAGGAGGAGTTGGAAATGCGCCGGCACGTCTTCGAAAATGAGGCCCGAAGCGAACTGGAAGCTGAGACGGTCCAGAAAAGACCGTTTGTAAAGTCGTTTCCATGCGGCCGGCTCGAGCAGCAAGGCCCGCGGCTCTTCGTTGATGCGGAAGGGACCGTTCTTGTAGCGAACGGGAAGTTCGTCCCACGCCGCACGGTCAAAGAATGCGTCGACCGTACGAAGGTCTTCCCGCACCACCTTGGCGTCGGCAATTACAAGTTCGGCACGGTCTTCGACGGCCCGTTCGTACAGCGACTGGAACATATCCAAGCCCGCCCAGTCGTCGCTATCCAGGAAGCCCACATATTCGCCCGCGGCATGTTTCATACCAGTGTTGCGGGCCCCGGACAATCCCTGATTGCCCTGGCTGATGACGCGAAGGTTCGCGTGTTTCTCGGCGTACTGCCAAGCAATGCTCAGGCTGCCATCGGTGGAACCGTCGTCGACAACGATGATTTCCAAGTCATCAAGCGTCTGGTGGACCAGCGAATCAAGACATTGGCGAAGATACTCCTCCACGTTATAGACAGGAACGATTACGGAGACCTTCGGGTTATGCATGACCATCCGTCGCAGAATCGGTTCCGCCAAGCTTAGGATACAAGGGAAATAAGGCCCGAATGGTACGGATTCGCGCGTCGGGGAGCAATGGGGTTTTCCCAATCGCCAACCAAAAACACGTCCACATTGCCCATGTTTCCTGCCTTGTCTTTATAGCACAGTAAACTTTGCGCAATCGTTAAAGTCCAACAGGCTCCAAAACCGATTATGCGGGCGTGACTATGCAACGCCCGCCAAAACTAAGACGTGCCCTGGAAGACTACGACGTGGTCGTAGTCGGGGCCGGTCCCTTCGGCCTGACGATCGCCGAACGTGTGGCCAATGAACTCCACAAGAACGTCTGTGTGCTGGAGCGGCGCAAACACTTGGGCGGCAACTGCTATTCCGAACCGGATGCCGAATCCGGCATTGAATGCCATAAGTACGGCTCTCACATTTTTCACACCAAGATCGAAGAGGTCTGGGAGTACCTTAACCGCTTCACGACTTTCAGCAACTACCGGCACCGCGTCTTGACCGTTTACAAGGGACAGGTCTACTCCATGCCCATCAACCTGGGCACGATCTGCTCCTTCTTTGGCCGCTGCATGAGCCCCGGCGAGGCGAAAGAACTGATCGACAGCCAGGCGGCGTCGGCCGGCCTTTCCGCGCCTGTCAATCTCGAAGAGAAAGCGATTTCCTCGATCGGCCGCCCGCTCTACGAGGCCTTTGTCCGCGGATATACCAAGAAGCAATGGGGCGTGGACCCGCGCGAACTGCCGCCGGACGTTATCGTCCGCCTGCCCGTGCGATTCAATTTCGAACCGTTCTACTTCTCCGATCCGCATGAAGGGATTCCGGTCGACGGCTATACGGCGATGTTCCAGAAGATGGCCGATTCGCCGCAAATCGACGTCCGTTTGGGCGTCGACTTCATGGAGGCCCGCCGGCAAATCCGGCCCGACCAGCTTGTCGTTTATTCCGGGCCGATCGATCGCTACTTCGATTATCGACTGGGCGAACTGGGTTGGCGGACCCTGGACTTCCAGAAAGAAGTGGCATCCGTCAGCGATTTCCAGGGGGCCGCGGTGGTCAACTATGCCGACGAAGAAATCCCCTATACCCGCATCCACGAGTTCAAGCACTTTCACGGCGAGCGAGATCATGCCGCCGGGAAGACGGTGATCTATCGAGAGTTTTCGCGCGCCGCTACGCGGGCCGACGAGCCTTACTATCCACTAAATCTTGCAGCGGACAAGAAGGTGCTGGCGGCCTATGCGGAGCTTGCCGCGCGCGAGACCCATGTGATTTTCGGCGGCCGGCTCGGCGCGTACAAGTACCTCGACATGGACAAGACCGTCGACTCGGCCCTGCGGACCTTCCGCGAGCAGATCGTGCCCTTCTTTGGCGAGAAGATCCTGCCCTTCCCTGCGGAGCGCGTCGCGGAAGCCGCGTGAACGGGGTAGCGGATGACGGATCTGGTGCTGCAACGCGTCGTCTTTCCGTCCGCCCCTGACGTCGCACCGTTGTATTACCGCATACTCGATCGCGCCTCCGCGGCCGGGTCTTGCGCCGCGGCGATTGTCGACCGGCGGTCGATGCTCCTCGGCCGCGGCGCACGGATCGACAGCAACACCTATTTCAACAGTTTCTTCGAGGCCTACTGGCGGCGACACTGCACGCTCGATCGACTCGTGCTCCGCCTGCGCCTTTCGGGCAGGGGCACGGTCCGTCTTTGGCGGGCGTCCGCCGCCTGCGGCGCCGGCGACGTGGCGAGCGTCGATTTCCACGGCGAGAATCAGGCGATCGAGGTGGAAGCACCCGTCCCGCGCCCGCCCTGCGGCGAGTTCGGCACGCTTTTCTTCGAACTGCTAGCCCGTTCCGAGTCTGTTACGCTGCTTGCCGCCGATTGGGTGGCGCTGGACGTCAATCCCGCGCCCGTGAAACTCGTCGCCGGCTACTGCACGTTCGATCGCGAGGAGTTCGTGCTCAACAATCTCAAGGCGCTGGCCGACGACGACGAGTTGGCCGGTTACCTCACCCGAACGATTGTGGTCGATCAGGGCACGCGGAAAGTACAAGACCACGCCGGCTTCCACGCGTTGCCGGACCACATCGCGGATAGGGCCTCGTTTTTCCAGCAGGCGAATTTCGGCGGCGCTGGCGGATTCACGCGCTGCATCCTGGAGGCCAAGCGACTGGCGGGGACCACGCATGTCCTCCTGCTGGACGATGACGCGACGGTCGAACCGGAGAGCGTCTTTCGCACAGCCACGTTTTTCGCCTTGGCCAAGGAGGAGTTCGCCGTGGGCGGGGCAATGCTCGATCTGCTGCAGCCGACGCGGATGTACGAGGCGGGCGGTTTCCTCATTCCTTGGAGGACCGGCGTGGGTGGACGCGGTCGGGACCTGCCGCTGGAATCGCCCGAAAACGTCCTCTCGTTGGCCGAGCCACAATACGCGCATTACAACGCGTGGTGGTTCTTTGCTTGTCCGCTGTCGGTCGTCGACCGCCTGGGACTGCCGTTGCCCTTCTTTATCCGCTGCGACGACCTCGAATATGGTTGCCGCTTGATGCGTGCGGGGGTCCGCACGGTCTCGCTGCCCGGCCTGGGCGTGTGGCACCAGCCGTTCTACCTGAAGAAACGCGGCTGGCTGGACTACTATTCGCGGCGCAATGTCCTCGTGGCCGTCGCCCTGCACTTTCCCAGGTCGCGGCTGTCGCTTGCCGCGGCGTTCCTGGGCATTCTTGTCTATCGCCTGCTGATGCTGGATTACTTCAAGGCCTGGGCCGTGTGCCAGGGGATGGACGATTATCTCCTGGGTCCTTCCCTGCTGAAGGAGAATCCCCAGCGCGTCCACAAGCGGGTCCTGGAGGTCCACCGCAGCCTGTCGCCCGAACTGCTGCCGAAAACCGCTTCCCTCCCGCTCGTGGCCGGGCCGCCGATGCCCGCGTCGCCGCTGCGGCGGCTGTGCGCTGTGGTCGGCGCGCTGCTGAGGCAACTGCTCCGCCCCAGCCCCGGACCACAAGCCGTCGCGGACCACGTACTCACTGACAACGACGAGCACTGGTATACCCTGCGTAATGCCGACGTGGTGGCGATCGACGTTCCGGCCAGCGACAGTTACGTTGTCTTGCGGCGCGATCGCAAGAGATTCCTCGGATTCCTCTTCCGCGGCCTGCGGACGGCAATACGGTTATTATTCGTACACGGCCGCGTGGCCCGCGAGTGGCGGGCCGAGGCAAAACAACTGGTCCAACCGCAGTTCTGGCGCGAGTATCTGGGAATGTAGGCGATCCGGGCACCGCGGCGCAGCATGGTCAGCGACTGCCGTTTTGTTCGCCGGCGTCGAAGACGGCATGAGTCAGAAAAAACCGCTTCCCGCGGCGTTTCTCCCGTCTTGGCCACCGCGAGGAATCCGCCGTACCGAGTAAGGCAGTGGTGTAGCCACATCGAAAAAATGGCCCTTTTGGCGTTTCGGAGGCGATTTTCTACTTCCACGGGTGAATTCAGCTTTCCCAAAAGGTCGTTGCTCGCCTGGTGGAAACTGCGGGAAAAAAACGCTTGACACTCTAACGATAGTCTCGCCACAGCCGAAATACCTAGACAAAACCTGGCCACTTTGTCCCATTTCCTAGCCACTTTTGTGGTCAACCTAGCCATTTCCTAGCCACTTTCTTGGATACATGTTCATGTGTACACTACCTGAGAGCAGGACACAGGGTACTTTCTTGTAGCTATTTAAGTGCAGAGTCATAAAAATAATTAATTGCTGCCAAGGCTAGTGGGGCCGTTCGCGACCGTTGCGCGGGTGTAGGGTGGGTCGAGGAACGAGACCCTCGCGCCACTGCTTCCGCGCAGCCGCCGGCGCGGACGCCGACTTGGGCAAAGTCGGCGTCGCGCATTGCTAATGGCCCCCGGTTCGCTACGCCAGGGGGCCGCTACTAATGGCCCCCGGTTGGCTACGCCGGGGGCCGGTCGAATTGTCAAAGATCAAATGTACGCGCAGAAAATTCAGGCCTAGCCTGAATCTTCTTCAGCGCGCTTTATACCCACATAATACGCAAAGAATCTCGCCACCATTTGCGCGGCTTGAATTTGCGCCACAAGTCAATCTGGTTGCCCGGCAGAAATGCCAAGCCGAATACCGGCTCAAGCCGCAAGCGGACGTTAACGCCCTGTGCGTCTTGCCCTGCCGCCTGCCTGCTGGCAGACGATGCGCCCTTGCGGGAAGCCATGGCGGCCAGTCGCTACGCGATCGGGGCGCGGGGTTTGTGGAGCGGACCGCGGCCCGCATCGAACAACGCCGTTGCGAGCCATGTCCAGGACGAGGACCTGGACCTGCCGCCGTGGACGGTGGGGCCGGAGGAGATTGACAGGGCGGTGGCCCGGCGCCCCGGCATCGAGCCGGCCGCCTTGAAGGCGAGCAATCCAGAGCACTTGCAAGCGGGCAAAAATCTTGTTGCTGTCGTCCCGTCCGGTCGCGCCAGCCGTGGGTATGGGCGCAAAGGCACGTTTGATTGTCATCTTAGGCGTCATTCTAGCCGCCTTCCCTGCATCAAGACCCCGGCAACCGTCCGAAACTATGCCTCTGGCGGTCTACATTTCAGGCCAGCTCTGGGCACTCCCAGCACGCTGTTTCCTGGCGATTCTGGGCGGGCGGCCGAGGGTCAAGAAAAACCAACCGGTTCCTGAATGTTGGCGGCGGCCGCGCCGCTTGCCTGCGGAGGTTTGGGTGACGAATGGCATTAGCTTAAGGAACGCGACTACAATCGGTCGTGGGCGCGTCGGCGTGCCATCACAAGCTGTTGTATGTTAGCCGAAGGCTCCTCGCTTAAGCTAGTGCCATTCGTTTGGGTGACCGCCGCAGGCAAGCTGGGCTGTCGGCGTCCGTCGAGGAGGACATGATTCTCCGTAATCGTCAATGAATCGCCAGTCTTGTCGGTTCCGCGAGCCAGTTTGCCTATGGCGTTGCGGGACGCGTCGTCGCAAGCGTAAAATAATCACAAACGATTCGCATCGACAATGGGAACGATTCGTATGGCACTGGCGTCTAAGCTGTTAGTTTTCTCGCCTCATGCCGCCCAGCCAAAGAGGTCCCCTATGAGAACGGGTATAGCGTTTTCAGTGATTTTCCTCCTCGCCTGCGGTGTTTCTCTGGGATTGGCCAAGCCGTCCTCGCGGGAAGTTTACGAGCGCCATCGTGTGAATGTCGCCCGGATGAAGCAGGTTATGACCGGCCCGGACGCGGACGATACGAAATTCCAACGCCTGGCGGAAGCGATCCGTCGGGAGCCGGATGCCGACTATCGTCGCGACCTCCTGGCTTTGGCTGCCGCCCATCCCGGAGCGGCACAGGAGTCGTTCCTGATCGATATGCTTCGCTCTGACGGTGACTGGACCGTTCGATCCGAGGCGGCCACGCTGTTGGGACGGTTCGGATCGGAAGCGGCCATCGTTCCCTTAGCCAAAACGGCAGCCGTGGACAAAGTGACTATGGGGATGCGAGGGTGCATAGGCGGGGAGGGCACGGCGCGACGGGATTCGATCTTCGCCTTGGCCGAATTGGGACGCCGCTTGCCGGCGGCGGCCAAGACGATAACCGAAGAAGTCAGCAAGCTGCCCAATGCCAACGACAGCGCCGACGGGCTGCGCCACGACCTCTTAGGCGACGCCCGACGTCAGGCACTTTTCCAACTGACCCAGGACCCTGCGCTCCTGAAGCCATTCTTCGAACAATTGAAGAGCAAGGATGCCAAGACTCGTGAAGATGGTGTGGTGGCTTTCCAATTCCTAAATCTGTCGAGTGCGCCGGCTGAATTGGTCGCATTGGCAAAAGATCCGTCCCCGGAAGTGCGCAGTTGGGTTGTGCTTGTCCTGGGCAAAATTGGAGATGCGAAGACGGTTCCCCTGCTCATTGAGATTGCCAAGGATGCCAGTATGGATCGCGGAAGCAGATGCAATGCCGTCTGTTCTCTCGGGAGCATGCGTGCGGCTGATGCAAAACCGCTCATGGAGAGTCTTCTATCCGACGAGAGCGTGAAAGTGAACGCAGCTATCGCTCTTTCACAGATTACAGGGAAGAGACATCCTTTGGTCCCTGAAGGATACGGAGGCTCCGACTGGCCTCGCGACTCAAGGCAGTAGTTGGCCACTACTGCCGATCTGGTATTCTGTACCGATAATATCGTCACAGCCTAGTGAATAGCTGCAGCATGCCGTGCGGCCCATTTGCGGCGTCGTCGGGCCTGAGCCTCGCGGGATTCCTCTTCCCGCTGCTCCAGAGTGAGAAGCCTAGCCTGTATGCCGTCGGCATAATCCTATTTCTTGCGCGCGGTTTGGTCCACATCGACGCCACCGGTGGCAACGAAGCGGGCCTTCATGCCGGGCCCGTGGATGGCGATCGGATTATTCGGGTGGGCATCGCCATACCACACAACGGGTGCCGATCCGCCGACGAAGCGAATCTCGTCGACCCCTAGGGAATAGTCGCCGGTTCCCAGGGATATCGGCAATCCGGGAAGAAAGTACACATCATGGAGATTTACGCCTTTGAAATCCGCCAAGGGGATCGAGACCTTGGTCCACTTCTGATCAGTGAGTTGGACGTAATCACCCAGCTTGACGTCGCAACTGGGCTTCGGGTGAGTGGTGTCTGGGCGTGCCACTATGCCAATCGCCAGCTTCTTGGCGTTGAACACTTCGATGGTATGCGGCGTGAGCGCTTTGACGTACAGTTCCAGCGTCGTGTTGTCCCCGGCATCCACGTGGTCGTACCACGGCTTCTCATAGAACAACCCCGTCTTCGACCAGTTTGAAGGGGTCGTATTCTCGGAGAGATACCAGCTTCCCTTTCCCAAAACCTGTGCTGGAGCCGGCTCTGCGGCCGTTGGCTGCTTTGCCGCTGGCTGAGCTGAGTTTGGCGCCTTCTCGGCGGCCTTCGCGTCATCGACTGCGGTGCCGGGTTGCGGACAGGCCGCCAGCACTATGGGCACGAGCAGGGCAGCGGACCAGGGTATCATGCGGGTCAGCCAAATGCGGGCGGGATGGCTCATCGAGGTCTCCTCGGTTCGTTGGACTGGGGTGATCGTGGCATCGGACATGCGTGTTGCTCCTTCGCAACGGACAGAGCGTGTATCCGCGACCCCAGCTTTGAGTCTAGGGGGCAAAGCGTGAAATGTCAAGAATTCTCCGGGAGTTCTGTGAACCCGGCCGATGCGTGCCGCCTCTACACCAGCGTCCACCCCTGGCGATAATCGCGGCGGAGGAACTGATTGGCCTCCGGCAAATTGGTGATCTTCAGGGCCACCGGGTCCCACATCAGCTTGTGCCGCGTTAGCGGCTCGCGCAACTGCGCACGCAAGGCCACATTGCCCAGCAACACCACTTCGGCCAGTGGGCCGGCAAAATCGAAGTTCGATCCCGCCGGGCCCTGACCTTTGCAGGCGTTGACAAACTCGCGGTAGTGGCCAGGTGATTGGGGAATGAAGTGAGTCTTGCCGGCAATGTCGGAACGAAGCGACTCGGGATAAACACTGTTGCCCAGGATGAAGCCTTTTTCGCCAATCAGCAGGCGCCCGTTGTCACCCATCATGCGATCCTCGGGCAAGCCCTCGGGACGCGGTGGCCGCAGCCCACCGTCATACCACGCCAGTTTGACCGTCGGCATCTCCACGGCCCCAGACTGCGCGCCGGAAACGCCCTTGATATGGGTATTGTTCGTCTGCGGATCGGCACTACGGGCGGGGAAGGAATAGGTCACCATGGAACCCAGCGGATACGTCTCCGTATTGACCCGCGTGGAGGATGCCTGCACCCAGGTCGGATGCCCCAGCTTCAAGGCGCGGAAGACCGGGTCCATGGAATGGCAGCCGATATCACCCAAGGCGCCGGTTCCGAAATCCCACCAGCCGCGCCATTTGAACGGGTGGTACGCCGGATGGTACGGCCGCATCGGCGCCGGGCCAATCCACAGGTCCCAGTTCATCCCAACCGGCACCGGCGGCGTATCGGTTGGGCGGCCCACTCCCTGTGGCCAGTACTCGTTGAACAGTCCCTGCGACGGCCGGTCGGTCCAGATATGCACCTCGTGGACAGGCCCGATGACGCCCATCCACACCATCTCACACAGCGCACGCGTCTCCGCGCTGGCCTGGCCTTGATTGCCCATCTGCGTGGCTAGTTTCTTCTCGCGTGCGTACGTGGCCACCTGGCGAGCTTCCCACACCGAGTGTGTCAGCGGCTTCTCGCAATATACATGCTTGCCATGCTGCATGGCTGCCATGGAAACAAATGCGTGCATATGATCGGGCGTGCCCACGACCACCGCATCGATTTCCTTCCTCTCATCGAGCATCTTGCGATAGTCCTGGTAGTACGTGGCCTTAGGGAAGGCATTGAGCAACCCCGTGGAACGGCGCTGGTCAACATCGCACAGGGCCACGATGTTCTCGCTTTCCAACTGACGGATATCGTGCCCGCCCTGCCCACCGATACCGATACCGGCGATGTTGACCTTCTCACTGGGCGGTGTCTGCCCCTGCCCCAATACATGCCGCGGAATGATCTGCCAGGCCGCTAACGCGGCCGCCGTACCGGCGTTTTTTTTCAGGAACGAGCGCCGTGCAATGTACTTCATACTAACCTCGTGAATTAGACCTACCCTGCTGCGCCATAGCCACAGAACGCCCCTTATTGTAATCCGCGAGGTCGAGATTACCACTGGGCGGTTGGAGAGTTAACCGGGCGCCAGGAAACCAAGTTGCTGAGATTCGTTCGTTGTCTTGCAATCCGTTGCGTACCCCACCAGACAGCGTTTTCGTCTCTCAAGCATTCCCAGATTGCCATCTGGCAAGACAAAGTGCCGAAAAGCTGCGGCGAGGGCTCGGTTTTCGGGAGAGTTCTCTACTTCTCCGGTATGGGGCGATCGTCAGTGCTCAGCCCCATCCGTTGCGGATCTTGCGCGTCCGTGGCGCACACCGACGAAAGTTGGCAGGTTGCGATTGCCTGCGGTGGCGGGGCACGCCCCCGCGCGCAATCGCCAGACAACCGCTTCCCTTGGGACGTATACAACGCTGATCGAAGAAAGCAAAACAAACGAAAAGTCCGGCGCTAAAATTCGGCCTAACGGCCGACTGTGACGGAGAGCACAACAAAAGGCGAAATGTACTCGCGGCTCTGCGGCCGCGCGACACCTGGGAGGGGTGTCGCGGGCCGCTAAGCGTAGTCAAAACACCACACCTTAACTTTACCCAAAAAGTGTCCAGCGCGCCGGGTCCGCCGCAAATAATTGGTATCGTGTCCCCCCATTTCCTGTCCCCCGATTTCCGTGTCCCCCGATTTCCCCGATTTCATTTCATTTCCAATTGGTATCGTGTCCCCCGATTTCCCCGATTTCAGCAGGTACTCCACGCGATAAGCTTTTACGCCCAGTAGGGCTGCGACATCTTTCAAGCTCATTTGTTGTTCCATGGGATTTTCTCCAAGGGTTGTTCGCCATGCCCGACGCGGGCGGCGACAGGGTGATTGCCGCGAGGTGCGGCTGAAGTAGGAAACGACCGAGAGGGCGACGGGGCCGCCTAAGGTCAAGCAGAAGGTCAGAAGGCAAAAAGGAAGAAGGTTATGCCCGCAATAACGAGGTAGCTTCTATCATACGATTTCTGTGGTCGCAGCGCAAGAGCCGATCCGAGAATTGTCTATGGTGGCTGCGGGCTTCTTGGACGCTCGCCTGGGGCCTGCCGACGCATCAAGGTTCCGGCAGTGGTCCTGCGGCGAGAAGGCCGCCAGGAACGCGCTGGGGCGCTCAGGAGGGCGATTGGAGGCAGAGCAAAGCGTGGCTGCCGAAAGCTGCCGGCAGCACCACCAGGCCGCGGTCGCGAAGCGACTCTGCGGCCGTGACATGCTGGCAACCCGGCGATGCCCCGCCTGCTCGATTGGATGACACTCCTGCCTCTATTGCTTCTTCGATCCCTCCATTTTGAGTCATGGTAAAGCAGGCCCTGAAATTCCCTCGCATTGGAATTCCGCGCAATGGGCACTCACGGTACGTGGATCTTGGATAGCAGGACGGCCTTGGGCGCGACAGTGATCGTGGCGACTTCGCCAGTGCTGATGGGGAAAAGGCCCCGCACTGGCGCACTGCCTGTCCAAGAGGAGTGAATCTTGCCCGTCTTCACATCGATCAGGAAAACACTCCGGCCGTCTGGCCCGGCAGTGCATAGGAAACAGCGGGAGTCCGGCGTGAAAGTAGCTATCGGCGGCTGGTCGCATTTCGGAAGCTCTACAGTGCGTCTCTGAGTTCCATCATCGAAGTTCCAAAATCCAACCGTTACTGGGCGCAGGGTCTGACCGCTCATTAGAAGCCAACGGAGGTCGCCGCAGGTTTTCCCATCTGGTGACAGCCGCGCCCAAAGTGTGAGGGCATCAACGTCATACTTTTGTTTGCCCGATGGGATCTCGACACCAACCACCCCTTTTCCCGACCCCTCCGAGGCCTGGAAGCATAAGATATTTTCACCGAGTATGTGAGGGAATGGTCCCGTGTAAAAGACGTACGTATCCGCCGGCTGTATTTGGCAGGCGGTCGGGCGTGCGGAGGAGATGTCCCATGTCTCGGCGGCCACCGACGACATTGGCTTGTCGGGTTCTCCGATCGGGAAGAATACAAAGAGTTGCCTTCCGTCACGGCTGAACTTTACTTCAAGGAGTGTTGGCTTCGGCGCGTCACTTCGTAGGGCCAAATCTAACGTCCTTAGCGCACCCCATGCTCCCGACGGCTCGCGATTCCAGAGGTGGGCCTTCTTCGTATTGCCGTCCGCAAAGACGAATAGGGTCGAGTCACAGGAGAAGTCCGCCGACTGACAGGGCAATGCCGGCCAGAGCAGAAGAGGCATCGACGTCTTTTTCAGCTTCAATAGCGCGGCGGTTGTCGACCTTTTCGCGACATTCCAAATGACTACTTCCGCGGCCGCCGAGGCGTCCTTAATGTTGCTTAGAACCATCCCGGCCACGTTCTGACGATCTGGCGAGACCGCGAGGGGTAAGCCCATGCTCCCCTTTGCCAGTGAAGTCCGCGACTTGCTGGTAGTATCCCACACCACCACGTCGCAACGGTCGCCGCTCTTCAGAACGCCCAACAAGCTCTTGCCATCGAGGGTAAGGGCGACAGGCCAAGTTTCGCCTTCGCTGTCCAAGTGAGCGGATGGGACGAGGGGCTGGTCGGCACCGAGGACCAGAAAAGCAAAGACTGGAACAATAAAGCAGGACATCAGTCGCGACCCTTTAAGGAAAGGTACTCTAAGAATACAATGAACTGTTCGCCGGGAGGGGCCGTGGGATAGCCCCCGCTTCCGTGGGTTGCGCCGATCCCCTTGGCCTGCGCACGTATTCTACCCTGCCGGTGGGAGCCACTTCAAGAGATCACCTCAACATCTGCCAACGTGGGCACCATCGGCCGCCAGGAGTTCGACGAAGAATGCCGGCCGAGGCCAAATTGCCGTTCGGCAGGCCCGTGGCTGGAGTGCGTTGGGCGATCAGGCTGCCGCCATGTCCGATCGAGACCTCAGCGGGCAGCCGGCGGCCCCAGCAACGTCTTCCTGCCCCTGACCGCCCCGACTAGCAGCGCGCCGACCGACGCAAGCCACACGGCCAGGGCGGCGATGTTGGGCCAGTTCAGGTGCCGCTCCGGCTCGCCGATCTCTTCTTCCGTACAGCCGCCGATTTCGAACAGTTTCCGCAATTCTTCAGCAGATCGATTGCCAAGCCACAGGCTCCGCACGCTGCCATCCGCCATTGCCACGTTGACGCGGGAATCAGAAATATAGGTGAAGAAGTCCTTTTGCTTGCCGTGATTGCTCGTCAAAGCCAGCGTGGTCGAAGCGCCGCTGTCCGCGGTGATCGAGTCCAGCGATAGGTCCTTCGGCTCCGCCCAGTCGATGCCGGAATTGGTCACCTCGACGAGCATGATCGTCGTAGAGGCATGCTTGCCGAAATCGGCGAGCTTTCGCGGCTTGTCGCCTGCCCAAGCGGTGTTTGGCCCAACCACGGCCACATAGCTTGTCCGCGCAGCGGCAGGCTGGCGAACCGCGGGGTCACTCGGACAGACATAGACCATAACCGGAACCGTCCCTGGCTTCCTGTTGTTCGGCCCATCCCAAGGCTCGCTGAACTTGAACAGGTTATACAGAGCAGACAAATCCATGTGCGGCAGAATCAGCGTTCGCCAACTGTGCATGGGCTTGCCGTTCTTGTCGGTGATGTAGGCCGGCGGAAAGCAGCCGTTCGCCTTTTCGTAGTATAGCAGAGCTATCGCGAGTTGCTTCAGGTTGCTGGCGCACTGCACACGGCGGCCCGACTCGCGGGCAGTCTGAGCAGCGGGCAACAGCAGCGCGACGAGAACCAGCAATACTACGACGATCACAACAAGCTCTGCCAGCGACGGCAACGATTGGGCTTGCCGAACGTAGATCGCCAACCCCACGACCAGACCGAAAACCGCGATGCCCCACCCACCGAACACCGCCAGCGACGACCCCAGCACCACGAACAAGAGGAGCAAGGTCCGCAGGGTGTACTGGAAGGGCGGAGTGGGCTCGCGGGCGGGTTGGGGTGCGATCGATAGCATGGAGTTATCGCTTTGCTCCAGCTAAAATTTTTCGGCAACCGGCAACGTCGGCTCCGATTTCGCCTCGGCCCGGAGAGATTTCAGCCACTTGATGCCCTGCGGAATTCCTTCCTTGATCATAGATCGATAATGATCGCCGGTGGGCACGGTATGGAAGGTAACGTCGGAATTGGTTGGCTTGAGCAGTTCGACGAAGCGCCGCGTAATCACAATGGGAATGGTATGGTCGTCGTCCGCGTGAAATACGAAGACGGGGCACCTCAGACGTTCAATGCCTTCTTGCGGCGAGAACTGGGCGATGCCAGGAAAGTGCGTTTCGGTAGTCGCTCTATGGCTGGGGGATCTACCGAACAGATCGGGCAGCGGCGCATAGGCGATGCAGCCTTTGATCCGCGGCTCGTGCTCGGCGAAAAGCAAGGCCCAAATCGCCGCGGAGCTGTGACCCGCAGCGTAAAGCCGTTCGGGATCGACCTCGGGTAGTCGTGCCAGGACATATTCCAATGCGTTCTTGCCGTTGACCACTCCACCGGCGGCTGCTTTGAACTTCGCATAGGTTGACTGCATATTTGCCCGCGTCTTGTCGTTTTGGTCGAACGTCCCGTCAATGTCGAAAGCCACGACGGCATAGCCTGCCTTGACGTAGGGCACGTGCTCGGCGCGGTCGCCATCGGCCTGCGAGTTGCCGGCAAAGATCGGAGCGCCCGCGGGAGCGACGAACACGCAGCCCAAGGAGTGGCGACGGTGTTGTCCGTGTGGAACATACAGGATCAAACGATCGGAGTTTCCGGGCGTGTTTGGAGGTATTTTCAGTGAGACCTCGACGGCATCGATGCCAGGCTTGTACGATTTCCAGGGCGGGTGGTCGCCGAGGGCGTCGACATCGAGCGTGCTTATGAATCCATCGTTGCGATCAGCAACAGGCGTCGGTTGGGTGCTCGATGGACCTGTCTTCTCGTCAACCTGCGGATGGCCACATCCAGAGATCAACGCCACGGCCAGACTGATTTCAAGCACCAAACAATGGACCCTGGGCGCGCAACTGGGGCGTGAAAACGAACATTTTGTAGTTCTCATGATCTCCGTCATATCATCCTACTGTGTCAGATCTGGGTATGCTCTGCTCCAAACGGAGCGCCCAGCGTCGAGCCACCTCTCATTCTACTGCGCCGCGGCGGGCTGCGACACAAGGGGGCCGCGGACTCCAAACACGGCCCTCGAACGACCTCCCCGGCAACCTTCGTGCAACGGGCAAGGGCGATCGGAACGCGGGCGTGCAGGGTGGCTGCGCTCGGAGGCCCATTCTGGTAGGGCCGCTGGTGGCGCGGTATACTGACGGCATGGACACGCCCGAGAAACGCCGCTAGTATTGCCCCACGCCCGGGTGGCTCGTGCTCGGCTCGATGGCGGTGACGGGCTTACTTTTCCTGTCGGAGAAGGCGAAGTGGTTCTCGTTCAACGAAAAGAAGGGCTGGACGGTGCTTGTGGCGGTGGCGGCGGTGGGCATCGTGCTGGGGATGATGCTGCTGTGGTGGCTGACGGCCTTGGTCTTTCGCTGGCGGTTTCAGTTTGGGATTCGCACGTTGCTGGTATTGACCGTTGCCGTGGCCTTGCCGTTCAGTTGGCTGGCGGCAGAGATGAGGAAGGCAAGGCAGCAGCGAGAAGCTATCGCGACCATTCAGCAGTTAGGCGGTTTCGTGCTTTACTACGGTAGGCAGGTCTCTGAGGTGACGCCCCCTCCGAGGTGGCTTGAGGAGGTCATGGGACCAGACTTCCTGATCGATGTTTACGAGGTTGATTTCTTAATGGTCGACGACTTCTCGAAGGACATTGACGACGCTTTTCTTTGCCATACCCAAATCACAAGTGACGCTTTAGAAGGACTTATTCGGTTCCCACACCTGCGCCACCTGGGGTTGCTGGACACTGGGATTGATGACGCTGGAATAGAATACCTGAAACGACTGACCGCGCTTCGAACCATGACGCTGCGCGGAACAAAGGTCACGGACGAAGGCGTCGCGCGCCTGCATCAAGCCTTGCCGAACTGCAAGATCATCAATTGACATGACGGTTCCCAGCCGCCGCCTGCGCCCCACACCCGACCGCTGCGTCCTCTCGCTCCTTCGCCATCGCCCTGCTCTGGCTCTCCGATCGGCTCGGCTGGGCGGCGTGGTAGAGGCTGGGGCAGGGCAGAACGCCGGCGTGCCTCGCGGGCGGTTTGTTTACAATTGTTAACAGTCGTCAGGAGCTGGCCCCTGGCACCTCGCCACACCGATTTTGCTGGGGCCCTTGGATTTGGCAGGCGCGGTGGGCGGAGAGTGCGGGGCGCTGGGGCTGGGGCGGACCGTCGCTCGCATCGCGGGGCGGCCGTACCCGGACAAATTGTCCGGGTATCGACGGGCAGGAGGAGGCCGATTGGTGGCCGGGCAGCGTGGAATCGGGTCGGCCGGCGGCCGAGAGCGGAGATCCGGCAGCCGCCGTACCGAGTCTTGCGGTGGCCCAAGTTCGCATCCCGATTGGCCGCTTTTTGCAGTGCGCTCAGCCAATGGCGGACTGAACCGGCCTTTTGGAGGTCCGCGGCCTGTCGGCAGGTTCTGCCAAGGAGTTGCACACGGCGGCCTCCCATGTTATCCTGCGTTCTGCCGATCTTATTCAACCTGGCATGCCGTCAGACCTATGCATAACTTCGCCCCCATTGAAGGAGTCCTCGGTGAACAGTTTCCCGGCCGCTTCGCGTGTCAGCCAGGGAAACAGGGCCACGCCAACGGCCTCAGCATACGGTGTTCCGGCCGCGCCGGTTACGCGTTTATCTACGAACCCAACCAGAATCATCAGAGTTATCTCCTTGCGCTTCGCGAAAGTGACGAAGACCAGAATCCCGAAGTGTGGAGCACACGCGATGCCGCCGAGGTGGTGCAACGGATCGTGCCTTGGGCATTTCCGCAAGCATGGCGCCGGCCAGAGCCAGTCGATCCCGCGCAAGAGCGAAAGCGATTGCAGAAGATCGCGAAAGGGATTTCTGCCAGGACGGTGATGGAGTGTCGAGTCTCAGAACCGAAGTCCGAGTTCCTGAGTCTCTTGACGAGCCAAGGACGACGGGCGTTTGACCACGACATCGAGTCGCTTGCAACGGACCGCATTGTGCATCATTTTCCCTGGGACGCAGCAGGAAGACCGGCCCTCAAAAGCATAGTTCTACTGGCTGCTTACGACACGGTGAATGCGCCCCGCAAGGACCGCGATCTCTGCCTAGCGGCGGTCGGACCTGAACATCGCAGCGAGCAAGTCGTGCGCGTTGAGCTGATCGATCCGATTCTCGCCAACCAGGCGCATCGCTGGGATCGCTGCCCGTGGTTGTGGACCTCTGCCGAGGTTCCCGTGGACGAACTGTTGGGAACGGCATCGGCTGGAGCGGCAGATGAGAACCAGCGTGCGATGGAAGCCTTGGCGTGGCTGGATGAGGGCAGAATCGAGGAGGCCCTGGCCCTCTACCGCGTAAGCGTTTCTGATGATCTGCACCGGCTTCTTGGGGGCGAGAGAATCAGTCCGCCAGCGTGTTGTGCCCATCCCGACGCTGCATGGACCAAGCTTCTTGTCGATACCCTTCGCCACGCAGCCCCGTGGCGTCTCCCCATGGCTGTTGCATCCGAGGCGGAGCGCCTAAAGGCATGGGCGGCACAGAAGAAAGGACGGCGGCGGCACGCACCGAGTCTGAAGTTGGTCATTTTTCCGGGCCAGCACCACAGTCGAAAGGCGAGCCTGATGCTGACGGGCGACGTGGATGGCAGTAATCCCCACTTTGTCATTGAAGCAACTGCCAGCAACGCCAGATTACACGACACCGCCTGGAAGCGACCAATCGAGGTTGATTTCGTTCGCTACGGTGTGGAAGGGCCAACGGGTGGCCCTGGCAGCGGATGAATCGGGGCGGCCGGGCATCTTCGACTACAAGATTTGGACAGTCATGGTCGGCGCTGGCGGCCAACTCCAGGCGCACCTGGGCTGTTTACAACTGTAAACAACCGCCGCGCCACGACGGGCTACACCACGACCAACGCCATTGTCGGCGGCGCCACGACGGGCTGAACCCGGACAGAATGTCCGGCTATCGCAAGCCAAGATCGTCCGGCCGGCGGCCAAACGCATACCCGGCCAGCACCCTGCCGTAACCATTTGTGACACCCTTCTGGCCGCCGCGGCCGGGCCGTAATCGTGGCTGAGGGGGTGTCAAATACAACCAACAAGTCACTATGGCGACCTCGAATACAACCAACAAGTCACTATGGCGACCCCAAATACAACCAACAAGTCACTATGGCGAATCGAAAAATCGCGAAATACCTCGTAAATTAGGGGGTCAAATTTTCCCACTACAATACACTACAATACACCTGGGTGTGGCCGGGACGGCTACGCCGCCCGGCCCCACCCTGCTATCAAGCTATCATCCTCGAATGAAGCTCCTACAGGCACCTGTATGAACTCGAAGCAAGCCTGATAACCCTCGAACCTGATTGGCTTCCGCCTCGAACCTAATCTGGTTCGGCCGAAGCTACCCTGCCTTATCTCGACCCCAGTCCTCTTCCGTCGAACCCACAAACCCGGCACGGCGATATTGGCAGATTCCAACTCGGACTGCCTGCCTCGACTATATCTAAGCGCTGCCGTACGCCTCTTCGCGCTCACCGATCGTTTGTACTCACTTGCCGGTTCCTCCACCTTGTCGCTGGAGCAACCTGCCCAACCCTGGTACAATCGGCCGCAGTTCGAGGCTGGACTGGCGTCGGGAAGGCGATCAGCCGATCCTCCCCACTGACTCCCAATCGGCGGAGTGCGGGTTGCGCTTCGACGCTCAGCGATCGTGGTCTTGCCTGCAAGACCGCCATCATAGTCAACTCTAGTGATACGAATCGGCGTAGCATGGCAATTCCCATTGAAGGTTTCACCGTTGTCGCTCAAAAGGCTCGCATAGTGCATTTGTTGGAGAACCACGCCATCGAGACGCCAAATGCCACGGCGCTGGCGGATGACGACCTTTGGCGATGCAGCTTCATGGCGGAAGCAGATGCGCAGAAGTTCATGCGATCCCTTGAGAAGCTGGACCTGAACGTCTCTCAAGGCCCAGACTCAGATGTCGTGCTGGTCAACGAGTTCGATCGGTCAGTCACTCCGTACTGCGAATGGCTGGTCACGGCGAAATGGGAAAGGGCAGTGATCGCTTGGAAGGTAGGAACGCGCCCTGAGTCCGTCGTTGCCCGTGAAGGATGGGACCCGCATGTAGGTTCAGGATTATCCTTCTGTGATCGCAGTGGGCAGGACAACCTCGAATTCGTGCGACTGGAAGACAACATCGAGGTGTTCCGGAACAAGGAAACAGGTAAGGAAGTCTACATTGGTCGCACATCCACTCCCGTCAAAGCCATGTTCAAAACTGCCTCGCAGGTGATCAGTGAACACTTGGTAACGGCCGGCGAAAAACCGGTCGACGGCAAGGTGGCCGAAGAAGTCACCCGGGCCGTCGAGATGCTCGAAAAGGTAATGGTCGCCACTCCCGATTCGTGGAATGTGCATTGGTACCACGGCAAAGGGCAAATGGCGCTCGGTAAGATCGAACTCGCCTACCGATCATTTCAACGCGCATATGAACTGGAACAGACTGTCGAGGTCGTCCCTCGTGAGCTGGCCGGCGTTTGCCTGGAACTCGGGAAGTTCGACGAAGCGGTCAAAGTAGCTGAAAAGGCCGTTGCCCTCGACCCGGGCAATGCTGGTCTTCTAGGTAACCTCGCGCTTTCCTATCTGTTAGCGGGCCGCGTTGCCGAGGCGCAAAAGTCGATTGCAGCCGCCATCAAGATCAGCCAAGGCGACAAGATCAACAACTACCTCGCTCAAATCATCCGCGAAGTGGCGGATGGCGAGCGGCCCCGGCCGCAGTCCCTTGCGGCCCTCTCATCCCCACCGGCCAAACCGAAGAAGAAGTGTTGGGAGTTTTGGAAGAAGTAGCGCGACTGCGGCGGCAAACAGCAGATCACGTTGGCCCACGGAAAAAAGGGCCGTCACAACGTCACGTCGTATTGCCACTGCCAAGGTCAGCCTGCTCTTCCTTCTCCTCCAAGTACGCTTCCGCCCGTTCGCGCATGCCATCGGGCCATCCCCGCCGACCGTTCAGGACCTTGCTCAGAAACTGCTGCGTGCAACCCAAGTGCCCGACAGCGGGGTCAGGCTTACGTTTTGTACTTTGCAAAGCACAGTACAAAACGTAAGCCTGACCCCGTTCGGCACGTTCGCAAAGGGATCAAGCAGACAGTGATGCAGTTCGATCCGTCGATGCTGGGGCTTAGAACGGCCGAATTTCAGGAGCGGGTGTACGAGGTCCTGCCGCTGCGATTGATAGGAGCGTTCGGCCTCGTGTGCTACAGTCTTTCGCCGGCCGGAGCGCGAGCGTTGCGGCAGCGGTGTTTTCCCTTGAAGAACGAGGCCATTGCCATTCCGGGGTTGGGCCGCGAGTTGTTGAATTTCGGCGTCGATTGCGCCACGAACAAGCATTACCGCGCGTTGAAGTCGTACGTGGCTTTTCCGCCTTTGGTATGGACCGAGAACGACAAGAATGCGTCGGATGTCAGCGGCCCGGCGACCGGCTCCAGTGCCCCTTGAAATGATCGAGCGGCGGAAAGCGAAAACGCCGCAGCCGCGTGGGCCCGCGACACAATTCCGCGCCGCGCGCGAATGGGGCGAGATTAATTTTGTCTGGTTTCGTGACATGCCTACGAGGTTGCCAGCTATGACGTCGACCCCAACAGCCCCACCTACGACACGTTCCAAATTCTTGATGCCCAGCGTACTACCACGGACGCGTACGTGCGGGCATTGGAATCCATCCTTGCCGAGTCCGGCCGCTAGCTCGAAAAGCTACGGGCAGCGATGCCGGAACTGCGCTGCGCTTGTTCACGGCCTACGCCAATGGACCGCTGAACACCGGCCGGCGATCTGCGGAATTTTTGAACTCGCCCCTTTGGCGGCATCCAGCAAGTGCAACACTTTGTTGCAAAAAATGCATACGGTCTCAGCGCGCCCGTGAGGGGATCCGCGCCCCGATTCGCTAAAATCCCCGCACCAGAGCACTCAAAAAATTCGGGCGTGCGGCGGCGGCTGTCGCAAATACCGCGCCGGCAAGAGCGGAAGTTCGTCATCCAACGTGACGCAAAGTTCGGCGCGCTGACAAGGGCGGCGCGAGCTTTATAGGAAATTTCTGCCGGATCCTATTTTTCAATTCTATTCGGGTTACACAACGCCCTACAACCGGGAAATCCTGCAAGTTTTGCCCATCTTTACACGATATTAAGCGATATGCCGTGCGCGCGCAGCAACGAACTTGTTGGAGTCCCGGCTTTAGCCGGCAATCCTGCGTAAATTCCGGCTAAAGCCGGGACTCCAACGTGCCCGTTCTATCCGTGCAAACTATAGCAACATTGGTGATCGTCAAGAAACCCCCTCCGTCTCGTATTTCACCATTGCATCCGCAGAGGGAAACGCCAAAACGGATTCGTCCCGTATGCAGCCATTGAAAGAACGTCCTATAGACGTTTGGAAGACACTGATCAACGGGCCGCGGAACGACTTTCCCCGCGGCCCGGCTCCGGATTCCGCCCTGCTTTGGCGGCCCTGGACCCTTGCGCTGTTGTTGTTGGCCTGCCTGGCGCCGCGGGCGATTGCGGCCTGGAATTGGGACGTGCTCTGGAGCGATTCGGTCCACTACCTCCGCGCCAGCGTCGCACTGGAACATGGAGACCTCGATCGAGGCTTTGCCGAGTTCGGCCTGAACATCTTCCCCCTCATCCTGATTCCGCTCCGGCACTTGGGCGTCGACTGGCAAATCGCTGGAAAGTGGTTCAGCGTGCTGATGGCCACGTGTACGGTGCTGCCGCTCTGGGGTTGGCTGCGGCGGATGTTCGACGATCGGCTGGCCCTCATTGCCTGCCTCGTTTATGCCCTGCACGGAAAACTGATTGCCATTTCGCCGCTGATCGTTCGTGACTCGACCTATTGGTTCCTGCTGGTGCTCACCCTATATTATTTCTGGCGGGCGGTGGGCGAGTTGCGCATGCGTCTGTTCCTCGCCGCCGGCATGGCGCTGACGCTTTCGATCTTCACGCGCACTGAGGGTTGGCTGCTGCTGGTTCCGTTGCTGGGCTGGAGCGCGTACCGCTGGTGGACGGCTAAGTACTTGCCCTCACCCCCTGCCCCTCTCCCGCGTACGGGCGAGGGGAGTTGTTTCTGGACAGGTCCTAAGAAGAGATTGCAAGCCGAAGGCCGGCCGAAGGCCGTCGGAGCGACTGCGGGAAGCGTGCGCATCCGCCTGGCGGCCGGCATCTTGCTCTGCCTGGCCGTGGTCCCGGCCACGGTGACCGTGCTGAACTGCACGTGGCTCCGCGAACATCCCCGCTGGGAGTTCTTCCGCACCGCCCATCTGCGCATTGCCGTTGCCTGGTTGAACAAGACGGCCAAGACCAATCTGCCCGTCCCGCCGGAAGACGTCGCGCCGCCCGAGCCGCCCGCCGTCATGCTCGACCAGTACACGCCCAGCGGGACCTTGACGTTCAAGTTCCTGGAGCGCTTAGCGAAGGCCTGCACCTGGATCGGTGGACTGCTGCTACTGACCGGCTTAGCCCGCGGGTGGCGGATTCTCCTGCGGCCGGAGCACCTGGCGCTAGGCTGCATGAACCTTCTGCTCTTGATCACTTCGCGGATTCGCTACGGCACCGTGGGTCTTGACTCGCGCTATTTCATGCCGCTGGTGATCGTCGCCATTCCCTGGATGGCCTTGGGGCTGGAGGGCCTTGTCGCCGCCGCATGTCACTGGTTCCAGCGGCGCGCGGAGGTCTCGCCGCGGGCCTTGTACGCGCTCGCTGGCGGCCTGATTGCGCTGGCCGTCGTGTGCAGCCTTGTCGACGGGCCGTTGCCGGCAGCCGCCTGCATGCGGAAGCATGCGGCGCTGGGACGCTGGATCTACGATCGCGCGGGTCCGGAGCCGGCGGTCGCCGGAAATCTCGACGTACTGGACACATTCTACGCCCACGGCCACCTCGTCGACTTCCTCACGCCCGGCGACTGCCTGCTCGCCCGCATGCCGGCAGCGCTCGCCGAGCGCAAGGCCGACGCCGTCGTCCTTTGGAACGACGAACACCTGGCCCGCGAGCGCTTCGCCGTGATTGGAGAGCGCGTTGCCGATCGTTGCGGCTACCACCGCGTCGATGCCAAGGAACTCCCCGCGGCCGAGAACGAGTTGATGGTTTTCGTGCGCTGATCCGCCATCCATTCGCGTCTTCCCAAGTGTCTAAGGGATCCTTAGCACCCCAAAGGGGTGGGCGACACGCATAAATCCCCACTTCCGTGGTGACACGGTTGACGCCCGCGCTTGCCACACCCTAGAATCAGGACTGGAGATTTTGAGGCGAAAGGAATAAGAACTATGCCCCAGTTACACACGATCGAAGGCCCGCACGTCGGCGGCGTGATTGCATTGGACCGCGAGTCGGCCATCCTGGGCCGGCATCCGGAATGCGATATCGTGTTGGACTCCGGGGCGGTCAGCCGCCAGCATGCACGGATCCAACGCGTGGACGACAGGTTCTACATCGAGGACATGCAGAGCCGCAACGGCACCTACGTCAACGGCCGCCAGATCCGCCAGCCGCAAGTGCTCAACGACCAGGACCGCATCACGCTCTGCGACGTGGTTCTGGTTTTCAGCGACGATCCGGCCGACAAGCAGGCTACCGTCAGCCGCAGCACCGTAGCCGGTCCGCAGGCCACGGCCGTGATGATCGACGACGAGCCTGTCGGCGAGGGCAATTCCACGGTCATGACGCGGTTGAACGTCTCCTCAGGCTCGTCGAGCCTGCGGCTGGAAGCCAATCCGCAGGCAAAGCTCAAGGCCCTATTCGAGATCAGCCGGAAGCTGAGCCGCGCCGTGGCCATGAACGACGTATTGCCCAAGGTGCTCGACAGCCTGCTGGCGATTTTCCCCCAGGCCGATCGCGGCGTGATCGTGCTCCGCGATGCCGCGTCGGGCAAGTTGATTCCCCGCGCGCTGAAGCATCGCCGCCCAGAGTTGCTCGACACGGTGCATATCAGCCGCACGATTGTCAAAGGCGTGATGGCCAGCAAGGAAGCGATCCTCTCGGCCGACGCGGCATCCGACATGCGCTTCAAGGCCTCGGAAAGCATTGTGGACTTCCATATCCGCTCGGTGATGTGCGCGCCGCTGATCACCGGCCAGGGCGACGTGACGGGCATCATCCAGATCGACACGGCCGACCAGCGAAACCGCTTCAGCCGCGACGATCTCGAGGTCCTGGCGAGCGTCGCCTGCCAGGCGGCAATTGCCGTGGAGAACGCGGAACTGCACGAAACGGCGGTCCGCGACCACAAACGCAGCCATGAGTTGGAGGTCGCGCACGACGTGTTGCGGGGATTCCTGCCATCCTCGTCGCCGCAGATCGAGGGCTACGACTTCTTCCACTTCTACGAACCGGCCAACGAACTGGGCGGCGACTACTACGACTATATCCCCCTGCCCGGCGGGCGGCTGGCGGTGGTCGTGGCCGACGTCTCGGGCAAGGGCATTCCCGCATCGCTGCTGATGGCCCGGCTCTCGGCCGACGTGCGCTATTGCCTGGCGAGCGAGCCGGTGCCGGCCAAGGCCGTCGCCCAGATCAATCGCGTATTCTTCGCTGCCGGCTGGGAAGACCGCTTCGTGACGCTGGTGTTAGCCGTGCTTGACCCGCAACGCCACGAGTTGACGATCGTCGACGCCGGTCATCCGCCGGCCTACCTGGACCACGGGGGCACGGTGATCCAGGCGGTCGACGAAGCCAACGCCCGGCTGCCGCTGGGTGTGATGGACAACGCCGACTACGTGCAGGTTTCACACACGCTGGCCCCGGGCGATCGCCTGGTGATGTATACCGACGGCATTTCCGAGGCCATGAACGAGAAGAACGAGCTGTACGGCTTCCGCCGCCTGCACGAACAGGTGAAGGTGCCGTCTCTTGGCGTCGCGGCTTGCGGCCAGAGCATTCTGGGCAACGTCAAGAAGTTCGTGGGGAAGCGCGCGCAGAGCGACGACATGTGCCTGGTGTGCTTCGGGCGGGAGAAGTAAGGAATTCCCCTTCTCCCCTTCTCCCCTTCTCCCCTTCTCCCCTTCTCCCCTTCTCCCCTT
>CAZTPX010000073.1:0-47531 GCA_964615095.1 uncultured Planctomycetaceae bacterium | reverse complement strand
AGGCCAAGGACCGCCGCACGGGAACGCTGACCAGCAAGCCGTTCACGATCCAGCGCAACTTCATCCGTTTTTGGATCGGCGGCGGCAATCATCCGGGCCAAACGTGTATCAACCTGCTCGTGGACGGCAAAACGGTGCGCACGGCCGCCGGGCACGACAATAATCGCATGCGGCAGGACGGCTTCGACGTGCGCGAGTTCCAGGGCAAGACCGCCCGGCTGGAAATCGTCGACAAGGCAACCGGGCCGTGGGGCAATATCGGCGCGGGACCGATCGTCTTCACCGACCGCAAGCCGTCCAAGCTCGATGAGCATCACGACATGGGCGAGCTGGCGTTCGCTTTATTGGAGGCACGCGAAGGGGACCGCGTTGCGCCAGCCATCGGGGCCGGCAAACCGGCAGAGGCGGCGTTCACTGCCGCAGCGGCCGATCAAGCCGAACAAGTCAGCGGTCACAAGCTCATCGGGGCGATCATTCGTCCGATGACGCTGGAAGCCGACGAAGAGGCAACTGCGACTTTTGTCATCGCCTGGAACTTTCCGCGGTTGTCGATCAAGGATGGCGGTCGTTACTATGCCACACGGTTTGGCTCGGCCGTGGTGGTCGCATTTCATGTGGCGGCGAATTACGCCTCGCTGCATGCCCAAACCCGGCTCTGGCACGACACCTGGTACGATTCCACGCTGCCCTACTGGTTCCTCGATCGCACGCTCTTGAACACGTCGATCCTGGCCACGTCGACCGCGCATCGTTTCGCCACCGGCCGCTTCTGGGGCTGGGAAGGTGTGGGCTGCTGCGACGGCACCTGTACGCACGTCTGGCACTACGCCCACGCCGTGGCCCGCCTCTTTCCCGAATTGGAGCGCGATCTCCGCCAGCGGACCGACTTCGGCACGGCCCAGGACCCGCGCAGCGGCATGATCAACCATCGCGGCGAAGGCGCGGGGCTGGCGGTCGACGGCCAGGCCGGGTGCATCCTGCGCGCCTACCGCGAACACCAGATGTCCCGCGACGGCGCGTTCCTCAAGGGACTTTGGCCGCGCATCAAGCTGGCCATGCAGTGCCTGATCCACATGGACAAGGGCGAGGGCCTGGTGGAGGGCGCCCAGCACAACACGCTCGACCAGCCCTGGTTCGGCAAGATCGCCTGGCTCAGCTCGCTTTACCTGGCGGCCCTGCGGGCTTGCGAGGAAATGGCCCGGGAAGTCGGCGACGTCGAATTCGCGAAGACGGCCCGTGAGATCTTCGCACGCGGCAGCCGCAACCTCGATCGGGAACTCTTCAACGGCGAGTACTATTACCAGATCCCAGACAAGGAGCACGTCCGCAGCGTCGGCTCGCACAACGGCTGCGAGATCGACCAGGTTTTTGGGCAAAGCTGGGCGTTCCAGGTGGGGCTGGGCCGGATTCTACCCGAGGGCAACGTGAAGAAGGCCCTGGCCGCGCTCTGGAAATACAATTTCGCCCCGGACGTCGGTCCCTTCCGCAACGCCCACAAGCCCGGCCGTTGGTACGCCATGGCGGGCGAGGCGGGGTTGATCATGTGTACCTGGCCACAGGGCGAAGCGGCCAGGCTGCAACAGGGTTATGACTACTACTTCAACGAGTGCATGAACGGCTTCGAGTACCAGGCGGCGGGCCACATGATCTGGGAGGGCATGGTGCAGGAAGGGCTGGCGGTGACGCGAGCGATCCACGACCGCTATCACCCCTCGCGTCGCAACCCCTGGAACGAGATCGAGTGCGGCGACCACTATGCCCGCTCGATGGCCAGTTACGGCGTGTTCCTGGCGGCCTGCGGCTACGAGTATCACGGGCCTAAGCGTCGCCTGGCCTTTGCGCCCCGACTTTCACCACAGAACTTCCGTGCGGCGTTCACGACGGCGGAAGGTTGGGGAACGTTTTCGCAGAAGGACGATGCCGGCCGCCGCAAGGCGGCGATCCAGGTCCGCTGGGGCAAGCTGGCCTTGAAGACGCTGGGTTTGCTGCCGGTTGTTGGGACGACCCCGACAGTCGTCACCACGACACTGGCGGGCAAGCCCGTGGAATCGCGGTTGTTGCTTGCTGATGGCCGTGCAACGATCGAGTTTGCTCAGGAAGTTACGATTGGAACCGGGCAGGAGTTGGCGGTGGAGATGTTTTGAGTGCAGGGAAATGTCAATGGTTTGCAGGCACAACTTCCCGCGGCAGATCGCGCGTGGCGGCGCCGGCCGTTTCGGAGTCCCGTAGCGGCGCCTGGCAGTTGATGACCTGGCTGCGGGCCGGGTCGCCGTCGAATGCTCCCGCGAATTCGACCTCGCCGCGGACCAGGCCGGCGATCGAGATCGTGGCATCGTCAAGCGTTTGCCGAGTTCCATCGCCACGACGCCATTGACCGAAGACAACCGGCCCGGCGACCACCGATCCCTGCCCCGTCCACTTCAGCTCGTGCAACAATGACGTGGGGAAAGCCTGGGAGGAGAAGACCACGAGAGCATTCCCAGCGCGAGGCGCCAGAACGCAACCGGTGGCCTCGATGTTGATCTCACCCGCGCGGTCGCCTTGGCCGCCGCAGCGGCATTCCAACAGTGCGTCGGCCTCGCGCAGCGTAACCTGAGAAAGACTGATCCGCACCGGCTCATCGGCCGCCGGAGCGTGCCCCAAGCGGATCAGGGGGCCTGGTCCCAAGTGCAACACGTGTACCATTTCCAACCCGATGGCCCCCTGCACGTGCGACTCGATGCCCGTGCCCACGCGGCGAAAGACGCAGTTCTTCAGGCAAATGCGACCTGTCGGCAAGGCGACTGCCGCGGCCCGCCGCTCCGATGCATATTGCCATTTGAGGGCCGTACACGGCTCAGGGTTGCCGCTGGCGGATTGAAAAGAGCAGCCCACGAAATTGCACTGGGCGGCCAGCAAGCGGACCAAGGTTGCCGACGCCTCGGTGCCGAACGCCGGCGGACTGGATTGCTCGTCGACCGTGAAATCGATGTTCTCGAACGAGACGCGATCGGCCTGAACCGATAGGCCCTCGCGGGGGACGACGATCCGTACCCTGCCGCGTTGCCCGCAGACCCGTTGCCCCGGCTTCAATTGCAGCAACTCGCCGCGAACGGGCCGGTCAGAGGATAAGTGCAATTCGTTCTCCGGACTGCTTGCGGTCCGCGGATCGTAGGACGGATTGCCAATCCGTCCCACCGAGCTTTCGCCGATGGCGATGTTCTCGTCGGAGCGCGGCTGGCCGATCGCGGCGGCATAGCCGGCCGGAGTGACTGCCCTGTCCAGGAGCGGTCGAGGCGGGCGTTCTCGCGGCCCCTTCTCCACGGCGGGCGCAATTTGTCCGGCTTGCGGTTTGCCATCCGTGGATGTGGCACGCGCGGCAACCTGGGCATGTACTGGCGGCTTGTTTTGTGCGACCCAAATCGGCCAGGCCACGGCTACGGCGGCCACGGCGGCAATCGCGGCGGCTGTGAGCCGGTGCGGATGGGCCGCGCGCTTGGCCTTCGCGCGCTTCGTTCGCAGCCAGGGTGCCCGCGGCCGCGCTGTGGCCAACAGGCAACGCGCGATGGTCTGGCGACCGTGGCGGCGCAAGGGCCCTAGCCGCCGGGCCAGGTCGGCCATTGAGGGCGGACGTTTTCGCGGGTCCTTCTGCAAGCAGTCGCCGATGGCCTCGACCAGCACGTCTGGAATATCGGCGGCCCAGCGGTGCAAGTCGTCGATGGCCGCCGCCTGCGCGGCCCGCAGGCGGGCCAAGACATCGCCACATCCCAACGGCGGCCGCCCACAGAGCATGTGCCACCACGCGCAGCCGCAGGCGAACAGGTCGCTGGCCACGCTCGGCGGCGCGCCCTCGGTAACCCGTTCCGGCGCCAGCCCACTGCACGCATCGGGGGCCAGATCGTGGAACGATATGCCCTCCTGAGGACGCATGATGCTCCGCAATCCTGCATGGGGAATGCAGATATCGCCGTCGCTGGAAATCAGGACATTTTGTACGCGGATGTCGCCATGCACCAGGTTTGCGGCTTCTAAGGTGGCAAGTTGGCCGAGCATCGCCCGGGCGATTTCCAGGACTGCTTCAGGGGGGAAGCGACCGTGGTGCAGGAGAAAATCGGCCAGCGGAGTACCCTCGACCCAAGGCGAGGCTGCCCAGACGCGCTGGCCGTCCAGGCCGCCCGCCGTCACCATTCCCGTGAGAGACGGTAGACTTCTTTCCAGGGCAATCAGCCTTTCGAGCTGGGGCAGAAGCGTTTCCCGGTCGCGATTGCCGGGAGAAAACAGGGCCAAGCGGACGAATCCTTGAGTTTCCTGCTCTTCGGCCTTATAGATGGTCGCATAGCCACATTCATGAACACTATGACATAAAACGTAGCGCGCAACGCGGAGCGATTCGCCGCGGCCCGCGTGGATCTCGGATGCCTGAAATTGGGTGAGGACGCGGGCCTGGCGCAGGGCGTCGATCCAGATCGACTCGAATCGCGGCAGCTCGCCGGCCATGCGCTGGACAGCCGGCTCGACGCTTTCCAGGTCGGCCTCGGTGGCCAGTCCAAGTCGCGTCAAGAGCGCGGTGAGGTGTGGCGGTGGTGGTTCCCGCATGCGTCGGTCCTTGCGGCCGGGGTTAGAGCTTATAGTTTGCACGGATAGAAATGGCACGTTGGAGTCCCGGCTTTAGCCGGAATTCACGCCGGATTACCGGCTAAAGCCGGGACTCCAACAATCGCATTTCCCCCCGCGCACATTTCAAACCAGAGCGGATTATTCCATGAGCGGGCGGTCGGGTGCAATGGCAGTCCCCGGCGAACTTTCATCCGTGGCCGCCTTCTCCTCAACGAATTTGCTGTCGCGCTTGCGGACGGCCTCTTTCAAAAGGTACTCGATTTGGCCGTTCACGCTGCGCAACTCCTGCTGCGCCCAACGTTCCAGGGCCTCGTACAGGGCGGGACTGATACGGAGCAGAAATGATTTTCGCGTAGCCATCAGGTGTAAAGCGTTCCGGCGTTGATCACCGGTTGCGCGTCGCGGTCGCCGCACAACACAACCAGCAGATTGCTGACCATCGTCGCCTTGCGCTCCTCGTCGAGATCGACGATCTTGTTCTCCGTCAGGTCTTTCAAGGCCATCTGCACCATGCTGACCGCGCCGTGGACGATCATCTGCCGCGCGGCGATGATCGCCTCGGCCTGTTGGCGGCGGAGCATCACGCCGGCAATCTCCGGCGCATAGGCCAGGTGCGTCAGGCGGGCTTCGTCGATCTGCACGCCGGCCTTGGCCACCCGCTCTTGCAGTTCCTTCTGCAACGCGGCGCAGATTTCGTCCACCCCGCTCCGCAGCGTGATCTCGTTGGCCTCGCCATGATCGTAGGCGTAGCAGTTCGCCAAGTGCCGCACGGCCGACTCGCTCTGGATGCGAACGTATTCCTCGTACTTCTCCACGTCGAAACTGGCCTGGAAAGTGTCCTGCACCCGCCAGACGACCACCGCCGCGATCTCGATCGGATTCCCCCGCTTGTCGTTGACCTTCAGCTTGTCGCCGTTGAGGTTCTTCGCACGCAGCGAGATCCGCTTCTTGGTATTCAGCGGATTCGTCCAGTGCCAGCCGGCCTGGCGCACCGAGCCGTGGTACGCGCCGAAAAGGATCAACACCCGCCCTTCGTTGGGCTGCAAGGTAAAGAACCCATTGCACAAGAAGCAGGCCAGGACAAACACCAGCACGGCACTCAGCAGCAGATATAAATTCGGTATCTGATGCGTCCGATCGGCTGCGATGGCCGAATAGACGAACTCTCTCATGAGATAGCCGGCAAACAGGAAAACAGCCAGGGTGACCACCAGCATCACCCAACCGTTCAGTGCATGGACTTGTCTTTCGCGATTCATGGCTCTTACCTCCAGCGAGACGTTTTTCGGAAATGAAACGGCAAACACAATTTCAATATGATATCATATAGATATCGTCTATGTCAAGCGGGAGGCAGTTTTGGATGGTCGAATTTCAAGGCCGCACGATAGCACACTGAGACGCATTGTAGGGAACGGCGGGGCACCCACTTGCGGGTTGATGCCGTCCCGAATCTGCAGAACGCCACGAAGGGTGTCACATACAGGGTTCCCAACTTCGCATCTGCTTCAATCACTACACTAACGGCGGTTGTGGTCGGGAAACTTGCCGGTAATGGTCAATACCAGCCAGCCCAGCACGGCGCGGAAGAAGTGCCCCGCACTCCAGGCAATTGCACCGGCAAAGAAGTCGAGGAGATGATGGACCATTAGAGCGCGATTCACGCGCCGGTGCAACCGCCGGCTAAAGTCCGGCGGCGGTTCCCGGATCTCGACATCAGCCAGTTGCTCCAGAAAGTCTTTCATGGTCGTGGGATCTCACGCGTTAGGAAATCGCGATTGGAGCTTTTCTCGGGCACGGCTGATGCGCATCTTGCAGGCCGAAACCGAGATCTCAAATATCGCTGCCAATTCCTCATATTCGTACCCTTCGGCGTACTTCAACAGCAGCAAGGCACGGTCGTCTTCGTCGAGCGTTTCCAACATTTCCAGCAAGTCCAGATTCAGGCCTTCCGGAACGGATGGCCGCTCCGCCTGCTGCGCCTCCCACTCGGGCTGCGAAGCGACGTTTTCGTGCCGTTGCCGCCGCCCGCGGCCCCGCCGCATCGCAAGACACGTCTTCACGGCAATGGCGTGTACCCAAGTGGCATATAGCGAACGTCCCGCAAAACGGCCGCGATGCAAAAACAACCTGAGGAAGACCTCCTGTGCGGCGTCGGCCGCATCCTGTTCGTTGTTCATCAGCCGGGAACAGATCCGCCACACGCGCGGGCGGAACCTCTCCACCAGCGCGACAAAGGCCGGGCCGTCGGAACTTTCTCGGGCGGCCTCGGCGGCAAGCTGTTCGTCGGTGCAATGAACCAAGTCAACGGCCATAGGCGGCCGCATTTGTCTTGCGGCAAGGGTTTCTTACGTTTGGATGCCGGAAGCGGCGTATCCGTCACAAACGGCCCTTTTACCCGGATGCGATGGCCGGAAACAAGGCCGATCGGCACCAAAAATCCGTCACAATCGGTCCTACTGCCACAGGCGGCCCAAGAACATGGGTCTTCTGGCGGAAATAGGGTGTCTGGCTAAAAAACAGCACGATCCTTCGTCGATAGGATCGCTAGATCGGACCCGAAACCCCTATTTACGCTAGTAGCGTTATTTTCCCATTGGGTCTTTGTCACAAGGAGTAACTCCCATGAAGCGTCGATTTCTGTTGTCGGCGGTGGCCCTTTTCGCGTTGAGCGTTGTGGCCGCCACCAACAGTGCTCGGGCCAATCTGTTTGGTTGCCCGGGCTGTTGTGAAGCCCCGAAGGCGTGCGAGGCCTGCAAGGCATGTGCGCCGGCCTGCGGTTGTACCGAGGCATGCGCTCCGAAGAGCTGCCGCCCCTGCCTGTTCGAGCGCCTGAAGGCGAAACTGGCTTGCTGCCATCCTTGCTGCGAGAAGAGCTGCTGTGCTCCGGCTTGCTGCGAGGCCCCCAAGGCCTGTGCGCCCTGCGCCCCGGCTTGCGAAGCTCCCAAGTGCTGTGAACCGGCTTGCGGCTGCGTGCCCAAGAGCTGCCGTCCCTGCCTGTTGGAGCGGCTGAAGGCCAAGTGGGCCTGCTGCCATCCTTGCTGCGAAAAGGGCTGCTGCGCCCCGGCTTGCTGCGAGGCTCCCAAGGCTTGTGCGCCCTGCGCTCCGGCGGCTTGCGCCCCGGCACCCTGCGCTCCAGCGGCTTGCGCCCCGGCTTGCGGTTGCGAGTGCGCCCCCAAGTGCCATCGCTGCCTCTTGGCCGAACTGAAGGCCAAGTTAGCCTGCTGCCATCCTTGCTGCGAGAAGGGCTGCTGTGCCCCGGCTTGCTGCGAAGCCCCCAAGGCTTGTGTTCCGGCGGCCTGCGCCCCGGCTCCTTGTGCTCCGGCGGCTTGCGGTTGCGAGTGCGCCCCCAAGTGCCATCGCTGCCTCTTGGCCGAACTGAAGGCCAAGCTGGCTTGCTGCCACACCTGCTGCGAGAAGGGCTGCTGCGCCCCGGCTTGCTGCGAAGCCCCCAAGGCTTGTGTTCCGGCGGCTTGCGCTCCGGCTCCTTGTGCCCCGGCTTGCTGCGCTCCGGCTTGTGGTTGCAAATGACCCCATGAACGAATGGTCCCTTAGGACCTTCAAAATAAAAGCAGAATCATCTCCTTTACGATGAACTCAACGGCCTGTTCGCCAGTCGAACAGGCCGTTGGTGTATTAAACCCTAATCAGAGGGGATACGGCTTGACCAGGTTCTCTTCTCCCGATTAAACTGGTATGTTTGCCTGCGGTCGTGGAGCTTTTCGCGGCCGTGCAGAAATTCCTTGAACGAAAGCATGTCATGCCGGCCACGTGTGTCGTAGGGTTGCAATGGGGGGACGAAGCCAAGGGGAAGATCGTCGATCTTCTCACGGGGCGGAACGATATCGTCGTGCGCTACCAAGGTGGGGCCAACGCCGGCCATACGGTGGTCATGGAGGGACAGACCTTCAAGCTCTCGCTGGTGCCCAGCGGAATATTTCGGCCCGAGGTGCAGTGTGTCATTGCCGCCGGCGTGGTCATCAATCCGGCCAGCTTGTTGCAGGAAATCGAGAGCCTTGTCACTCGCGGCGTCCAGGTTTCCAAGAATCTCATGGTCAGCACGCGTGCCCACGTGATTTTTCCCTGGCACTTCGAGGAAGACCGCTTGATGAACGAATCCACGAGCGGCGAGGCCATCGGCACTACAATGCGCGGCATCGGCCCCTGCTATCGCGACAAGGTCGGACGTTCCTACGCAATCCGCTTGGGCGACATGTATCGCGAGAGTTTTCCGGGCCGCATCGAGCAGATCGTGGCCGCCAAGCGGCGGATTCTCACGGGACTGGGCTGTCCGGAAAACAGCTTCCTCTTGGACGCCAAGAAGATCCACGAGCAGTATCGTGGTTATGCGGAGCGGTTGCGGCCCTTCGTGGGCGATACGACCGCCTACCTCTTGGATGCCATCGATGCCAACAAGAAACTGCTCTTCGAGGGTGCCCAAGGCGCCTTATTGGACATCGATCACGGCACCTTCCCCTTCGTCACCAGCAGCAACAGTTCCGGCGTGGGCGTGTCCAGCGGCTCCGGAGTGCCCGGCCGCCACATTACCAAAGTGCTGGGCATCGTCAAGGCCTACTGCACGCGGGTCGGCGGCGGGCCGTTTCCCACCGAGCAGAACAACGAGATCGGCCAGCACATTCGCGACCGGGGCAACGAGTACGGCACGGTCACGCGGCGGCCGCGGCGGTGCGGCTGGTTCGACGTGGTCGCTGCCCGCTACACGGCCCGGCTGAGCGGTGTCGATAGCCTGGCTGTCATGCTCCTGGACGTCTTGAGTGAACTGCCGGAATTGCAGATTTGCACGGCCTACGAGCTTAATGGCCAGCGGATCACGCATTTCCCGGACCACGTCGAGGACTTGCGGCAGGTCGTTCCCGTCTATGAATCGATGCCCGGCTGGCGGGAGGAAATTAGCCACATCCGCCGCATTGCCGATCTGCCGCGGGCGGCCCGCGATTATCTCGACCGGCTCAGCGCGCTGGTGGGCCGGCCCGTGGAAGTCGTTTCCGTGGGTCCTGACCGGCAACAAACGATCTTTGCCAACGATGTCCACAACGCCTGACGTGCCGACTGCAACGAAGCCGCTGGGGCTGGCCGGGGTGCCGGCGGAGAAGATCCCGCGCCATATCGCCATCATAATGGACGGCAACGGACGCTGGGCACGCCGCCAAGGGCTTCCGCGGATCGAGGGCCACCGCCGCGGCGCCGGCGTTGTCCGCCGCATCACCGAGGAGTGCGCCCGGTTGGGCATCCAGCAACTCACGCTCTACTGCCTTTCCAGCGAGAACTGGAAGCGGCCGGCCGACGAGATCGGCTTTCTCATGCACTTGCTCGAGCATTACATGGTGGGCGAGCGGGGGCTGATCATGGAACAGGGCATTCGCGTCAGCGTCATCGGCCGCCGCGACGGCATCTTCGAGAATGCCTTGAAGGAAATGGACCAGACCGTGGCCATGAGCGCTCGCAACACGGGCATGCGGCTCTGCCTGGCCATCAATTACGGCAGCCGGGCCGAGTTGGTCGATGCCTGCCGCCGCATCGCCGAGCAGGTCCACTGCGGCCGCTTGCGTCCCGACGAGATAGACGAGGAAACGATTTCCGCTCATCTCTATACGGCGGGCATGCCCGAGCCGGATCTGCTCATTCGAACGGCCCAGGAAATGCGGGTGAGCAACTTCCTCCTCTGGCAGATCAGCTATGCCGAGCTGTGGGTGACGGACCTCTATTGGCCGGAGTTCGACGAGGCCCTGCTGCACGCCGCCATCCGCGATTTCGCCTCGCGCGACCGCCGCTTCGGCGGCCTGGGAAAGTGACGCATCGTCGCGTACGTACTTGTAGGCCGGAACAAGCGCAGCGCAGTTTCGGCATCTGCAGATCGTCATCGCGCGGGTCGCTTGACAAGCGGGCCGTCGCCAATCAAGATCAAAGCCGGCCCGCCGCTAGGAGTTCCGGCAGGTTTTGCAAATACCTCAGAACTCCGGAAAGACTTGCAAGGAGAAATAAATCGATGAAAGCAACATCTTGGCTAAGGCAACTTATGCGACTCGTAGCACTAACGGTGCTGGTCTTGGCAGCCGGTAGCAGCGGCCTTTCCGCGGCAGAGGCCCAGAAGCAAGAGCGGGAACCGCCAGTGATCGATCCCGGCCCGCCCGGCGGGCCGCCGTCGGACGCCATCGTCTTGTTCGACGGCAAGGACTTGTCGAAGTTCCGCGGCGAGCGAAGCGCCGAGCCACAGTGGAAGCTGGCCAACGGCGTGATGGAAACCACACCGCGTGGCGGCATTTTGTCGAAGCAGGAGTTTACGGACTGCCAGTTGCACGTCGAGTGGGCCTCGCCCTCGGTGGTGAAAGGCGACGGGCAGGGGCGCGGCAACAGCGGCGTCTACCTCATGGGCCGCTATGAGATCCAGGTCTTGGACTCGTACAACAACAAGACCTACTACAACGGCCAGTGCGGCGCGTTCTACGGGCATAACGCCCCGTTGGTCAACGCCTGCCGCAAGCCGGGCGAGTGGCAGGTTTACGACATCATCTTCCACGCGCCCAAGAAACTGGCCGACGGCAAGGTCCAGCCGGGTTCGTTCACCGTTCTGCACAACGGCGTGTTGATTCAGGATCATATACCTGTCGGCGGGGAGCCCACGACGGCTGCCCCGCTCCACGGCATCGCGGAGCAGGGGCCGGTCTACCTCCAGGACCACGGCAACCCGGTCCGCTTCCGCAACGTCTGGATCCGCCCGCTGTGAGCAACGGGAACACAGCCACCTTTGCAGAATGAGGCTGCCGGGGTCACTGGCGACACCTTCTCGTTCGATTACCCGACGACATTGTCGTCGCCAGTTCCCAAACCTGCCAGTTTGGGGATTTGGGGCCGGTTGCGTGCCGGACGCCCTTGCAGAAAGGCTCGCCCTACTGGGTACTGATGACATGGACTCTTAATTCTGACTTTTAGGACACGAATGCGGTGGCGTTTCCAACACTTTCGCATTGGGCCTCAGTCCGCCTCCCATGGTCACGTTTCCAGCCGTCCTCCCTAAAATTCCGTACGGTGGGTTTTCCCCAGTACGGCTTCAAACGCCGGGCACATGCAAGTTCGGCAACCACCCTTCCTGAATCCGGAGGCGGCTTAAGTCTGATCGTCGCTCATGATGTTGCCTTTCCCATGAAAGGCTCATGATGTTGCCTTTCCCATGAAAGGCTCATGATGTTGCCTTTCCCATGAAAGGACAAGGTCGGCATACCGAACAAAATGTGATTTCGGAGCTCAATGGCTGGGCTGTGTGTGCCCTTGTCAACACTTCACCCGTCGTGTTGCCACGGCCGGCGCATGACTCAGGGTTGGAATGCTTCGCTACTGCTTTTCCATGCGGCTCTTTCATCCGCTACTCCATGCCGGTTTTGACCGGCGCTTTCCCTTTCTGCCATCTTCCTTTCTCCGCGCCTTCCTGGTCGCGGGAAACGATCTTGTTGACTTTCGTCGCCTTGCTGAAAATAATAACATCCGGAGCTGTCAAAATTCCCGCCAAAGGGCAAATCGGCACGTCTTTCAGGAATTTTTAGGGAGTCCGCCATGTTCATCAACTTCCTCTTCTGGCGAAATAGACGCACCAAGAAAAAAACTCAGCGCCATGGGAAACACTTTGCGGCCAGAGGCGGTCGGCAACTGACGCCTTACGGCTTTTCCCCGCGGATCGAACCGCTGGAACGGCGGCTCATGCTTTCGGTAAGTCCGGACCTTACCGTGACGGCCGCCTCGCTCGGCGCCCCGTCGGTGGAGGTTGGCAACGGCGCAACCATCTCGCTCAACTACACGGTGCAAAATGTGGGGACGTACGCCCCTCCGCAAGACTGGACCGACGGCTTTTATCTCTCCAGCAAGACTTCGCTCGACCAGACCGCGGTGCTCGTCGGCAGCGCAACGCGAGACGACTCGGGCTTTCCGCTGGCCATCGGCGGCTCGTATACGACTTCCACGACCCTCACGATCCCCAACACTTCGTTGCGGGGCAACAACTATCTGCTCGTCGTCGCCGACCCGTCCGACAGCATTCACGAATCGAACACGAACAACAACACGATGGCGATGCCCATCGATCTCACGGGCGCCAACGTCGATCTGGCGGTGTCGAGTCCGGCAGTCTCGCCCGGCAGCCTGGTGGCCGGCAACGGGGCGAGCGCGACGATTTCCTGGACGGTGACCAACAACGGCAGCGAGACGGCCGCGGCCGGCTGGAGCGACGGCGTGTACCTGTCGAGCAAGACAACGCTCGACGGGACGGCGGTGAAACTGGGCGATTTCGCGGCGCCTTCCACATTGGCGGCCGGCGGCAGTTACTCGCAAACTGAAAGCGTGACGATCCCGAATACGTCGCTGCTGGGCGGAGAGAACGTGCTCATCGTGGCCGACGACAGCGGCACGCAATCGCAGGCCAGCACCGCCAACGCTACGGCGGCGGTCGGCGTTTCGGTGGCCCTCCCCGCCAACCTGCCGGACCTGAAAGTGACGCCCGGTTCGGTCGCCGTGCCCGCGGCGGCGACCCTCGGGCAATCGATCCCCGTGAGTTGGACGGTCACGAATTCGGGCAGCGGCCCGGCCTCGGGCACATGGACGGACGTGGTCTACGCCTCGCCGACTTCGACCTACAACGCGGCCACGGCGACCGAGTTGGAAGCATTCCCGGCGGTGTCGACGCTGGCGACTGGGGCGAGCTACATGCAGACACGATCGGTGGTGTTGACCGGCGCGGCGACGAGCGACGACTATATTCTCGTCGCCACGGATCTTCCCGAGACACAGGCCGAATCGAACTATGGCAACAACGTCGGCGCCTCGGCCGCCATCGCGCTGAGCGTGGCGAGCCTGCCGAGCCTAGCCATCGTGGCCTCGTCGTTCACCGCCCCGGCCAGCGCGGACCTGGGCCAGACGATCCCGGTCAGTTGGTCGGTGCAAAACACCAGCACGGTTGCCACCACGGCGGCATGGTCGGATGAGTTGTACGTCTCGGACAGCTCGACTTTTGATTCCACCGCACAGCTCATCGGCACCTATTCGGCGGCGATTGCCGGCACGCTGGCCGCTGGCGCCAGCTACAATCAGGCGGTCGAAGTCACCCTGCCCGATACGGCGACGGGCAGCCGCTACCTGCTGCTGGTGGCCGACGGCGACGGGGGCCAGGCTGTTTCCAACAGCACGCCGATCGTGGCCGCCTCGCCGATCAGCCTGGCGGCGCCGGACCTGGTGATGTCGGTCAAGGAGGCGCCCGACGCGGCGGTCCTGGGCGAGCCGTTCGACGTTTCCTGGACCGTGACGAACACCGGCAGCGTGCCGGCCGACGCCGCCTGGCAAGACGGCGTCTACATCTCCGGAACTTCGGGCTTTGATCCGGCCACGGCGCAGTTGCTGACCACCGTCACGGCCCCCTCCGCCTTGGCCGCCGGGGCCAGCTATACGTCTGCCACGACCGTCAATCTGCCCAGCCTGCCCGCCGGCAATTACGACTTGTATTTTCTGGCCGACGTCAACGACGCGCAGGGCAAGGTCAACGCATCGACGGACAATCTGGCCGTGGCAGCGATCGCCGTCAGCGGGCCGAGCCTGGCCGTCACGATCAATTCCTCCTCGGCCACGGCGGTGGCCGGCAACAATGACAGCGTCGAGATTGCTTGGACCGTAACCAACAACTCCACCAGCGACGCCATGGCCAGTTGGTCGGACGAGGTTTATTTATCCTCCACGCCCAGCTTGAATCTGAGCGATTATGACGCGACCTACTGGGACCTGGGCGGGTTCAGCGAACCGCTGGCCGGCGCGTTGACGGCCGGGAACAGTTATACGCAGGACCGCACGGTGACGATCCCCAGCGTGCCGGCGGCGGGGACCTACTACTTGATCGTGGACGCCAATAGTTATGGTTCGCAGTCGGTGACGAGCACGGCCGGCGAAACGGCTTCCGCGGCGATCAGCCTGACCCTGCCCGCCGTGAACCTAGTCGTCACCCAGGCCGCGCCTTCGGCCAGCAGCCTCCTGGCCGGCGGCAGCTATACGCTCTCCTACTCCGTGCAAAACCAGGGGACCACTGCGGCCAATTCGGAGTACTGGGACGATGAAATCTACCTGTCGAGCAAGCAGACGCTGGACAGTTCGGCCGTGGCCGTCGGTTATTATTACTATGGCGGCAGCAGTTCGCTGGCTCCCGGCGGCTCCTATTCGGCCTCGCTGAGCTTCACCGTGCCGGACAGCGTGGCGGCCGGATCGCAGTACCTGCTGATCGTGCCCGACGTAGGGCAAACTCAGGGCGACAGCAATCCCAACTACGTCTACGCGGCGCCCGTCAGCGTGGCCGTTCCGGACGTGAAGCTGGCGGCAGCGATTACTTCCGCGCCGACTTCGGTTGCCATTGGCGCCACCCTTTCGTTGACATGGCAGGTGACCAACAACGGCACCGCGGCCACCACGTCCAGCTACTGGTACGATTACATCTATTTGTCGACCTCCCCGACTTACAACAACTCCGCGATTTACCTGGGCGACGCTTACATCGGCAGCCCGCCGTTGCCGTTGGCCCCGGGCGGCAGCTACACCGAAACCCAAGACGTGACGGTGAGCAGCGAGGAGGACTTGACTCCCGGGAACTATTACATCCTAGTGAGCGCCGATGCATACGGCACGCAACCTCAGGCCGATTCGTCGCAAAGCGTGGCCAGCGCCCCGCTGACCTTGACTGCCGCGACGGCGACCACGACACCCGACGTCGATCTGGTGGTCTCCGCGGCGACGGCCCCGGCCACGGCGACCGCCGGCCAATCGATCGCCGTCTCCTACACGGTAAAGAACCAGGGGACCTCCGCCACGACGTCCTACTGGTACGATTATGTTTACCTCTCCACGACCCCCACGGTGAACAGCTATTCCACCTACGTTACGGATAATTACGAGAGTGCTCCCGATCTGGCGGGCGGGGCCAGTTACACGGTCAACAACACAATCACGTTGCCAACGCAGGTCGCTCCGGGAAACGACTACCTGGTGTTCGCGACGAACTACTATGGCCAGTACGACGAGGGCCAATCGGAGGTCAACTACTACAACAACACGTACGCCGTTCCGATCACGATCAGCACGCCCAACCTAGCGGTGACAGCGGCCAGCTTCAGCGGGGTGGCCATCGAGGGTGATCCGGTCACGGTGAGTTGGACGGTGAAGAACGTGGGGAACGCCACGGCCAGCGGTTCTTGGTACGATGCGATTTACCTTTCGGATTCGCCCGTGCTGGGCGCCGGTTCGCAGATCTATATTCGCGACTTCAGCGAGTCGAGCCAGTCGCCCTTGGCCGTGGGGGGCTCGTACACGGCCAGCCAGGCTGTCACTCTGCCGGCGGGCAGCGTTGGCCCCCGCTACCTGCTGGTCGTTGCCGACACCGACAATCAGTTGGCGGACCCCGACCGGACCAACAATGTTTTTGCCGTTCCGCTCACGCTCACGGCGCCGAACCTTGCCGTTTCCAACGTGCTGGTAACGCCGTCGTCGGTGGAGTCGGGCAATGACGCCAGTCTCAACATCCAATGGACGGCGACGAACACCAGCACGGTCAATACCAACCAAGGCTGGGAGGACGAGGTCTTCTTGTCGCCGACCGCCGCCTACAATCCCGACACGGCCGTTTACCTCACCTCGGCCTCCAGCCGCACCGACCTTGCCGCCGGCGCCAGTTATACGACGGACCTCAACGACGTTGTGATCTCGAACCGCGCCCCGGGCAACTATTACGTCGTCGTGGTGGTGAACTATGACTATGTCAACGCGGCCTTGGAGGGCGACCTGGCTTATTTTTCCGGACAGCCGGAAAGCACTCCCGACGACAATATCGGCGCCGTGGCGGTGACACTGACGTCGCCCAGCGTGACGCTGGCGGTGAGCAACACAAGCGTGGCATCCACTTCCCTGGTCGTGGGACAAACGGTGAATGTTTCCTTCCAGGTAGCCAACCAAGGGAGCGAGACCGCCGAAACCTCCTGGGAGGACGAGGTATACATTTCCGCGGATTCGAGCTTTGATTCCTCGGCCGAAGTGATCGACTATCTCAGCAGCCAGTCGCCGCTAGCGGCGCAGGCCAGTTATACGCAATCGACCAGCGTGACGATCCCGCAGGACCTGACGCCGGGCTCGTATTACCTTTACTTTGTGGCCAATGCGAACCGTATGCAGGCGGAAGGGAGCTACGCCGGCGACGTCTCGGCGCCGCTGCCGATCACGATCAATGCCCCCGACCTGACCATCTCCGTCACGAACCCGCCGACATCCGTCGTACAGGGTGAGGCGCTCTCCGTCTCGTACACAGTCACGGACAGCAGCGCCTACGACACAACCGCCTCGGAGTGGTTCGACTACGTCTACTTCTCGCCCACGCCGACGTTAAATTACTCCACGGCGACCTATTTGTCCTATCAGTATTATGACAACTCGCCTCGTCTGGCGGCCGGCGGCAGCTACACCCTGACGCAGACTTTCACGATTCCCGCCTCGGCCACAGTCGGCCAGCAGTACTACCTGCTGTTCGAGGCCAACGCCGGCCAGACGCAAGGTGTCTCGAACCCGGCCGACGCAGTCATGGCCGTGCCGATCACCATCGTCGCGACGGACGTGGACTTGCAGGTGGCGGCGGGCTCCGTTTCGGCACCGGCCACCGCAAGCATCGGCGCGCCCCTCACGGTGAGTTGGTCGGTCGAAAACGCCGGCACGGACAGCGCCGCCGGCCCCTGGCAAGATTACATCTACCTGTCCAGCAAGAGCAGCTTCGATTCCAGCGCCGTGCTCGTCGACCAGGTCTCGACCCCGACGAAGGCGACACCCTTGGCGGCCGGCGCCAGTTACAACCAGTCGGCAACGTTCACCTTGCCGGCGGGCACCGCCACCGGCAATTATTATCTTTACGTGATGGCCAACGGCAACGGCGCCCAGGCGGTGATCTCGACCTCCGACGAGGTCTCGGCGGCCTCGGCCGTCACGTTGACGACTCCGTACCTGCAGGCGACAAGCGTTATGGCCCCGGCCGCCGCGGTTTGGGGTTCGACGATCTCGGTCTCCTGGACCGTGGAAAACAACGGGGGCGGGACGGCTTCGGGGACGTGGTACGACGCCGTGTACGTCTCCAGCAAGCCGCAGTTCGATTCCAGTGCCCAGCTTCTTGGCAGCTTCTATGAAAACCAGGATCTGGCCACCGGTGGGCAATACAGCGATACGGAGACCGTCTACCTTGATGATGACAGCGCCCCAATTGTGGGACCGGCCTATATCCTGGTCGTGCCGGACTACAGTGGCGGCCTGAACGAAAGCAGCACGGCTAACAGCAGCGGGGCCTCCGGCCAGATTGCGCTGGCGGCGCCCGCGCTGTCGATCAGCGGGGCAACCGCGCCGGCCACAAGCGTGGCGGGCGGCACGATACCCATTTCCTGGACGGTCACCAACACCAGTGCCGTGAGTGCGCCGGCCCAATGGTACGACGACATCTATTTGTCGCCCGACAATGTTTACGACAGCCGCGCCGAACTAATCACCGACTTTGCCGCCCCGACCATCCCTCTGGCGGCCGGCGCTAGTTACACCCAGAGCGAGAACGTCACGCTGCCGTTGATTTACAGCGGGCCGGAGTACCTGCTGTTTGTCGTGGACCAAAGCAATTACCAGCCGCAGACCAACGCCGCCAATAACGTCGAGATCGTGCCGATTGACGTCAGCGCCACCGACCTGACGGTTTCCTCGGTGACTGCCCCGGCGAGCGTCGATCTGGGCCAGCCGGCGACGGTAAGTTGGACGGTCGAGAATACTGGCACCGGCCCGGCGGACGAGTCGTGGAGCGACGGCGTCTATTACTCCAAGAGGAATAGCTTCGACAGTTCGGCCGTGTACCTCACCAGCGTGCCGGTCGGCGGCAACTCGCCGTTGGCGGCGGGCGCCAGCTACACGCAGAGCGCGGCGGTGACGCTGCCCTCCGGCTTGGCCCCCGGTAACTATTACTTCCTGGTCTACACCAATTTTGACGGCCAGCAGTTGGAAATCAACACGGGCAATAACACGGCTGCCTCGGCCGCGGTTGCCGTCACCGGCGCGGACCTGACCGTCAGCTCTGCCAGTGCGCCGGCGACCGCCGATTTCGGCCAGAGTTTTGCCGTCAACTGGAGCGTACTGAACACGGGCGGCGGTGGGGCGACCAACACCTGGACCGACGGCGTCTATATCTCCACGAAGGACACGTTCGACAAAACGGCCACGCTGCTGGCGGACGTGGCCGTGGGCAACAATGCGCCGCTGGGCGCGGGCGACAGTTATAACCAGAGCACTTCCGTCACAGTGCCCCTCACGGCCCAATCGGCCGCCGGCACGTACTACCTGTATGTCGTCGCCAATGACCAGGGACAGCAGGCAGTGACCAACGCCGCCAACAACACGAGCGCCCCCCAGGCGATCACATTCTCGCTGCCGGCCTTGCCCGATCTGGTCCCGACCGGCTTGAGCCTGCCGGCCACGGGTTACAACGGCCAGAGACTCGTGGTGGCATCGTGGATCGACGCGAACAACGGCACCGCTGCCGCAAACGGACCGTGGGTCGATAACGTCTACCTGGCCAGCGACCCCCAGGGCGACAATGCCGTCCTGCTGGGCCAGGCAACCTACTCCGGAACGCTCGCCGCCGGGCAGCAGACCGTGCAGTTGGCGCAGCCCATCAACCTGCCTAGCACGCCGGGCGACTATTACCTGGTGGTGGTCGCGGACGCCAGCGGCATCAACGAGGGGCCCTACGCAAGCAATGACCGGACCGTGGACGCCACTCCGATTAACGTGATCGAAGAGCCGCTGCCCGATCTCGTCGTCTCGAGCATCACGCCGCCCAGCGACGGGGTGTTGTCGGGTACGACGGTACCTGTGACCTACACCGTGACCAACCAGGGCAATGCGCCGACCAACGCCGCCCAGTGGCTCGACGCCGTCTTCGTTTCGCAGTCGCCGACCTTGACTCTTTCGGGCAACGATTTCGCCGATGGTTACGAGATCCTCACCCAACCCCTGGGTGTGCCGGTGCTGGTCACCAATCCGAGCTATCTCTTGCCCGGCCAGAGTTACAGCCAGACGGTCAACGTTCCCTTGCCCGTTTCCGCGTCGGGGACGTGGTACGTTTACGTCGCGACCAACCGTTCCTACGTCCATACGCCGCTAGACAACTTCATCGACACCGGCTCGCTCGCTGAGAGCAATACCGTCAACGACATGGCGGCCAGCGCGGCGTTTACGGTGGCCCAGGCGCCGCTGCCGGACTTGAACGTAGCGCCGGTGCAGACGCCGCCCGAAGCCTTTTCCGGCCAGCCTCTGACGGTGTCCTGGACGGTGACCAACCAGGGTTCGGGCACCGCAATCGGGCAGCCGCTTCGCGTAGGTTTCGCGCCCACCTCGCCCATCACGCCCGCCCTCCCGGCGGCCTCGACCTGGACGGACGAAGTTTTCATGTCTCCCGATCCGACGTTGGACAGCAACGCCGTTTCGCTGGGTACGTTCCAGCATTACGATGCACTGGACGCCGGCGACAGCTATACGGATTCCGAGCAGGTTACGCTACCTGTGGGCGTGAGCGGCAACTTCTACTTCATCGTCGAGACGGACATCGCCGGCCAGGTGTTCGAGGGCGGCGCGACCGCGGACGAGGTCAACTCCACCCCCAGCGCAATCACGGTCAACCTGACACCGCCTCCCGATCTGCAGACCTCGATCCTGACGGCTCCCGCCACCGCACTGGCGAGCCACGCGGTAACTTTTACGTACGAAGTGAACAACATCGGCGCGGGCCCCACCGTTCTATTGAAGAGCGGCGACACTTGGACCGACGCCTTTTACCTTTCGCCAACGGCAACCTACAACGCCGCCACGGCCATCTCGCTGGGCACGCAAGATTACGACGGAAGTCTGGAGGCTGGTGCGAACTACCAGAACACTGTCACCGAAACAGTGCCCAACGCCTTGAGCGGCAGCTATTACCTGATCGTCAACGCTGACAGCACGGGCAGCGTCTTCGAACTGGACCTGACGAGCAAGATCGGGGCCACGGCCAGCCCGATCCAACTGGCATTCAAGCCGGCCGACCTGGTAGTGGCGGCTGCCAGTTCCCCCGCCACGGGACAGGCTGGCGGGGCAGTGCGGGTCAATTGGACGGTCGCCAACCAGGGCAGCGGCGACACAGCCGTCACGAGTTGGGCGGACAACGTCTATGCCGATACGGGCGCCTCGCTCGACAGCAACGCAATCCTCCTGGGCTCCTACAGCCACAGTGGTCTGCTGGCTGCCGGCGCTTCGTATACTCAATCGCAACTGGTGACGCTGCCGATCAGCCTTTCCGGTCCGTACAACCTGTTCGTGGTCACCAACGAACCGATCCTATTGCCCGGGGAGACCACGGCGCCGCCTCCCGTCTACGAGAGCAACTTCAAAAATGACACTTCCGTCGCGGTACCGATCACTGTCGTGCAGACCCTGGCGGATTTACAGGCCACGCGGGTTACCGCGCCGGCCACGGTCCAGACCGGCGGCAGCGTCACGATCGATTGGACGGTGGCGAACAACGGCGCGGCCGCGACCAATGTCAATTACTGGTACGACGACGTCTGGCTATCGACGAAGACGACATTAAATAGCGGCGGCACGGACGTTTACCTGGGCACGGTCGAGCACAGCAACCCGCTGGCCACGGGCGGCAGTTATTCGGCCTCGGCAACCGTGACCGTGCCGGCAGACCTGGCGGCAGGCACCTACTACTTCATCGTGGCCGTGGACCGTCCGGTATTGCCACCGTCCACGTACGACACGACGACGGTGAACCGCGTTTACCAAACAAGCTATGCAGCGAGCGAGACGGCCACCACCGGCACCCAGGTTACGCTCGGCCCGAACCTGGTCGTCTCGGCGGTCACCGCCCCCAGCACCGTCAACGTCGACCAACCGCTTACGGTCGGCTGGACGGTGACGAACAACGGCCGAGGCGGTACCGGGGACGTTCCGATCCAGGATTCGGTCTACCTGTCGTACGATCAAATCTTGAGCAACAGCAGCGTCTACCTGGGCACGGTAACAGAGAACGGCGGTCTGGCGGCCGGCGCGCACTACACCCAGAGCGCTACGCTGCCTTTGCCCACCGGCCTGGAAGGCACTTTCTATGTCTTCGTGGTCGCCGACACGAACCAGAACGTTTACGAGCAGAACCCCGCAAGCGCCGTTGCCTACGCCGACACGCCCTTGGTGGTCCAGAACGTTCCTCCGGCCGACCTTGTGGCGGGCACGATAACGATCCCGGCCAATGCGGTGCCGGGCCAGAATATCACAATCAGCTACCAGGTGACGAACGACGGCACGAACGCGGCCAATGGCGCGTGGACCGACTCGCTCTACCTCTCGCCGACGCAGACCTGGAGCGTCAGCGATCCGATCCTGGGGACGGTGACCGAGGACCAGGATCTGGCGGCCGGCGCCGCCTATACGGGAAACTTGACGGCCGCGCTGCCCGGCCTCAATCCCGGCTCGTACTACGTGATCCTGCGGACCAACATCCTGGACACGATCCCCGAAACGACGCTCAGCAACAATCTCAGCGCCTCGCTGACACAGACGTCGCTGGCCCCGCTCGCCTTGACGCTGGGAGTGCCCTCCGCCGGCACGCTTGGCAGCGGGCAATCGGCCTTCTACCAGGTCGCGGTGACCGCCAGCCAGACGCTGCAAATCAACTTCGCCAGCCAGGAGGCCGACACGCTCAACGACCTCTACGTCAGCTTCGGCAGCATGCCGACCCGCGGGCAAGCCGACTACAGGTTCCAGCAGTTTGCCGCGAATCAGCAGATTACCGTGCCTGCCACGGAGGCCGGGACCTATTATATCCTGGCCTATGGCGACGACGTTCCCGAGTCGCTTGAAAACTACTCGCTAACCGCCACGGTAATCCCCTTCTCCGTGACGGCGGTAAGTCCGGCGAGCGTTGGAAACGCCGGACCGTCGACCATCGAGATCGATGGCGCCAAGTTCGATCGCGACACAACTTTCCAACTGATCGACGTCCATGGGAATGTGATTCAGGCCAGCGCTACGGACGTCCAGGATGCGGCCACGGCCTACGCGACCTTCAACTTGACCGGGGCGGCCACCGGCAACTACCAAGTGCAGGCCACTGCCGCGGGTGGGACCACGACCACGCTAGCAACGGGACTGACGGTTACGACGGGCAGCGGGGCGAATCTCCAAGTGAGTCTCAGTGGGCCCGCCGAAGTCCTGCCCGATACAACCGGCGTTTTCGAGGTCAACTACGCCAATACCGGCGATGCCGACAGCGGGGCTCCGCTGATCTTCGTGGAAAGTCCTTCGGGAACGGCCATGGGGCTGACGGCGGCGGCGGTTCCCTACAATCATGCGCCAATCTTCCTGGCAATTAATTCCAACGGTCCCGCCGGTGTGTTGCCTCCGGGTTACAGCTCCGCGCGCCAGATATATTTCACGGCGCCGGGCGGCGGGGACCCCAACGATTTCCAATATGTGCTCGTCGGCACTGATAATACGCAAGCGATTGACTGGAATGAAGTGCTGAACTGGATTCCGACAAGCTATCTCCAAGCGCCGAACTGGTCAGCCGCATCCGCCTTGTTGCAGCAATGGATCGGCGGGACATGGGGAGGCTTCGTGCAGTTGCTCGACAACAACGCCGCGCTGGTCGTGCCGGCAAGCGGCGATCCTTCCGATGTGGGCGACATCCTGAATATCGTCGTGCAAAAGGCGCTGGCCGCCGTAAACACGTCGCTGTCCGGATCCCTCCAGGCCGAGAGTTTGAGCATTTCTCTCGCCGGAGTGACGGTCTACGCCGAGAACACGGCGACCCAGCAGGTCATTGCCACGCAGAGCCTCAACGACGGTTCCTTCCTCTTCCCGACCCTGCCCGCCGCTAGCTATACGCTCAGCGTCCAGGGTGAACTCGTCACGTCTGGCGCATCGGTCACGGTGAGCAACGGGCAGGCCGCCAGCGGAGTGGCGCTCACAGTCGCTGCCGGGGCCGATATTAGCGGTCAGGTGTTCAGCAGCGCATCGCACCAACCGATTGCCGGCGCTACGGTCACGGCTAGCAACGAGGCCGGCGGCCAGGGCTTCGTCGCCACCAGCGACGCCAATGGCAATTACAACCTCGCGGGTCTTCCCACGGGCGTCTACGATCTGGTCTTCAACGCGGCGGGTTACGCACGCAGCGTTCTCACCGGCGTGGACGTGACCCAGGGCAACGCCACGGAGACAGTGAACCTGGCTCCGCAGTCGGCCCTGACGGGCACCGTCACCTTGGAATCGGGCGGTCCGGGTCTGGGAACGCTTCAGGTCTTCGCTGAGCCTTCCGGGAACACGGACGCGAACCAGGTTTATGAAACCCAATCGGCCTTGGACAGTTTCACTCTCGGCGGTCTTCCTAGCGGCACCTACGACGTGACTTTGACGATGGCCGGATATATCTCGCAGACTATTGCCGGCGTGACGCTCCCAGCCGGAGCGACGACGAACCTCGGCGCAATCGCCTTGGCCGTAGCCTCCGAGATCGATGGGACCGTCACTTCCACGGACCCGAACAATCCCGCTGCCAGCATGGTCGTCCAAGCCCTGCAAGGAAGCACGGTCGTCGGCTCCGCCGTCACGGACACCTCGGGCAATTACCAGATCCGCAATCTGCCTCCGGGCACCTATACCCTTTCCCTGCCCGGCGCCACGGGAGCATTGTTCACCGCGCCGATTGTCACGGTCGCGCTCGGTCAGACTGCAACCGGTGAATCCATCCAGGTGCAGCCTGGCGGCATCATCTCTGGCACGGTAGACCAAAGCACGACCAATTCTCCCATCGCGGGCATCACGGTCTATCTGTCAGAGCCGGATGGAACTACGGAAACCACCACCAGCGATAGCAGCGGCAATTATCAATTTACGGGTCTGAGCACAGGGAATTACCAGGTCTACCTGTTGCTCGGCGGTGCGCAAACCTCGCAGACGGTGTCCTTGAGTCTCAGTGGCCCGTCGGCGACGGCAAACCTTCAACTTCCGTTTGCAGCGAGCATCAGCGGCACGATTACGGACAGTTTGGGGAATCTCATTACCGACGGCACCGTGACTCTCTACCAAGCCGGCTCGCCGGTCGCGACGGCGCAGACCAATGCCTTGGGATTCTACGACCTCCTGATTCTCCAACCGGGCACGTATGACCTATCTACGGCAGCCTCGGAAGGAACATTCCCTGTCGTCACGGGCATCGCAGTGGCCGCGGGCAGCACGGTTACTCAGAATTTCCAGGCTGGCAGCGCTTCCCTGACCGTCACGGCCAATGACGGCGTCCAGGTGACGACGGGCGATTCGGTCGGCATCGAAGCAGTCGTGGAAGGCAGCCTAACCCTCCTGAATGAAACGACTGTCGGCGCCGACGGTACGGCGACCTTCACCGATCTTGCCGCCGGAAATTACACAATCGTCGTCGTCAGTCCCAACGGGGACGCGGGCCAGGCATCCGCCGCGGTTCCCGCCACTACGACGATCACGGTAACGCTCGATGCGCAGGGAACCGTGTCGGGCACCATTACGGATTCGCTCGGCAATCCCCTCGACGGCGCCACAGTAATGATTCAGTCCGCGAGCAACCTTCAGCAGGGTTACACGGCCAGCACGGCTGCCGATGGCACGTATTCGCTGTCGGGCGTGGCGCCCGGGACGTATGACGTCACCATTCTCGCTCCCGGCTATCTGGCGACGACCCAGGCAGGTGTCGAGGTTTCGACGAACGCGACGGTCAACGCTTCGCTTGCGCAGAGCACGACGACGATCACTGGCAAACTTACCGATCCCTCGGGGAATCCGGTGCCCAGCGGATCGATCGCCGTGAGCGATGCGGCGGGGCACATCGTGGGAATTGCCAACGTCAATCCAGACGGCACGTTTACCGTAACCAGCGCCCAGGGCAGCCAATTGGTGCTTCAGGTTCAGGTCCAGGGCTACAGTCAACCCGCTTCGGTCACATTCAACGCGCCGGCGGGCACTATGGTAAATCTGGCGCCTATCGTTCTCCAGCCAGTCGCCATCGACCCGGGCTTGGGATCGGGATCCGGCAGCGGCGGCAGCACCACCGGGCCCTCGGACGGCCAGACGTGGGCGGATCAACTCTATCAACAAGGGGAGGACATTCTCTCGCAATTAACCGGCGGCCTTGCCGGCCTGGCAGCACCCAAATGCCCGCAATGCGATACGGCTTATGCCATAGCCCAGAATGCCCAAACGGCTTACCTGCAGTCGATCTCCAAGCTGAGCAGCCAATTGGCCGAGATGCTGAACCAATGCTTCGTGGTCGATGGCTTCGTGGTCGCCGAGAGCACGGTGATTTACGCCAAGGTGCAGGGGGCGCTCGCGCTTACGAAAGCCTTCAACTTCGCGTTGCAATGGTTGGTGGCTGGACAGTCGTCCTACGTTGTCGGAGCGGGCATTGCTCAGGGGTTCGTGATCGGCCAGAAACTCTCGACGCACACGCAAGAATACAATGAGCACGCCCACCTTTTGCCCTCCGATTCAAGCGAAGAGGACATCGAGGACGACAGTCAGAAGGTCATCAAGGATGTCAGCGAGCTTGGGGACGACGCGGCGGAGATGGCAAAATTCCAGCAGGAGCAGCTAGCCCCGGAGATGATCTTGTTGCAGAACCTGAAAACCGGCACCTACCGCATGTTTACCAAGGAAGTGCTGATTGGGAAACTGCAGGCCGTGAGCACCGCGGCGACCGCCATTTCCCAATTGGTCGGTTCGCTCACCAGCAACCCCTTTGAAAACACGGTCGCGCAAGCGCAGGTCCTCAATCAAATGTGGAACCACTTGAAGGATGTCGACATACCGAACTGGAAGAATGCTCAGGCTGCCTACAATGCGGCAGTCCAAGCTTACAACAATTGCCAGGCAACCGCCACCTGCAACCAGAACCCGACCCTTCCGCCGCCACCACCGCCACCGCCCGGCGGCCCTGGCGCTGGAGCGCCGGCCTTGCCGCAGCCCCCCTACCAGATCCCGCCCGAGTATCCCCACGATCCCAACAATATCATTGGCCCCGCGGGCTTCGGTTCCGGGAATTTCGTCACCACGAGCCAGACGCTGCCTTACCAGATCGACTTCGAGAACGAGCCCACGGCAGGACTGCCGGCACAACAAGTTACCATCACCCAGCAGCTCGACTCCAACCTCAACTGGCAGTCGTTCCGCCTGGGCAGTTTTGGCTTCGGCGGCACGACCTATACCGTCCCCGCCAACACGGCCTTCTACCAGACGCAAATCGACCTGACCGCGACCGACGGCTACTATGTCGACGTCACGGCCACTATCGACGAGCGGACGGGTATCGCCACCTGGACCTTCACCACTATCGATCCCACGACGGGCCAGATCCCGCTCGATCCGACGATCGGATTCCTGCCCCCGGATAGCCCTGCCGGCATCGGCGAGGGCTATGTCTCCTACACGGTGATGGCCAACTCGTCAGCCCCGACGGGCGCCGTCATCAACGCCCAGGCCACGGTCGACTTCTACACCCAGCCGCCCATCGATACGCCGCAGATCTTCAACACCATCGATTCCGGTAGCGGCCTGACCAGCAGCGTGGCCGCGCTGCCCGCGGTCCAAACCGCGCTAAACTTCAATGTCTCCTGGTCGGGCACGGACAACAGTGCCGGTTCGGCCATTGCCGACTACTCGGTCTTCGTCTCCGACAACGGCGGCCCTTACACCGCCTGGCTAAGCGATACGTCCCTGATCTCGGCCGTCTATACCGGCCAGAACGGCCACACCTACGCCTTCTATAGCGTGGCTGGCGACAACGCGGGAAATGTCCAGTCCACGCCGGCAGCGGCTCAGGCCAGGACGACGGTCAACGCCCAGAGTTCCGGGCTGCTCCCTTCGGTCTCGGGCGTCAACCCGGTCTTGGGGATCTTGGCCGGTGGCACGACCGTGACGATCACTGGCACGGGCTTCATCGCGGGCGCAACGACCGTGGATTTCGGCCCGAACAATCCGGCGACCAACGTGGCGGTCAACGCCGCCGGAACCCAGATCACGGCCACCTGCCCGGCGGGCACCGGCACGGTGGACATCACGGTGACGACGGCGGGCGGCACTTCCGCCACGACCGCGGCCGACCAGTTCACCTACAATCCTTGGACGATTGTGGGGAACGGAGTCTTCACCAGCAGCGGAAAAGCGGATGTGCTCTGGCAAAACACGAGCACGGGCGAGATGCTCGCCTGGATCACTGGTGGAGGCGGACTGTATCTGGGAACCGTCCCGCTGAACGCGGGCTGGACGTTGGCCGGCATCGGAGACTTCACGGGCGATGGGAAAGCGGACTTGGTGTGGCAAAATGCGACATCGGGCGTCGTCCTCACTTGGACCACTGGCGGTGGCGGACTGTATCTGGGAACCGTCCCGCTGAACGCGGGTTGGACGTTGGCCGGCGTGGGAGACTTCACCGGCGACGGCAAAGCGGACTTGGTATGGCAAAATACGTCCTCAGGCGAAGTCCTGGCCTGGATCACTGGTGGAGGCGGACTGTATCTGGGAACCGTCCCGCTGAACGCGGGCTGGACGTTGGCCGGCATCGGAGACTTCACGGGCGATGGGAAAGCGGACTTGGTGTGGCAAAATGCGACATCGGGCGTCGTCCTCACTTGGACCACTGGCGGTGGCGGACTGTATCTGGGAACCGTCCCGCTGAACGCGGGTTGGACGTTGGCCGGCGTGGGAGACTTCACCGGCGACGGCAAAGCGGACTTGGTGTGGCAAAATGCGACATCGGGCGTCGTCCTCACTTGGACCACTGGCGGCGGCGGGCAGTATCTCGGAACCGTCCCGCTGGATACGGGCTGGACGTTGACGGGCGTGGCGGACTTCAACGACGACGGGTTGGCGGACTTGCTCTGGCAAAACCAGGACACGGGTGTCGTCATAACCTGGATCACCGACGGAAGCGGGCTGTATCTCGGCACGGTCTAATCGCCACATCTTCGGTCCCGTAGCACGCGCGTAGCACGAGACTCTATCCCCTCTCTTAGGCAATAAAGAAAGCCTTCCCTAACTCGTTGTTAGGAAAGGCCTTAGCAGGGGTGAGTGACGGGATTCGAACCCGCGACACCCAGATCCACAATCTGGTACTCTAACCAACTGAGCTACACCCACCACATCGTCGAATCCGTGAATAATATAGCCGACGCGGCAAGAAACGTCAACCGGGGGGAATGACGGCTGCGCGGAACGTGTCAATCGGCAACCGATATCGAATGATCGAACACCTATACAATTCCAAGCCCTTATTCTTCAAAGAGTTACGGCAAGACGATGGGCGGCGAATTGTCTAAAAGGCCGTCGTTGTTCCGGTCGTACTCGGAGAGGGTCCAGTGGATAATCTTGAGTTGACGAGCCCAGTTGTCCTCGATGAAGTTATCCTGCTCGGAAAGCCTGACCTACTTGATCCATTTTGTTGCCAGATGCAATATCGCTGTAATTAGTCAACGCCGCATCCGCCGCAGCGTGAATGGCGCCTCCAGCGTCACCGGTTCGGGCCGCGCCAGCGGGAGCGAGTCTTCGGTCCACGAAAGCCGATAGCGCGTCCGAGTGCCCTCGGCCACGAGCCGCAGCGTCACCGCGCCATCCGGCACGGCGGCCAGGTCCAGTTCGGCCCGGTCGCCCGTGGCCACCCGCGCCGCCAGCTTTCCGTTCAGTTCGAGTCGGAACGCCGTGGCCGGTGTTCCCGCCGCCACCCACCGCACCGCCAGCCGGTCCCCGCTGACCACTTCGCTCCGCAGCGGCTGGGAGATGGCGACCACGGTGGTTTGGGGCTGCGGTTCCCGGTAGAGGTCCACCAGCCCGCGGAGCAGGTTCAGGTAGAAGTAGCCCCACCCACCATTACCACGATAGGCTCGCGCGGTCAGCGAGGTGGGCTCCAGGTCGTCGCTGAGTGGCGGGCTGTAGACATCTACGTAGACCACCGGCTGACCCACCGGTTGGCCCTCGGGCTGGCCCGCGAACTCCTGGAACTGATGCACCTGGAGGAAAGCCGGCCGCACAGAGAGCGCGTGACGCCAGTCCTCCACGAAGGTGGCCCCATTCCGCCGGCCGCGGGCGTCGGGCGCCAACCAGCCGCCCGGCCCGAAGCTCCCCACGCACACCGTCATTCCCTCCGGCCGGCCATCTTTCCGGGTGACTGCGGGCACTTGATGATCCATCCAGCTCCACAGGCCCAGTCCGTTCGTCCGCGTGTGATCCTGCTGCGCGCCCTGGTAGCGGATGGTGAACCGTGGGTCGAGCTTGATTTTCTCCTTCACGTACGACGCCCCGCAATCCAGCGCCAAGATGAGCGGCTTCCCGTCGAACTCCTGCCACAGGCCACGGTAGGCCGGCTTGCTTACGTACTCCCGCCAGATGAAGTCGAGCTGCGCGTTGACGACCTTCGGCCCTTCCGGGCGGGCGTAGTCGATGCCCGTGAGGTACGTCATCTTCGGTACCGCGTAGCCCTCGGCCCGCATCTTCGCCATCTCGTCCAGCATCACGCGGCTGGTGGCAGCCAACTCCTGAGTGCCGATGCCCGGCTTCCACTCGCGCGCGGTCCAGATGTTGTTGGACCAGTCGGCGATGACGCAGTCCACGCCCGACTCGATGAACCAGATGAGGTGCTGCCGCGCCACCTCCGGGAGCATCGAATCGTAGAAGCCCATCACCGGAACGGCTTGGGCGGTCTGCCAGAAGCAGTTGTGCGGAGTGAACCACTCCTCCCATTGAATGGCGATGAGGTGCGCGGGATCGGTCGGCGGGCGGACAAGCGCGCGGCGTTCGACGGTCACCGTGACCGGTGCCGAGACTGCGGCCGCGGCGGGCAACGATGTGCCGGCGATGAGCAGGGTGCGGTCCGACACGCTGGGCCAAGGCTCGGGCACCGTGACGTTGGCGTCGGCGCGGGCGATGGGCAGGACCGCGCTGCCCCCCATGGCCCGCGCTGGCCAGCCCGCCGGCTTTGCCAGGAATCCGCGCCAGGCCGCGTCCGTGGCGACCGTCGTCCCGTCGATGGTCAGCCGAAGGTCGAGTCCGGCTGGCCCCGTGCCATTTCGCGCCTCGGCCGATAACACGTTCTCGCCCGCCAGGAAGCTTTCCGCGCCGAGGCGGATGGCGGCACAGTCGTGCCAGCCGCCCTTCTCGGCCACCTTCCGGCCGTTCAGCCAGATTGTGGCGAAGTCGTCCACGGCCACCCACAGTTCGCCCGCCGCCGGCTTGGGGAGCGTGAACGTGCGCTGCAACCAGACGGTCTGCTGCTCCTGCGGCGTGCCGGCCCAGATCCACCAATCGTCCGGCGGGCCGGGCACGGTCCGCGCCTGCACCTGGACCTGCGCCGGACCTACCGTGGGCAAGGGCAGATGAAAAATCGCGCGGCCGTCCGCGTCGGCGGTCTCGTGCGGACCCCAACGCCGGCCATTAACGTACGGGAGCAGTTGGATGCCCACCGCCGGTTGGCCATCGGACCGGTTGGCCTGGGCGGTCAGAGTCACGGTGCGGCCCATGCCGACATGGGGGCGGTCGACCGAAACCTTCACCGTGGCAGGCTCCGCCGAGAGAGGTAATCTGATCCGCGCGTAATTTCCGAAGGCCGGCTCGAAGTTGTAGAGGTCTTCTTCTGCCTGGACAACGGGCTGAATAGCCGGCAGGGGATGCTTATCATTGGCCCGCAAGTCGGCTACCGCGGTTACTGCCAGGACCATCAAGATCATACGCATGTCTACTCTCTCCCTTCGCCCTTTTGCAACGGATGGGGATAGACGTAGGGCTTGTAGTATTCGGGCTTGGGCTTCTCGTTGAAAAAGTCACGCCCTTCCTTGATCGTCGCGGCTTCGTTCGCATCCCCGCGGCGGCTCGTTTCCATGCGCAGCGGCGCCCCATTGAAGGTGTTATTCCATGCATAGCAGGGCGACGGCTTGAAGACGCCGTCGACGTTGGTTGCCCAACCGACCTGGCCGAAGCACGGATAGCCAGCGCCGAGCTGGCCGGCGGGAATCTGATTGCCGTCGCTGGGAATCTTGCCGTCGGCCTTGGGAAAGCCCGGCAAGTCGCGCCAGGCCCTCTCGTTCCTCAGCTCGATCGTGCGGCCGTTGTAAGTCGTGCCCGTCACTCGGTTGTTGAAGACGATGTTCACCCCTGCGCCGATGGAGATGAAGCACTGCGGCCGGTAATTGTCGAGTCCGACCGCTGAGAACGCATTGTCGTAGATCTCGGCGCTCTGGGAGCCATAGAGCCCCTGGCTCATGCCGGGCCGATAGATCTCCAGTTGCGTGTTGATGATTTTGTTGTGCCGGATCACGATCCGCGCGCCGTCGGCAGGCACGATCCAGGGGTTGTTGCCCGACGGGTTGACCACCTCCGGGCTGAAATGGGCCTCGTTGTCCTCAAAATAAAGGGCGTCGGCAGTGCCCAGGCTAAGCGGTTTGCGGTAGTTCGCCGCGCCGGGTCCAAAATAGCGAATGGTCTGGACGAGGCGGCCCTTGTATTCCATGCCGAGAAAATAGCAGTGGTCGATCAGTCCGTAGGTGTCGCCGCTGATCTTCATCATCTGGTCGGCGTTCTTGAACTTGCAGTGATCGATGCGGAAGTTCTTGCAGTTGCCGACGATCGCCAGCATGCCGTCCCACACTCCGGCATTGGCATAGCCCGTGCCGTCGAAGGTGATGCCCGTGATGCGGAATGGTCTTCCTTCCACGCCGACCAGCCAGAAGGGCATCTTTCCGGCATCCTGCGTGGGACGATTGTCGCAGATGACCGTCTTGTCAATTCCGGCCCCCTGGATGGTGATGGCCTTCATCTTGGCCCCATGGCCGGTGTTCCATCCCTTCGTCCACACGGCCGTCCCGGCGGGAAGTTGGATGATGTCGCCATCCTTGGCTGCATCGATCGCCTGCCAGACGGCTTCCGGCGTCAAGGCGGCAGCCGTGCGGGTTTCGGCGTAAAGGAGTGCGGGCGCAACGCCCGCGGAAGCCCCAAGCAAGCAACAAACCAGCCACAAACTGAGTTCACATTTTCTTCTTGCCATCGCCTTATCTCCTTGGAGGCATCGCAACCTAATACTGCTCGCGGTTGAGATTGTCACAATCCATACTAACCCGAAGCGTCAACGAGGTAACGACATAGAACCTCGCTAACGCTTCGGGTTAGTGTCAGTCGCAACCGCGAGCAGTATAGCCATTCAAAAACCCGATTATGGTCCGCGTACCCGGCGGTGTCAAGAAATTGCGGCGTGGTTGTGGATGCATGCATGGCCAAACGAGCGTAACAAGCGGGTGGTCTTTCGCCGTTCCATCAGGAACAACTCAGAATACCTTGCTGGGGGCGGGGCGCCTTGGTAAGATGGCTGGTCGAACGAGCCTGGGTCGGTTCCATGCTCGCTGCCAATGGAAACTGTCAGATCAGTGCTCTTGAGGGAGACGCACGATGGAGATCCTCATCCTCCTCGCCTTTGTCCTGCTGGCTTTTGCCGTCCAACCCCTCATACTCTGGTTGGTCGCACGGATCTGCCAGATTCCTGATGTCGGTCTGCTTCGGGCTACGAAGACCGTGGCCGTTCTCACCACCGTCCAGTTGGTATTCGCAGGCCTCGTCCTAGCCATCGAAATGGGTCCTAAGACGATTGCGGACAGTGTTTCGTTGGTATTGCCGCTTTTGTTCTCCTTGGCGGCGATTCTGGCGCAATTGGGGATAATGTGGAGTGGGTTGCGATGGCTGCTGCGGACCACGTGGCCGAAGGCAGCGGGCGCGGGCGCGATCTGGTGGGGTCTCTGCATGGTTAGCGCACTTTGCCTGGCTCTTGTCGCGCGGGTGTTCGTGGAGGCATTCGTGATTCCTACGGGCGCAATGGCCCCGACGATCCTGGGAAAGCACAAAGAGGTGATTTGCCCGACGTGCGGCTACCGCTACGAGGTCAGCGCCAGCGATCGCCCCAACGCGGAAGTGGCGTCCAGGATCTACCATGCCACCTGCCCGATGTGCCGCTTCACGGCCGACCTGGCGCCCAACAATCCCCAGAACCGGTCGTACCCGACTTACGACGGCGACCGCGTCCTGGTAGCCAAGTTTCCTTACGAGTTCGCCGACCCGAAACGCTGGGACATTATCGTTTTCAAATACCCGGGCGACGCCACGCTGAACTACATCAAGCGGCTGGCAGGGTTGCCCGGTGAAACCATCCGCATTCATGACGGCGATTTATGGATCCACGAAGCGGACCAGCCGGAAGGCAATTTCGCGATCGCCCGCAAACCACCTGAAAAGATCCTGGCTATGCTCCAGCCGGTCTATGACAACGACCTGGCGCCGACGATCACGGGCAAGCTGCACTGGCCGGCGCGGTGGACGCCCGAGCCGGGTGCGGGCGAGCGCCTCTGGACCAACAAGGACTTGGCCTCGTTCGAGACCGACGGCCGCACCAACGGCGATGCCTGGATTCGTTACCGGCATCGGGCGCCCACGCCCGAGCAGTGGGACGCGATAACCGACGCCGGCGCGAAGAACGGCGGGCCATCCCCGGACAGCGTCAAACCGCAACTGATCTCGGATTTTACCGCCTACAATACCGCCGACCGCGAGCAGTCCCGCTTGGACCGGCTTTCCCAAGGGTTGAGTACGCGGGGCTACGGCATACATTGGGTTGGCGACCTGGCCGTACAGTTCGATTTGGAATCCAAGTCGCCCTCCGGTAAAGTCGTCGCCGAATTGATCAAGGGCAGCCGACCTTTCCAGTGCCGTTTCGATCTTTCCTCCGGAAAGGTCGAGTTGGCGATCGGCGGGGGCGGGGCAGAGGCCGACGGATACCATCGAATGGCCACGACCGCCGTGGCCGGCGCCGGCCGGCACGCGATCATCTTCGCCAACATCGACGACGAATTGACCCTTTGGGTCGACGGAAAGGTAGTGGCCCTGAGCGATCCGGCCAGACCCGATGCACCGCCCCGGCGCAATGGGCAGGCCCAGTCCGAGACGGAAAAGCATCCCAACCAGTACAATTCGGCCCTGCTCAACAACCATGTTCCCACCACAAAAGATCTTGCCCCGGTCGGCATCGCCGCCGAAGGGGCCGCTGTCAAGGTGAGCCATATCAAGGTCCTCCGCGACATCTACTACATCGCCGTGTTCAACGCAGGCAAAGCCAGCGTCTCGATTCCGCTGAGGGACTACCTCGACCGCGAGCCGGACCTGGCGGACCCCCAGACATGGCCGGAGGCATTCCAGGACGGCAACATGCGAACGGTTGATATCCGGCTGGACGCGCCCGATCCGGCCCATTCGGAGAAAGACCAGTTCTTCGTCCTTGGCGACAACAGCGCGCAGAGCAGCGACGGACGGCTGTGGGTGGGCCAGTATTGGGTCGATCGCAAGATGCTCATCGGCAGGGCGACCTGGCTCTACTGGCCGATGGACCGTTGCCGCATGCTTCGCTGATGAACTGAATGGTCCGCCCGCCCGTCCGGGTCCAATCGCCGCCCCGCCTCATCGCCCATGCCCGCATCGCCTTTCGCCACCTGAAGCCGGAGGCCAAAGCCGAGACCGTGTAGGAAGTCGGCGGTCGCTAGCGACCAATCACCACGCGCACAGTTGGTCCACGTACGCCGCGGAACCATCGCGGAGCCAGCCGTCGAGTTGTGCGGGATCTTTCAATTGCTGTCCGCGCCACCGGGAAACGATAACGAACTGGCAGGCAATTTCGGCCGTGCCCGTCATGTCGCTCCAGAGCTTCTCGAATTGGGCCACGGGGAAGATGTCTTCCTGGGCATGCCCCCAGCGTTTCTTCACGTCCTTCAAGGTGATGTAGGTGGGCAGCCGCATGCTCAGGCGGCGGACGGCGTTGGTGACCTTCGGCTCGTCGGCCAGATCGTTTCGCGACAACCCGAAGACACTCAGCAGGCGCTCGATCGAAATCCACGTCGTCTGCGAGTTGTAGTAGCTGAGGCGGAACTCGTCCTCCTCGCGCGGCATCGCCAGGCCCTCGACGAGGCGGACGCGGCCGTTCACGCGGGCCAGTCCGCCGCCGCGGTCGTCGATCCGCCGGGGAATGACCTCGAAGGTCAGGCTGGCCGCGCTGCGGATGTGCCGCCCCAAGAGGGCCGGATCGAGATCGGCGCCCAGCGTGTCGATGTTGTGCAAGAGCAGATACTTCAACTGCGGCCGCTGCTGGAGCAGCCGGGCAAGCGTGCCGTTGCGGAGCATGTTGGGCAGCTCGAACCAATGGCCGGTGGGGTGCAGGCATTGCAGCGGCACGTTGTCGGTGTAGTCGCTGCCGCCGCCGGCCGCTTCGGCCCAGCCGATGAGCGAGGCGTGCAGGCTCTCGCGGACCTTCTGGGCCTGCACGTCGAGAATCTGTTGCGGCATCTCCTCCCAGGCAAAACGCAGGTCGCGGGGCATGGGAACCATCCGCAGACCGACCGACCGGCCGGGCGAAGTCGCGGCCAGCGACGAATACCCGTCGCCTTGCCGCGCTTTCAGGAAGTGCTCGATCGGCTCGTGCGTGAGGTAGCTGGTGGATACGACAATCGGCACTTCCGCGCCGAAGCGGGCTGCGGTCCGGCGTCCTTTGGCCAGGTGGATCTCGATGAAATTGCGATACTTGCCTTGGAAACGACAGAAGGGGTGCAGGGCCTTGACCACGCCGGCGCCCCGAGTCCAACGGCTGCCCGCCCCGCCAGCCAAGGCCAGTACGGCCGCCTCGCCCGCAGTCAGCGCGGCCTCGCCCGCTTGCAGGTCGGCCGACTCCAGCCCTTGGGCGATCGAATCCAGCACGTCGCCGTCGGCCACATCTTCGATGACCGTATTGGTGGGCAGGCGATTCTGGGCCAAGCCGATTCGCCCCGTCCGCAGGTCGGAGCGGATCTGCTCGTGCAATTCCGGATCGAACCCGTTGGCTTCCAGGATCGATTTCAAGCTGCCCTGGCGGTTGGTCTCTTCACTGGGCGTAGGGAACAAGGCCCCCAGCAGCATCTCGGTGGAGCCGGCCAGCCGCGCGTGCGTGCGGCAGGCGGCGGCGAAGCGCGTGATCTCGTTGCGGACCGCCGGACTGAGTTGCCGAGTTTCCTGCCGCAGCCATTGCGGCGCGCAGATCGCATAGTAGGCCGCCGGCATCATCGCGTCGCCATCCTCGTACAACTCGGCCACCGTGCCGTAGTCGTTGATGGCGAAATCGTAAACGACCGGATCCATGGCGAAGGGCAGCGCGCTTTGCAATTGCCGCTTCCTGGCGACCATTTCCTGCTGCAGGAAATCCTGGGCCTCGGCCCTGCGCGCCGGGTCGAAGACAAACCCCATGCCGCCGCCAGAAATGCCGCCCAGCATGAGGAAGCCCCAGTAGTCGTCGCAGAACTTCCTGCGGACCAGCTCGATGAGCGTTTCCGTATAGTGGTTCGACGCCCAGGGGATGATCGTCTGGATAGGCCCGAAGAAATTCCGCGTCGTCAGTCGGGCGATCTGGCGGACGTCGCCGCCCGCCAGGGCCTTTTCGATGTCGCGCAGCAGGCCGATCGCCTCCTGGCGGCCCGTCCACTCGGCCTCGCTGCGGAGCAGGTATTTCTCCGTGACCATTTCCAGCACCGGACCGACGTTCTGCGCCATGCCGCCGTGGACCAACACGACGCTGTCACAGAGCAACTGCCGCGTCCGCGGCGAGACCTCGCGGTCCGTGTAGATATGGTGGTCGGGCAGGAGCCGGCCCAGGCTGATGCCATGTTCCGGATCGCCGGGTTGGGCCGGGCGGCCTTCGATGATCTTCATGCCGGGCCAGATGCCGCCGGAATCCTGCCAGCCGCCGCCGGAACCGCCCAGCCATTCGCCCAGAATGGCCCGGGCGGCGACCAGCTTGCGTTCCGGCTCGCTCAGCGCGCCGGTAAGCGACTGGATTTGGCCGGTGGCCCGCATGCAGACGGTGATGATGGCCGCCAGCAGGTTGGTGGAGACGGCCAGGCGCGAGCCTTTGGGAATATCGTTGACCTTGCTGACGATTTCCAGCCCCAGCCCCGGTCCAACCAGTTGGGCCAGCACATCGGCCAGCGTCTGGCCGGAACCTTCCAGTCCGGCGGGGATGATCCCGGCAGCGATCACGGCAGCCTTGAGCAGGCCGAGATAATCTTTGGCGAAATCGAAGACATCGGCCAGCGCGGTAATGTCGGCCTTGCACTTCAGGTCGACGCTGGTCAGGCGGAGCAGCGGTTGGTCGATGACGCGGAGCCAGGCCTCGATCGGCGGCTGCGGGCGGGCATCGCGGCCGCGGACGCCCAGGTCGATCGAGACGTTCAGCACCCGCGCCCCTTGGGGAAAATCCATGCCCAGGAAGAAGATGTCGCTCCAGCCGCTGTGCGAAAGGTCCATGCGGACCGCCGTGCGCTCGACGAGCAGCGGAAAGGGCTGCTCCGCCGCCGTGCGACACCTCAGCTCCGAGCGAATTTTTAGCGGATGGTCGGCCGGATGACCCATGCGAAACATCCACTGGTTGCCGCGGACCGAACGGACACTGCGGCGGACCTGGTCAGCCAGGGTTTGAAAGCCCAGGGCCTGGTAAGCGGCGGCCAGGGCGCTGGCCACGGCGTCGCTGGGGCCGAGCTGTTCCTCGACGGCGCGGAATTCATCGATGGCCTCTTCGAAACGCCGGCCCAAGAGCCGAGTATAGCCCTCGAACGGCACCAGGGCCTTGGCGCCGGGCGGCAGCTTGGCCGGCAGATGGTAACGATAGATGGCGGCCAGGAAAAAGGTGGCCCGCACCCGCTCGTAGAGGTTTTCGCTCCCGCGGCGGAAGGCATCCAGCGCGCGGGCCGCCTCACGCAACGCAGCCGCATCGGCCGTGCGGCAGAAACCATCCAGCGAACGGTCGCGCAAGGCCGGGTCGCTGGTCGTGATTATTTCGATCAGGTTGTGCATGAGTATCAGAGTTCCGGGGTCTAGTTTGCGTCGATTCCATCCAAGAACACTACTTCGTGTCAACCATCACGATGACCTTTCCAGCGAATCAAGGCTCGTCTGTAGGGACGGAGGCCGATGAAATCACTATTGGATTGAGCACTACGACTCCCGGACCAAATCCGGTCATTCGAGTGAAGTGCGAAGAATTGAACGTAAGCAGGTGCGAGATGGCATGTACGTGGCAAACCGCCACGAGGCGTGCATCGTGAACTTGCTTACCGATTACGCCTAACGCCTGTACAATGCCCTTCCATGCTGGATAGATGTCGGGGGTTTTTTCGAGCAGCGGAAATGTAGCCTCGAAGGTTGTTTGCAGGCTATGCGCGGCCGAGGGGGCAAGTCCCAGACCGTTCACATAGACCGGTCTGGTCGCGAAGTTGAGAAACTCAATCAAGTTCTGCGCCGTCACATGCAGTACTTCTCCACGACGGTGAAGTTCCGCGACGGCAGATTTGGCCATCTGATAAGAAATGTCGGCGCGATTTGCCAGTCGACCCAATACGCTCGTGTCGACGAGGACGGCCATTACTCATACAACCCTTCGCTGCTTAGGGCGGAATCCGGCACGGACACACCGCAATCGATCGCGGCATCAAAAAGCTGCCGCTCCCAGTCATCTTGTGCCTCAATGGGAGCAACGTTCCCGAGGAATCGGTCGCGCAATACAATCAACGCCATGTCTTCTGCAGAGACGCCGCGGCGTCGAGCCTGATCGGTGAGCACTGCTTCCAATTCCGCGGTAAGATGAATTACCATGATTACTCTTCCCCCACCTGCGCCATGACCTCGTCGGGAATATTGAAGTTCGACGACACGCTCTGCACGTCGTCGTGGTCATCGAGCCGGTCCATGAGCCGCAGCACCTTGCGGGCTTCGTTCGGATCGGTGACGTCGACCATGTTCTTGGCGATACGGGTGATCTGGCTGGCTTCGATCTTCACTTCGGCCTTGGCCAGGCCCTCGGCGACCTCGCGGTACTTGGTCGGATCGCAGGTGACTTCGAACCGCTCGCCGAGGAGTTGCACGTCGTCCGCGCCGGCCTCAATGGCAATGTCCAAGAGCCGGTCCTCGCTGATCGAGTTGCTGGGCACGAGGAACAGGCCCTTGTTTTCGAACATCCAGGCCACGCAGCCGGTGCTGCCCAGCTTGCCGCTGGAGAGTTCGAAGATCTTGCGGACCTCGGGCGCGGTGCGGTTGCGGTTGTTGGTGAGGATTTCGCAGAGCACGGCCACGCCGCCGGCCCCGTAGCCTTCGTACAGGATTTCCTCGAGGCTCTCGCCCGCCAACTCGCCGGTGCCGGTCTTGATGGCCCGTTGGATGTTGTCCTTGGGCACGCCGTTGGCTTTGGCGTCGTCGATGGCGTAGCGGAGGCGGAGGTTTTGGTCGGGATCGCCGCCGCCATGCTTGGCCGCCACGATGATGGCCTTGGCCAGCTTGCTCCAGCGTTTGCCGCGTTTGGCGTCAACGGCGGCCTTCTTGTGTTTGATCGTTGCCCAATGTGAGTGACCTGACATAGCGACCTCGGAAGTTCAAACGAATAGAATTGTCTTAAATTATACGGCTTTTTTTCGCTCCTGCCGAGAGGGAGCGGCAAATATCGAAATCCGAATGTCGAAATCCGAAACAAATTCAAAATTCAAATTGGTAACTGTTTAGCCGAATGGAGGAGTTGACCCCCGCCCGCTTGCCGGGCTGGTGAAAGAGTCTTTTTAGCGAGAAAAACGTACGCAACTCGATCCACGCCCCCTGCCGGCCGGGCACCCTCTGTGTGCCCGGCCGGCAGCGGGCTACGAGGTGCTCTTTGGCCATCCCTTCGCTCACAAGACTCTCTCACCGGCCAGGCAAGCTGGCAGGGGTCGTCTGTCATCTCGTTTTCTTGATCTTCTCCGCGACCTTCCCCGCCTTTTCCCGCTCTTTATCCTTCTCATAGGCCGCTATGGCCCGCTGCCAGGCAGCCAGGGCCTTGTCGTACCGACCGAGTTTCTCGTACGCGTCGCCCAGGTGGTCCAGGACCGTCGCGTCGGGCTGCTTCTCGTCGACCGCCTTTTCCAATTCGACAACCGCCTCGGCAAACCGGCCCGTGCGATAGTAAATCCAGCCCAGGCTGTCGCGATACGCGCGGTTCTTCGGCTCGGCGGCAATGGCGACGGCGATCATCTTCGAAGCCCGTTGCAGGTGCGTGTTTTCGTCGGCCCAAAGGAAGCCCAAATCGTTGTCGGCCTCGATGTCGTCGGGGTATTCGTCGAGGACCTGCTGCAACCACTCCTCGGCTTCGGCCAGCCGGCCCTGGGCCACACAAACCGCTGAAACCGAGAGCCGGGCCTCGCGAAGGACCGCGACGGTTTCCGGATCTTGCTCGCCGCCGAACCGCGCAAGGAGCTTTTCGAAGGCCTGCCGGGCTTCTTCGTAGCGTTTGGCACGAAAGAGGATCCAGGGCACGCGGCTGGCAAAGCGGGCCGAGTCTTTTTTCTTTTCCGCGGCGAAGCGGGCGGCGGCCAGGGCCTCATCGATCCGGTCGCACGCAGCCAAAGCGCCGGCCAGGTAAAAGTGGAGGACGGGATTGCTCTCCGGCATGGCTTTCATGTCGAGGCCGCGCTGAAAGACCTTGGCCGCTTCGGCCGGCCGCTCGTCGATCAAGGCGCCCACGCCCCAAGGCAGCAACACTTCGGCCGCCTTGGACGGATCGATTTTCAAGGCCAACTCGAAGAAATCGTTGGCTGTCTCGTATTGTTTATGGTCCTGGGCCAATGCGCCCAAGGCAGTGAACTCACCGAATTCGACCTTCGTGGCATCTCGCGCCCGCTTGCGGCCGGCTTCCACGAGATGGGCGAACAAGTCGGCGTCGGCGGTCAGCGGCTTGGCCTCGGACCCCAGCACCTCCAATGTTCCAGCCGTGGCCATGACCTTGCTGAGCAAGGCCAGTAATTTCTCGTATTGACGTCCCTTGCGATAGATCTCGGCCAGGCTGCGATAGGCCAGAAACGTGGGGATCTTGACCGATAGATCGAGGAAGATCGGTTCCGCCTTATCGGTCCGGCCCGCCTTCAAATACTGTTCGGCCAAGAAGTAGCTCAAGGGAGCATTGGACGGAGCGGCGGCGTGCAGCTTTTCCAGACGGTCCAACAACTGGCCTTCCTTGCCCAGCTTCTTGAGCACGTCGGCCAGGAGTTGGTAGGGCGCGGAGCCTTCGCTGGTCAGTCCCCGATCGAAGTAGGGTTGCAACCCTGCGAGGGCCTCTTCGGCCTGGTTCCTGCCGGCGGCGACGCGGGCCAGATTGAACTTCAACACGGCCTCGTTGGGCACGGCCGCATCCGCTTTGCGGAATGCTGCCTCGGCTTCGGGAAACCGGCCGGCCAGCAGGAAGGCCTCGCCGAACATCTCATAACACTCGCTCGGCTGCTTGCCCAGCAGATGTTCCCGCGTCTGCTGGTCGATACCGAAACGGTCAGGATGATCGAGAGCTTGGTTGACACGCGCGAATTGCTCGGCGGCCTTTGCACGCTTCTGCGCGAGATGGTAGAGACGCCCTAGTTCCAGTCGCGTGAAAACGTCGGCGGCGTCCTCGCCACTGGTGGACGGAGCAGCTTGAGGGGCACCGGCCACATCGCTGCCGGGCTGGGCGGCCTCGATCGCCTTCTCGTAGAACTCCATGGCGTGCACAAAGTCGCCCTGTTCCGTCAGATAAATGGCCAGCCGGCCCAAGACCACCTCGCCGACTTCGTGCGGATCGATGCCCTTGAACGCGTAACGGGCCGCCATGGCATACCGCTTCTCCTGGACCGCGACCACCACCAGGTTGTTGCGGGCCGTTGTGGCCGTGGGGTCCAGCCGATCGGCCCGGGCAAACTGCTGCGCGGCCGGGGCAAACTCGCCGCGCTGCTGGTAGGTGCGCCCCGTGGCAAAATGAGCCAGGGCTTCAATGCGGTCGACCTCGGCCTCCTGGCGGGCTTTGCCGACAAAGGGCGCGGCCGCATCGTCGAACTCGGAAACCTGGGGAGTCGCAACGACCCCTTGCGCGGTCAACGCAAGAACCACCGCGGCCAGGGCACGAATTGCCACCTTCATGGCACATCACTCCTATCGAGGCTTGCGCTTGCCGAGGCTATCCGCAGCCGGCAGGGCCTTGGGCGCCTCCGCCAAGCGTTTTTCCGGTTTTTCGACTTTCTCGGGCTGCTTCTCCGCCTTGGGGTGCTTCTCGACCTTTTCGACTTTTTCGTTCTTGGGAGGCTTGTCGTGCTGTTTCTCCGGCACCGGCGGTTCCGCGGTGGACTCCGCCGGTTTCTTGGTCGCGGCCGCAACCGCCTTCTTGCTTTCCGGCGGTTTCGGCTCGGCGGCCTTGCTCTCGGCCATTTCGGCTTCTGCCGCCTTGCTCTCCACCGCAGCGGGAGTGACGGGCGCCGTTTCCGTCTTCTTTTTGCGTCCGGCGGTAGGGGGAGGCGGTGCGCCGGAATCGGTGGGCGCAGCTTCCGCGGCCGGCGGCGCTTCCGCTCGCGGCTGGCGGCGCTGGGGGAACCGCCCCGCAGCCTCCGGATCGATCGCCAGGAGGATCTCGCGCACCTGGGGCGAGAACGGATTGGACAGGTAATCCACGCCCAGTTGATGCACCAGGGAACCGAACTCCACGCCCTTGCTTTTGCTGACGGCCCGTTCGAGCCCCAAGACTTCCCCGGCGGCCACTTCCTTGTCGCTCACCAGGTCCAGGACCTTCAGCGCGGCCATCGTGCCTGCGTCGATCGGAATGCTGTGACCGCTTAAGGCGGCCTGGATCACATAGGCCACGACGAACTTGCTCGTGCCATCCACCTTCTCCAGCCACTTGACCGTGGGGCCCAGGTTCTTCTTCCGCTTGTCTTCCAGATCGAAGCAGTAGAGCTCCTCGAAAACGCTGTGCAGCACGCGCTTGATGCGATTGGCCGCCGCGCGGGGGTCGGGCAAGGCGGCCATCACCTCCGACAACTCCGAGATGGAAGTCACGCGGACTTCATTCCAGTCGTAGAAGGTGTGTTTCAACGCCGCAAAGGCCTCTTCAGCCGACTCGTAGCGGGCGTCTTCCAACACGCAGGCAAACAACAGGTGCTCCAACACCGTGCGCTCGGCGGGCGGCGCCACCGGCTTGTAGTACTTCTTCAGAACCTTGTGAATCTTGCCAAATAATGCCGTGCGACTGACAGAAGGCATGCGAGTGACCGTTGGTGGTTGCGAAAGGCGGGGTTCAAACGAATTTCAATAAGGGATTGCCGTGTTGTGTCCGGAATGCTCTGACGGTTATTGAAATAAGTTCTGAGAACTTCTCAGGTGCTTGAAAGGAACTCTCAGGTATTCGGCGTGGGGGCGGGTGGCAACAAGGGATCCGACGGTTCGGCGGGTGGCGTGACGTTTTCATTCACGTCCTCCGCCGGCCGCGATTCCTCCTCGGCAACGGCGGTGCCTGCCTCGCCAACAGCCTTATCGTCCTCGGCCGGGGGCTTGTCGTCCGGCAGAACCTCGCGGAGGATCTGCGCCACGGCAATGGAGTATTTCACGCCTTGGTCCAGCACGAAGGTCAGTTTCGGCGTATAGCGAAGATCGATGCGGTCGGCAATCTTGGACTGCAGGAACCCGGCGGCGTTTTGCAGACCGCGGAGGGTGAGGTTCTGGCGCGTTTCGTCGCCCATGACCGAGACCATGACTTTGGCGTAACGAAGATCGCCGGAGGCCTCGACGCCGATCACCGTGACGTCGCGAACGCGCGGGTCCTGCAGCTCGGTCAGAATCGCCATGCTGACTACTTCCCGGATAGCTTCGGCAACTTTTTGAACGCGTCGCGACGACATAATAAGCAAATTCGATATTCGGATTTTGGATTTTTTGTGTGCCGCCGTGCTTTACGTAGCAACGGATTCCGCAAAGGTCCGCTTGACCTCCTCGATCTTGTAGGCCTCCAGCACGTCGCCTTCCTTGATGTCGTTATAGCCGGCCAGCTTGATGCCGCATTCCAGGCCCTCGCGGACCTCGCGGGCGTCGTCCTTCTCGCGCCGCAGCGAATCGAGGGCATAGTCGCCGATGATGCGGTTCTCGCGAATGATCCGCACGCGCGAGTCGCGCGTAATCGTGCCGGTCAGCACGCGGCAGCCGGCCGCCGTGCCCACGCGGCTGATCTTGAACAACTGCTGCACCAAGGCGCGGCCGAGTTCCTTCTCGTGCTTCTCGGGGCGGAGCATGCCTTCCAAGGCGGCCTTCAAATCGCCCGTGACCTGGTAGATGATGTCGTAGCGGCGGATCTGCACGCCGCGGCTGTCGGCCAGGACGCGGGCCTTTTCGTCCGGCACGACGTTGAAGCCGATAATCACCGCGTCGGAGGCGTCGGCCAGGTGGACGTCGGCCTCGGTGATACCGCCCACGGTCGCCTGCAGAATGCGAATCTGCACCTCGGGATGCGCGAGCTTTTCGAGTTCCTTTTTGATGGCCTCGATGGAACCGCGGACATCGGCCCGCAGGATGATGTTCAAAGTCTGAAGATCATCCATGTCGTGCAGCCGCTCGAACAGAGTCTCCAGCGTCACGTGCGCGCGGCCGCCGCTCAGGTCGCGCTGCCGCGCGCTCTGCAAGCGATCGTCGGCAAGCGCCCGGGCTTCGGAGATTTCGGGCAGGACATAGAAGCGGTCGCCGGCCCCGGGGGCCACGTTCAGGCCGGTGACGTTCACGGGCATCGAGGGGCCGGCCTCGTCGTATTTCTTATGCAGATCGAGCGTGTCGTACATGGCCTTGACGCGGCCGTAGGCCCCACCGCAGACGACGATGTCGCCGGGCCGCAGCGTGCCGGTCTGCACGATCAACTTGGCGATCACGCCGCGGTCTTCGTGCATCTCGGCCTCCAGGCAGGTGCCCCGCGCCGGGCGGGCAGGGTTGGCCTTGTATTCGTGCAGTTCGGCCACGGTGAGCAGGGTGACGATCAGCTCGTCTATGCCCGTGCCTTTCGTGGCGCTGGTCTTGACGACTTCCGTTTCGCCGCCCCACTCGCTGGGCAACAATTGATTTTCTGCAAGCTGGCCGTAGATGCGTTCCACGTTCACGCCGGGCAAGTCGATCTTGTTCAGGGCCACGACGATGGGCACGCCGGCCGCCCGGGCGTGGCTGATGGCTTCCTCGGTCTGGGGCATCACGCCGTCGTCAGCCGCGACGACCAGCACGGCGATGTCGGTGACGTTGGCCCCGCGGGCGCGCATCTCGGTGAAGGCCTCATGGCCGGGCGTATCGACGAAGGTCACCGCGCGACCGTCCTGCTCGACTTGATAGGCACGGATGTGCTGGGTGATGCCGCCTTTTTCATGCGCGGCCACGTCCAGGCCGATGATCCGGTCCAACAACGACGTCTTGCCGTGGTCGACGTGGCCGAGGAAGGTGACGATCGGCGGACGCGGCAGGAGCGATTCGGGCGCATCGGTCTGGTCGGCGGTCTCCAGCACCTTTTGTTCCAGCGAGACCTCGCGGCGGATCTCGACGTCGATTCCCAACTCCGCGGCCACGAACTCGGCCGTCTCCCCATCCAAGCTGGCGGCGATGTTGCTCATGATATTCATGGCCATCAGCTTGCCCAGGATCTTACTGGCGGGAATTCCGGTGGCTTCGGCGAAGGAACGGACAGTGCAAGGCAACTCCACGACAACTTTCCCCTTGCGGGGCGCGGCCGTGTTGGTGCCAGTGCGACGGATATGAGTTCGCCGCGAGGAGGAACTCGACGATTCTTCCTCTCCGTCGGCCCCGCGCCGCTTGACCGTGGTCGATCGCTTGCGTTTGGCTTGCCGCTGCTCGCGGCCGCCCAAAGCGGCCACGCCCTCTTCCTCGGCGACGGCCGGTTTGACACCCCCACGCCGGGAACGTTCTTTCCCGGCGGCGTCCGAGGGCAGAACCGCGCCCTCGCCAGTCCCCGTGCCGGGCGCGCGGGAGAGTCCTTTCTTGGCCGCCAAATCATCGCGCTTCTTCTTCTCTTCGTGCTTGCGCAGGTGCTCGGAAAGCGGTTTGCTGCCGGCCTTGCCGGCGCGAATGGCGTCCGGAGGGAGCTTGAGATCGGGCTTTTGCGGAGTCGGTTCCTTGGGCTTGCTCTTGGCGGTCGTCTTGGACGGCGCCGGCATGGGCGCCAGATGCATGGCGGGCGAAATCTTCTCGGCAGACCTTTTCTCGCCGCTCTTTTTTTCGCCCGGCTTGCTCTCGCGATTGCCCAGCAGCCTTTCCAGCGGCCGCGACATCGCCGATACCGATTTCCTGGTGGACGGGACCGGGCCGATAAAGAACGGCGAAGAAGAAGGCGACACCGGCTCGGCAGGCGCCACGGGTTTCGCGGGCGGCTTCTTCTCTTTTTCCGCGGCGGCGGCCTTAGCGGGCGCCGGCACGCTGGAGGCCGCGGCGGCCGGCAGCGGCACAACCGTCGGCAAGACAACGGGCGGCGGGGCAACGGGCGGCAACTCGACAGGAACCGTCGGCCCGACATGCATGATCGGCTCGGCGGGACCTACCGATTCGGCACGCACTGCCGGCTCGGCATGCACTACCGGCTCGGCGGGAACTGCCGGCACAGTCACGGGCGGAACATCGATTGCTGGACTTGCGGGAGGGGCGGTCTCCTCGGCCTTCTTCCGCAGCAACGGAGGCTTGTCCTGCCTGGGGGGCAACACGGGAACCTTGGTGCCCACGGTTCCCGCGGGGGCGATATAGTCTTCCCGCCGAATGCTGCGGCCGGGGCCGGGAGAGGCCGTCTTGGCGGCGGCGCCGTCTGCTTTCCCACGGCCGCCCGCCATGTATGTCTTCAGACGAGCAACTTCCTCGTCCGTCAAACTGGCCAGCGCAGAGCCCTTCCCCGTGATACCTGCACGGGTGCAGATATCGACCAACTTCTTATTGTCGATCTGGAGCTCTTT
>CAZTPX010000072.1:0-47958 GCA_964615095.1 uncultured Planctomycetaceae bacterium | reverse complement strand
ATACATGCTCCAAGTCCTTACTGGAACAAGCCTTTAGTACGCGCTGGCCCTGCAACACCTGGTCGAGTTTGCTGGTTGTCCCCTGTTGCTCATCGTGGTATGCCATCGTTGTTCGCCCTCTCAGTTATGTAAGCATCAGGCAAAGAAACGCCTGCCGTTGCGGAGAACAACGGCAGGCGCATAGAACAACAAACGGCACAATCTATTAGAGTTCCCATGCTGGCGATTTTCGCCTTGAACTCTGCCAAGTCCTTTTTCAGTGCCTCAACCTCTTCCTCAAAATCACGCATACGAATGCCTCCGAGTTTCTTGGGAGAGGTTCCGCAGGGTTGCCGCCTCCTCTGCGGTCAATGCCCGAATGGGCTTCATAATCGCCAAATCAAAATACACGGTCACCGTAGCCCGCCGATCTTGCTCAATCCGAATCTTGCCAGCCTGCATCAAGCGGTCAAGCCCCAACGCCTCTATCTGGCGAAATGAGAGAGAGTAAATCCTCTCTTCTGCTGGATGCTCATCAACGAATACGAGGATGAAATCCAGAAATTCGGGGCATATCTTTTCGCCCTGATAAATCCGCCAGTAGTTCTCAAAATACCCGCTATCAATACCCGTATCTGGGCGGCAGTTCCGCCGCGCCTTTGCCTTGCAATCCGCAAAGAAATGTTTACCCTTGCCGTCCAATACGATGCAGTCAAAATCGTGGGGTTCGTCCGGCGGCGCAATATGCGGTTTGCCGTTTACCCACTTAATTGGACTCAATACTTTGAGTTTCTTCTCCGTTTCCCAAAAGTCCCTTATGATTTGTTCGCCGAAATCTCCATGGCGCGTTTTTGTTCGCGCGCTCCACTGCAAGTGCCGTCACCTCGGTAAATGGTTGAATTGAATTGCTCATTCATCTCCTGTTGTTCTATTACCGTTCTATTTCTCATTCATTCCTGCTTGCGTTCTATTCCGGTTCTATTTCCCATTCATTTCCGTTCTATTTCCACTTTCATTCCTTTGTATCTATGCAGCCCGAATAAATTTTCATGCGAGGATACTACATTATTCTGGAGGAATAGAAATGGAATACACGATGCGAGGGAAACGGCGGCAGGGCGGAACAACCTATTGGACGAAATCCGCAGTAGCCCGAGAATTGGGCGTAGGTATCAGGCAGTGGGAACACCTCATCCAGCGAAACAAGGTAATAGCCCCAAAAGAACCCATCGGTAAGCGATTCTATTACCGAGAATCGCAGGTGCCGTCACTCAGGCGGGCAATAGAAACCTACCGTGACCGAATTGCCGCAAAGAATGCAGGCTGGAGTTCATTTGCACTGGCAAAGGAAATCGGCTTGGCTCATCAAGTATTTCAGCACCATGTAAAGCAACGCCGATTCCCCAGCCCAGCATTCGGCATCAGATACACGACCGAGGAAGCCCGCAAAATAAAAGAGATTTGGGACTATTACCAACAAGTCAAAAAGACCCACTGGAATCTATTGCCCGGACTCACTGCCGTTGGTTGCACTGAAAAGGAAATATATTGGTTCTATTCCTATACCGATAGAAAAGCGGAATTACTCGCCGATATTCCAGCCGTTACATTCTCAGAGCGCAAAAAAGACCGGTATTATTCGCGCCAGAGCCTCGCAAAGATACGAGATAGAATCCGATTGCGAAGAAATGCGGCAAGACGAATCCGAGGGAGTTGAAAAAAACGCCCTGCGGGAAAACGATTCCCGCAGGGCAAGATGCGCTAAACCTGTTATCAGTATATCGGAATAGCCGAACAAACTCAAGCATTTTCGGCGGCAAAAGAATTTCGGAAATCGGTTTGCAAAATTCGTAGTGAATCTACTACTATAAAGAGACCACGACGAGCGAAGACAACAAAAGAAATCAAAAGCCCGCAACTTCTCTCGTCGTGGTAAACGATTGAAAATTGCGGGCTTTATTTTTGGTAGTATGGCGGTAACAAAGTTTCTCCGATGCTCTGGGCTACTGATTGAAGTAGCGCCCACAACCCCTACTGGGGAAATGGGTCTTAGACCACTGGGGACTCACACCATCGTCACCTTTCCCCCGAAAGTTAGAATCGGGGGCGGATTAACCAACCAAAAAGATGCGCCTAACGCTGTGAACCCATATATCTCCGATTCGGTAACGAACTCGGTCAAGAGGGACGAGCCAAACAACTCTTTCACAACTATTTCACAACATCGGGTGCAGTTGGCTCTTGCGAGACCAACCACCCTTACGTCATTCGTCATTCACCTCTTGGCGTCAAGCATCTTCTTTGCCTTCCATACATCCAAAGCAATCTCTTTCGGCTATAGGCTTGTTTCTTAGGGTTTCCTAGCAGTTTTTCACGCTAATAGAAAACTCTAATAATAATACTATCCGATAAAGGGAGAGTGGTTCTATTGATCTAACTAATAGATTTACAATAGGATTTTATTCAACGCCCAAAATCTGAAGAGAAAGAGAAACCTACTGGACGCATAGAAGAGAGAGAAGCCAAGCCTATATACATCAGAGGACAAATCATGCAGGACTATACCCAACTCTGCCCAATATGCGGCAGTAACAACATCACGAGCGCTGGCGGCTGGACTCATTGCAATGAGCGCCACGGCGTTTTCAACTGGCATTCAATCTACGGGCTGAACATTGCTTGCGATGAGGTGCATATTCCGAACCAAGCACCCTACTGGGCAGTATCTTGGCAACCCGGCACCGAGGAAGAAACCTTAATCATTGAAAACGAGGGCGAAAGTGAATACGGCTGCATCGCCTCCTAACGAAGTCCTTTGAGGATTCGGGCAATCTCTCTCTCTTCCTGCCGTTTCTTTGCCTGCTGGATAAGACCGGCTGGCGTAGGTTGCCCACCTATCTGATAATCCTCTATGCCGTCCTCAATCTTGAATGCTGCTGCCAGTATGTCGCGCACAATGCGTGAGCAGGACTTGCGATAGAGTTTAGCAATCCGATTTATCTTGCGGGCTAGTGGTTCGCCTAAGTAAAGAGTAGTCCTTGCTTTCATGTAGTTATGTATGAGAAATAGGAAGTAAAGAGCGATTCGATAGCGCTGGCGGGCTACCGTTGCCTCCAAGCCCTCCCTAACGCCTCAGAAGCCCATAGGACATAGAACGCCGATTGCCTGCCCAACGCCTCTCTATCGCATCCATAGAGCGTTGAGGAGGCATTCCAGAGGCATTCTCTGCCCGATGCCTGCCTATGCGATTCTGAGGCGTTCTCTGAGGCGTTCTCTGGCTTCTCTGCAAAGGTTTATGCAAATCGGTAGCCCGTGCCTCAGAATCGCCGATGAAACCGCCTTTCACGTAATGCCATAAGGGCATTATTAACGCCTTGCAATCGCCTCAGAGGCTCTATGGCGATGCTTGGCGGGCTGGACGGCTGGGAAGTCCTCTTAGGTCTTGATCGCCTCTCTAATGCGTTCCTACGCAACGTGGGAGGGAATCCGGAGGGAATCGGCAAGGCGATAGCGATGGGATGGGCTGGGGGTAGGTTTTTTTCGGCGGCATCGGGCTGGCGGCGGGAGGCATAGGCGCGATTGCCCGAGCCGATTTCTACCCTTAATAAGATTCGCCTCTCACGAGCATTCCGATTCAATCGGCTGGCGATGGCGGCAAAACATTCGACCCGAATCTTTTAGCCGCCTTCCTCCTCAAGTTCCTTTTGCTCAAGCAGGTAGATTTCGCGCCTCCGTTCTGCCTTGAGTTTATCAAGCAGAGTGGGCTTTACATTCTGGCGACCGTGGGGCAGGGTCAAGCCGCAGGCTGGGCAATGGCGGGTGGCTACTGGCAGTTGAGTCCAGCAGTTCGGGCAGATTCTTTTTCCGCGCGTGGGTTTCGACTTGGCATCGGGGCGGGCAGGTAGAGGCGGCACCTTGACCCGGCACCGTTGGCAATAGGCAAGTTCGTTACGTGAACTTATCAGGCAATGGCACTTGGGGCAGTATTGGGAACTCATGCACCCATTATATCAGGGGGTGCTAACTACACAATCTGAATCGGCGGTTTTGTTCAGGAATGGCGGATTGCTGGGGGATTTAGCGGGTTGCTGGCAGAAAGCCAAGAGGTTTCGGGTAAGCCGTATGTAGTGCTGGCGTTCTTTTCACCCACAACCCAGAAATGCGGAGAACGCCAAAATGAAGAGCAAGCCCAACAATCCCAGCCAGCAGCCCGAGGGGGAGCAGCCCGAGTTCCTTGAATTTGACCGCAACGGTCATATCATCGTATTCCCCGAGTCCAAGCCCGATGCTTTGGACGTAGCCAAGCAGCCCGAGTCCAAGCCCAGCAATGATGGGGCGATGGTCGTGGCGGAACCTACCGCCATCGTCCCGGCTGAACCTACCGCCATCGTCCCGGCTGAACCTACCGCCATCGTCCCGGTGGAATCTATCGCAGAGAACTTGCCGGATGAGGCGAGCCTCAAGAGCCTGGCTATCAAGAGGAACAGGGACATCAACGAGGCAGGCACCCACCTTGCCGCCCTTTACCTTGAGTTGGGGCAGGCTCTTACTCGGCTCAAGGCGTTGCCCCACTATGGCGAGCATGGCAAGTGGGAACGGTCGTTGCGGCAGTGGGGCATTCAGAGGACGAGGGCAACAAAGGCTCTGGCGATTGCGAAGGAATACAACAACCCCGAGCAGTTGCAGCAGTTGAGCGTAGAGAAGGCATATCAGCAGGCGGCAGCCAAGAAAAAGGTAAAACGCTCCAAGCACAAGCCCACGAAGAATCCGCCCACCGGTCTTGTTTACGAGCCTACGGAATCCATCAAACTCATTTCCTGCGCTTATGAGGACTTGGAGATTGAGCCTGCCTCGGTGAATTTGGTGGTTGCGGACCCGCCGTGGGGTGCCGATTGGATGCCGAACATTCCGAGCCTTGCCAACTGGAGTGAGCGCGTATTGAAGCCCGGCGGGATTCTGGCGATGTTCTGGGGTTCGTTGGGTTGGCTGGACGTAATCAAGGCGGTTGAGCCTATCATGCCGTTCCGGTGGCTCATCGTGCATTCGTTGCGGGCGGAAGGCTTGCGCGTGCATGGAACTCCCATCGTTTCCATGTATCAGCCCGTCTTGTTGTTCAGCAAGACTACGTTCAACCTAAACAAACTCATTCGGGATGAGTATGTGAATACCGGCAAGGAAAAGGACTTGCATCCGTGGCAGCGTAGTTTGGAGCAGGTGAAGTATATCGTTGAGAACTTGAGCGACCCCGGAGATTTGGTCGTTGATCCAACCGAGGGAAGCGGCACCACGGCGGAAGCCTGCCACAATCTCGGCAGGAAGCATATCGGCTGCGATATTGATCCAGCGTGCGTAGGGATGTGGCAGCAGAGGTTCAATGCAGCCAACGCCAATCTCTACGATGATTTGGCGGATGATGCCAAGACGAACGTGACCGATGAAACTGAGTTCACCGAGGAATAGACGTTCTATTCCCAAGTATTTCCCATGAATGAAAGGATGAGGAAATGAAAAAGAACGAAATTGAAAAGCGCATGGAGGCGGCGATTAGGGGCATGACGGTTGAGGAGGCATTCAAGGCGGGAATCAGCCTTGCCGTTAGCGTTCACTTTGACATGAGCATGAGGGATGGCTTGTGCAGTTCCTACGAGGAAAAGGAAGGGGAACGTCTTGCTGCCGCCGTTTATTCCGTGTTCGTTGAACATACTCAGGAATTGCGTGCAAAGCAGGCAATGAACAACTGATTGAGGAATAGAGCGGCAATGAACGGGTAATAGAGAGGTTCATTACTTTCTATTACCCGTTTATTACTCTATTTCCGAGCGTTGAATTGTTGGTTATACCAACAAAGAAAAACTTTCCAAAATCCTTCCAGAATGCCCCAAATCGCCTTGATATTTTTTTGCCGGATCTGGCACAATCGAAGAATGAGCGGAAGCAAACGGTTACTAACGGCTGGAGAGGCGGCAAGGCTTGTGGGCATGACCCCCAAGCAATTCAGCCGATGGGCAAAGCGTTTGCCGAGCGTTCGGGAAGGTGTAGCAGGCTGGCGTTATTACTTCCGAGAGGATATTGATAACTTTCGGCAGTTCGTCCAGCCTGCTACGCCTACCGATACGCCTACGCCTACGAAGCAAAGGAAACGAGGAAAGGGATTTTGGGATTAGTTTCATCCATCAGCATGAAAGGTTAGAGAAATGGGTATCGCAGAATTGAAGCATTTTCGTTCCCTCTATCGTCGTGAGCCGAGCAATCCTGTTTTTCAGGCGCTGGCAAAAGAACTGCATATTTCGTTGGAGGATGAGGAACCGCAGCCGAGTTCTCCTCTCTCTCATCCTGTCTTGTATCAGCCCAAGCCCAAGCCTAAGCCGATTGATGAGGATACGCTTGACCAAATCCTTGCGGCATATAACCTCGTCCAGCAGGCGGCGGATAAACTCGTTAGGGAGGGCAAGGCGAAATACATTGATGGAAAGTATTTCGCTGCTACCTGCTGAACATATCCGGCAACTGCCATTGCAGTTCGCATGACTGAATAACTTGTCCAAACTAAGAGGAGAAACAAGAATGAAGAATCACGCACAGATACGAGTAAGTGAACTTCGTATTCGCGCCGAGGCAGTTTCGGAAATTAGTAACTACGCCAAAGCAGCCTATGAGAAATACGACGCTCAAAAGGATGCGCAGCGCAAGGAAGGCGTAGGTTCGGCTATAACCGCCCTTGCTGCGCTGATGCTCAAATGGGACCGTGAAATTCGGAAACTGAACCCGGATGAACCCGGACTCCCCGGTGAATATTTCCGGACTGGTAATGGGCATTGAAGTAACTCAGGGCATCGGGGCTAATATCCTGATGCCCTTTTGCTTTGATGTAATGGACTACATTGCCAGCAGGCTCAAAATAGTTGATCGGATGAAAGCCATCCGCCTTCCAAATCACGATGGTAGGCGTTTTGGTAGTTGCCGCCAAATGTTCTGCACCCGAATCAATGCCGAACATAGCGCGGGCGTTGGCGATAATCGCCGCCATTACATCGGCGGATGGCGTTCTCCACTCTGGCAACCAGCCTTCCCATGAATGCAGCCAGCCGAGTTCGGGACGATTCCACCACTTGTAATAATGCCAGCCGAAATCCACGATAACCGGCTTGACCCCAGTGGAAAGGCAGTGGGCAATCAATTTCTCAATCTCATCCTCATCCAAGTGCTTGGGAAGATTCGTGCATTCTGAGAACGGATGAATGAGGGCATAAGGCGCATGTAGCGCGGCGAATTGTTCCGCCTTTGCGTGAGCCTCGGGGCTGGGCTTGAACTCGTAATAGAACAAATCGCCTTGCGGTTCTATCCCAAATTCATTTACGAGGCAATCCGCCGCTTTTGTATTTGGGCAGTTATTGAAAACGAGTTGTGGGCGCAGGAATTTGATTTCTATTTCCTCGTCCCAAGTTTCATGCCACCAGAGTTTCGGGATGGTGAGTTGAAAGAACTTATCGGCTAAACCTCGGAATAGGACTTCACGACCAGGGTAGGCAGCCACGCCGATAAACCAATCTGGATGGGCTTGGCGTAGGTGCCGCAAGACAATCTGGAATTGGCAGCAATCGCCCAGCCCATGAGGGAACAAGAGCATTACTCGTTTTTGTTTCATACGAGTATTTAGCGGAACGCCAGAGAGAAAAGGGCGCAGCCCCACTACTATATTTTGACTCCTGTGGATGCTGAACTCAGGACTTGGTTGTTGATTAGCCCGCCGGTTTCCCATATTTCCGGCGGGCTATTCTTTTCATAGCGCATAAAAAAAGCCCCACCGAGTTCGGCAGGGCTTCTAATCCCAAGAGAGATTACGCCAGAGCCATGACCGCAGCCTTGCGCGATTCCCGATGCAAGTGGACTTTGGAATAATGCTTCTCAATCACGGCAGCGGAGGTGCCTGCTTGGTTGGCTACATCGGCAATCGGAATGCCTTTGAGCAATGCCCGAGTAATCCAAGTATGCCGCACGTTGTAGAGCGTGATATTCTCAGGCAACTTGGCATTCTTCCGAACCCTATCAAAACTGCTTACCCAAGAGGTGCAAACCCACTGGCAACCGTGCGTCGTGGTGAAAAGGAATCCATCGCGCCCATCAAGAGCCTCAATACGAGCCTTGACCCAAGCAACCCATTTCGGCGTGAGGGCGATGTAACGAGCCTTGCCGGTCTTTTTGCCGTTCTTCCATTCGGCAGGCTGCAAAACGAGTTCCTCGGTTTGCGTATTGAAATGATGGGCGCGGATGGCGGCAAGTTCACCGGGACGGCAACCCAAATCCCAGAGGGCGGAATAGAGGGTGCCAAGAGCCTCGGGCATCTTTGACCGCAAGGCTTTATCCTGCTCCGAGGTAATCTCTGCTTCCCTTGCTGGGGCTTTAGCGGTCTTGTAGCCAGCCAGAGGATTTGAGGAGAGGAGTTTTTCGCCTTCCTCGGTTTCCTCAACGGTAGCAAACTGGCAAGCAGCCTTGATGATATTCGTAGCCGATTTCTTACCAGAGGCACCCCAGTTCGGATGGCAGGTAGCCCATTGCTCAAGGATCCTTGGAGTAAGGGAGGCGGCAGGCAGATTGCCCCAGCCCTCATAGGGCAGGATTGCCCAGCGCTTGCCATCCTGTTCAACGAACTTCGGAAGTTTCCGGCTACCCTCATGCCAGAGAGTTCCGGGCGTTCCTGCGCAGAACTCTTCACCGAGGCGTTGAGCCTGATATTGATGAGCCTTGCCGCATTTCGGCAAATGATGCTTGACGTAATGCCGCAGGACTTCGTAGGCGGTCACTACATGGTTCTCACGGTCAATTCGCTCTTGGGTTGCCTTGACTTGCTCTTGTCCAAGAGCCTCAAGGAACTTGGCACGGGCATCGAGGGCAAGGGCGTAATTCTGTTTCGTATGATTCTCCCGAGGCGCGCCCCACTTGGACAGATTTGCCTGCTTGCCCTCGTGCCAGAGATACCAAAAACCCTGCATCATCTTGCCGGTTTTCTTATCCTTCCAGCCATCGCGCCATCGGGGGAGATTTGCGGAAATGCCGTTTTTGCTGCTACTGCTAACCATTTTCAAGACCTTTCAGGAATAGAGCCTCTTGCCGGAGGCGTGAAACAGGAACTACAATGGGGATAGCGGGTAGCCGGTTTTCCAACCGTGCTGCCTACGCTAACCAGCCTGCGCGCAGGGTTGCCGCCTTGCGTGCAGGTTTTTTCTTTGGGGATTCAAGCAACGAGCCTGAAACTTTCGGGTTCATCAGAAGCCTACGCTAACCAAAATCTTCTCTTGCTCGTTCTGGGAGGTTGCCGCCTCGTATTCCAGAACTCTGCAAATCAGTTATGCAAATCGCATAGCATCATCATAAATCATCGGGAAAAACGGGTCAAGAGATAAGACCTTCGGAGTTGTAGATCGTAAGCTGCGTGGTTTCGCGGGTGGGCAGCGTGACGAGATCGACGGCCGCTTTGAGCGGTGCGGAGAGGGCCAGCAAGAGCAGAAAAGGCCAGAATACTCGGCTTGGCATGACAGGTTCCTTCAAAGGGATATTCTCTATCGTACAGCAGGGGCCGCAAGCGTGCCACGCCGTTTTCTGGGTCGCAGGGATCAAGCTGTCACGATCTTCGCAACATGCGTCGCAATACCTGGAGAAAGAAATAACGGCGGCCTTGGCTCAGCATCGAACCAAACGTCAACCTCGTCTTGCCCTCCAGAGCCAGCATTCTGCCGGAGTTGCCCGGGCTCTGATAACTGGTGGTGATCTCCTCGACGCGATTGACGCCATCCCATCGGAATCGCCTGCTCCAACCTAAAAATCCGACGCCAGTAAATATCACGCCATCGACGTCCTCCACACGAACCGTGACCTTGCCGGCGATGGTCATGAGCATGACGGAGCCGAAGAGCACAGTCCCGGCGACAAACGGAAGACCGAAGAGCGACATGACGAGGCTGAACTTGCCCTGAATGATCTGCGACCCGTAGATACCGCCCAGCGACAACCCCGACCACACACACATGAAGGGCACCAGAAAGAACGCTATAGGGTGCCGTGTAGTCCCGCCTAATTCCCAGCCGCTGGCTTCGGTGCGAAACCAAGTCCCGCTCGGTGGCTCCGCCAGATCATCGTCGACCTCATGTCCCTGAGCCACCAATTCGGAGAGGGCAAATGCCTCGTGGCATGCCGGGCACATCGCGACGTCCTTGGCGACGTTGATCGAATCGGCAGGGATCACTTGTTTGCACGCAGGACATTCGACACGCATGGGGCACCCCACCCGGTCACTGGAAATTGCGGGAGCCAGACGGAACTCAGGCTACCCTTTGCCATGTTTGCGGCACACGGTGGATAGCAGCACGGTGCCAAGGATTGTCCTAATTGTGAGCGAGGGCCGTATCATTGTCAAGGATGCCCTGAAAGCCCTCCTGCAAGCCGGGGCCGAAGGTCGTGTGCGTTCTACCGGCCACCATGATCCTGCTGAAAGCCATACAGGAAGCTGGGGCGTCGGCCGTGCCGACTGGAAAGTCGCGGGCGGCCGTGTTAGCATAACGGGGAATCCTGTCGCTCAGAACATAAATGGTGTCGAAAAGGGAAAGTAAAATGAAACAGATCGTCCGGTCTTTATTTGTCGTCCTGCCGATTCTCGTCGTATTGACTGATGGCCGTCCCGCTTTCTGTCAGGCGACAAGAACCCCTCCGGGAAAATCCTTCATCGACTATTTCCTGCCGATGCCGATCAACGGTTCTCTTTCCAAGGATGCATGGGGAGCCGCCGAGGTCGGTGCCCGCGATCAGAAGAACGGTCTGGAGGACGCGACCATGACCCGATGGAACTATTGGGATGGGCAAATCATCAAGGCCCCCGATAGCAAGTATCACGTCTTTGCCATGACCTTAGCTGTGCTCGATACGCCTAAGGAGCAGCAACCCGGCAACAATGGACATGGCAGCAAGATCATCGTCGTTCCCATTGACGGTGCCGCTTTGAACCGCGATCTGCAAGATAATATCCGCCGCATTTCCCTCGACGGCAAGGAGGGTGTGCCCGCACCCGTGGCTGAAGCGGGCACGGACGGCATTGACCGTATCCACAAGGTGGAGACACCGGCGTTGGAACTATTCCCGACGGCCCAGAAGCCAGCGCGGGGCACGATCATGATCTGCCCTGGCGGTGGCTATAGCATCCTCGCGATCAACCACGAGGGCTACTTTGTCGCAAAGAAGCTGAACGAATTCGGTTACGACGTGGCGATTTTGCTCTACCACGTCAGTGCCGGCGAGGAAACTCGCGATCTGGCGTTTGCCGATGCGAAAGCAGCACTCACGCTGCTGCAAAAGCGAGGCGGTGAGTTTGGGATGAGCACGAAGAAGATTGGCGTGATGGGCTTTTCGGCTGGCGGGCACCTTGCGGCCCGGCTGACGCATGCGACTGCGACGGGCATGCCGCCGGATTTCGTGGTGTTGATGTATCCGGCCTACCTGGAGAAGGACGGCAAGGTGCTCGATGAGGTCGCACCGGTGAAGACCCCCGCCTTCGTTTATGTCGGCGGCGACGACAAACTGGCGCCGAGTTGCATGGCGTATGCCGAAGCGTGCAAGGCGGCCAAGATTCCGTGCAGTTTTACCAAGACTAAGCACGGCGGTCACGGGTTCGGCCTCAAGTTGCCGTTGCCACCGGACGTGAAGGACTGGCCCGACAAGTTGCGTGCCTTCCTCGACGGTTTAAGGTGAGCCGTGCCCCGTTATCCGTCGCGATAGCCCCGCAGTGGAGTTGGAACTGCGGAGGGCGATGGTGATTCCGTAACGGTGGCGAGCGTTACACAGTAATATCGAGAGCCTGCCCCGCCCGCTGCTCGACCTGGGCGTATGCACCGCCCTGCCGGACGACGCTGGCCTGCCCTTGATTCGGGCTTGGAGTGGTGGCGTTCCGTTTTCCGGCGAGACCGTTATAATGGGGCCAGAAAGCCGGCCTGCCCGGCCGAGACGTTTATTCCGCAACCCAATTGAGAAACGGTGGACCATGAATTATTCCGACCATGTCGTCAGTATCCATCCTTACTTCAAGGTCCATCCGGGTAAGATGGACGAATTCAAGGCGTCGCTTCCTGCGTTTATCGAGAAGGCCGCGACCGAGGAGAAGACCTTGCACTACGACTTCACGATCCATGGCGACGAGGTCTTCTGCCGCGAAGCGTACCTCGGAGCCGCCGGCCTGCTGGAGCACCTTGCCGACGTGGGAGCGTTGCTGGACCCGCTCATGAAACTGGCCGACTTGACACGCGTGGAAGTTCATGGGCCGGCGGCAGAACTCGACAAACTCAAGGAGCCGTTGGCACAACTCTCCCCGGTTTGGTTCACTTGCCTGTCGACCGCGAAACGATAAGGGCAGCTCTAGGCGAACCTCCGAACGTGGCCTCGTGTCATAATAGTCGGCTCATCCGTCTCAAGAATGCGCGGACGAAAGTTTACACATAAGCGGCGAGATTTTGCCCCGGAGGGGCATCTGAGAATAGCCCAGCGCGGGCACCATGCTGCGCACGGTGCCCGCGCTGGGCTATTCTCGGTCGTCCCTTCGGGACGGGAAGATCCGAATTAACCTGTGTGAAACAACGAGACCGAAGCGCCCCCGGCGCATTCTTGCGCCGGATGAACCGCCGAGCTTCACGTCACGGCAGCGGACGTTCCTCGCCTTCAGGGCCCTGTTCCACGATGCAGCCAAGCCGCTCACCGTAACCAACTAGGGCCGAATTGGATCACCAAGCCTCCGATGATAATGAAGGCCAGCCCCACCCAAGTCGAGGACGGCACCGTCTCCTTGAAAGCCAGCAGGCCACAGAGAACACTGACGGTGGCAAAGAACGCCACATAGATTCCCAGCAGCTTCGAGAAGTCCCACTTTACCGTATTGACCATCAGCCCGTAGAAGGCCAAGGTAACGCAGCCAGCCGCAATCATGGCCCATCCGCTGCCCCGCAATCCCTTGCGAATCAAGGCGTCCCCACCGACTTCCAGGATCGCTGCTGCAACAAAAGCAAGCCAAATCAATAGCGTCATTCAGGCACCTTTTCGATTAGTTCGCACAGTGCGTCGGGCAGGCGATGTTCTCCCTCGCACGATGGCGTTATGCTACAATTATTGGATTCGTGCCGTGAAAGGAAAGCGATAGCCGTTCTTGCCGGCCACATTTTGGCCTGACATGTCGGCACGCTGGACAACGCTCAAAAGGAGACCGACGATGATCAAAGCATTCGTATTCGACGCCTACGGCACACTTTTCGATGTCCGCTCTGTCCTGGTTCGGTGCGAGGAATTGTTCCCAGCCCACGGGGCTGACTTGACGACTCTTTGGCGCACGAAACAACTTGAATATACTTGGCTGCGGGCCCTCATGGGCCGGTACGAAGACTTCTGGCAGATCACCCAGGACGGCCTCGTGTTTGCATGTCGCTCTCTTGGACTGGCTTCAACGCACGATCAGATCGAGCAACTGATGGAGGCGTACTTGACGCTGAGTCCTTTCCCGGAGATCGCCGCCACCCTGGAGGCCCTGGGAAATGTTCCCTGCTCGATCTTATCGAACGGTACACCGAGCATGCTCGACGGCGTGGTCCGAAATGCCGGACTGGCGGGCCGGTTCCAGCATGTTCTGAGCGTGGACCATGTTCGCACCTATAAGCCACACCCCATCGTTTATCAACTGGCCGAAACCCGGCTGGGCATCCGACGTGAAGAGATCGGGTTCGTGTCGTCGAACGGTTGGGACGCGGCCGGTGGGAAAGCATTCGGCTTCCAGGCATTTTGGCTCAAGCGGCAGAATGCACCGTCTGAGGTGCTGGGCGTTCAGGCGGATCGGATCATCCACTCGGCGATGGAACTCACGTCCGTTGTGGCGTGACGCTCCGTTCGCCCCAAGGTCACGGCATTCGGATCTTCACGGCACTTGCAGGCTTCTTGCCCGTGTTTTTTCGGCATGGTTCAATTTGCGGGCCGGTTGGGTAACACAGAATCTTGGCCGGCGGGAGTGTTACCATGGTTTGAACCATGCCGTTTTTTCGAGTATTCATCCTCATCTTCCGTTGAAGTAATGCCGATTTTAGCGGATAGTGAAACTGCGGCCTCTTTTCCGATTGCAGTGGTGGGGGCGTCCTGCTCGCCAGGGCCAATGCGGGCATGTACGGGAACACTGGCGTCGGTGACTGTAATTCGAGCGTTTCTATGCAGCTTGCGGCAATGAGCAGACTGCCTGCACCCACTGAGGATCCCACTTCATGTCCGGTATCTCTAGCCTCTCTAATGGCGCCAGTTCGCAGGCACTTCAGCCGCAGAACAAAACGCAGGCTCCCCACCGTCGTCACCATCGCGGAGGCGGTGCTGGGAAAAGCAATGGACTTAGCGGTTTGATGCAAGCCCTGTCGAGCAGTGCCGCAAATTCAACCACGGGCAGCAACGGCACGACGGCGACCGGCACCACCGGCACCACCGGCACGCCGGGAATCGCCAATGCGGTATCGCAGATCTCAGGTTCATCAGGTAGCAACCAATCGGTCACTGGCTCCCTGCTAAACCTGGAAGCGTAGAACAAAGGATTTGCCGGAGACAGTGGCGGTCGGATTCGACCAGAGATCGCGCTGAAAGCCTGGAGAGAAGCACGGTTTCGCGCTGGTGACGCCCGAGGAAAAGAACCGGCTTCTGAAGAAATACTGGTCGATCTCCGAACGGCAAATCGAGACTTCCGTGGTACCGGGCGACGAGCGGTGGTTCAACCACGCAAAGAACTAAAAGCAAAAACCCGCGGCGATCGCGCCACGGGTTTTCCTCAAAGCCTCAGGGCTTGCTAAATGCCGAAGAGATGGAAGGTCATGTAGATCCCTATCGAGAATAGTACCGCACCCAGGAAGATGCAAACCGGCAGCGTCAGCACCCAGGCCATCAGGATGCTGATCAGGGTGTCCCTCTGCAGGCCCGATTTGTTGGCGGCCATGCTGCCGGCGATCCCCGAAGAGAGGACGTGGGTTGTACTGACGGGCAATCCCATGAAATCGGCCAGTCCGATGGTTGCCGCAGCCATCATCTCGGCCGAGGCCCCTTGGGCATACGTCAGGTGCGACTTGCCGATCTTCTCTCCGACGGTGACCACGATCCGTTTCCAGCCGATCATCGTTCCCAGGCCCAATGCGAGGGCGACGGCAATCTTGACCCAGGTCGGGACGTACTTGACAATCTTGTCCAATTCCTCTTTGTCTTTTTTGAGAGTCGCAAGGGTTTCGGCATTGCTGAGCTTTTTGTCGGCGCTGACCACGCGGTCGGAAAGCTGCATGCTGTCCGTCGCCAGGGTTTGGTTGCTATGAATGAGCCGGTTGATGCTTTCGGCCACGAGGTAGATCTCGGTGCGAAGTTCCACGCGCTCATCGCGAGGCACGGTGTCCATGTTGGGGATCTCATCGAGCTCCTGGGCGATCGTTCGACTGGCCAGGGCGATAGAAGCGTACGTCGTTTCGCTCGGTGTTCCGCCGGCCTTGCTGAATTGCGTCAAGGCGGCAGTCGCTTCGCTTAGGGTCACCTTGGCGCCGTGGGCCATCGGCCCAACCGTGTCCGCCAAACTGCGCATGCTGTTGACGGTGGCCGGCAAGCGAGCGGGATCGTTTCCAATATTTATGGCGAAGGCTGCCGGCACGAGTCCGACAAGAATCAGCATCACCAACCCCATGCCCTTTTGGCCGTCATTGGAGCCGTGAAAGAAACTCACCATCGTGCAAGTGAGCACCAACAGAGCGCGAATCCAGAGGGGCGGCACGGAGTCCTTGTCGGGGGCCTCGTACAGATCCTTGCGGCGGACGAGGAACTTCAAGATCAGCAAGAGACCTCCCGCTCCGATGAAGCCGACCAAGGGGGAAAGCAGCAGGGCTGCGCCCACTTCCCCGGCCTTGTGCCAGTTGATGCCGGAACTCCAGCCATATCCGTGCGTTATTGCATTGGCCACGCCCACGCCCATGATCGCACCGATCATGGTGTGCGAACTGGAGGCAGGCAGTCCCAGGAACCACGTGCCGACATTCCAGATAATGGCGGAAATGAGCAGAGCGAAAATCATCGAAAAACCCGCGCCGGAACCGGAATGCAGCACCAACTCCACCGGCAGCAACGCGACGATACTGTAGGCCACCGCGCCCGACGACCAGAGCACGCCGAGCAAGTTGAAGCAGCCCGACCAGACCACGGCATAGTTGGGCTTTAGGGTGTGCGTATAGATAACCGTCGCCACCGCATTCGCGGTATCGTGGAAACCGTTGACGAATTCGAAACTTAAGGACAGGAACAGGGCCAAAAGCAAGACAATGGCGGCTGTGATGGTAACGGGTTCTCCCCAAAGGACCATGATTTTCTCCTCGAATTCTGGTTGTTGATGTGGCCGATCTTGCTGACGGCTGGGACAAGAAGCAAGACGCCGGAGAGGCGCGATTAATTCGTGCTATGACCCCTTCGTCACGTAACCGTATTCAAGATAGCCGATCGCGCCGGGAGTCGACTTGATCAAATTAGCGACGCCTTCGTTGCCCTTGCCCTTGATGCCCACCGGCCATTTCGGGTCCGCGCTGACGTCGATGCTCTTCTTGAATTCTTCGCTGATCGCGCTGAGATGCTTGGTGAAAACGTAGGTTGTGCCGCTTCCGCTCGTGCGGGTCACGACATGGATCTCTTGATCGGGCAGCTTGACGCCCGGATTTGCATCGGCAATCGCCTTGTCGTTCCAATTCTTGATCTTGCCCAGGAAAATCCCCACGTAAGCCTCGCGCGTCAGCTTCAGATTCTCGAAACCGGGGAGATTGTAAGCCAGAACGATGCTGCCCGCCGTGACGGGAAGACACTGCACACCGCGATCGACCTTGGTAATCTGCTCGGAGGTCATGGCGGCATCGCTGGCGGCGAAATCGACGTTCTCGTCCATAAACAACTTCACGCCCGGCCCGCTGCCCACCGCCTGGTAGTTGATGGTCACTTCCGGGTGGGCCTGGTTGTATAGGGCGAACCATTTTCGATACAACGGCTTGGGAAAGGTGGCGCCGGCCCCATCGAGCGTGGCTTCACCCGTGGCGTCGCCTTGGACGGCGATGTTGGCCAAGGCCGCTTGCACTTTGTCTCTCACCTTGGCTGGCAAGGGAATATAGCCCAAGGCCTCGCTCTCCTTCTGGCCATCGCTGACACAGTAAGTGAGAACGGCCTTCAAGGCATTGCCCTTCTTTGCGTCGGCATATTTCTTGTAAGCCACGATCCAACTGTAGGTAACGATCGGATAGGACTCAGCACCTTCCGGATCGGAAGCCCAGACAATCAGGTCGTCGGGCAGGTTGACTGCCGCCAAGGCGTCTTGCCCCGATGCAATACTGGGCTCGATGAATTTGCCCGCCTTGTTTTGCAAAGACGCCATCTGCAACTTCGGGCCTCCGCTGGAAGCTCCATTGCTACCCGGCGAACAACCAACTACACCACACAGCAGAAGTACTCCCAAGAGGAAAGAGAGGCTCGCCCGAATGCTGGTCATAAACTATTCCTTGGCAGCAAAGTTTCCAATAAGCGTGACGATCCTTTTGAAGTTATCGCAGCTATATGCGGATGACCAGCCCCCCGCCCAGCATTCTCTAAACCCTAACGTATTTCTAACACTTTCCTTACAAATCATCCTCCGTATCAGCGGTTTGTCGATTTAGTCGATTTGCCAGCCGCGAAATGGCGAAATGAAATAGCCCGGGGCGTCAGCCCTCGTTGTTACACACAAGTCCGCCGGTCTTATGCCCCAGAGGGGCAATTGACAATAGCCCAGCGATTTATCGCTGGGTAGCCAATTAACCTACGTTGTCCATAGTCCCGTAGGGACGATTGACATAATGTATGGAGCATCGCCTCAATCGTCCCGGGACTGGAATCATATCTATCTTGCCTACCTACCCAGCAGTGAACTGCTGGGCTATTTTAAAACGTCCCGGGACGGGATCGCGTTCCGACTTGTGTGCAACAACGAGGGCTTCCGCCCCAGACTATTACATGCCGCCGCTTCGCGGCTAAAGACGTCCCGCCTGCAACACCAGGAACAGTGCGTGACTACAGCCGAAACGAGTTCTCGCTCTACCCGACCATCTCGGCGATCGCCGCGGGGGTTACGGGCCGGATCACGCCGCGTTCGCAGATGATCCCGGCAATCAACGCGGCGGGCGTGACGTCAAAGGCCGGATTGTAGACCTTCACGCCGTCCGGCGCGGTCTGCCGCCCAAAACCGTGGGTGACCTCGCGGGCGTCGCGCTGCTCGATGGGGATCTCGGCCCCGCTGGCAATCCCCAGGTCGAAGGTGCTCGTGGGCGCGGCAATGTAAAAGGGGATCTTGTGCGCGGCCGCCAGCACGGCCACGCCATAGGTGCCGATCTTGTTGGCCGTGTCGCCGTTGGCCGCAATACGGTCGGCGCCGGTGACCACGGCCTGGATGCGGCCCTCGCGCATCACTTGGGCCGCCATCGAGTCGCAGATCAAGGTCACGTCGAGGCCGGCCTGCTGGAGTTCCCAGGCCGTCAGCCGCGCACCTTGCAAGAGCGGCCGGGTTTCGTCGGCAAACACGCTCAGACGCTTGCCCTGCTCGGCGGCCATGAACAAGACGGCCAGCGCGGTGCCGTATTCGGACGTGGCCAGCCCGCCCGCGTTGCAGTGGGTGAGCACGCCCTGGCCGTCGCTCAGCAGCCTAGCCCCGTGTTCGCCGATGGCGCGGCACATGGCCCGATCTTCCTCGTGGATCGCCCGCGCCTCTTGCAGCAGGCAGGCGGCGATTTCCGCCGGCGGGCGGCCGCGCAGCTTACCGCCCGCCGCTTTCATGCGATCCAGCGCCCAGAAGAGATTGACAGCGGTAGGCCGGCTGGTGGCCAGATAGCCGGCGACCTCGTCCAGGCGTTGAAAGAAGGCGGCCTCGTTCCCTGCAGCGGCCGTTTGCAGCCCCAGGCAAACGCCGTAGGCCGCGGCGATGCCGATCGCCGGCGCGCCGCGGACCCGTAGCGACTTGATCGCCTCCCAGACCGCCTCCGCGTCGCGGCAATCGATCTCGACCAGTTCGACCGGCAGCCGCGTCTGGTCGATCATGCGAAGATGGCCGTCAGGACCACCGAGCCAGTGCAGTGTCTCCACTTTGTTCATGTTCACCAACCGTTGCTACATTCCGCTGAAATGTTACTAAAAATGAAAGAAGGAAATTCGAAACCACCGTTGCGGGCCGTTCCTGTATCGAGTTGTTCCACCATGAGTAAGCGGGGGTGCAACGCGCGCGAGAACCACGAAATACGCGAAGCACACGAAAAACATTTCGTGTCATTCGTGTCTTTCGTGGTTCCCTCTACGTTTTGAGCCTTTGAATTTCTTCTTTTGATTTTGTTTCGAATTTCGTGCTTCGGATTTCGAATTTGTCTTACCGCAGGATCTCTTGCAGGGCGGCGTCTTTGGCTTTGACTTTTTCCACCAGTGCGCGTTTGTAGGCCGCGTATTTCTCTTGCAAGGCCGGATCGGCGATGGCCAGCATCTGCACAGCCAGCAGCCCGGCATTGCGCGCCCCGCCGCCGCCCACGCCCACAACGGCCACCGGCACGTCGCCGGGCATTTGCACCATCGAGAGCAGGGAGTCCAGGCCGCCCTGCAGGTCGGTGGGCACGGGGATGCCGATCACCGGCAACACGGTATGCGCGGCGACGACACCGGCCAGGTGGGCCGCGCCGCCCGCCGCGGCGATAATCACCCGCAGCCCTCGGGCGGTGGCCGTCGAGGCATACTGTTGCACGAGGTCCGGCGTGCGATGGGCGCTCATCACGCGGACTTCGCAAGGAATGTTGAACTCCGTCAGGGCCACGACAGCGGCCTTGATTTTCGGCCAATCGCTGTCGCTGCCCATGAGGATGCCGACTGCTGGTGTAGACATGGTTGAACTTTGGAAGGACCGGGGCGCAAAAAAGTGGCGATGAACGTCAAAGCAAATTCGAAATCCGAAGCACGAAATCCGAAACAAATAGCAAATCTAAAGGAAGGAAATTCAAAACGTGTGGTTTCGAGCCATTCCGGTTTCGAGTTGTTCCTTCATGAGTAAGGGGGGCAACACACGCTAGAACCACGAAAGACACGAAGCACACGAAAAACATTTCGTGTCATTCGTGTCTTTCGTGGTTCTCTCCTCGTTTTGAGCTTTTGAATTTATTCACTCGAATCGGGGCACCCGCTTGCGGGTCGCGAATTTCGTGCTTCGTATTTCGAGTTTTCCATTTCATTGTTTCTCGAACCTCCCACTGTACTTCATCTCAAACGTCTCTGCAACGGCCCGGTTGGTCACTTCGCCTTCATACAGGTTGATCGCGCGGGCGACCGGGGCCAGCGTTTCAGCGGCGGCCGCGAGGCCGCGGTTGGCGATTTGCAAGGCCCAGGAGAGCGTGACGTTGCAGAGGGCGTAGGTGCTCGTGCGGCCCACGGCCCCGGGCATGTTGGTCACGCAATAATGCAAGACGTCGTCGACCAGGAAGGTCGGATTGCTGTGCGTCGTGGGACGGCTCGTGGCCGCGCAGCCGCCCTGGTCGATGGCCACGTCGATGATCACGCTGCCGGGCTTCATCAGCCCGAGGTCTTCGCGCTCGATGAGCCGCGGGGCCTTGGCGCCGGGGACCAGGACCGAGCCGATCACCAGGTCCGCGCGTTGAAGCTGCTGGCGGACCGTTTCGCGATCGCTGAAGAGCACCGTCACGTTAGGCGGCATGATGTCGTCCAGGTAGCGGAGGCGGTCCATGTTGACGTCCAGCAACCCGATGTTGGCACGGAAACCGGCGGCGATCTTGGCGGCGTTCGCCCCGACCACGCCGCCGCCGAGGATGGTGATGTGGGCCGGCTCGACACCCGGCACACCGCCCAGCAGGATGCCGCGCCCCATCTGCGGCCGCTCGAGGTACTTGGCGCCCTCCTGGATGCTCATCCGCCCGGCCACCTCGCTCATCGGCGTCAACAGCGGCAGGCGGCCCTGGTTGTCGCGGAGCGTTTCGTAGGCCACGGCGATCATGCCGCTTTGCAGGAGGTCCTCGGTCAGTTTACGGTTGGCGGCGAGGTGGAAATAGGTGAAGACGATCTGGCCCCGCCGCAGCAGCCGGCACTCGCCCGGCTGCGGCTCCTTGACCTTGACGATCATTTCCGCCTGGCCATAGACCTCGTCGGCCGTGGCGACGACTTCCGCGCCGTGCTGCAAGTACTCGTCGTCGTTCAGCCCGGAGCCGCTGCCCGCGCCCGTTTCGATCAGTACGCGGTGTCCCGCCCGGGTCAGTTCTTCCGCTCCGACGGGCAGCAGGCCGACACGGTATTCGTCGTGCTTGATTTCTTTAGGGATGCCGATGAGCATGAGACGTTACCTCCAGATGAAAGTGGTGTGGAAATCCTCCCAAATTTGACCCTGGATGAAACGGTCCATTCCTGGAAAGGAGTTGGGCATGAAGTCTTCTCCGGAGAAGCATCGTTGCGGCGACCTCGCACGATATTCTATCACGCCGGGTTAAAACGGTACATTGCGCATTTCGGGGCGCCCTAGCTGCTCCAGGGATACGCCTCTAGGTGGACAAGCCTCTCCTTCGCGCCCAGACGCCGACAGGCGGCAATTTTCCCTGGACAAATAGGAAGCGGAACACAGATCTTTCGCTACGCATGGTATACTGGTATACTTATTGTGGAGGTCATTCTCATGGCAACGGTAGAATCGAGCACTGTCATTTCCGCCGCTAGGACGGCAAACGCGGGAGTTCCGGAACTATGTGCGGGCGACCAGTTGACTCGGGTGGAGTTCGAACGCCGATATGCGGCAATGCCCAACGTCAAGAAGGCCGAACTCATTGAGGGGGAGGTATATATGCCGTCGCTGGTTTCCAGGAAGCACGCCGGTCCACAGGCCAAAATCATCGCGTGGCTGGGCTACTACTGGAGCGCTACCCAAGGCGTGGAAAACTGAGGAGACTTCGATGATGCCGTCCAGTAAGATGTTGTTGCCAAGAATGACGCTGGTAATTATTGTCGTGGCGGTGCTCACCGCCGCAGCCCATGCCGGTGATTGGCCCCATTGGCGCGGGCCGTTTTTCAATGGCTCCAGCGATGAAAAGAACCTGCCTTCGCAGTGGAGCAGCAGCGAAAACATCGCCTGGAGCGCCGACCTTCCCGGCGCCGCCGCGTCCACGCCGATCGTGTGCGGCGACTGCGTCTTTCTGGCGGGCGTGGACGCCGCCAAGGATACCCTTCAGGCCATGTGTTTCGATCGCCGCAGCGGCAAATTGCTCTGGCGGCACGACGTGGCCGAGGGAACCCAAAAAGACAATCGCAGCAATTATGCCTCCCCTTCGCCGGTGGCCGACGGCAAGCGGGCGATCTTCTTCTACGGCAATGGCGATCTTGTCTGCTTCGACTTGGACGGCAGTACGCGATGGAAGCGAAATATCCAAAAGGACTACGGGTCGTTCGCTTTCCAGTGGACCTTTAGCAGCAGTCCTACGCTCTACGAGGGCAAGCTGTACCTGGCCGTGTTGCAGCGCGACGTGGCGGTCCGTCAGTATGGCTTGCAGGATCGCGTGAATCAGTCGTATCTGCTGGCTGTCGATCCGCAGAGCGGCAAGACTCTCTGGCGTCAGGTCCGCGCCAGCCCGGCCGTGGCCGAATCGCGGGAGTCGTTCGCCACCGCCATTCCTTTCGAACACGAGGGGCGGAAACAGATGCTGGTGGCCGGTGGCGACCTGCTGAGCAGTCACGATCCGGCCGACGGCCGCGAATTATGGCGCGGCGGCGACTACAATGCGGCCCGCGTGCCGCATTGGCGGCTGGTGCCCTCGCCGGTCGCCGGCGCTGGGATCGTGTTGGTCTGCGCTCCCAAACACGAACCGCTGTATGCCCTCGAGACCGACAAGGGCACGGCCGTCTGGGACAGCCGCAACGTCAAGGAAATCACTTCCGACGTGCCCACGCCCGCCTTCTACGACGGCGATTTCTTCGTGCTCAGCGACGTGCGCAAGAGCCTCTCGCGCGTCGAGCCGCGCAGCGGCAAGCCGAAGTGGATCGTCGCCACGCCCGGCAGCGCCAAATACGAGGCCTCGCCGCTGGCGGCCGACGGCAAGATTTACCTGATCAATTTCAGCGGGCAAGTGGCGATCTTCAGCGCCGCCAGCGGCAAGTTGCTGCGCGTGATCCCCATGGACGAGACAACCGACCGCGACCCGATTCGGGCCTCGATCGCCGCCGCCCACGGCCAGTTGTTCATCCGTACCACGCACAAATTGTATTGCGTGGGGAAATGAGCTAATCGATCGCCACTTGTTCGTGGGTGTGGCCGTTTCTTTGGCGCAACGGAGGACGGATCTCTTCATCCGCAGGCGTCGATTCATTTTGCTCGAACTCCTGTAGCATCTCAACAATCGAGATGAAAGGCCGCTTATTGGGGCCGAGCGGAAGTCTTGCAGCGGCATCACGAAGAAGCCTGTTGATGTTATAGATCGATTCCGCAAAGAACTTCGCGATATGCTCGACGAGTTCGTCCCCTTCTTTGGCGCTCTCTGCAAGCATAATTAGCCGTTGCCGGATGGCATACGATAACATCTTGACCTCGTCCACTAGGGTCGCCCCCTCCTTAACTGCTGTCGGTCGAAATTCCAGGCCGAGAGCATTCAGATAGCATTTCAGGTCGCCGATGCGAAGTCCATCATCGGTCCCGTTCTCCAGCTTTGATACCCAGCTTTGAGTCTTCCCAATTCGTTCTGCTATGTCCGCCTGCGAAAGACCCCTTGCCGATCTGAGAATTGCCAGGTCTTTGACAAATTTTCGTTCGGCCACGTATGCATCAAACTCGGCCGCCGAGATGGTCGCGTCCTGAGTGGCAGCGTCGTTCAGCATCGCCGAAACACTGTCATATTGTTTGCGGTTATTCTTGGACATCGGATTGCTCTTGGCTGGGCTGTTGTAGTGTGGGCCTGCTTCGGAACTCCGGCCTGCTTCGGAACTCCGCAACGAAGTCCTTACAAGTCCGGAGGTCTTGCTGTTGGGAATCTTTGTCGCCGAGCGTTATCACGAAAACACGTTCGCTCCCCTCGTCCGGAAAAATGTAAAGCCGAGTTTCTTTGAGGTGGGGGCCACCGCCCTTCTGGTCAATCGCCAGAGCTGGATGGATACCGCCAGTTGTCAGACTCGCATGCCCTCCAAATTCACCTCGAGCCGCTTGTTCTCCTTGATCAGCTCGTCCATCGTAAGGAACGTGCGCCGGGCGGCCGCCTCGCGACCGAGGATGGCCGTCAATGTGCCGTCCACGGCGCGCTGGGCGGAGAGGTTCTCAAAATGCCCTTCCACAATGTTCTTGTGGAAGGCGGCGATGTTCTGGACCGCGCCGTCCTTGTAGGTGTCGCTGCTGGCGCCCGAGTAGTGCTTGGCGCCGCCGCGGACGTAGCTCTTGCCGCCGTAGGTGAGGTGCGCCGTGGCCTGCATGCCGAAGATGCTGGCCGAGAGCGTCGTGATGTCGAAACTGTTGTTGACGGATTGCGTGACGTGCGTCCAGATCGTGCCGTCGGGCATCTCGTAGACCACGGCCGCGGCGTCGGTGCGGTCGCCGTGCGGATCGGGCCGGCAGGTCCGCGAACGCCCGCAGGCGCTGGTGGGCCGCTGACCCAAGGTCCAGACGAGACCGTCGATGATGTGGATGTCGTAGGAAACGATGGTGTCGCCGCTTAGGGCGGTGTCCGAAAGCCAGATCTCGTCGCGCAGCCGGCTCTCGATGTTCTTGCCCAGCGCCGGATCGGGCCAGGCCTGCCAGCCGATGCCGAAAGAGGCGATGTGGACGAGTTTGCCCAGGCCGCCTTCGCGCACGCGCGTGGCCACTTCGATGCAGGCCGGATCGTGCGGCAACTGGTAGTCGACCAGGAAGCAGCGCTGCTTCTGCGCGGCCTGCTTGGCGGCCGCGCCGATGGCCAGGCAGCCCGGCACGTCGACGGCGATCGGCTTGGCCATGTAGACGTGCAGACCGGCGTCGACCGCGGCCTTGGCCTGCTCCGGATAGAAGTAGGGCACGTCCTCGATAAGCACGGCCTCGACGCCGCTGGCGATGAGCTTCTTGTAGCCCGACAGTCCGCTGAAGCGGCGCGGCTTGGCCACGTTGAACTTATTGCCGGCCTCTTCGGCGACTTGGGGGAAGTAGTCGGCCAGGGCGTGGATTTCATAGCCGCCGTGCTGCAGGAACAGCGGCGCGAGCCAGGTGCCGCGGCCACCGCAGCCGATCCAGCCCAGCTTGATCTTCCGCGCCGGCGGGGCCGGCTTGGGCGCCTCGGCGGCCAGGACGTGCATGCCTCCCAGCAACGATGCGGAAGCCGCCGCCGCAGCTCCGCCGAGCAGTCCGCGGCGAGAAATCGTCAGTTTGTCTTGATCGGCTGTGGTCATTTCTATGCTCCTGGTTGGCGAAGGATTTACTTGGTCGCGTAGCGACCGCCGATGGTAGCCGTGGGTTTCAACCCACGGTTTGCGATGCGCGCATATTTCCTACGTCGCGTAGCGACGACCGATGTTCAATCGTCGCTACGCGACGGGGAAAGGGTGGGAATTTCGTCCGTGCGTTGAAACCCACGCCTACCATCATAGCGTCGCTACGCGACGAGTGACAGCTTCTATACGAAGTGCTATCCTGGGTTCTTTACGTCAAAGCAATACAGGTGCGTATCGTAGCGGAGGTACAGCCGCCCGCCGACCACCACGGGGTGCGCCCAGCTTGGGCCGTCGCCCTTGACCTTCACCTTGCCCTTGAGCTGCAGGCCGTCGGGCGAGCAGGTGGCCAGGCCGGCCTGGCCGGAGTTCTCGCTGAACAGAAACAACATGTTGTCGGCAAAGCAGAGCGATCCCTTGCCCACCGCGCGTTCGTGCCACTTTTTCTGGCCGCTTGCCAGTTCCAGACACGTCCAGCCGCCTTCGTGGTTGCCGTAGATATAGCCCTCGTGGATCACGTAGCCGCCGTGATGACAGACCATGTCGTGGGTCTTCCAGGCCACGTCGGCCACGATCTTGTCGTCCTCCTTCTTGAGTTTCAGGCAGATGCCGCCTTGGCCATAGCCGTTGGCCCAGAAGACGTAGCCGTCGGCATAGGCGGGCGTCGGGCAGTTGGCCGTGTTGCCCGCGGAAAAGTCGTTCGACCAGAGCAGCTTGCCGGACTGCGCATCGACCGCGAAGATGCCCCGGCCGGTTCCCGTGACAATCATCTCCTGCCCCTCGAACGTGACCGGGATGCAGGAGCCGTACTCGGGTCCGGCCTCGAAGCCGCTGCTCTCCCAAACCGTCTCGCCCGTGGTCTTGTCTAGGGCCACGATACAGGTCTTGCCGCCGGGCTTGAAGATCACCAGCTTGCCGAGCACCAGCGGCGATTCCGCGTAGCCCCAGCCGCCGGGTCCGCCGTGCCATTCGCGCGACTCCTTGGCCCATTTCTTCTTGCCTGTCGCCTGGTCGTAGCAGCCCAGCAGCCCGTTGCCGTCGAGGATATAGATGTTGCCGTGATCGATCACCGGCGAGGAGCGGGAGCCGTCTGGACCGCCGCGCGACTTGCCGCAGGGGACCTGCCAAAGTTGCTGGCCGTCCATGTCGAAGGTGGTAAGCAGCAGCTTGCCGTCCTTGTCGCCGGTGATGTAGATCTTTCCGCCCGCGACAGCGACACTGGCAAAGCCCACGCCGATCCCATCGGCCTGCCAGAGCAAGGCGGGACCGTCGTCGGGCCACTGCTTGAGCAGGCCCGTGTCGAGCGATTTGCCATCGCGATTCGGGCCTAGCCAATAGGGCCATTCGCCCGCCGCCCCGGTGATTGGGCGTTTTGCAGCCGAGCTCCTGGCCTTGGGCGTTTTCCGCGACGAAGGGTTATTCGCCGCCACATCGGTCCGATCGCTGCGGGAGGTCTTAGCCGGGCCGGTCTTGGCCACGCTCGGGCCTTTCGGCCGCACAGTCGTCTTGCTCGGCGTGTCGCCCGCGACCGCGCCGGCCGCCTTGGCAGGCACGATCTGCATGGCATTGAGGTTTCCTTCGCCCCGTTCGCTTCCATAGGAAATCGTCACTTTGCCGTCGGCGTCGGCGACCACCGGGAGACGGACGTAATTCACGTCTGCGGCGAACTCGGACTTGTCCTTGGTGAAGGTCGCCGACTTGCTCCGCTCGCCGACCGTGAAGGTTGTCGTGCGGCCGTCGCCGCCGCCGTCCGACGCGTTGTAGAGATACAGGTAGTAGCCGGCCTTCGGTGTCAGCCCGGCGAGCGCGACCTTGCGCGGCTGGGTGGCGACCAGGTAGTGTCGCATGAGGTTTTCGTAGGACCCGCCGGCAAAGGGCGATTGCTCCTTGGCGTCGTAGGTGCGGTCGGCATCGAAGGTGAGGCGGACGTCGGTCTTAGCGCCCTTGACGTCGGTCAGGGCGACGGCCGTACCCTCTTGGCCCTCGGGCGTATTCCACTGGTCGCCCTGGCTGCCGACGACCGCTTTGCCGGAGTACGCGGCGTCGCTGCTGCCGAAGCTGACGTCGATCAGGCCGGCGTCGAATGCCGCCCGGGCCGCGCCGGCCCAGAGGAGAATTGCGGCGGTCGCCGCCAGTTGGTTGAACAGCCGATTTCGCATCATTGTCTGGTTCCTCGTGAATCACAGGGTGAAGGTTTACTCGATAGCGGTTACCAGTCTAAATCGCCGGTCGGGGAGAATCAAGCTTGAAAGCGATAGAAGGTACATTTCCGTTATTGCATCGGACACCATCGTTTCACGTGCCGCGGAGCGGCAAGACGTGACTAGCCGGGGGTGGAGCGCAGCGTAACCCCCGGAATCGAGATCGCGCGGCCCATGCCGCGTAGCGGCATTACAATCGCCGATGGGCGAGATCGTGGCGCCGCTACGCGGCTTCGGTTGGTTCTCGCTCGTAACCGGGGGTTGCGCTACGCTCCACCCCCGGCTATTCGATTGACGCCGCTCCGCGGCGGTTTACCGGACGATTTGCCCCACCCCGCCCGTCCCTTGGCCCGCAGAAACGGGAATACCCAGCGATTGGAAACCGGGCACGTTCCGTTGACGGGGCAAGACGGCATCGCGAGATTCTTGCGAAAAATCATGTTTGGGCCTTGCAATGGCAATGAGTCAGATTAAACTAAACAGCAATTGTGGCCTACCGGAAAGTGCGGTAACGCAGCGGAGGCCACGTGTGTGGCGTGATACGGATGGCAGATTGACCGACGGGTAAGGATGCCCTCGTTGGAGTCCCGGCTTTAGCCGGCATCTTGAACCCGAAGGGTTTGCAGCGATTAGCCGGTGGTAAGCGCAGCGCCACCACCGGACCACGGTGAGCGATAAATCCGGTTGACCCCAGAGGGGTCGCAGCATCTGGGCGCTGTGACGCCTCCGGGGTCGAGGATTACGCGGCGATTGATTTCCCCGGGTGCGCTACGCGACCCGGGGCGACCCGCAAGCGGGTACCCCGCTTTCATCCCCGGGACGAGACCGCATCCGGACTTGTGTGCAACAACGAGGGCTTCCGCCCCCAGGCTATTACATGCCGCCACTTCGCGGCTAAAGAGATTCCGCTTGCCACACGAGGAGCAACGCGCGACTCAATCGACAGCTTGGCAAGTGGGCTGCAGTCTGTTCCTCCATTCCGCTAAACAGGCTGTGTAAGGCCGGGGGCGGCGGAAACACCACAACCGCTTGGGCTTCCGGCGCAAATCGACACAGCGTGCAAATGGGGGCGGGACTCTTTGCGCAGTCGCCCGTCCAATTCTAACCCTGAAAGCGGAAGAGCCACACAAATGGATTAGCCGTATGGCCTCAGTCAGATCGATCTCGACCAGGCCCCTTTCGCCCTACCGCTTTTCTCTTGCTGACGCCGATGCATGCCAGGACGAGCGTCGCCGCCAGGCAGACGCCCGCAAACCAGTCGCCGTGCCGCAGGTACCAGCTTTCGCGGCGGTCGAGACGCACGTCGGCCAGGATCAGAAACGGTTTCCGCAGCGGTCCTTGGTCGCCTTGGATGCGGCCGTTGCCGTCAATCGAGGCCGAAATGCCCGTGTTCGCCGCGATCACCATCGGCCGCCGGCATTCGACCGTGCGGAATACCCCGCAGGCCAGGTGCATCTCCAACTCGCTGGAACCCCAGAACCAGCCGTCGTTGGTGACGTTGACCAGGATCTGCGGTTCCTGGCCTTGCAGCCGCAACGTGGTCAACTGCTCGCGGATCACGTGCGGCAACACGGTTTCATAACAGATGTTCGGCGCCAAGCAGATGCCGTTGAGCATCAGGCCCTTGGGCTTCCCGCCCGAACTGGAACTCGAACCCAGCGGCGACAGGCTCTGTAGCCAGGGCACGATCTCGACGAAAGGCATGTACTCGCCGAAGGGCACGAGGTGCATCTTGTCGTAGTACGATTGCTCCAGGCGGCCAGGCTCGCACCACTTGCCGTCCGGCGTGATCAGCACGGCCGAATTGAAGATCTGGCGGCCGCGGGCGCCGAAGTGCTGGCGATTGATGCCCACGATCATCGGCAGGCCGAACTCTCGGGCGGTCTCGGTCATTTCGCGGCAAGTGCCCGTTTTCCAACTATCGAGCCACTTGTGAAATGCCTGCGGACTGGGAAAGTCGGGCAGAGCCACGGCGTTGGCATCGCCCGTCGTCCAGAGCCATCTCGAATGGCAGAAAACAGTCTCGGGCCAGACAATCAGATCGACGGGCGGACGATCTTTGAGCGCATCGCGGGTAAGATCATGGTACTCGGCATAGACCTTGTCGCAGAAGTCGTCGTCGTTGTCCAGTTGGACGTCGATATCGCCCTGGATCAGGGCGATCTTCAGGCCCGGCTCGGTTTCCACGTTGGCGGTGCGATAGTATCCGTAGGCCAGCACGACGGCCATGATCCCTGCGGCCGGGACCAGCGGCCACCAAGTCCAGCGACGCGAGTCGCAAGGCAGCATGCGGGCCAGGCAAGCGGCCACGAACATCATGACGAAGGTCACGCCATAGCAGCCGGTCAGGTCGCTGATCTGGATCAACCTGGTCCAGCGGTACTGCGAATGCTCCAGGCAGCCCATGGTCATGCCGCTGAGCAAGTGTGCCTGGGCAAGCTCCAGCCCGGCATAGACGGCCGGCGCGGCGAGGATCAACGGCAGTCGCAAGCGGTGGACCGCCACCCGCGACAGGCCCACGAAGACCGGCAGGTAGCAGCCGAAATAGATCCCGGCGGCCAGCCAGCCCAAGCCGACAGACCAATGGGGCAATCGCAGCCAGTGCAAGGTGGCCAGCCAGAAGAACGTGCCGGCCAGCCACAGGCATCGATAGGGCCGCGCGGCCCAGAGCCGCGCGGCGGTCACGACAATCGCCAGTAGCCCGACCCAATAGACCGTCTCCGCCAGCCAATACATGTTGTACCGCTGAGAATGGAACCAGTCGTTGATTGCCAAGCCGGCCAGGAAGTAGAGCACGGCCGCCAAGAGCAGCAGCCAGGGCCACAGCCGCAGGGGAGTTGTAGTTTGCAGCGGCGGCAGTTTCTCGCGGCGAACGAGCACGATCCACCACACCGGCGCGATCCAGGCCAGCGGCCAGAGATTCAACGGCGGCAGCGCAGCCCACAGCACGATGCCCCCGATCATGGCCTGAGCGAAGGTCGAACGATACCAGGCTAGGAGTTTTTCAGACATCCGTGTCCGACGGGCTAAGCAGTGAAAAAGAAAACAAACGGGATGCGGGGGAAATACGAATATCGAAATACGAAACAAATTCAAAGGAAGAAATCGGAAATGACAAAAACATCAAGCGCCAGCCGCCGTTGTTTCGGATTTTTGAATTTCCCTATTTGAATTTGTTTCGGATTTCGGACTTCGGATTTCGGATTTGAATTTTCAGTTGGCCGCGCATGCTCCCACGGCCAGGAAGCGTTCCAGTATTCTGGTCCCGCAGTTCGTGAGGAAACTCTCGGGGTGGTACTGCACGCCAAACAGCGGATACTGCTTGTGCTGAATGCCCATGATCTCCAAGGTCCCGTCGGGGGCGTTGCTCCAGGCCGTGATCGCGAACTCATCGCTGAGCGTGTCGGGTTGGATCACGAGGCTATGATAGCGCGTGGCCTCGAACGGATTGGGAAGGCCCTCGTAGAGCCCCTCCTCGTTGTGTTGGATCATGTCGGTCTTGCCGTGCATCAACCGCACGGCCCTGACGATCTTGCCGCCGAAGGCCTGCCCGATCGACTGGTGCCCCAGGCAAACGCCCAGCAAGGGGATCTTGCCGGCAAAGCGTTTGACGCAGGGGAGGGAGATGCCGGCCTCGTCGGGCGTGCAGGGGCCGGGCGAGATGATCAGGTGCGACGGCTGCCGGGCTTGAATCTCGTCGACCGTGATCTGGTCGTTGCGATGGACTTCGAGGTCCAGCGAAGGATCGATCTCACCCAGCCGTTGGACGAGATTGTAGGTGAAGGAATCGTAGTTGTCGATCAGCAGAATCATGGGAGCGGATGATATAAGTAAAGTGGAGCGAGCTAGTTAGTTTACCGCAATCGCCGAGTTGCGACTAGAGGAATCGGCGAACGCGAACGGTTGAAAACGATTAGCCGGTGATGCAGAGCCTTTAACGCTTGCCGTTGCCGTCGTCGGCCCCGACCGTTTTTTCGATCCGCGTCCGCAAGGCCTCGCGGGCTTTGGCCTGGCTGGCGGGATCGGCCTTGGGATCGACGGCGATCGGCACGTTCAACAAGGCGATCAACTGCTGGGCCGCGGCCTGCCGCGTCGGTTCCTCGGGGCGTGCCAACAGGGCCAACCAGACCAGCGGGTCTTCGCTGAGCATGGAAGCGACGTGCTCGGGCGTATCCTCGCCGTTCTGCGCGGCCAGGTCGCGAATGATGCGGCGGAGTCGCGATCTCTGCTCGGCGTCGAGTTGGTTCATGTTCAGCCGATTCAGATACCCCAGCACGGCCGGCCCGACGTCGCGCAAGTGATGGTCGGCCTGATCGCGCTTGATGTACTGCGGATCGGCCAGTTGGTTGACCCAGGCCTCCCATTGCTTGCGGTCCGCCCTTTGCGACACGGCCGACATCTTCACCAACTCATCCTCGGCGACCTTGGCTGTGTGGGCCACGTGCCAGTCGTTGCGCATGGCCTCCAGCAGAGGCACGAACTGTTTGCCGCAGTCCTCGTCGTTGATGATCAGTAGGTGCCAGATCGACGGGGCACGCAGCACGCGCGGCTTGCCTGCTCCCGACAGCGAGAGGCGGATCGGCTGACCGGGAAGTTGGGTCAGTTCGAAGCATTTTTCCGCCTGCTCCTTGTCGGCATAGCGCATGATAAAGCGCCCCTCGGAATTCAGATCGATGGCGAAGTCCACTTTCAGATCGTTGGGCTGATCGGCTTTCGTCCTTTCCTGATACCCGTAGACAATGGACCCGGTCATCATGCCGTTGCCGTTGAGACTGATCTCCTCGCGGATCAAGCCGTTGGTCATGACCTGCCTCGTACCGAACCACCCGCCGTTCTTGGTGCTGCAGGCAATCCGTCCGCCCACCAAGGAGAATTGAATGCGGTTGGCAAGCCAATTCTGAAACATGGAGCCGCTGGTCGGCCCTTGCGCCACGGCGAGTTGGCCCGTCGCGCATAACACTGCCAGGATGCAAACGGAAAATTGCTTCCAACGCATAGGTTGCTCCAAAACGTAACTTGTGCCCTCTTATTCTATCTGAAACCTCCCAACGCGGCCAGCAGATGGGCGGATTCTTTGGCCAGATTGAAATGCCGCAGTTCCCAGCGATTGCCCGCCGCTGGGACAAAAATCAGGGCGGCGATCGAGGGGTGGCGGCGGCAATAGTCGGCCGCGGCCTCGGGTCCCATGACGTAGAAGGCTGTGGAAAGGGCATCGGCTTCGGCCGCCGTGGGCGCCAGGACCGTAACGGAGAGCAGGCCCTCGGCCGGCTGGCCGCTGCGGGGGTCGAGGATGTGTCCATAGCGCCGCCCCCGATGGCGAAACGACTGGAATTGCGCCCCCGAGGTGCCCAAGGCCCGATCGTGCAGTTCGATTTGCCCCAGGCGATGCTCGTCCCGCAGCGGGTCCTTGACGCCGATCGTCCACGCAGAGCCGACACCTCCTGCGGCGGCCCTATCGCCGGCGGTTGCGGCCTTCGCCGCACGGGCCAGCCCTCGGGCGGCGACGCTACTATAACCGCCATGCACGAGGAAGTCGGAAACGCCGGCGGCCAGGAGATGCTCTGCCGCGCGATCGACGGCAAAACCCTTGCCGATGCTGCCCAGGTTCAACCGCATGCCCGGGCGGAGTAGGCGGATCGTCTGCCGCGCTTCATCGAGCTCGACCCATTGCCCGCCTACCAGGGAGCGGGCCTCGGCCAGTTGCTCGGGCGAGGGTACGGCGCCGGCGCGGCGGGCGAAGCCCCAGGCTTCCCAGAGCGGGGCCGCCGTGAGGTCGTAGGCCCCACCGCTTTCGCGCCAGAGTTGCATGGCGCTTTGCAGCAGCGCGAACAATCGCGGCTCGACTTCCACCGCGGCAGCGGACGCATGGCGATTGATGCGGGAAATGTCGCTGTCCGGCTGGAAGAACGATAATTGCGATTCCAGCGCCTGGACGAGGTCCAGCGCCTGCAAGGCTGCCGCGCCTGCCGCGCCGGCGATCGCCACGGGCAGGCAGATCTCGAACTCGCCGGCCATCGCCTTCCGAGCAAGGTGGACCAACCCCGGCTCGTCGCCCTGTGGCGCGGGCTGTAGGCCGCCTTGTCCAGATTCATCGCCTTGGCTGTCCGCCGGGCGGCCAAGGAGGAAATCGCGGCGGGGGGTAGGCTCGGTCATGGCTTGCGGCGGCGTTTCGGCCATTCCAGCGGCTTCAACTCGACCAGTTCCGCCAAGCCCGCCTCGGCCAATTCCGGACCGCTCACGTAGCGGCCGGCACGGGTCCATTGGGCGATGGTCTCCGGCACGATGCCGAACAACTGGGCCAGGAGCACGTCCATGTCTTTCTCCAACTGGCCGAAATGCCGTGCCCATTCGGCGGCCTCCAACAAGGCCACGTTCTCTTCGCTCTGCCAGCGCATGTTGTGGAACAACAGCACGCTCAAGGGCGTAACCAGCCGTCGCTGGCAGGCGGCAAAGGGCCACACCGCAGCCGACGAACACTCGCCTGCCACGATACCTGTCGCCCGCAGACCGCGCAGCCTGATCAGCGAAGTCAGCGCGATGCCGCAGTAAGGGCTTCCGCCCAGGGAATCAAAGTAGAGAATGCACTCCCCGCCCGGCTCGACGGAGAGCAGTTTGTCGCAGAGATCGGCCTGGTTGTCGGTGAGATCGCCCGCCACGGCAATCTCCAGCGGACCTTCGTGGTCGCGATCGGAGTCTTTCATGGATACCCTCAAGTCAAAAAAAGCGGACCATGCCGAAATCGGCACGGCCCGCTAATATTCTAACATGGTCGCGGAAAACATTCGAGGGACGCACGAGGGGAACGAAAGGGGGTTCGTTCCGCCGCGGGCTATTCCATCTCGATGGCGTGGGTCGGGCAGGAATCGACGCAAGCGCCGCAATCGGCACACAGTTCGCTGTCGATCACCGCCTTGCTCTCTTTCAGCTCGATCGCGCCACAGGGACACGTTTCGATGCAGTCGCCACAACCTTCGCACGTCTCAAACTTGACAATCGCTGCCATTCATCAGTCTCCTGGAACGAAAATAACGCTCCCGCGCAAAGCCAGACCTTCCCCAAAAAAGGACCGCAAGATCTGCTCTTCCGCGAGGCTCCAAATAATCTATTCTGACGCCTTACCCGCCCCCTCGTCAACCGAACTATCGGCGGGTTTTGCGGATTTCTATCGACCCAGTGACAATTTTGGTTTGTCGCAAGGTTTTCGCATGCTGGCGGCTCAAATGGTCCGCCCAATAGAGGGGCAAGGGCAATCGCCGGCCCGTGAGAACGGCACGCACGATCTGTTCGGCAGAGGCCAGATTCAGCCCGTGGCCGGGCGAAACGAACAGCGGCCGGCGGCTGCCGGAGGTCGGCCGGATAGCCGCCCCGATGACCGCGTCGTCGAGTACCACCGGCCGGGATTCCAAGGGCTTCAGGCCGGTGATATCGACCCGCCCGCAAAGGAGTTTCTTGATCACGCCGATCGTCACCATGCCCGTGGCAACCCCCAGGTGACAGGCGATGCCCGCTTGGCGCGGGTGCAGGATGCCGGTGCCGTCGACGAGCGTGACGGCGGCGAGACGGCCCTCTGCCCGGACCTCGTCGATCAGATCGATCAACAGCGGCAGTTCGCGAAATGTCAAGTACGAGGAAATGTAGGGGAAGCGGACCTTGCGGCGGATGACGGTCGACCACAGCAGTTCACCGCTGGGCACGTCCACAAGGGTGTAGGCAGCCACGCCCTCGGCGGGACTGATGTAAGAAACGTCGACCCCGCCCAGTCGTTGCGGGACCTTGCACCGCGTGCGCGTCGTAACCTGCACCGCCACGCGAGTCTGGTAGCGGGCCAGCTTTTCCAATGGGCGGTCGCTCGTGAAATCGGTGAACTCGTAATGATCCAGATCGACGCTGCCGGCCGTTATTTCGACCCCCTCCGCCTTTAGCCGCCGGACTTTTTCCTCGCTGCCTTGCGGATAGGGGCCAGGCAGTCCACCCGCCCTGACAACGCGATGGCAGGCGCAGTTTGCGGCGTGGTCGTGGTGCAAGAGGTAATGGCCGATCCATCGCGCGGCGATGCTGTTGCCCAAGGCGGCGGCCAGCGTGCCGGGAGTGGTCACTCGCCCGGCCGGTACCTGGGCGATCAGCCGTCGCACGGCCAGGACCAAATCAGGGATGGGAGGAAGGGGAGTTGGCATGAACAATACGCTTGACAACGGCCGGAAACTAAGTCAGCATAAGGGCGCAAGCTGAGGGTACGCGGATCTGGTCCCACCCTACAGCTCCCCGCCCACCCGCCACCTGCCTACCAAGTAGTATAACCTCCTCGCAGGAGATAATCCCATCATGTGCCCGTCCATCCGCTGCCGCAAGCTTGTCGTGACGCTGGCCGTTCTTTCCCTCGCGTGGATCGCCGCAAGCAGCGCCCGAGGCGAGAAACCGGCCGACCTGAAGGCCCAATTCCTGGCTGGCCCGATGCGCGACGTGGATGAGATCGTCTTCGCTGCGCGGAGCATCCTCTACGAGCACTGGTACGCCAACATTGGCTACTGGGCCGCCGACCGCTCGCGACCCATGTACGGTAAGTACGGCAAACTCTGTAAGCTCAACCGGACAGGCAAACTCACGTTGTTGGTCGATGACCCGGAAGGCGGCGTCCGCGATCCGGCAGTGCATTACGACGGCAAGCGGATCCTCTTCTCCTACCGCAAGGGGGGCACGGAGAACTACCTGCTGTACGTCATCAACTCCGATGGCAGCGGCTTGCGCCGCATCACCGAGGGCAAGTTCGACGACTACGAGCCTTGTTGGCTGCCCGACGGCGGCATCGCCTTCGTCACCACGCGGGCCAGGCGTTGGGTCGGCTGCTGGTCGACCCAGGTGGGCAACATCTGGCGCTGCAATGCCGAGGGCGGGCAGATGCGGCCGCTATCGGCCAATGTCGAGCAAGACAACACGCCCTGGGTCTTGCCCGACGGCCGCCTCATTTACATGCGCTGGGAATACATCGACCGCTCGCAGGTCAACTATCACCATCTCTGGACGATGTATCCCGACGGCAGCGAGCAGAGCGTCTTCTTCGGCAATCTGCACCCGGGCGGGGTCTTCATCGACGCCCGGCCGATCCCCGGCAGCCGCGACGTGGTGATGATCAACTCGCCCGGCCATGGCCAGACGGAGCATGCGGGGTTTGTCGCCCGGGTCAGCCCGCGCCAGGGTCCGGACATGCTCGGCAACTTGGTCAACATCAGCAAGGCCGCCAATTTCCGCGATCCTTGGGCCTTCAGCGGCGAGGCCTTCATGGCGGCCGAGAATGAGCGGCTGGTATTGATGAATGGCCGCGGCGAGACGGCCACGCTCTTCACCGCGCCCAAGGAGTTCGGCCCAGTCTGGCTGCACGAACCGCGTCCGCTCGTGTCCCACCCGGTCGAGTTCGCCATCCCGCCGCGGGTCGATCTGGTCCAGCCCACGGGCAAGTACCTGTTGGAAGACGTCTATCGCGGCCGCAACATGACCGGCATCCGCCCCGGCGAGATCAAGCGGTTGATGGTCATCGAGAGCCTGCCCAAGCCGATCAATTTCACGGGCGGCATGGACCCCTTGAGCTACGCCGGCACATTCACTCTGGAACGCGTGCTGGGGACGGTGCCCGTCGAGGCCGACGGCTCGGCCTTTTTCGAGGCCCCGGCCTTGCGCAGCCTGTTGTTCGTGGCCATGGATGAAAAGGGCCTGGCGGTCAAGCGGATGCAGAGCTTTTCCACCGTGCAGCCGGGCGAGACGGCGGGCTGTGTCGGCTGCCACGAGCACCGCACCATGTCGCCGCCCGCCGAACGTCGCCCGCTCCCGCTAGCCATGCACCGCAAGGCCAGCGCGATCGAGCCGCCGCGCGACTTGCCCGAACTGGCCGATTTCCCCCGCGACGTGCAGCCGATCCTGGACCGCAACTGCCTGCGCTGCCACGACTACGATCGGCGCGACGGGGGCGTGATCCTCACCGGCGACCATGGCCCGATGTTCTCGCACAGCTACTACACGCTGACCGTCTGGCGGCAACTGGCCGACGGCCGCAACCAGGCGCAGAGCAACTACCCGCCGCGGACACTGGGCAGCGGCGGCTCTCCCCTTATGAAGTTGTTGGACGGCAGACACTACGACGTGAAGCCGACCGAGCGTGAGCGCCGCGTGATCCAGCTTTGGTTGGATATCGGCGCCCCTTATCCCGGCACCTATGCAGCCCTGGGGACCGGCAGCATCGGCGGGTACATCAACAACGCGGAAACGCTCAACAACGACGCCGACTGGCCGGAGACCCGTGCGGCCCAGTCGGTCTTTGCGCGGCGTTGCGCGACGTGCCACGACCCGCGGACCAATCCCATCGCGCGGACGCTTTCCGACGAGAACGGCTTGAGTTTCTGGGAACCCTCGCTGGGCGATCGGCGTTTGGAGTTCTCGCGGCACATGATTTACAATCTTTCGCGGCCGGAGAAGTCGTTGGTGTTGCTGGCCCCCTTGGCCCGCAGCGCCGGCGGATATGGGCAGTGCAAGCCGAAAGGCACGGCGGCGAAGACGGCTGTGGGAATAGCAGAGCGCATTGTCTCCCCTCGCCTGCCGGGAGAGGGGCCGGGGGTGAGGGAAGAAGGAGTCTTTCTGACAACCGCCGACCCGGATTATCGGCTCCTGCTGGCGATGTGCGCGGCGGGCAAGCGGCGATTGGAAGAGTTCAAACGCTTCGACATGCCTGGTTTCAAGCCCCGCGAGGAATACGTCCGCGAGATGAAGCGTTTCGGACTGTTGCCCGAGGCCTTCGATGCGAGCAAGGAGCCGCTGGACTATTACCAGTTGGACCGCCGCTACTGGGATTCGTTCATCTACCGGCCGGCGAAGATGTAGAGGTAATGGGCCGAGTGAAACGAGGCCCCATCAAAGAGAAAGAAAGCCGAAGTACGAATGTCGAAATTCGCGGCCCGCAAGCGGGTACCCCGATTCAAAGCAGACAATCTAACGGCAAGAAACGGCCGTTTCGAATTTTTTCCTTGGGACTTCTGATTTGTTTCGGATTTCGACATTCGCATTTCGGATTTCCGTCCTAGTTGTTGACTCGCGTTCCTTGGCCCACCAGCTCGCACGCCCCAGCTACATAAACCACTCTCATTGGGGGTCTCGACATCGCCCCTGGGCGGCCCACGGGGCCGTTTCTTGTGCGCCTAGTAGCTTTCCTAATCGTTTCAAGTTAAACTGAATAGTTCAAAACCGGCCCAATTTCGGTCGCGCACGGGGGTGCGCTAACTTCAGGCCCAAGCGGAGTCCAGCCCATGGCGTTCTCGTCGAATTGTCCCAAGTGCCAAAAACAAGTCCTGGTCCCGGAAGGGATCTGTCCTGATGCCGTGATGCAATGCCCACTTTGCTCGGCCGAATTTGCGCTGGGCGAGATCCTCGCGTCTGCCCCGCCGGCGTTGATCGTCATCCATCCCGGCAGCACGGCAGCCATCCCAGGCATTGCTGTTGCCGCCGCGGCCCCCGTGCCTGAGGCGACCGCAGCCAGCATCTTTTCGGCCCATCGCGTCGAACCCAAGATGCACGATGACGAACCGCTGCTGTTTGCGGGCGATGAGGTCGAACTGCATCCGATGCCGACGGCGGGCGCGGGAGTTGATCTGGCGACTCCCGCCTACGACGCGGCCGCCGTTGATCACCTGGCTCCGGTGGATCACGTGGTTGAAGCCGTGCCGGTGGACGCCGATCACGCCGACGTCTTGGAAGCCGTACCGATGGAGACCGCGCATGAGGCCGGTGTTCTGGCTGAGCCTTTTGGCGAGGCGTTGGCCGGGCCGTTGCCTGACGAGGGTCACGACCTCGCCGCCGAACCGGCCGACGGCGGCGCCCCGTGGGGCGGCGCTTGGGTCGGATCCCACGAGGAGGACAAGCAGGAGGACGACGGAATCGGCTTTGCCGAGCAGGACCAGGACGAAGGTCTCGACGATGTCAACTTCGCCGAAATCACCGGAAAGGCGGCGCCCGGTTCCGCACCGGTTGGCGATCTCGCCGCGGCGGCCCTCGCGGCTGAACCGGCCAAGAAGAAGAAACGCAAGCGGGAAACGCATCCCTTTGTTCGTCTTATCGGAATGATAATCGCCGGCTTGCTGGCGGTAGTGTGCGTCTTTGGATTCGCCGCCTGGAAGGGCATCAAGATGGACTTCCTGCCCTCTTGGCTGCAGTTCAATTTCAATAAGTCCAACGTTCGCGCCGATGCGCCGAAGCCCGCTGTGCAGCCCACTCCGCCGGCCAATGGTGAGACGCCGGCCAATTCCGCCGCGCCCGCTCCAGAAGCAGGCAAGGCCAACCCGCCCGCTCCCAACGATCAAAACCCGGCGGGTCAGAAACCGCTCCCGGCCGCTCAAGGCGGAAAGGCAGATGAGACAAAGCCCGCCCCCGGCAAGCAAGATACCAAGCCGGCGACCCCAGCTCCGGCCAAGCCCACGGAAGACGCCGATCCGTTTGGCGATAATAGCAGCGACAAACCCGCCGCCAAGCCTCCGGTCGCCACTCCCGACAAAGCGGAAACTCCCAAGCCCGATGCCGATCCGTTTGGTCCCGGGCCGGAAGTTGCTCCGGTGGGTGGCAAGAAGACCGACACTAAGCCCGCCACCAAGCCCGCGGTCATCGCGCCCGACAAAGCGGAAACGCCCAAGCCCGACGCCGATGCCGATCCGTTCGGTCCCGGGCCGGAAGTTGCTCCAGTGGGCGGCAAGAAGACCGACACCAAGCCCGTCAAGCCTGAGGTAGCCACTCCCGACAAAGCGGAAACGCCCAAGCCCGAGGTCGAGACCGATCCGTTCGCCCCCACGCCAACCCCGGTGGGTGGGAAGAAGACCGACGCCAAGCCCGAGACCCCTACGCCTGTCAAGCCGGACATGCCCACCAAGCCGGAGAAGCCCGAACTTGATGCGAAGCCCGACGCCAATCCCGTGATTGGGCCGGAACCGAAACCGGAAATCAAGCCCGAACTGAAGCCCGAAGTGAAGCCCGAGATCAAGCCCGAAGTAAAGCCGGAGGTGAAGCCTGAGATCAAGCCGGAGGTGAAGCCGGCGGCGGGCGTTGGTCCCTTGCAAGCCCCGTCGTTTGCGGCTGCCGACCTCGACGCTTCCTTGAAGGCCGTCAGCGGCGCCGCCACGGTCGATGCGGCTTCCTATGCCAACTGGTGCAAGCTGGCGGAAACGGTGACCTACGTCAAGGACAACGCCGATGCGCAAAGGCAGGCTCTGCAGACCTTGGCCGGGAAGGTTGCTTCCAGCCCTCAGGCGGCGTCGGTAATCGCCGCCGCGGCCAAGAAGCTCCTTGACGACAAGTCAGCCAAGGGCGGCATTGTCCTGGCCGGCACGGTCACGACGGTAGCCGTGCGGAACGGACTGACCGGCACGGCCATTCATGTGGAGGGCTTGCCCAAGTCCGTGATGGTCTTCAGTTCCCATTCCTTGGATGTCAAGGAGAACCAGAAGGTGATTGTCTTCGGCGCCCTGGTGGCCGAACCTAAGAAGAACCTCCCTGGCTATCCGGGCAGTCAGCCGATCGTGGTCTGGACAGACTTCGCCGCCACGCTTCCGTAAAGACCGGACGGTAAATAACTTCCGTGTTCCTGCGCGGGTGGCATGCCTTAAGCCTTCTAGGCGAGGCATGTCGACGGTAAACATGCCCAAATCCGGAAGTTATTTGTCGGTCGCCCCTAAGGGTCGGTGATTGGCGCGATCTGGCGTCTGTTCCCTCGTGCCGCGTTTTGGTACGATAGGGGTTGCCTTTTCAGGCTGAACCAGCACCGTTTCTGCACGACAAGAGGAAACACTCGTCATGGCCAAACACAGCGAACCGGCATTTGCCATCGGCGTCGATTACGGCACCAATAGCGTGCGCGCCCTAGTGGTCGACATCGCCGACGGGCGGGAAGTCGCCACCCACGTCTACGATTATCCCAGCGGCGAGGCGGGCATCCTCCTCGATCCCCAGGACCCGCACACCGCCCGGCAGAACCCGGCCGATTACATCGAGGGCTTTTATCGTTCCGTGGGCTGCGCGGTGCAGCGGGCCGCCGCCGACCCGAGTTTTCGCCCCGAGCGGGTTGTCGGCATCGGCGTCGACACCACCGGCTCGACGCCCATCCCGGTCGATCGCAACGGCCAACCGCTGGCCCTTTCCACGGAATTCGCCCCCGAGCTTGCCGCCTACGCCTGGTTGTGGAAAGACCACACCGGCTACGCCGAGGCAGCCGAGATCACGGAGAAAGCCAAGCGAGTCCGCGACAAGTATCTCAACAAGTGCGGCGGCACTTACAGCAGCGAGTGGTACTGGTCGAAGATCCTGCACTGCAAGCGGTCGTCGCCCAAGGTCTTTGAGGCCGCCTACTCCTGGGTGGAACTGGCCGACTTCGTGCCGGCCTTCATCACGGGCAATCTCGATCCCCACACGCTCGCCCGCGGCATCTGTGCGGCCGGACACAAGGCCATGTACCACGAGGACTGGCACGGGCTGCCCAGCGCCAAGTTCCTCGCCAGCCTCGATCCCGCGCTGCCCGCGCTCCGCGATCATTACGCTGCCGCCGCATTGACCTCAGACCGTAAGGCCGGTTCGCTCACGGCGGAGGTGGCGGCCAAGGTCGGGCTGCCGGCGGGCGTGGCCGTGGCCGTGGGGGCCTTCGACGCCCACATGGGCGCGGTGGGCGCCGGTATCAAGGCCGGCACGCTGGTGAAGATCATCGGCACCAGCACCTGCGACATGATGGTCGCGCCCATGGACAGCCAACTGCCGGACATCCCCGGCCTCTGCGGAATTGTGCCCGGCTCCATCGTGCCCAACATGTACGGGCTAGAGGCCGGCCAGTCGGCTGTGGGCGATATCTTCAACTGGTTCGTCAAATCGCTCGTGCCGGCGCAGTACTCGGCTGGCGGCGACGCCCACGCGGCCCTGACCCGCGAAGCCGAGAAGCTCCGCCCCGGCGCTAGCGGCCTGGTGGCCCTGGACTGGAACAACGGCAACCGCACGATCCTGGTCGATCCCTTGCTCAGCGGCCTGCTCGTGGGCCAGACGCTGCACACCACCGCGGCGGAAGTCTACCGTACGCTGATCGAGGCCACGGCCTTTGGCGCGTTGACCATCATCAACCGCTTCGAAGAGTACGGCGTCAAGGTCAAGGAAGTGGTCAATTGCGGCGGCATCGCCGAGAAGAACCCGCTGGTGATGCAGATCTACGCCGACGTCTGCAACCGCCCCATGAAGATCAGCCGTTCGGCCCAGACCTGTGCCCTGGGCGCGGCCATTTTCGGGGCCGTGGTCGGCGGGGGCTACAAGTCGGTGGAAGCCGCGCAGCGAAATATGACCGGCGTGAAGGACGTCGTCTACAAGCCGGCCAAGGCGGCGGCTGCGGTCTATGCCAAACTTTATCGCGTCTACCGCACGCTGCACGACGCCTTCGGCACGGGCGCCAAGCTGCCGCTGGGCGGCGTGATGAAGGACCTGATCGCCATCCGCGACCGCGCTCGCCGGGAGACGCGCTGATGCTGGAGGAGTTGAAACGTCGCGTTGCGGCGGCCAATCGCGACCTGCCGAAGACCGGCCTGGTGACGCTCACCTGGGGCAATGTCAGCGGCATCGACCGCCAGGTTGGGCTGGTCGTCATCAAGCCCAGCGGCGTACCCTATGACCAGCTCCAGTCGGAGTGCATGGTCGTCGTCGACCTGGATGGTCGCGTGGTTGAGGGCGGCCTGAGGCCCTCCAGCGACACGCCCACCCACCTCGTTCTGTATCGCGCGTTCAAAGACATCGGCGGCGTCGCGCATACGCACAGCCGGCATGCCACGATGTTCGCCCAGGCCCGGCGGGAGATCCCCTGTCTGGGCACGACACACGCCGATCACTTTTACGGCCCCGTGCCCGTCACGCGGCCGTTGAGCGCGGAGGAAGTGGCGGAAGACTACGAAGGCTGTACTGGTCGGGTGATCGTCGAGCGTTTTGGCGGCCTCGATCCGGCGGCCATGCCCGCCGTATTGGTAGCCGGTCACGCGCCGTTCACTTGGGGTGCCAGCGCCGAGAAGGCATTGGACAACTCTGTTGCCTTGGAGGCGGTGGCCGAGATGGTCTTGGGCGCATGGTCGATCGACCCTTCCGCGCCGGAGTTGGAGCCGTGGGTGCTAGACAAGCATTACCAGCGCAAGCACGGCCCGGCAGCCTACTATGGGCAGAAGTAGCACTATGGCAGCACCACATCCGCCCGTCGCGACTCCGGCGTGACGACCAACCGTTGGATCTTGCCGCCGCGGTAGACGCACTCGATAACGGTGTTCCGCGGGGCGCGGAGCTTGAAGTCTACGTCCCAATGCTTCGGCCAGGCAGGCAACAAGAGGATCTTGTCGCCCACGGGCTGCAAGAGCATGAGTTGCGTGGTCTCTAGCAGGTTGCCGCCGTGGTTCTGGTCGGGCAGCCAGTCGAAATTCGGCCCCCAAGTCGCCGGCCAACGATAGGCCGGATGGGAATTGGCGCACTTGATCTTGAGGATTCGCGCGGCCTCGTCGGTCAGGCCCAGCAGGGCGGCGCAGTTGCCGTCGTAGCCCCAGCCGCAATCCAGGTGATTGTGCCGGCTCAGGTATGCAGCGCGGGCCTCGTCCAGGCCCGGCTTGCCTAAACCATAGAGCCGGAACGGCCAGACAGCGTATAGTTCCGGGGTCTCGCAATTCGAGCGATCGGCGGCATACTTCTGTGCCGGGGCGAGGCGGCGAATCTTCTTGCCGCCGACCTCGGCATCCTCGATCGGAACTGTCGGACAGGCCGCCCGCATCCTGGTGAAGAACTTCCGCTGTTGCTCGCTAGCAAAACCCGCCGGCAACGCGCAAAGCCGAGCCGTGATGTCGTTCAGCCCCGCAGTCGAAGGCATGTCGTTGATCACGCCGTGCCAGTAGGTCTCGACTGCCTGAGTGGGATCGAGAACGATGCGGCCGCCGACATCCTTCTTGAACCGCGTGTCGAAGTACTTGAGCACCGACTCGGCCATGGGCAGGACCTGGCCCTTGAGGAAAGTCTCGTCGCCCGTGTAGTCCCAGCGGTCGAGCATCAAGGAGACAAGCTCGGGCCCCTGGTTCCAGGCGTATTGCCACCAGGGGTTCAAGACATCCTTGGGCTGGTGGCCGGCGCGGTTCCAACCGTAGTCGCCATTGGAATAGGTCCCCCAGACCGTAATCGTCTCGGGGAAGTAACCGCCCTCGGCTCCGTGGTAGAGCCGCGAGCGGGCCTCGGCCAGCGGCCGCACCGCGGCGTAGGTCTGGAAGAGCGGGTCCATCAGGTCGAAATCGCCAGCGGCAAGCATGGGATGATACATGTGGCGGACGTTCTGCCACCAGTGGCAATCGCCCCAGGCCCGCCAGTCGGCGTTGAAAGGCTTGCCGAACGGCTTGGGCTCGACCGTGAACATGCCGCCGTTGAACTTGATGGGATACGGCCCTCGTCCGCCACAGGCCTGCATGTAGCGTTGCAGCGTGTAGCCGCGGGTGACGGAGGACGACGTGTCGCTGCCCTGCTGGGCGACAAGGCGACCATCGAGATAGATCCGCATGGCTCCCGATACAGAATCATAGGTGGCCGCCACGTGATATGACTTGCCGGCCTGGAGGATGCCGCCGGCCGCGGTGAGCGTGGTCGAGCCGACGATCAGCCGCAGGGTGTCGCCGGGGTGCGTGTCGAAGAGGAAGCCGTCGCTGCCGCCGGCGGTGAGCCGATCGAAGATCCGCCCCGGCGAGAGTGCGGCAGGCTTGATGCGGGCTTCGAGTGTCAGGGCCTTGCCGATCTTCACGGCGTCTTTGGCGATGTTGCGGGGCTTGCCATCGCCGCCGAACAGCAATCCGGATTCACTCGGCGCGGGACCGGCGGGAGCGGACCTCGCGAGTTGTGCGATTTCACGCTCGGACAGGGCCTTGCCGTAAACGCGGATGTTCTCGATCTGCCCGGGGAAGCGGTTGCCGCCGTGAGAATCGTAGCCGATCCGCAGCGGATGTTCCGTGCCGGGGATATCGGCTGCCTGGTCGCCGTCGACGATCACCCAAGAGCGGTTCCAGAAGGCATGCCACCACGCCTCGGTGCGGCGCAGGGCGTCCGGGTGAGCATCCGCGTGAACCACGAAATCATCCGTGGCAACGAGTTCGGCAGCCAGCGACTTGGCCCGGTCCACCCAGGCTTCGGCTGTGGGTGCCTGGAAACAAGGGCAGGTGACGCGGATTTGGAACGTTAACAGCGGACCACGCGATTCGATAGCGTGGCCGGTAATCGACTTGAATTCGCTCCCACGGTTCTTCAAGGAGGGATTTGAGGAACCCGTCGCCGTCATCCAACCGCCGAACGTGCGGTGCAGCAGTGGATCATGGGCCTTATCGGCGGCTGATTCGAGCGACTGTACCTTGAGCGTGGAAGCGAAGGCCGGCGAGGTTTCGTTGCGGTGGTACCAGGCGACGGCGCCGGTGGGCGTGGCCGGAAATACGTCGGCCGACTCCGTTACGGCGGTCGGCGAGTCGTGCAGGGTCCACGAGGAATTCAGTTCCTCTCCAACGAGCGTATGAGGCTTGGTGCGCCAAACATCGGCAGTCGCTCTGACCTTGACCGGCGTGTCGGTAATGCCATCGACGTGGACTACCGGCGAGTTGGAGTCAACGTAGACCATCAACACGACATGGTTCTTCTTGCTTCCGGCGGTGATCTCGCAGATTCCGTCGCGCAGGATCAATTCCTGACGGAACGGCTTTCCCGCATTGAACGGATTCGGATCCAACGAGATCCGCATGCCGCCGACCTTCAAGAGCCGCGAGGCCTCGCTCAGCGAATCGGTGCGGCTGATGTAGAAGTGCAGGTCGCCGTCCTCTTCCACCCAGAGGTTGATGCCCACCTGCCCGTTGCCCAAGGGCATCGAGCCGGTCGCATCGTGGCTGGGCGTGGTCCAAACGACGTTGCACGGTTTGGTCCGGTCCTGGTCGGGATCGCCGCCCGGCTGGGCAGATATCGCGGCGGCTGACGCGCAAAACAGGAGGACCGTGGTAGCGAGTGTTGCGGTTTTCATGGTTGGTTCGTGGGAAGGAGAACAGTTTGAGTGGATGGTGAGTTCAATTGTAAAAGATGGCATGAGTCAGAAAAAAGTGTTTCAACGGCATTTCTCCTGCCCTGGCCGCCGCGGCCAACCCGCCTTTTCGGGTCAGGCAGTGGTGTGACCACATCGAAAAAAAGTGCCTTTTGGCGTTTCTGAGGCGGTTTTGTAGGTCCATGTGCGTATTCTGCTTTCACTAAAGGTGTTGCTCGCACAGCGTAAATTGCGGGAATACGATCACTTGACACTCTAACGATAGTCTTACCACGGCCGAAATACCTAGACAATACCTAGCCACTTTGGCCCATTTCCTGGCCACTTTTATGAACAACCTAGCCACTTCCTGGCCACTTTTTGGTCACGTGACCATGCGTACAGTATATAAGGGTCAGGCACACGCCACTTTCTTGAATCTATTGTAGTGCAGAGTCATAAAAATAATTAATTGCTGCCGCGGCAAGTGCGGCCGTTCGCGGCCCTTGGGCGGGTGTAGGGTGGGTCGAAGTACGAGACCCACGCGCCACAGTTTCCGCGCAGCCGCCGGCGCGGACGCCGACTTGGGCAGGTCGGCGCCGCGCATGATATATGGCCCCCGGTTCGCTACGCCGGGGGCTGGCTAAATTGTCAAAGAACAAATTCACGCGCCGAGTATTCAGGCGTAGCCTGAATCGTCTTCAGCGCGCTTTCTACCCACATAATACGAAAGGACTTTCGCCACCATTTGCGCGCGGGACACGAACTTGCGTCGCAAGTCCAATGGCTCGTTGCGCTTTCGGCATCTGTACATCCGTCGGCGCCGTGATCAATCGGGAGCTGCGCTTCAAGGCCGATTCGCCCGGCTGTCCAATAACAACACAGTTTGAGTAACAACAGATTTGTCGCCAACAGATTTGTTGTAAGAAAGCGGAGCTAAGCCATGATAAACCGAAAACTCAAGATGGCTCACCACGTTCCTTTCGTGGCTGCGAGGAGCCTGACCATGATCCGGCAGGTTATGAAGTACAACCCGGCCTTTTTAAGGGCCGAGGAGCTCGTTGCCCAGTTCGTCGTCCGCCAGGGCGACCTGGAAACGCTGCTCAGGACCGCCGAGGAAAACACGGCCGATTCGAACCGGCACGTGCTGGTGATCGTCCACGCGCTTGCCGGCGGTTCTTACTCCGTGCTCGGCGAATACATCCGCGGGCAAATCGCGGCCTCCAGGCTGTT
>CAZTPX010000071.1:0-48386 GCA_964615095.1 uncultured Planctomycetaceae bacterium | reverse complement strand
CGGCCCCGTAGCCAAGTGGCTAAGGCAGCGGATTGCAAATCCGCCATCATCAGTTCGACTCTGATCGGGGCCTCTCTCGTAACCCGCTATTATGTAGTGGGTTACGTCGTTTCTTGGCCGGCCGTAACCGGGCCACCAGGGCCAACAATACCTGAAACAATACCGACGCTTGTGGGGGGCTATAGGGTTCTGGGCAGTGTTGCGGGCTGGTAGAATGCCCAGTCGGTGCTTCTCGACTGCCGTTGGGATTAAACCAACCTGGTGCAAGCAGTTTCTTTCAGTTATGGAAGACGGAATACTTCAGATCAGTCGCTTGATTCGGCAGTGAATCGGCAAATGAGCGTACCAGACTTTGATAGGGCAGCAAGCGTAAAACGCAATTGTCCATCAGCAGCCGAGCGGCTGGTCTTTGATGCCAGCTTGTCATTGCACCCATTGGCGAACATTCAATGCGGAATCGTTTTTATACACGCTTTTTGGGCTGGACAGTCAATTCTTACGCTTCGCAAACTTGGGGAGTCTCTCGCCCGTGTTGACACCGAGCATCGCGTAGACCTGATCGTATGCGACATTGACGAAATTCAACAATTACGGGACTGGCAAACTCGTTACTACGGCGGCGATATAACTGGCGGGGGTGGTGATGCGTTGTGGATTGCCAATGGTAATATACGGGCACGCCACAATGCGTCACGGCAATGTGACTTTGACGCTACAATTCGCAGCCTTATGCTTGAGTGCCATGCGTGAGTTCCCCAGAAAACAGATGACGAACGGCCCACGGATTCCATTCGGCGGAATCGCGTCTTTTACCAGAATATGACAGACAAACCTCTGGAGGGTTCTCCCGTTTGGCCCTCACTCCTTTCGAGATGGCGTTCATCTGCGATCAAAGATCGTTTTGAAATACTGGCATCTTTTGTAGCGGATTGGTACGCAGAGCCGGAAGTCCACCACCAACTACCACCCCTTCCTGATTTTATGCCTGATTCCTTGAAGTGGGCATATCAGACTATTGCCAGATACGGAACGAGGGCGTTCACTCATAACTACGGCGGCTGGACGGAGGCCGATCCCCTCGTAGTTTTCCATTGGGTAAAACGGCCAGAGTATCTCGCAGTCGATGAGTCAGGAGTCATCGAGTTTCTAAACGAAAATCAAGGGGTGTATCAATGCGGCGTGCTGACAGAAGGTATTGATCCTCGCGTCGTAAATTGGGAAAAAGGCGACACCAGATGGAGCCCGCTTGCGGATTGCCTTACTGATTTCTTGCTCGTTCTTCTGGTGTTTGAGCTTACATTGCAGGGCCAGTTTATAGCATTCGGGACTTTCGCAAAGTCCTCCATCGACGCCGCCGCAAGGAACATGACCCGACTGGATTTCAATGCCTTCGCGTGGATGAGGAAGAAATCCGTTTCGATAATCTGTGGAGATGGTACTGTCTTGCTTGCGGTGCCTGAATCGGAAAATGCCACGTACTTACAGGCGGCGGGAAAGTCCCAGTCACACTTGGAATCGTTGCAAGCCTTCGGCACTTGGGAGTCCTGGTGACGGCACTCAGGAGGCTTGGGACGAGACGACATAATCAGATCATCAAGCCGAACCAATTGGGGACGATTGTCCCCTCCGCACAAGACGGCATTTAGCCGCGTTGATCGGTTGCCTGCTTTTGCCCGTACTTCTCGTATAGGTCTTCCGCCAACTCTTCGGCATCCAAATCGACGTAGTAGCCCATCGTGGTGCTGATCGACTCGTGCCGCATGAGCTTCTGCAATACAGCCGTCGTCACCTTCCTCGCCCACCGGGTGCCAAAGCTTCGCCGCAGGTCGTGAGCACTTGCCCACTTCACCTTCCCGGTCTTGGGGTGAGTGTGAACGATGACACGGGCCTTCTCGCCGATAAGGCTGATCATGCGGCCGGCCTTGGCCGCGTCGGCACGGCTGCCGCTCGGCAGCAGCGGGCGGAAGACCGGGCCATGACGGTCGGCCTCAGCCGTGGCCAAGAGGTATTCGGCAAAGTCCGGGGTGATCGGCAGCAGGCGGTCGCGGTTGCCCTTTTCCCACTCAGCCGAGATCCGCAGCATCGGTCGCCGGGTTTTCAGTTCTATGCAGAGCCGGTCTTCACGATCCCAAAATAGCTCCAGGGATTCCGTTAGCCGCAAGCCCGACAGCCAAAGGCCGGTCAGGTAAAACTGCCACGATGCTACTACGGTCGGGGAGACCTCCACCGGGATCGAATCCGTCTTCATCTTGTGGACTGCCTTGCCCGCTTACCCACTGCTGACGGGGCGTATTGGCGTTGTTGATGTTCACGACGGCTTTTGGGATTATTCTGGCGATCGATTTAACGCTCAGACCGCCCTTCCGTGCTGATAGTACCACTGTACCTGTTCGGGGCTGGAATCCTGATCCAGATTCTCCTCCTTTACCGCCGCCTGCCCGGCCTCGGCGGAGAGGATCTCCTTGAGTTTCCAGCGGTTTTGCAGGCGGCCCAAAGTAAGATACTGTTCAAAGGGCACGACATCCTCGTCCTGCCGGCTGACCCGGCCGGCGCGAAGCAGGCCCCTCTGGGCGTGGGCTCGGACGCGGGCGACGAACTCGTCGCGCGCGTTGTCGGCGTAGTTCCGCACGAGGATCAATTCCACCTTCCGCACGCACAGATTGCGGAGTTCCACCGCGACACCCTGCATCTTGTTCCTCGCGATCTCCTCTTTGAAATGGGCGGCAAGCTGCGGAAAGAGGTCGCCGTCGGGCGCGTCGGCCGCGTTGCCCAAACTCCGGGCGGCCATCAACTCCAGGAATATTCGGCGGGTGGTCTCCAACATCGCCTGACGGTCCCAAATCTTGTCGGTCTGGACGAGGAAGTTGAGCATCCGCTCGATGTGGGTCTCCTTGATCTGCACAGCTTTTTCCAGCCAGGGACCCGCCTTGCCCTCGTGGGCAGCCTCCTTGCCGTAGACCTGTTCCAGACCGATGTCCGTGAACTGCTCGAAGAAGTTCTCGGTCTTGAGCGCGTCCGATTCCCGCGTCTGCTCGACCTCGCGCAGAAGCCAAACCTTGTTGTGCAGATGGAACGTCCAGAACTCCTGGAACTGCGCGGCGACCGTGTCGCCCCTGAGCCGCCGGCGGGTGTGGTCGTCCACATAGTAGTCGCGGGCCGTGGCAGTGATCAGGGCCGTGAATTCCCGCTTTCCTCCTTGAGAGTGTAGCGGGTATTTACGAGTTCGATCCGGTCAACTCGCAGATGGTCTATGACATTGATCTCGTGGGCGCGAACCATCGCCGCGATCTGCAACGAGTGGTCGCGGAAGAGGTCGGGCATCAGCAGCGGCCGCATCGGCTCGTAGGAGCGCACGGCCCAGCATTCCTGAAGCTTCAAAAATGTAGTTTCCGCCTGCTTCCGCAAGGCGTCCGGGGCCATTCCCGGATCCTGCCGGGCCAGAAATTCAAGGAGTTTGAGCGTCTTGCCGCCCTTCTTCGCGACCTGCGCGACGCTGTAGACGAAGTCGAGATTCTCGTTCCTGTGGCCCCGCATTTGGATGAGCTTCTCGCTGATTAAACTGATGGTGACGATGGTGATCATCGCGAGACAAGCAAGGCCGAACACGAGCCCAATCCAGAGGTCGTTGCCGGATCCACCGCCGGATCCGCCACTACCGCCGTGAAATCCGCCGCCCCCGCCGTGCCCCCCACCCCCGCCGTGGCCCCCGCCGCCTCCGCCGCCCTTGTTGTGAACCAGGAAACCGTTGGCGAGGAACGTATTAGGCGCATCCGTGTGCAGATTGTAGACGAAGACCTTCGCGCGGACCGTAGCGATACTCTCGATCGGCTGGGGGCTGAGCCGCTCTCCATCAAGAGCGAAGATGCAATCGCCGACCTTCAGCACTTCCAAGGTCTTGAAGGTACCGTTGCCGACATAGAATGGGTGTTCCGCCGTAACGTGAACCGCGATGTTCCGCGTCTTCACGACCTTGTATTGGTCCACCTCGAGAGCTACTACGCTCCTGACCCTGGCACTCACCGCCTCACCCGCTATCGTAAACGCCAGCAGACGGTCCTCGGGGCGCACGCTCGATATGGGGACTTCCGATCCGTCCTCCTTGCGGACGAGCGTCTCGGGCAAGAAGCACCCCTTATTGTGGACCACGATGCCGTTGGCCAGGTATGTCCCGCCCGGAGCGACCAGCAGGTTGTAGGCAGGCGCCTTGGCTGGAAACCGCTTCACCGAAGCGATGGCGACGCCGGCAACGGCGTTCTGGTCCCCGGTCAGGATGTGATCGCCGGCATGCAGCGAGGACGCAATCCGAAAGACTCCCGCAGCCGTCGCGACCGGATGTTCACCGGTGAGCCGCAGGACATGGCCGCCCGCGGCGAGTTCAAAATAGGCCTCGGCGTCCACCGCGAATACGGCCTGCACCTCGGCCGCCAGGACTCGCCCGTCCGAGAAGGAGAGCACGGCATCGCCGGGCTTTAGGTTCTCCACAGAAACCGGGCCGGACGGCGTGAGGACAGCGGATCCCTTCTCAAGGCAGCCGCCCCCGCCGCGGGCGTGAACTGAGAACGGCATAGCTCCTAGAAGGAACACAGCCACGGCGGATGTCATACACCATTTCATGGGTCCACCTTGTTGCCTGAGCGCGCGACAGCCGCGCCGTCAGTGAACCGCAAACTGAATGCCGCCGATGATGGCGGCGGCGATAATGATGCTGACGCCGATGATGGCGGCAGCAGCGAGCCGGCCGAAGTACTCGGCAACAGCCCTGTTTCCCCGGGCGATTTCCTTCTCCTCGTCGATATCCGGAGTCAATCGATCAAGGAGCTTCGGGATCAGCATCGCTGCGACCATGATCAGGACTCCCCCGACCACGGCCGTTGCGACCATGAAGACAGAGGCCCATCCGAGGTTCACCAAGGCGTCCTTCATATTCTCGACCTCCCGCTACGTAGGTTTCTTCGATGCGCATCTCCGTCCGCAGGCAACCGCAATCCATCGACAACTGCCAGTCTATCTTCTTCCCGCCACCTGTCAAGGCGGAGAGTTGCAAAGTCTGGCAGGACAGCCCTCCGTAGCACGAATTGCGATGTTCCTTACCGCCTCTCACAAACGGCCAGAAGTTGCTTTCCGAACCACCGCAACGTGGGAATGAAGCGGCAGTGGGAGAAGAGCTTCATCCAGTGGGCATAGATCGGCTGGTAGGGGCGTCCGGCCAGGCAAGCAACGAATTTCAGCGGCATGATCGGCAAATAGGAATAGTCATAGCTCTCCAGACACGCGACACGGAAACCGCCCAACAGCCGCACAAAGCTCCGCGGGGTCGTTGAATGCACGCGTACCCGTACGCCCTTGATCCGCACGCGGCCACCTGTGAGCGTGCTCGGCAAGCTGAAAGGCGACCAGAGGTTTCCGTTCGTGAAAATGGCCATCCCTGCCGGCCGAAGCACGCGCCATGCCTCGCATACCATCGTCTCCTGATCCGCGAGCGGCAAGTGCCCCATCGCGCCGAACAGAGAGATCACACCGTCGAAGGAACTATCGGGGAACGGGAGCCGCGTCACGTCAGCCTGCACGAACCGCGCGTCCGCGTGACGCTGCCGGGCTTCGCAGAGCATGTCCTGGTTGAGATCGAGCCCCACATAGGCGGCGGGGCGAAACCGTTCCAGCCACCGCCCGTTGCCGCAGGTGAGATCCAGCACGCGACGCCCGCTCATCGTCTTCCGGACAAGTTCCGTAAGGCGGTCTTCAGCCAGAATTGCCCGCTCGAAGATCTTGTCGTATCGGGGCGCAATTGCCGAGTACAGTCTTTCGGACTGAGCGGTTTCCTTTGTTGCATGAGCGTTCATCGAATGGTCGGCCATACGAGAAATGGACACAATCGACAAATCCACTGCGCAAAATCTTCGCCATAATACGACGCCACGAAGAACAACGTTGCGCCGGCGACGCAAGCCACCAACGTCATCCAGGCGTTCGTCCGATTCGGGTCATCTTTGAATTGGCCCCAACAGTGCGTCGGCAACATGCATGCTGCGATGGGTGTAAAGCAGCAGGAACCCATGGGCAACCTCCCCAATCCGACAGCCAACGGCTCGTCCGCAACGGACGAACCGCAGAGGTCATAATACCAAGCCCAGGCAATTCTGCCAACTCGGGACGGTCGGACTATTTGGACAGGCGGTACCCAAAGAACTGCATTTTTTGATGGTGAGACTGGCGCCAGGTCAGGATTCGCAGGCGGCGCGGGGGCTTCAGGACGATGGGCTATTCGCGCCCGCAGGGCACGTCGGTCAGATGCTCAGCCAGGAACCAGACCTGCATTTCGTTAGTGCGAATGACCTGGCTGATGAGCAGATCGGCCGTGCCGTCGTCGCCCGACTCGTCGGCCTCATGCGCGGCCTGATGGGCTTCCTTGAGCACGATCTCGTGGGCCTCCAGCAAACGGGAAATCTGTGCCGAGGGCTCCTCGCGGCCGCGGGGCGGACGCGGTATTTGCGTAGTTTCAGCCACGTCAGCCGCCATGGCAAGACTGATCCCGCCCAGCATTTGCACCCGCTCGGCCAACGCGTCGATCAACTTCGACTGGGCCTCGAAATGCGCGTCGAACAACAGATGAAGTTGATAAAAGGTCGGTCCCGATACTTGCCAATGGTGCTTCTTGTACAGATCGCGAAGCGTGATGGTATCGGTCAAGACCTGATTGAGCGCCTTGACGCTCCGCCGGCAGAGTTGCTCGTCCAGGCCAATCGGCATGCGGACAACGCGGTCGAATCGCTGAATTTCTTCCCCAGTTTCCACCAACATCGGCTGGGCCCGCCGCGTACCGCCGTCGCTTTCCGCGGGGTGAGACGAAGACCTGGCGCGGGAAGGTTTGTCCATAGTTGCGGTGTGATGGCTCTCTTGAGTTTTGTTTCGATCGATCATGGGATTCCTCGTTTTCTTTCTTGCAGGGCGCAAAAGGCGGGTTAGGAGCGGAAAATCGATAACTGCCGAATCGTCGCCTTTCGCAGAGCGAAAGGCGAAACTTGTCGGTTCGCCGATCCTAAGAAGGTGTTGCAACTTCTATTCCCAGCCCTTGCCGATTCTGTGGTCTCGTCATCCACCGAGCATTGACACTGAGCATCGGCCGAAGGAACGATTTTTGCAATTCTGCTGTAGGATGGGCTTTAGCCCGTCAAGATTTGCGGTTGACGGGCTAAAGCCCATCCTACGACTTGTCCAAGTAGTTTTTTCGCTCTGCCTGAGTGTCGGATCGCGGCAGACCAGGCTGATTGTTGTCGGGCCACCGTGAACGTGAAGATGCCAATTCGTTTGCGGTCAAAAAGAGCGCATAACTTGCAGTAATTTTGCGCACTTCTTTTGCGGCAAACAACGTGCGTAGAATAGTGGAATAACTGACGAGCGGCAATTGTCCATCGATCGCGGGGAGGGCGAGATGGCTTCAGTCCACCGAGGAGCATATCATGAGGCCACATCATTCGGTTCCAGCGACGGTAGCTATGCTGCTACTGTCTCTCTATCCTATTGCCAATGCTGACCCACCGGGACGGGCTACGCTGGCCGTCTCTCGCAGCGGACAGCCAGCGTTGTCCACAACTAGCCGGCTCTTATCTGCCAATGCCGCGCAGAATCAAGCGGCCCGCACCGCCGCGCTGAATTCGCTGCAACGCTTCCGTTCAGCGGGGGGAACGCCAGGGCTCGGCTTTTCCACGCCGAATGCCAGCTTCTTAACGCCCGGCGTCGGCGTACCAGGATTTTTCAATCCTAACGGCGTTTATCCCTGGGCGACCACGCCAGCAGGCTATTCCGATGGCGGATATTATTTGGGTCCCGCCCAAACCGCCGAGGGGGCTGCTTTGCAAGGCCTGGCGGAGGTCATCGCCGCCGAAGGCCAATACAACCAAGCTACGGCGGCGGCGGCCGTGGATCTGACCCGCGCCCAAAGCGACACGTTGAAGAACCAAGTCCAGAGCGTTCAGACCACCTGGGCCATGTGGAACATCGGCCGCGAGCAGCTCCAACGGGAACTTGGTCCACATGCCACGCCGGAAGAACTCTACCTGCGTGCCCGGGCAGCGGCCCCCCGCTCTCTGGGAGCGGCCCAGATCGATCCCGTTCACGGCACCCTGAATTGGCCGGTCGCTCTCCAAGACGATCTGTTTCAGGCCCGCCGCAGTGCCATCGAACGATATGCGGACCGCTGGACGACCAAAGGGGCGCTGAATGCCACCGATCAGACCCACATGCGGCAAGACATCGATGCCATGTTCGATTTGTTGAAGTCGCAGATTGGCTCGATCCCACCGCAGGACTATCTGGCGGCAAGAGAATTCTTACAGAGTTTGCTCTACGAGACTACGCACGCGATGCTGTGATGGTTTTCCGGCCCAAGACGCCAAACAGCGCGAATTTGCATAAACTACGCGGACTTTATGGCCGAAGAATAGTAATGCGACCCGATGCGGTTATTTTCTCGTCCATTTCTTGTCCACCAAGGTCTGAGCATTGTTGCGCCGGATTGTCCTCGCGGTCTTCGCGTTATTGGCGATTAGTTCGAGCGGCTGCCCATTCTGCGGCAGGCCGTGCGAGCCGGGCGATTGGCATTATCACGACGGTGACTGTCGCTGTGTAATAGTTCCGACCGAATGCGAAACCTGCGCTACACGATCATCATGCAGAGCGTCCAGTGGATTTGAGGACAATTTCGAGGGACCGCCGACACAATCCCCGTATGTAAGAATCCAGCCCTCGCCATCGCCTGCCGCGAGGGCCGGAAGACCGCCGCAGCTTTCCCGGCAAGCCGCGCAAACGCAACAGCCCGAACCGCGTCGGCCAACGCAAGCTGTGAAAGCAGCAAAAGTCGACATGGAAGCCGCTGAAACGAAGAGCGACAGGCGAAGCGAAGTCAAAAAGTGCGACTGGCAACCGTCCAACAACACACCTCAGCAATCCCCGCCCGCGGCGGCCATCAAACCGGCGCGGCAAACCCCATCCAGCACCAACGCTTCGGCCGGTGGGAACGGTGCCCAAACTCCAGCATCGCATTGGCAACCGCCCGTCAACAACATTCTGGAAAACAAATCTCAGTCAGTTCCATTTTCCTGGGGCTATTTCGGCGTTTCGGGAAGATAGAGCAAGTTGTAGAGTGCGATCAGATTCGGGGTGCCCTGCGGGTCGGCAAGCGCAGGCCAACCATGCTGCGCACACTGCCCGGGTCCCACCCTACAGGCCACTCCGCCTAACCTTCGTATCTTTCCCCGCTCACATTATCGGAAAACTTCACTCAAGCCGTATTCTCATTGCGACGAAGATTGACTAAGGTAGCGTCCGCCCCAACGACGGCCTATCTTTTTCGTCTCCCAGTCCGCGTAAATAGGCAAGGGAGCAGCAACGAAGAACGACCATGTCTCAAGACGTCTCCATCACCGGCAACAAGACTCGCGGCGGCCTCATCACGGCCGTCGCCGATTGGGTCGCCGACTTGGGCGGCGTGGTGATCGACTGGATTGAGGGCTTCGGCAGCGTGGCGATCTTTACGTTTCGCACTGTTTTATGGCTGACCACGCGCATGGCGCGGCGGGAAACACTGATGCCATGCTTCTATCAGATCGGCGTCCTGAGCCTGCCCGTCATCGCCTTGACGGGGACCTTCATCGGCATCATCCTGGCCGTACAGGCCTACGATCAGTTTCGCATGTTGCACATGGAAACGCGGCTAGGGGCCGTGATCAATCTGTCTCTGGTGCGCGAGTTGGGACCGGTGCTAGCCGCCACGATGTTGGCCGGCCGCGTGGGCGGCGCGATGGCGGCCGAACTGGGTACGATGCGCGTGACGGAGCAGATCGACGCCCTGGCAAGCATGGGCGCCAACCCCATCCATTATCTCGTGGTGCCGCGGTTCCTCGCCTGCTTGCTACTGATTCCGGCCCTGACGATCATGGCCGACTTCATGGGCATCGTGGGCGGCGCGTTCTACAGTGTGTATTTGTCGAACATCGATTTTCACTTCTACCTGATGCACTCGCAGCGCTACGTGCGAGGTTTTGACGTCTTCGCCGGCGTCTTCAAGAGCCTGTTCTTCGGGGCCGCCATCGCCCTGATCAGTTGCTATCATGGTTTTCATTGCGATCCGGGCGCGGAAGGCGTCGGCCGCGCGGCCACGACCGCCTTCGTTTATTCGTTCGTGGTCATTCTCATGCTCGACGTCGTGCTGGCGATCGGACTGCGCGACGTCTACCTGATCTTCTGGCCGCAAGGTCCGAACTTTCTCTGAACCATGGTCACGTCCACCGCACCAACGTCTTCGCAGGAACCGCTGATCCGCGTGCAACAATTGGCCGTGGAGTTCGGCCGGCACCAGGTGCTGCGCGACATCGACCTGGAAATCGACCGCGGGCAAACGCTGGCCATCATCGGCGAAAGCGGTTGCGGCAAGACGGTGCTCTTGAAGACCATCATCGGCCTTTTGCGTCCCACGCGGGGAACGGTGTTGTTCGACGGCCAGGACCTGACCCGCATGGGAGAGCGGGCCCTGACGCGCGAGCGGACTCGCTTCGGCTTCGTGTTCCAGCAGGCGGCCTTGTTCGACAGCATGACGATCGCCCAGAACGTGGCCTTTCCTCTGAGGCAACATAGCCGCAAGGCGACAGCCGAGATCGAGGAGATCGTGCTGGCGCGGCTGGCCGAGGTCGGCCTGCCGGAGAACGTGCGATTCAAGAAACCTGCCGAGCTTTCCGGCGGCATGCGCAAACGGGTGGGACTGGCCCGTGCCCTGGCCCTGGAACCCGAAGTCGTGCTCTACGACGAACCGACGACGGGCCTGGATCCCATAATGAGCGACGTCATCAACGAACTGATTCTAGGGACCCGCCATCGGCATCCGGTGACGAGCGTCGTCGTAACCCACGACATGAAGTCGGCCCAAAAGGTGGCCGATCGGATCGTCATGCTGTATCCGTTGTCGCGATTGCGAGAGGACGAGCCGCAGGTCCTCTTCGATGGCGCTACGGCGGAGTTGGAGCGGAGCCGCGACCGCCGCGTGACACAGTTCGTCCGCGGCGAGGCGGGCGAGCGGATGATGGAAATGCGGCAGAACGGCTCTTGAGAGAAAGGCATGCCGGTGATGAACGAACGAGTCATGCAATTCCGCGTGGGAGTCATGATCCTGGCGACGGCCCTGATCGCCGCGATCCTCGTCTTGCTGTTCATGGGCACCAGTCCGCTCACGCACGGCACGTATACGATCTACATCAAGTTCAACGATGCCCCGGGCGTGACCCGCGACACGCCCGTGCGCAAGGCCGGCATCCTTATTGGCAGGGTGCGGGACGTGCGCTTCGCCGAAGACGACGTGGGCGTGATCGTCACCGCGGAAATCGACGACAACCGCCATCTTTACACGAACGAGCAGTGTAAGGCGGCCAGTTCGCTGCTCATGGGCGATGCCTCTCTGGACTTCGTGCGGATCCCCAATTTCCAAGGCGAGAAGGCCGAGATCAAGAGCGGCACTATACTCGACGGCCACGTGGCCCAGGACGTGACTGGCTCGATCGCCGGCCTGCAGAAGCAGGCAGCCCAGACGTTGACGACGCTCGACGTCGCCTGCCGCGACATGCACAACGTGCTGACCCGCGTCGACCGGCTGGTGGAAACGAACGAGCAGCGGATCACCCATATGATCGGCGAGGCCGACGAAACGATGCAACTCTTGCAAAAGACCCTCACCGCCAGCAACGACCTGCTCGGCGATCCGGTGCTCCGCGGGCAGATCAAGCGGACGGTGGCCGAGATGCCGGCCGTACTCGAGGAAACGCGGGGCGCGGTGAAACGGATCGAAGGCACCTTCGCCTCGCTGGAGCACAACATGCAGAACATCGAGGGCCTGACCAAGCCGCTGGGCGAGCGCGGGCCGGGCCTCGTCGACGAAATCGACGCGAGCATGAAGAAACTCAACCTGCTGACCGACAACATGCTGCGTTTCAGCCAGGAACTGAACGACCCGCAAGGTTCGCTGGGGGCACTGCTGCACGACAAAGAGTTGTACGTGCGCGTCAATCACATGGCCAAGAACCTCGACGAGTTGACTCGCGACCTGAAACCGATTCTCAACGACGCCCGGGTCTTCACGGACAAGATCGCCCGGCATCCCGAACTGTTGGGCGTCCGCGGGGCCATCAAGAAGGACGCCGGCATGAAGGATGATCTTTCCAGCAACGGCTACCAGAACAGCGCCCCCGAGGCCCCGCGCTGGCCGATCGGCGGCAGCGGGAGTTGGAGCACGGACCGATAGATTAGGCTGTTGAAGACCGCCGAATCAAGAAGTGTCGCCTTTCGCTCCGCGAAAGTAGCGTTCTTTCGCGGAGCGAAAGGCGACAATGGAACAGTTATTGATTCGCGGATCTTTAATACAGCAGTTCTTCCGTCGTCGGACGTGCGGGATCCGGCCTGCGGCCATCGGCCAAGGCGGGCTGCGACACGGTTATCCCACTATCGGCAACGGAGTCATCGCCGGCGCCGATACGCCGATAGCGGAACGTGATCTCGGTACGGCCCAGCGTAAGACAATCACCAGGCATAATTTCGGCCTGGCGGACACGGAGGCCGCGCATGAAAACCCCATTCTTGGAATCCAGATCCCGTACTACCAACACGTCGCCCTCCTGCCGCAATTCGCAATGAGAGTGGCTGATCCAAGGGTCGGCAAGCCGCACGTCGTTCTTTTCGTCCCGCCCGAGAACGGCGGGCAGGCTTCCCAAAAGACATCGCGACTGGCGGGCGTAATGATCGCGGATAATCAACTCCAGCGGAAACATGCCCGGGGAAAATGTCGCGATCACCGCTTCCGAATCAGCGGATGCGTCTGGAGAATCGATCATAGCTATTCCCTCCGGTAGCGTCTTGCTATCTACACCCGACGGGCGGGTTTTCCTTGCGTTTGTGCCACGGGCGGCTTATCCGCTTGGCATAGTGATTCGCAATTGGCGACCTTCACCCTGTAGGGAACGCGGGGAACCCGCTTGCGGGTCATGGCGTTCCGCAAATTCGGAACGCCACGGAGGGCGTTCCCTACAGAATCCTGTTCAAAGGACAAATCCCCGTCTGCTTGAACCACGACACTAGTAGAATTTTCTCCATCGGCAGCCCTATTGTCAATCCGATTATGGCGAAACTGAGGCTGGACTCGGAATAACACTCGGCCGCAGGTACAATAGATACATAACCGCATGGTTCAAATTCGACTCGCTTACGATGAAAAGTGTTGAACAAATCGACGATATTCTGCAAGTCTTCAATGACTGCCGAGTACAGTATATACTTATAGGGGGAGTGAACTTCCTGCTACACCACGAGCCGGTCACGACGTTCGACGTGGATTTTTGGATCGAGGATTCCGACGAGAACCGGGCACGGTGCCATGCCGCCTTGGTAGCCCTCGGCGCCTCGTGGGGCTCCGACGATGCCCAGTGGCAAGACGTCGCCAATTTGCCGACGAACTGGTTGACGTACCAGGGTGTTTTCTGTCTTACCAGCCGGTTTGGCTGGATCGACGTGTTTCGAGCAGTCAAGGGCCTCGGTTCGTGGTCGGGGTCCAGGCAACGTGCCCGCACGGGAACTACCGCCAAGGGCACGGCCTATGTCGGCTTGTCCGACGAGGACATGTTACAATGTCAATTGGCCCTTTCGGAGCAAGAGCAAAAACTGGATCGGGTGCGCGTCTTGAAGGCCGCCCTGCAAGGCAACCAGAAGTAACCATGTCAACACCTGAAGAAGTATTGATGCCTGCATCGGAAAGTTTTCAGCCGGTTACGGCGGCATGCGATGACGATTTGAAACGCCACGAAGAAGCAAAACGTGCGGCCGCCACCGATCCGGCTGCACGTTGGCAAGCCCTGCAAGACTTTATGGCTTGGGCCGCATCGCAATCGACCGCCCCGCAAATGACGCCGGCGGCATGCAAGGCCAAAGAAAGGCGGATCCTAGCCGGAATGGGCCAATTGCCCCCAGACAAAGCGGTGGAAGAACAACCGCATGATTGAAACTGCAATCCGCCAAACGGAAGCCGGCCGCGACCTGTCGATGGACGAGGTTGTCGAGACGTTCGAGCAGATTATGTGCGGGCGTTGCGCCGAGGATGACATCGCCCGCTGGTTGCTGGCCCTGAATCGCAAGGGCGCGAGCGTGAGTGAGGTAGCCGGGGCAGCCCTGGCCCTACGCCGGAAAATGACGCCGATCCGCTCCTCCCGCCCGGAACTGTTGGATACCTGTGGCACCGGCGGCGATCAGTTGTCGACCTTTAATATCAGCACGGCGGCGGCCCTCGTCACGGCCGCCGCGGGCGTGCCAGTGGCCAAGCATGGCAATCGGGCAGCCAGCAGCCGCAGCGGCTCGGCCGACGTGCTGGCCGTGCTGGGCGTAAACGTCGAGGCCGACGTCGCCTGTGTCGAGCGCTGCCTGGACGAACTGGGCATCTGTTTCTGCTTCGCGCCCCTGTTGCACAACGCCATGAAGCATGTTGCGCCCGTGCGGAAAAAGCTCGGCGTGCCCACCATCTTTAACATCCTCGGCCCCCTGGTCAATCCGGCGGGTGCTTCGCGACAGTTGCTGGGGGTGGGCCGGGCAAAATATCGCACGCTTCTGGCCGAGGCCCTCGTCTTGCTGGGCACCGCCCGCAGCGCGGTGGTCAACGGCAGCGACGGCCTGGACGAGGTCACGCTCACCGGCTTTACGGATGTCGCAGAGGCCACCGGCCAGATCCGACACTTTCGCTGGACCCCGGCCGACTTCGGGCTGGAAAGCATCGAGCTGGCGAGCATCCAGGTCAGCGGTCCCGAGCAAAGCGCCTCCACTATTCGTGGGGTATTGGCTGGCAGGCCTGGGCCGGCCCGCGCTATCGTCGTCGCCAACGCGGCCGCCGCGATTTGGACGGCCGGTGCTGCGGAAACGCCTGCCACGGGTGCAGCGATGGCGGCCCGGGCCATTGATACAGGGGCCGCCAGCGATCTGTTGGCGCGTCTGGCGTCCCTTAGCCACCACGTCGCGGAACTAAGAGGCAGTGTGCGGCCGGGTGGCATGCCTTAAACGCGGCGTTGCCGCGTTAGGCATGTCTTATTGTCGCTCTTGGCAAGCTATGATCAAGCCCGGCCTTCCCAGTCGAGCAGCGGAATGGTAAACTAATAGGTTCTTTCCGCCTGACGAGCAGGGGCCGGAAGGTTTTTTGCGCAAGAGATTCAGCCCTAAAGCAAGAAGAGGTAATTTGTTATGGCAAAACCGCATCGCGTGGCCAAGAAGGCCAATCATGGCAAACGTCCGTCCAACAGCAAGGCCCGCAAGGCGAAACGGCACCAGGTCAAGACCTGACCGGCGGCGACGCTGCGAGACATCGTTTATTGCTCGGGACCCCCAACCGTTCCAAGGAGCCAGTCGTGCCCAAGAAACCGTTGATCATCGACTTCTGTGAATATGACCTCAATCATGTGGTCAGCGATATCGACGAGATCCGTCGCTACAATCCGCAGCGTTTCGAGATGGAGCAGTTGACGGCGATCGTCTTCGAGGACCACCCCCGCGCCATCTGCGTCGGCTACAAGGATCTCAAGCCGGACGAATTCTGGGCCCGCGGCCACATGCCGGGCATGCCGCTAATGCCGGGCGTGATGATGTGCGAGGCGGCCGCCCAGTTGTCGAGTTACTACGCCGTTAAGAACAATCTCATGGTGGGCATGATGGGCTTCGGCGGCATGGAAGACATCCGCTTTCGCGGCCTCGTCCGGCCCGGCAATCGCCTCGTGATCGTGACCCGCTTGCTCAAGGCGCGGCGCACGATCATCACGTGCGAGTTCCAGTCGTTCGTCGACCAGAACCTGGTCTGCGAAGGGATCATCAAGGGCATTCCTTTGCCGGTCGATTTGCTGTCCGCCGGGTCCGCCGGTGCTTCCCTGCCCGGCGACGAAGCCTGATTACGGAACGAACGCCGTGGGCCGCCGCGCACTCCGCAAGATCGATCCCTCGCTGAACCTCTCCAAACATCTCTTGGAATTCGAGCAACTTCCCCGGCCCTGGAGCAGCGAGGCCATTTTCGGCCGCGCCGCGCCGCTGGAAATCGAGGTGGGCTCCGGCAAGGGGCTATTCTTGCGCAATGCGGCCCGCGGCCAGCCGGGCGTCGATTTTCTCGGTATCGAGATCGCACGCAAGTACGCCCGTTTCACTGCCGCGGGGCTGGCCAAGGCGGAATTGTCCAACGCCCGTATCGTCTCGGGCGATGGCCTGCGGATTTTCGCTGAGTTGATCCCCGGCAGTTCCTTGGCCGCGGTACACGTCTATTTTCCCGACCCCTGGTGGAAGAAGCGGCACCGCAAGCGGCGAGTGATGAACGAGACCTTCGTGCAGCACGTCGAGCGGACGCTCCTGCCGGGCGGCGCGTTGCACTTCTGGACCGACGTCGAGGAGTATTTCCAGGCGACGCTGGAGCTGTTGGCCGCCCACACACGCTTAGCCGGGCCGATTGCCGTGCCGGAGACGCCCGCCGAGCACGACCTGGCCTACCGCACGCATTTCGAGCGGCGCATGCGGCTCAGCGACGAACCGGTCTACCGCGCCGAGTTCCGGAAGGCGACTCCGTGATTCCTTGGGAGTTCCTTGACAGCGCGTCCGTCCCCGGTGGCAGAGGAGAACTGCGTCTGCACAAACGAGGCGAAGAGTTCTCGATCAGGCTGGATCGCTGCGAACTCATGAATAGCCGCATGCACGGCTCGGAAGATGCCCTGGCCGAATTTGCATGTGCAAGGATCGCCGACCGTACACGTCCTCGGGTCCTGATCGGAGGGCTGGGAATGGGGTATACTGCAGCGGCGGCATTGCGTGGACTGCCAGCCGATGGCCAGTTGGTAGTGGCTGAATTGGTGCCGGCGGTAGTCAAATGGAACAGGGGACCCCTTGCGGATCTGGCTGGCCGTCCGCTTGAGGATCACCGCGTCACCGTCCGCGAGGTCGATATCGCGCAGATTCTGAAGGGGGAACCGCGGTCCTACGACGCGATCCTGTTGGACGTGGATAACGGTCCCGCGGCACTGACCCGGGCGGGCAACAACTGGCTCTACTCGCATACTGGACTCGATGCAGCCTATACGTCGCTTTGTCCTGCGGGCGTGTTGGCCGTTTGGTCGGCCGGTCCCGATCGGGCTTTCGTCCGGCGTCTACGCGACACCGGCTTCGAAGTGGACGAGTTTCACGTGCGCTCGCACGGTCTCCGCAAGGGAGCACGGCACACGATTTGGCTCGCCGGGCGCAGTCCCTGAGGCTCGGCCGATGAATAATTCCCGGGGTGGCCAGTGGCCGCGGGCACCGACGCGCAGCGTTGGTCGACGAAGCCCCGGCTTTTGGCGACTGGAGTACCGCTCGCTGGCCATCGCCAACCATGCAAGCGTTCTCGACAGCCTTACCGTGCCAATGTAAAATAAGGATGGAAAAGTTGCAAAGAAGCGAGACGCGGCCTGCCCAACGGATATGCTTGGAAGCGACTGGTTGGTCTTGCCCCAGCGTAATCTGCTTTCTAATTGCAAGCGACAATCCACTCTACGCCAAAGATCGACTCAAACGCTATGGTCGGCTTTTCGTGCAAACCCCTGGAACAGAGCTTCCAAGGCAATACAAAATCAACTTGAGGAGTTGATCAAATGGCTGGACATACAGTAGGCCGTCCCAGTCAGCGGGAGAGGCGGAAATCCGCGCTGACGATAATCGCACTCCTTCTGTGCATTGGTGCTCCCAACCTCACGAGGGCGAGCGCACCGAAGCCCAACGAACTGCAATGGAAGCAGAGCATCGAAAGGCCGAACCGCGGCTGGGACTACGACGGCAAGCGGATTCTCGGCCACATCGGCTATGACATCTGCCTGTGGGACGCCGAGACAGGCAAGCTGCTCCAGCGGATGAAAGGGCACAAGGAGCGAATCCACACCGTCCAGTTCAGCCCCGACGGTAACCATGCTCTCAGTAGCTCGTGGATTGGACCTGGAGAGACCGGTCTAATATCCAGAGACACCCGCGTCATTCTCTGGAACTTGGGGACGGGCCGGGAAAGGGATAGCTTCCCAGGCCAGGTGGCGGGAGAGTTCAGCCCCGATGGAAGACGGATCGTTGCCTTTAGCCAACGGCCCGGCACCGGTAAGCCCAGTCCCGCGATGGGCAATGCCACAATTCCGCTTACGGGAGAAGTCTGGCAGCGTGGACCAGAGGCCCGGTTTGACGCCGCGATCTGGGATACCTTTACAGGTCGCCAACTTGTCAAGGCAAAGCTCGACGAGTACAGCGGTCCTCGCGCGGACACTTTGCACTTCTCGCTCGACGGGCGTAGCTTTGCTCACGTTGTTTTCGGCGCGTTTACACTCTACAACCGCAGCGGAGGAGTAATCTTCGATACCAGCGACGGAAGGGAGATCGGAAGGGTCACAGGGGAGGAGATGAGGTTCGGAGGTGGGCATCGTTACACTTCGAACGGAGCGTTGGCGTCATTCGAGCCAAAAAGGGCCAGACTGATCGACCTCAAATCTGGCCGAACAGTCCGAAGCATTCCGCACAATCTGAAGCATATCTGGGGTACCGTATGGACGCATGACGGCAGCAAGTTCGCCGCGATTCCCTTCGGTGGAGACCAAACCACGATTTGTGACATGGAATCGGGAAAGAAAATGACCGGAGCGAAGACCTATCCCAAATTGAGTCCGGACCGTGCAATTGTCAGTCCCGACAACCGCCGCCTAGCGATTGAATCGGGGCATAATCATAATGGTGAAGAAGATGACCCCGAGGTCCGTCTCTACAACATGAACACAGGCGAAGAGATCGCCACGATCAAGCTCGCCAAGTGGGGACACATGCTCGGCTTTTCACCGGACAGCAAAACGCTTCTTGTCGGCGGATCAGAGTTCGCGATCTGCGACTCCGAGAACGGCAAGATGATCCGCACTCTTAGACTACTCGACAATCTCGACTCACATGATTGGTAGACGGTTGGTGACGTGAGCGATCCGATGCACGATGTGGAGCGAGAGCATATCGGACCACGGCAGGGAGATTTTTCTGGAAAGGACAAGGAACTGTTTGGCCGCACTCGAATGTTTCACCCCCGCAACGGCCCAGGATGTCCTCCGTGGCGACTCCTGGTTTGACAGGGCAGACCACGTGCGGTCTGCTAAACACTTGAGCTTTGCACCAGACATCCGAGGATGTACGGTGTGCATCAGGAGCATTACACGCGGACGGCCGTGATACTGCGCGGATGCGAGAACCTGGCGCTGCTCATGCTCCGGTTCGAGGGAAGCTCGGCGCCGTACGTGCGGATGGAGAACTGCCGGAACGTCAGCATTTCCAGAGTATCGCGGGGCACTGGTCGGGCGAGCCAGGGCCGTTGTTCCACGTTATGGGCGGACGGGATCTGACGCTGCCCAACTCGGCGATATGCAACAACCGCAGTGTCATCACCGAGAAGCCCGACGGCTGGAAGGCGGGGCCATCGCGTCCCGCGTCGCGGGAGATGGCAGGACAGACGGTGTGGATCAAACATTAACGTCATCTTATCCCCTTCCCAAGATCTCGTAGCCATAGACGGCAATGCCGGAACTGCGCAAGCTTGTTTCAGCCTACGCCTGCGCCGCTTTCCGGTACAGACTTTTATAGTGGCGCAGTCTCCGGATCCCCAACGCCATGACGCCCGCGAGCAACAGCGTAATGCTGCCGGGTTCGGGCACTGCGACGCCGCTTGCCGCAACGCGGAACCCAAAAACGGCATGCTCCGCCGTGGGGACGCCGCTGTTGCGGTAGAAGGACGCCATGTCGTCCGAATCGACAAAGTATGACCCGCCCCGCAAACCACGGAACGAATCCTCGTTATCCGTCTCGTTCCATTGCCAGACGTCGCCGCCCATGTCATACGTGCCGTAGGAACCGGGCGACAAGGCAAAACTGCCGACGGGCGTCAGGTAGTTCACCGGATCGGTGTAGCCGCCATTCCCCGTGTCGTAATCGTCGTAGAAGTTCGCGTGGTTGCCCGTGTCGGGTAGCGTGTTGATGGGGGCCGTGTCGCTCTTGGTCGGATAGGTCCAATAGCCCGCGTTGGTCCCGCTGCCGACATAGTAGGCGGCCTTGTACCATTCGTTCTCCGTCGGGATAAAATAGGTGGCGCCCGGATTCCGGGTTTCCGTATTCAAATTGGTAGTGTCGTCGTTGAGGGTGTAGGTCCCCGTTTCGGTCGTGCCGGGGCCTTCCGCTCCGCTGGGTTGACCGTTTTGCAGCCAGTTGCAGAAACGGGCCGCATCGCCCCAAGTGATGTAGTTCACGGGGAAGTTCTGGTAGGCCGCCGCAACTGTATAGGTGTAGTCGCCGGCAGAACCGCTCTGGACGATCCCGCAGCCGGAAGTGCCGCCGATTCCACCACCCACCGCCGCCATGCGCGAGTAGTAAAGCCCGTAGGGGTCGCTCGTCATCGCCACCGCATTGAGGAATAGGCAATACTGCGCCGCCGTCACGTCGTACTCGCCCATCTGGTAGACATAGGGAACCGAGCCGTAACCGGTCGTATCGGCCACATTGCCGGGATCGCCCACAGTCACGAATTGCAGGCTGACATCCCCACTGGGCATGTTGAACACGTCGTACCCGTTGGGCAAATTGGGCGGGTTGGCCTGAGCCGACACGGCAACGGCAACCGTGGCCACTGCCAACAAACTTCGAACCATCGCAGAAACACACATGCTGTTTTCTCCAGGTATTACCGACAATCGAGTTGGTTAACAACTTGCATGACCCGCAAACCGAGGCCGCCGTAGCGAAGCCCGGGCTCGCGGTTGCCGCGGGACGCCGACCCGCAGCGCCATGCCGGAACGCGACAGCCACCGCCGCGGCATACGCGGTATGTGCCCGCGGGGGAACCGGTCGGATCGTCTGCCGGCGACTTCGCATAGTAGTCCCTACCGTACCAGTCCTGGCACCACTCCCACACGTTGCCGTGCAAATCGAATAGTCCCCAGGCGTTCGGCTTCTTTTCGCCCACGGGATGCGTCTTGCCGCCGGAGTTACCATCGAACCAGCCGTAGTCGCAAAGTCGGTCGCTATCGGACTCCTTGGGAATCGCATCGCCGCTCGGACTGAAGCTGAACTGGCCGGTGTTCCCCGCGCGGCAGGCATACTCCCACTGCGCCTCGGAAGGCAGTTGATACGTTCGCCCCGCCGCCTTCTCCTCCGGCAACTCCGATAGTTTTCGGCAAAACTCCACCGCTTCGTCCCATGTCACGTTCTCCACTGGGAATCGATTGGTGTCCTGGCCGGCCACCTTGTCCTTGCCATTTCCGGCCGCCGCGAACTCGCTGGGATTGACGCCCACCACGCGCTGGTACTCCGCCTGCGTCACCAGGTGCATGCCGAAGTAAAACGGCCGGGTGATCCGCACCAGGTGTTGCGGCCCCTCGCCCGGCAGGCGGTCCTTGTACCAATCCTCAATACCGGGTGTCTTCAATTCCTCCTTGATCAGTTCCCTAGGCGAGCCCATCGCGAACTCTCCCGGCGGGATGAGTACCAGCTTCATGCCCAGGGAGTTGATGATCTGGATCGGCAGGCCCAGATGCTTGCCGCACGCTTCCTGCCGCTGTTTCGCCGTCTTGGCGTCAGCGATAGCATTCGGGTGCGACCGCTCCGGCCGCTTTGCCGCTTCGGCAGAGGGCGTGTCGTGCCCTTGTGCGAGGCCGAGCCGCGTCCATTTCAAGTCGGCCAGACGGGGCGTCGCGGGGTTGATGCGCGACTTGGCATCGGTAGTCAGGGCGCCGCGAATTTCCCCGTCGACCAGGCGCACGGACAGTTCGCCAAAGCGGTCTTTCCCTTCCCGCCACGTGCCGTTGAAACGCCGCTCGATCCGCGACCATTTCAATTGAATCTCGCCCGGCCGCTCGCCGACCGTGTCGCTGTAGGTACCGGTATATTCCGTGTCGCTGGTCTTTTTCATGACAACGTGCCCCCAATCCTCGCCCTGCCACTCGCCGGCGATGTCGGGCGGCTGGGCGGACAGCAGAAACATGCCCAACAGGCCGCCCCCCAACCCAGCGATCATGGCAAAGGCTCCCATGAAACGAAGAACGGGCGGCCGCCAAGCACGGCCGGCCAACTCGGGCGATGCCGCCGGCAACGGCTCGCCGCTAGCGGCACGGGCCACAAGCGCCGACAGGTCGGCGCCCTTGGTAAAGCGTTCCAGCACCTCCGCCACGTCCGCCGGGCTGGCAAAGCGGGCCGCCGGCGACTTGGCCAGCATGCGGTCCAGCACCGCGGCCAACTCCGGCGGCACGCAGGGATTGACCTGGCAAATCGGCGGGACCGTCTCACCCACGTGGGCCGCCATTTTCTCTGCCGGCCCTTGGTGCTCCGCATCGTCGAACGGGGCGCGACCGGTCAAGAGCTTGTAGAGCGTGCAACCGAGGCTATAGATGTCGGCGCGGATGTCCGCCGCGCGGCTGTCGGATATTTGCTCGGGGGCCATGTAGTCGGACGTGCCCATGGCCTGGTCGGTGCCGGTGATCTCGCCGCTGACGGTCCGGCCCGTACTGGCCGTCTCTTCGGCTTCAGACTGATCCAAGTGGAAGCGGGCCAAACCTAGGTCGAGGATTTTGACCTCGGCACCCTCGCCCGCTGCCCCTCTCGCGGAAGAGACGGGCGCCGTCAACATCAGGTTCGACGGTTTGATGTCGCGATGCACCAAGCCGTGCTCGTGGGCATATTGCAGCCCAAGCGCCGCCTGGCGGGCCATGGCGCAGGCATCGATTACCGGCACGGCGCCGAGGCGGCGGACGATCTCCGCCAGATCGAGTCCCGCGATGTACTCCATCACCAGCACTGGCGTGCCGTCGATCTCCCGAGCGTCGTAGGCGCGGACGATGTGGTGATGGTCCAACTTGCCGATGGCCTTCATCTCACGTTCGAAGCGGGTGATCGCCCGCGGGTCTTGCGTGCGGCCAGCCGTGAGCACCTTGAGTGCGACCACGCGATCGAGCTTCATGTGCAATGCCTTGTAGACCGTGCCCATGCCGCCGCGGCCCAAACTCTCGATCAACTCATACTCACCGAGGATCCGCCCGCGGACCGAACGGCCGGATAGGAGCGCGGGCGTCTCTTCCTTCGTTTCTGCCGCGGCGCGGGCCCGCGCGACCGCCAGGCGGCATTGAGACTCCTCCAGGTACGGATCGGTCGCCGCAGGCTGGCGCAATTGGGCCAAGAAGGTATCGTTGGAGTCATCGAGAGTGATCAGGCTCGCCTGGCAGTCGGCACAGGACTCGAGGTGGGCGGCGATACATTCGGATGTCTCGTCGGGAAGCCTGCCGACGGCGTAGGCCAGCAATTCATCACGGCTGGGACAGGTCAAGGTGGGCATTGTTCTTGGCTCCTACAAGGTATCTAATGGTCGCTATCAAGAATAACGAGGGCCGTCTGACACGATTTTCGAGAATCGCCGTAAAGTGCTTGACGACAAGCAGTTAAGCTATCTGCAGACATTACGATACCGCGCCGTCGAGATCCTGGCGGAGCCTCCGCAAGACCCGCGACTTGGCTTGGTAAACGGCCTGAACGCTCATCCCCAACTCATTGGCGACCTGGACCGGCGGTTGTTTCTCGATGGCTGTCCGACGGAATGCCTCCCACGTGCGGGGTTCGAATTCCGCCCGCACTAGGTCCAGTTCGATCGGCAGCACGATCGCTTGCACGTCTCGCGGGTCGCTCGACGCGGACGGCTCGCACGGCTCGGGAATTTCATTGATGCGCTGCTGGGCTGCGGAGCCTCCTTCGCCTGCCGGCCGGCCATGGCGAGAACGGAAATGATCGCGGATCTTGTTCTGGGTAATGGTCCGTAGCCAGGCCGCAAAACTGTCGCCAGACTTTTCGCGGCGAAAACCGTCGATGTGCAGCATGAGTGCCGCAAAGACCTCCTGGACGACGTCCGGGCTGTCGTCTCGCAGGACGCCGGCCTGCCGGCACCAACGGTAGACGACCGGGCCATAGAGAGCGGCCAGCCGTGCCCACGCGCTCGGCTGGTTCGCTTTGACCCGCTCCAGCAGCGTCGAGGAGATGGAACTTGGCTCCGCTGGACGGGCATGATCTCCCGTGGCCGAATTTTCCATAGTCACGCACGCCTCGAACGGCCCAAACTGCCTAGAACCTACCTATTCTTGATATCGTAGCACAGCAGCACGTCTTGGTCGCGCACGTACAGTTTGCCGTTGGCAATGACCGGGTGCGTCCAAGCCGGCGACTCACTGCGGTCGGGTTGCTCAAAACGGCCACGCTCGACGTATTGCTTTGGGTTCGGCTCGATCAGGAGAATGGCGCCCTTCTCGGTACGATAGTAGAGTCGTGAATCCGCCAGAGCCACCGAGCCTTTCGGCGGTCGATGCTCGCCACTGTCGCGCCCGTCCCAAAGGACCTTCCCGGTCTGGAAGTCGAGACAGACGAGAAATCCGCCCCCATTGCCGCCGTTGGCGCCATACAGACAGCCATCGAGAAGAATCATGCCGCCGTGGTGGTTCTGCATCTTCGCGGTAAAATAGACTTCTTCGGCCTTGATTCCGCCGCTTGCATCCTTACTTAGCTTCACGGCCCCACCGCCCGCATTGTAGGCCGAGGCGGCGAAGACAATGCCATTATGGTAGATCGGCGTGGAACAGTTGATGCCCATGCGATTGGCGGGCCGGTCGTACTTCCAGAGGAATTTGCCATCGGACGCCGCAACTCCGACGAGCGCCTTGGCGGTGAACTGCACGTATTCACGCTGCCCTTCGAAGTCGATGGCGATGGCCGAGGCGTAGGCCGCTCCAGAACCGCCGGAACCGCCAGACCCACCAGCACCACGTCCGCGACCACGGCCCGATCCACCGGGACCGCCAGGGCCGCCGGGACCAGAACCACGGGCGGATCCGCCGGGTCCAGCACCCAGGCTACCGTCGGCACTTCCGGGCACCTTGCTCTTCCAGATCGTCTTGCCAGTCAACTTATCGACGGCGACCAGCGTGGCGTCCTGGCCACCGGGCGTGCAGATGACCTTATCACCATCGACGAGTGGTGATTCGCGGTAACTCCACATGGGCGCGCGCCCGCCAAAATCGCGCGTCAGGCTGTGTTGCCAAAGGACCTTGCCGTCTCGGACTTGCAGGCAGGCCAGGTCGCCGCCCAGGCCTTCGACGTAGAGTAGTTCGCCATCGACCGTAGGCGTGCATCCCGGCCCCTCGGCTCCCTGCGGCATGCGCTGCGGGAAAGCCGGCCCAAGGCGCGTCACCCACAGCGTCTTGCCATCCGTCTCGGACAGTGCCCAAACGACCTCGTCGTCGCCACGCTTACTCATGCCGAAGATCCGCCCGGCGGCGATGGACGGACCGCTGTAGCCGCCGCCGAGTCCCTTGATTTTCCAGGCGAGCGGTGGGCCATCTTTCGTCCATTCCTTGAGGAGGCCGCGCTCCTTGGAGACGGCGTTCCGATCGGGGCCTTGCCACTGCGGCCAATCGAAGGACTCCAGTGATCCGGCAACGGCAAAGGCCGTTGCGCTGGACAGGACCAGCGCGAGACACGAAGCATAGCGTTTCATGGACAAATCTCCTTAAAGACGGAAGGATTAGGCTGGTAAGGTGGTTATACGTTCCATTAAAGGCCCGCGATCGGGAAATGGAAAGGGGCATTCCCCAAAAAAGTTTGCCTAATCCTATTGGATTCCGGAAACTCTACCTATGTTACGGGGGGATATCATCCCGGCACGAAAGAAAATCACAGAGCCTGCAGGACGGATTGGCAATCCGTCTTACAAGTCGCTCGCCGCACTTGAGTGTCTTTCCTGCCGCAGCCATACTCCTCGTGTCGGAAAATGTGTCCGGCACCGAGCACGATGATGGGATGGTCGGTGTGCCGTTGCAAGCGACACACGGAGTGTGCCAGATACAATGAGAGGCGATTGACAACGCCAAAGGCACCGCCGAAACTATACTATGCCTTGCCCCCGTTGCAGGGCGCCGTTGGCTACGTGAAAGCAAAGGTCCCGTTAATCGAGACAGGAGACGTTCTATGAGGAAGCATCTGATCTTGCGTGCCTTCATTCTGGGTGGACTGCTCGCACTGGCCATGCTGCGCGTACGTGCAGAGGAGACAAACGCCATCTCGGCCCGCATCCGGTCCGCCGCGCCGGGTACGACCGTAACCCTCCCGGCCGGAACCTATCGCCTCGCGAATGTCCGTATTCCTGACGGCGTCAGCCTCCGCGGCACCGGATTTGCCAACACGATCATTGATGCGTCCACCGGGGAAGGCGGACTCGTCCTCGGCGGGAAATTGCCAGCCCACGTCAGCGATCTGAGCGTGACAGGGGCGGCACAGTATGGCCTCTTGCTGGATGGCGCTGCGGGCAAAACCGTAGAACGCGTCCTGGTAAGGCACTGCGGCTGCGGACTGATCGCCCGCGATTGCTCCGATTGCTCATTCCGTAATCTGGTCCTCGGCGGCAATAGCGCGGGCGCAAGCCTGACATCCTGTAAGAGGTCGTCGCTGGTAAACTGCACCATCGACGGCAGCCAGGACCGGGCGGTTCGTATCGCCTCGTGTGGCAACCTGGCCGTGTTCAACAATCTGATCACCGATACCGCGCATGGAATCGCGATTTCCGGAGTGAACCGGTCGCTCTCGATCGACCACAACATCTACGTGGCGTCAAATATCGGCTACCTGGAGGGCGCAGGTTGCGAGCGGCAGAAAGTCGAGGCCTGGGCAACGCTCTCCGGGTACGACACGCATTCGCTGACGATCGCGGTCGCGTATGCCAACGCCGCCGCGGGCGATTATCGGCCCATGTCCCGTCTCGCGTGGGAACCGGATCGCTCTACGGCATCGGGCATCGGCGTTCCAAGCCTCGCGGGGGTGTCCGCACCCACGACCGACATCGACGGCACAGCGCGGCGGGAGCAGACCGATCTGGGCGCGTATCAAACCGCTTTCGTCCCGCCGCGCGCGGCCGACGGCACGCTGACGGTGCATTCGGGCGAGGGCGTCACGAGCGCCGGACTCTACGCCCCGGACGGTCGCCTGGTGGCCTACCTCTTCCAGAATCTGCCGCTCACGAAGGGGCAGTATCCCTACTGGCTTCCTGCTCGCAATTGGCAAGGGCAGCCAATACCCGCCGCCAACTATACGCTCAAGACCGCCGAGTCGCACCTTGGCCTCGATTACATCGCCGCGGCGGGCAACGGCGACCTTGCCTCCAGCAAGACCGACTGGGGATCGGTCGCCAAACGGGCCTCGCTCGATCCGAAGGTGCTGGCGTTCGACAACAGCGGCAGGTTGGCGGTCGCGCAGAGCGGGTTCGAAAGCGGTCAATGGGTGCGGACCTACGATGCCCCGATGGAGCACTTCGCCTGGTCGATCCCGGGGGGCGGCGATACCACGGGCATGACCGCCGACAGAACCGGCAACCTGCTGGTCATCAACCAACCCGCTGCCCTGTTCCGTCTCAAGAGCGCAAACGGCGACTACGTGCCATTCCACGATGGAAGCGTGAAGAAAGAGCTATCCTCCGCGGTCAAGCAACCCGCCGGCATGACCTGGCTCGGCGGCAAGCTCTACATTGCCGACGCCAAGTCCGGCAGCCTCGTGATCTGCGGGGGCGGCGATCTGGATGTCGCCGGGACCGTCGCCGTGGCCGGCGTGTCGCAACCGGCGGCCGACGCGGCGGCGGGCATCATCTGGGCGATTTCGTCGGGCGACATCATCGGGCTGAATCCCGCCGGGGCAATCAAGTATCGCCGCAAACTGGTGGAGCAGCCGGCCCTGCTGGCGGCAGCGTCAGGCCGGCTAGCGGTCTATTCCGCCGCGCTGCGGAAGGTGCATATCTTCGACATGCGCGACCCCGATCATCCGCGCCTGCTATGGGCGATCGGCGACGGCAGCGACGGATACGGCAAGATCCGGGCGGACCGCTTCTGGAATCCGCGGGCGATCGCCATCGACGCGAGCGGCCAGGTTGCGGTTGCCGACCCGCCGCGCGTGTCTCTCTTCGGTCCCAACGGAACCGTCAAACGCATGGCCATGGGCATGTGGGGTCAACAGATCTCCTATGGCTGGTTTGCCGACGACCGCGTACACTTCTTCAACGTGGGCGGCGGTTACGACATTGTCCTGGACGAGGTGCAGCGGACATGGCAACCGGGGACGCGCTGGCGTCCAACAATGCCCGACTGCGACCCCGTCTTCTTCTTCAGCTCCGGCGGCAAGGATTTTGGCGTCTTCTCGCGCAAGAATAAGATGCTCGTCGCGCTCATGCGCCCCGACGGCGTTGCGCAAATGCTCGTGCAGTACGGCTACGACCACGACGGCCTCTCGATGCAGCGAGCCAGCGGCGACGGCGTCATCAAGGACAGCGACCCGGCCGCGCCAGTCATCGGGCCGGACGGAAAGCGGATAACGTTTTCCATCTTCGACAACCTGGGGAACACGGACACGCGCAAAGACGGCAGCCTGGCGTTGGAAACCGGGGACGGCCTGTTCCACGTTCCCATGACCGGGCTAGATGCCTCCGGCCTGCCTCGTTATGACTTCGCTCATGCCAAGCGGATCACTGCCCACATCGACGGTTCGCCCCAGTACCGCCTGCCTTACGATTTCAGCAAGGCGGAGAAACTGGCCTTTATTTCCAGTCGCGGGGGCGATCTCTACGTGCTACCCGACGGCGGCTATGTCGCACAGGTGTTTGCCGGCGACGGCCCGACGGGCGGCGAATGCGGCACCGGCCATAGCGTCGCCCGTTTCGACGGCAATGGCCGCTTGCTCTGGTACGACCCGCTCACCCCTGCCGGACTGAACAAGGGCCTCAACGGCATCACGCACGTCGGCGGCGTGACGGTCGCGGCGCGGGCGGAACTGTGCGAGTTCGAGTGCATCGATCGCGACGGCCTGGGCCTGGGCGCCCTGGGCACGCCCAAGGCGATGGGCTGGCTGGGCATGTGGCTGGACAATCAACGCCAGACACAGGGTTTCTTTGGCCGCGACGGCAAGCCGTACCTGGTGGTCGGCGACTACTGCGAACAGTCCTATCACTGGATGGAACTCACGGGCACGGACACCGTCAAGCGGACATCGACGCCGGTCACGATTTCCGCCGGGCTGGCCGCCAGCCTGGCATCCCAACCGGGCGCGGCGGCTGCCGCTTATGCCACTCCGGCGGTGCCCCGCGTTCGCATCAAGTGCCTGGCGGCGGCCTTGCCCATCGACGGTAATCCCGTCAAGTGGCGGTCGCTGGGAATTCAGCCGATCGTGATGAGCGCCGGCGACCCGCAGCGCAACAGCGCGATCGTGCGGCTCGGCTACTGCGACGATGCGCTCTATTTGCAAGTGATCAAATTCGCCCGCATCTTCACGTTCCACCACAAGGATTTCCACCAGCATTACTTGCAGGACGGGATCGAGTTCAACATCGGCACGTTCTGGTCGGGCTGGAAATACAATGTTACGCGGCTGGGCAACAAGGACGACATCATCCTCCGCGACAGGTTTTTGGGCGGCGATACCCTGCTCACGCGGGAGCAGGCGCCCCGCACGATTACGCTTCTCGATTCGGCGGTGAACGTGCCGGAGCGCAAACTGCTGGAGGCATCCAGTGGCATCGACATGCGCGGCGCAAAGGTGATGATTATCGAAGTGAAGCTTGGCAAGGCGGCACTGGAGGGCCTGCCCACAGACCGCGCGCTCAGCTTTGCCCGCGGCAAATCGTTCATCTTTGGGCTTGCCGTCAACCACAACGACGTGCCGGGCAGCGACCAGATCGATTCGCTTTACTGGCCAACGCTTTACGGAGCCTTTTCCCGCGATGGCGACCTGGCGACCGCGGTGTTCGAGTAGCAACCCAAGACCGATTCCGGCGATCCCGTCCTTCCGGGGTTTACGCTCGATCTGCGCGAGATCTGGTGATTGTCAGATGCGCAGGCCGGAACAAGCGAAGCGCAGTTCCGGCATGAGGCAATATCCCGGCTCGAACAAACTACCGGAGCCAAAGAACGGGGATGCCGGAACTGCGCAGGCTTGTTCCGGCCTACGGCTGAGTGAGATCCGGTAGAGGATCAGATGCGGTCGAGCATGTCGATCCAGCGCACCAACTCGGCCAGTTCCGGCGGTGTGAGGTCGCGAGCATCCTTGCCGAGATCCTTCTCCGTGACGGGCACCTTGGCGGCCTTCAACCGACCGAGCGTCATCTTGACCAGTGGGGCCTGCGTCGACGTTTTCGCCGTGCCGAGATAAACGGCCAAGCGGTGCCCAGGATCGATCTCGGGCGGCGAGAGCATTGACCCGGCATCGATCACGGCGGCGGCGCGCACCAGTTCCCGGCTGCGGAAGGCGGAGACCAGGGCCAGCGAAGCGCCCGTATCGCGGCCAAAGACGACAATCCGCGTGGGATCGATCGTATAGCCCGCTTTCACCTGCCCTATGAGCTTTTCCAGATAGGTCGACTCGTCGGCCTGCCAGCCGCCGGAAGCGGCGGCCTTGGGCGCTACGAACACCAGGTCCGCGGCATCGCACAACGGCTTCCACTGCGCCAAGAGAGCCTTGTCATCCACCGCAGCCGAGCCGTGTAGCCAGACAACCACGCCGTAGGGTACGGCCGGATCGTAGCGCTCCGGCACGTAGGCCCAGGCCTGGTTCTTGAATTCGGACACCGTCAAGGCAATCTGGCCAACCTTGTGCTTCTGCGCCTGGCTGGCGTCGGTCTTGGACCGCGCGGCGGGCAGCGTCTCGGGCGGTAGATCGGTGGGCAACTCGGCCATTCTCAGACTGATCTTCCGCGTCTGGTCTTTGTGCCGGACCTCCAGGTCCAGGTCCATACCCGGTTCGAAGCCGGAAATCGCGCTCCGCAACTCGTCGGGATCGACCACGGAATCGCCGACCACGGAAACGATCAAGTCGCCCGGCTCGATCTTGGCGGCGGCCGCCGGACTGCCCGGATAGACATAACGCACGGTCACGCCAGCGTCGTCGCCGTCGCGCAAGGGAAGGACGCCCAGAAAACCGTGCTGAAATGGTTCGAGGGTCGAGCTCAGCACCAGGTCGGCCTCGATGCGCTTGTCGCCCCGCAGGACGACGAAGCGCAGCTTGTCGCCGGCATAGTGGCGGCTGATCTCCTGCTTGACCTCGGCCGAGCGGGAGACCTTGCGACCGCCGATCTCGACGATCCGGTCGCCGGCCTTGAACTGAGCCTTGGCGGCCGGCGAGTTGGGGCGGCAGGAAGCAATCACGGTATCGCCCGTGTACAGGTTCTTCGACTGCATGAATACGCCGGCCACGCCCGTGCGGAGATCCTCGCCCTTGCGGAGCTTGGGGAGGACCTTGTTGATGGCCTCCAGCGGGATGGCGAAGCCGATACCCGAATCGTACCATTCGAAACCGGCGATTTCGCCAGCCGACTGTGGCGAGAGGGGGACCAGCAGGCCCATCACGCGGCCGCGGATGTCGACCAGTGGACCGCCGTAGTTGTTGGGCGACGCCGGGGCGTCGGTCTGCAGAGCCTTGCCCCACACACGGCCCACGGCGCTGAGAATGCCCACGGCCATGTTGGGCCGCGATTCTTCAAAGGTGCGGCCCACTGCCACGCACCATTGCCCCACGCGCATTTCCGCCTGCGGGGCCATCTCGGGCACCGGCAATGGATGGTCAGGCTCGATCTTCAAGAGCACGAACTGGCAGTTATGGTCGCGGGCAATCAGCTTGGCGGGCTTGCGCGCGCCGTCGGGCAGGCGCACCAGGATCGAGGCCGGCTTGTTCACGAAGTTGAACGCACTGGAAATGATGTATCCGCTGGAATCGACGACCAGTCCCGTGGTCGGCCCCGCGCCGAAGAGCACGCGATCGACGCGTTCCAGTCCGCCGATCGTTTCGATGCGAACGACTGAGGGGGCGACACGATCGACGGCGTCGGTGAGGGCCTTTTGCTCCAATGTGTTGAGGTCCTCGGCCGAGGCCCCGCGAGCCAGCACCGCCAAAAGGGCGAATACGGCCGCCGCCCGCCAAGTGGTTCGATTCATAGCTTGCACGTTGTAACTCATGGTCGTGTCGGTACGCAGTACTCAGTACCCAGTCCTCGCCGCTCTTTCGTCATTCGTCATTCGTCATTCGTCCGTCATCACTTATCATCCGGGCCGGCTTGCAACGTCACCTCCACCAGTTCCTGCCCTCGCAGGATTGTCACCTTCACAGCATCGGCCCGATCGATCATCTCCAACTCTTTCTGCAAGGACTTGCACGATTGGGTGAGATGATTGCCGATCAGGAGGATCAAGTCGTCGGGCTGGAGCCCGGCCCGGGCGGCGGCCGTGCCGGGGCGAACTTGGTCGACGTAGGCGGGCGTCCGCTCCAGGACGTCGGGCACGAGGTTGATGCCCAACAAGCCGACGTCCATGGGATGTGCGGGCTTCTTCTCGGGCGGCAAGTCCTTCAGCGAGATGAACTTGCCGACCTCGATCTCGTCGACCGATTGGCGAAGCTGATCGATAGGCAAGGCGTAGTTCAACCAGGTATTGTTGAGCGAATTGCGCAGTTCCTTTCCCAAGATGCCGGCCAGTTCACCGCGAAACGTGACCAGCGCGCCGCCCGAGGCGCCCGGATTGTTCGTGGCCACGTCGAGCACGTAAATGGGGCCGTGGTAGGGAGTCTCGAAAACACCGCGGCGGCCTTCCAGCTTGGTGAGCACCGAGACCGTGCCGCTCTGCACGCTGGCCGGCTCGTCACCCATGGCCACGTTGAACAGATTGCTCAAGGCCAGGATCCGCGTACCGGCGGCTAGGGGCACGGCCTTGGCCAAGTCGAAATGGGGCAAGCTCGCAGCGTCGATCTTCAGCACCGCAATTTCCAAGCGCGGATCGCCGCCCAGGAACTTGGCGTCAAAGCGACGGCCATCGTTCATGGTGACAACAATGTGATCGGTGTCCAGCACGTAGCTCAGGGCCGTGAGCACGTGTCCCTGGGCCGAAATCAGGAAGCCGCTCTGGTAGCCTTCCATGCGGCGGAAACCACCGGCGCCGTAGATCTTCACAATCTTGGCCTGGGCCTGGTCGATCACCCGCGCCAGGCTCGCTTCGGCGGCGGCTGCCGGACGGCCGCACAACAACCCGGCGGCCAGCAACAAGATAATATGATGTAGTCGATTCATGGATCTATTTCGGCGCCTCGTCGGTGAAACGGAATTGCTCGCAGTCGAATTCGAACACGTTGCCGTTGCCGTAAACTACAATGTGGCCTGGCAGATCGCGTCCGCCAACCTCGCGATATTGGGCAAAGTGGACTTCCCAAGGATCCGCATGTTCCTCGGAAAATATCTCCATAGCAGCCAGCCGCCCGTGCGGGTCGAAATAGAAGCGGCTATCGACGCCCCGGTAGGGGGCGACGAGCACGTCGAACAATCCTTCCTGCGGCGGCAGGGGGAGCGTGCCCTGGTAGTAGGCGTCCTTGAACCCCTTGAGCCCGTCCAGCGCCATCAGCCGGTAGAGGAACAGCGCGGGCAGCAGCCCATTGGCGCTGCCGGGGCGAAATGCCTCGGCGAACTTAGGTTCCAGCTTCCACTTGGAATCTCCCGCGGGGGCCTTGAGTTCGACCTCGTTGTCCGTCATGTGGAAGCGCACTTCCTTGCCGCTTTGCAGGCGGCCCACGAAACTCCATGCGCCGCGACTTCCCTTGGGGTCAGCGGGCGGCTTCCAGAGCTTCAGCACGCGCTCCTGCTCCTGCTTGTTGAAGAAGTAATTCGCAAATCCGTGCTTCTCTTCGAAGACCTTTTTCACGACATCGGGCATGGGGATCTTCTGCGGCTGCACCTGTAAGGGTTGCAACGGCTTGGGGCGCTCCTTGCGGCCCTTCTCACCCGGTTTGGGAGCTTCGCCCGGCTTGGGAACGGGCATCGGCTGGGCGGGCCGGCCGAGGGTCTTCTCGATCAGTTGTTCATTGCTATGAACGCCGGTCAGGCGGACCCAAATGGGATAGGTCTTGTTCTCACGGCGATAGGTCAACGGCACCCGCCAGCCCTTGGGGTAGATGCCCAAGGCGTTCTTGAAACCGTTGGGCGTGGTAATCGTGCGGCCGGCAAAGCTCACGATTTCGTCGTCCATCCGAAGTCCGCGACGGTAGGCGTCAGACGATTCCAGGATGTCGGAAACGATCACGCGGCCCTGCTCGTCGGCGGCGACACGGGCACCCAGCGTGGCGTGATCGACGATCCGCCCGCTGCGCAGCACGCCCAGGAAATTTTTGATTTGGTTGATGGAAATGGCATAGCCCACGTCGACGCTCACGCGGCCCCGCTTGTCGAACGAGCAGCGGCCGTTGATGCCCACGACCTGCGCTTGGCCGTTGAACAAGGGGCCGCCGGAATTGCCGGGATTGATCGAGGCGTCGGTCTGCAGGCAGTCGGCATATTCCAGCAGCGTGCCGTCGGGAAACTGGTAGCGGTGGACGCCGGAGATGATGCCGCTAGTGACCGTGGGCTGGAAGTCCGTAGCCAAGAGGAAGGGATTGCCCATGGCAAAGGCCCAGTCGCCGGCGCGGAGCCGGTCGCTGTCGCCCAGCTCGGCGTAGGGGAAATTGTTGCGGCCCAACAACTTGATCAGGGCCACGTCGCCGGTCGGATCGAGGCCGACGAGCACGGCGTCGTAGACTTGGCCGTCGGACATGCCGCACTTCATGGCGTTGCCGCAGGGGTGTACGACGTGGAAGTTGGTCAGGGCGTAGCCGTCAGCCGAGACGACGACGCCGGAACCGCCCCCCTGCCCTGCCGGATCGAAGATCGCAAGCACGCTGGGGCTGGCCTTGGCCATGACGACGATGCGCTGCGTCTCGGCCGCGAGCACCTCGGCAGGCGGCTCGGCGGCCCGCACAGCCGCAGACGCTGCCAGGCATAGCGATAGAAGAACAGCCCCTTGCACTCTCATTTGATCAACCTCAAGTTTCCCAGGTCGAGATGGTCGCCCACGCCAAAATTGCCCTGCGAGTCCACCATCAACGTCAACCGCCGCATGCCGGAAACATCCAGGCTGACGGGCCGCGGATCCTTCTTGGGGTCTTTCTCGTCGCCGGCAATGACGGTGTCCAGCAGGGTCTTGCCGTCACCCAGGATCTGCAAGCGGACCTTGCCCAACGGGCGAACGTCGTCATCAATACCGGCCATTGCCTCCAAGCGGCTGAACTTGCCAGGCAGGGTCCAGACCAATTCGCTGCGACCACACAATGCCAAGCCCTTGCGGTAGACTTGCCCTTGAATCCGCAACGATTTCGATTCCAGGTTCTGGTCGCGGCGGACCCGGGCAAACTCCAGGCGGCTGGGCAATTCCCGGTCGGTGAGCGTGAAGGGATCGAGCGCGATCTTCTCCACGTCGATTTTCAGATCGCTGAGGAAGACGATCTTGCCGCAGGAGAGATCGATCTTGGCGATTTGGTCCAACCCGCGGCGGGTCGCGCGGCCGCCGGGCGCAGTGAAGTCGATCTTGTCATCGCGGAGCTTCAGCGCCGCTGCCGCCCAGCGCGAGCCGGCCGTATCGATGATCGTGTAGGCCCCCTCTGAGGTTGAGGCCGCCGTGGCATGAAAATAGACCAGGCCGAAAACCTTGGCCCGCTTGACACCCCGGACCTCGTTGTCGCGGACAAAGCGGACCTTTTCGCCGTTCACGTCGTCAATCGCGCCCTCGTGGAAATCGATGGCGTTGGCATTGCCGGTCACCAGCATGTCGCCGCGAATCTTCTGGCCGCGAATCCGCGACCAATCCACGGCCGTGGCCGGAGAAGTCGGTTGAAAGCGAACAGCGTCGATCTCGGCAGTGGGAACTTCCAGCGTCTCGCTGGCGGAAAAAGTGATCTTGGCCCGGCCTTTTTCCGCCGTGTATTCCTCCGCCACCAGTTGCGAGCCGTCGACCAGATCCACCCATACCGAGGCCTTCGTCGCGCTTAGCGGCGGATGTTGAGCCGTTACCGAGGCCAGTTTGCCCGCATCCAAGGCGGTTCGGCCCGAGGGGGTCTCGAGGACCAACTGTGCGGCGTCCCACTGCATCAGGCTGCCGGAGACGCGCGAGCCGTCGAGAAGCTGGACGTCGAACTGCGGCGCCGCGGCCAGGGCGGAGAGGACCATCAAGGAAAGCAGAGCATGCATAGTGGATCAAAGTGTGAGTTATTTGTCATCGTCATCGCCACTCTCTTCGGCGGCCAGTTTGCGGAAGTATTCCTCGATGGCGTCGCGATAGTGCGGGGGGAAATCGCGGCCCATATTCTGCAATGCCTCTTCGCGCTCCTTGGGCGGCAGGTTACCCCAGCCGCTCTTGTGGCCGATGTCCTTCTTGTCGACATTGCCGGGCGCCTTGCCGGCCATGGGCTTGCTGTCCGTGGCGGGACTGCGGGACTGCAGCGAGTTGGACTGGCCCTGCCCCTGCTTATTCTGCTCGTCCTCGATCTTTTTGATCATCTTGTCGAGCGACTCGACCACTCCGTCCTCGACCTTGCGGACCTTGGGTCCGGCGCGGCCCAGGTCCAACCGCCGCTGCACGTCCTCCATCCGTCGCGCAATGTGGTCGAGCGTCTCCTCTTCCAAGGTGCTGAGGTCGGCTTGCATCAGGTAGGCGATGGCGACGTAGCGCCGCGGGCTGAACTCGGAGCCGTCCAGCAACTGATTGATGACCTTGAGCCCTTCCACCTTGTTGAGCATGCGATGGTAGGTCACGGCCTGGTAGAAGAGCAATTCGGCGGGGGCCACAACTTCGGCCGGCTTGAGGCTGTTGAGTTGCTCCAAGGCCTCTTCGAACCACTGTCCCTGCACGAGCCAGCGGCCGTAGTACAGCCGCATGTTGGCGGCCAGCAGGGGTGCCGCCTTGGAGGCGTTCATCCAGGCAAAGGTGGGCAGGACCAGGCGGCTGCGGGGGTGCGAACACATTTCCACGAGTTGCGCCACCTGAGGATCGACCGCGGCAAAGGTCTCAGCCAAGCGGTCGAGCAACTCCGAACCGGTGGCCTGATCGCCCAGCCCGTTGACGATTGCCAGAGCCTTGTTGCGTAGGGCCGAATCGACGACATTCTGCTGCAGCCAGGCGGCCATCTGAGCCTTGACCTCGGAAACTAGCGGCGGGTGCCAGGTCGGCGCCTTGCGGATCAGCGGATCGGACACGGGCGCCGGGGGGGCCGCCAAAGCCGCAGAACAGAGCGGAATGAGGAGAAGAATTGCAAATTGCAAATTGCAAATTGCAAATTGCAAATTCTGGAAACGATTCGTGCGCGATCGATTACTTGCGTTCATGCGACATTCCCTCCTGTTTTTTCTTCTCTGTACCGGCCGCCTTGCGGCGAAATCAAATTTCAAATCTCAAATCTGCAATTTGCCATCCTCATTCGTTCTTTCCCATTTCCAGGTCGCGCGTGACCTTATGTACGCGGGCCTCCTGCTCACTCAAACGCCGCAGAGCGTCCAACACGTCGTCCTTGTTGGCCTGCTCCCCGTCGACCAGTTTCGAGTACCGCCCCGTGCGAGCATTCACGCGCAGTTGCAATGCGCGGATCATCTTCAATTCGGCCAGCATCTCGATCAGGGGCGGGTCTTGCGGCTGGCCGTTGGGCGAGGGTCCCGGCGGCTTCTTCTTGCTGTCCGCATCCTTCTGGGCCTTCTTCAAGGCGTCGACAATCTCTTCCAGGGCCTTGATCACGTCGGTCTCGATGGCCTGCGTGAGCACCTCGGTCTTGCCTTCCGCCAGCCGGTGGACGAGTTGTTGCATGTCGTCGCGGACCTGCTGCACGGCCTCGGGCATGGCCACGGAGCTGCCTTCCTGGCGGAGCAGCGAGAGGGCCTTGTCGACTTCCATCACGATTTCGGCCTCGCGATTGCTCAAGCGGCCGGTATCGATCTCGAACGAATGCGAACGTTCGGGCACGGGGATCTTGTCCAAGCGGACCGTGCCGGCGTAGATCTCACGCTGGATTTGCAAGACCTTCTGGAAACGGGCTTCCAGCATGGCCAGGAGCCGCTTCATTTCCTCTTCGCGGAGTTGGCGGAGGATCTCTTCCAGTTCGGCCTTGGCGGTATCGAGTTCGCGGAGGGCCTTTTCCTGCTCGTCCACAGCGCCTTCTTTCTTGGCCTTGTCCAACTTCTTCTTGGCCTCGTCCATGTGCTCGCGGGCGGCTTGCAAGCGCTTGCTGATGGGATTCTGCTCCTGCTGCGGACTATTGGGATCCTGCGGTTTGGGCTGTGAATCCTCTTGATCGTCGCCCTGCCCTTGGCCTTGCCCCTGCCCTTGGCTCTGCTGGCTCTTGCCCTTAGACTGGCCGTCGCCTTGCGACTGGCTCTTACCCTGCGATTTGGAGCTTTCGCCCGACTTGCCCTTGCCGTCGCTCTTGCCGGCCGAATCCTTCTTGTCGTCCTTGCTGCCGGACTTGGAGGGATCCTTGACGGGGTCCTTGCCTTTGTCGTTCTTATCGCCGGACTTGGACGGATCTTTGGCGGAAGGCTTCGGCTCCTTGGGGTCGCCCTTGCCCCCGGATTTACCGTCACTCTTACCGTCGCTCTTACCGTCGCTCTTGCCATCCGATTTACCGTCGCTCTTGCCATCGGGCTTGCCGTTGCTCTTGGCATTGTCCTTATCGTTGCCGCCAGCCTTTTCCGTGTTTTCACGAATATCCTTGGAGAGATTACCGGTCCGTTCCGCCAGGGCGCCCTGTTCGCCCGAGAGCGACTTGGGGTCCTCGCCGCCGGCCGTACGGCCCTGGACATCCTTCTGCTCGCGGATGATGCCGTTGAGCATGTTGAGGTATTTTTTGATCAGGGCCTTCTCGTCCAAGATCCGCTGCGAGCGATCTTCGCTGAGCAGCAATTTGAGGATGGCATCCAAATCGTCGCCGACCTTGCCTTGCCTGCGCGCGGCGTCGCCGAACTTCTCGCGGCGGAGCAGGTCGACGATGTCATGGAAATTGGACTCGACTTGGCGTTCCCCGCTTTCCTTGAGGGCCTTCTCGATCAGGGCCGCCCGATTGGGATCGGCTTGGCGGACCTGGTCGCGCATCCGCATGAGGATTCCCTGCAGGTCCTTGAATTCGGCCGCCAACTGTTGCTGACTCGCAGATAGAGATTCCGTCGGCGTTTGCGAGGCGGCAGGACGAACCGCGGTTGGACCGCTTGCCGGCTTCGCAGGCGAGGCCTTGCCGGCGTCGGCCTGCGGTTCCTTCGTTCCGGCCGCTTGTGCCAGGGAAACGGCCACCACCATCCAGGCCACCAACACCCCATGAACTCGGTTCATCATGCCGGTCACTCCTTTTCGCCAAGGCTATCTTGTTCGGTCTTTTCGGTTTGCTGGGTCAGCTTCCTCTGATTTTCGATAATCTTCTTCAACCGTTGCACGACATTGATGTTGAAATCTTCGGTCTTCATCATGTGGTCGAGCACTTCGAGCATTCTCGCCAGAATTAAGTCGGCCTGTTTCAGGGCGGCGTCGCGACGATCCGGCCCGACGGAAAGATCGTCGACTTTCGCTTGCAGGCCCACCAAGCGCTGTTCCAGGACAGGGAACATGCTTTCCACAATATAGTGCAAGGGCTTGAGGACCTGGATCTCGATCCGCTGCTTACGAGTTTCATTGTTGGCTTGGTTATTGTCTAATTGTAGCCGAATTTCCTCAATTGCGGCAGCTACGTCCACGGTTTCTACCGCATTTTTTCGACAATTTTGCAATGCCTGCAAAGTTCGTTCCAAACGGCGTCTATTTAGCTCATCGGCGGAGAATTTGGGCGTTTCCTCCTGACGCTCGCCCGGCTCAGCGCCGGCCAATTTGGCTTTGGGGGCTGGAACCGCGGCCTTATCGGCAGGGGTGAAATCCATCCGCAGGAGCAGGTTTCGCGTTTCTCGCATCTCCTCGATGATGGCCTCGAACCGCTGCTTTACGAGCAATTCCTGGGCCTCCAGCCGCGTCACCAGTTCGTCTTCGGTCACCACGTCCAACTGCCAGGTCTCGCCACTGCCGACATTGGGACCATTGCCCAGCGTGCAGCGGTCGGCGGCCCGCACGGTCACCGTCAACTTTTGGCCCGCTGCCAGGCTCAACTGCGAGGCTTTCACGTCGTCTGCATCTTTCACGACATATTCTGGTAAATGTTTGTGCAACTCGGCCTCGGCGACTGGCACCTCGCCCGACCGCTGCCGAGGCGGTTTGGGGGAAGCAGCGGGGTCTTGCGAAGAGTCACCCTTTGGTTTCGGAATTGCCAACATGGTCCGTTCCTCAACCGTGTAGGCCCACCAAGCCTTGCCCAGCCCCCAATCGTCGGTGATCGTGCCCGCAATGGGAAGTCGGCCCTTGGGGGTGACGACCGGCTCCCGCGTGCCCATCAGGCGGACCTTCACCTCGGGAGGTTCATCGGGCACGGGCACCAATGTCAAGAAAATCGGGTCACGGGCCTTCAGTCCGTCGCTATCGCGGAGGGCGAACTGGAGCGCATACTCCCGCAGCTTCGCGGGCCCCTTGGGTTCCGCCGCTCCCGTTTCCCCCGGCTTGGCCGCAGCATCGAGCGGCTTGACGGACGGGACGGGAAAAGGTTCGAACGTATAGGTGAATTGCGTCCGCTGCTCGCCCAGCGCGTCGTCCTCAAACTGCCGATACCAGCCCGCAGTGCCCTCGACTGCCGGGCAATCGATGCGGGCCATTTCCAGCGGCTTGTCGGCCGTGCCAACGATCGTAAGGCGGGAGCCTACCGGCACGCGGACGGGAACCGCCGCGCCAGCCGAGTCGATGGTCTTCGGGCCGCGCTCCACATAGGCCGGATATTCGCAGACCACCTTCAGGCTGAGGGTGGGATTGGGCACAACCTTCAATTGCAGGTCGTACAAGCGGGCATCGCCGCCGGCAACGTCGAAATGGATCGAGTTGAGCACGCCGTTGAACTCGTAGCTGTATTCCTGCAGCACTTCGTCCGCAGCGGCCGAGGAGGTTGCGGAACGGCCGATGTTCTTCATCGTCTTGCGGAAACGGCCGCCGCCTTCTTCGCGACAGCGAAGCTCGACCTTTTCCGGGATGACGGGTATTTCCGTATCGCCGCGGAAGGCCCGCACGCGGAGATCGAAATTCGAGCCGGCGGCCACTTTGGCCATGCCGTCGCTAAAGCCCACCACTTCCAGGCGGATCTTGTGCGGCCACATGGCGTTGCCCAGAAGCAGATTCCGCTGTGCCCAAAGCTCCAGCGCCGCAGGGGCCATCCACGCCAACAGTCCGACCGCGGAAGCCAGTCCCAAGGCGATGACGAATTTACGCACCAGCGGCATGCGGTTGAACACCCGCGAGAGCCGCACGTCGTCAAAGCCCTGGCGGGCCAGATCGCCGGTGTGGGCCAGCATCTGGGGATTGAAACCGCTGGAGCCGGCCGGGCGATCAAGGAGGACCACCGACGTCAGCAGGGCGTCGTTGAACTGCGCGAACTGCCGCTCCAAGAGCGTGGCCATGCTGGCGTCGCTGAGACGGACAAAGGCTCGGCGGAGGATAAACAGGAAGAGTACCGCGGCCAGCCCCACGCCAGCCGCGATCAATATGGCCAAGCGCACCGCCCGGGGCGGCTCGAAACACCAGTCGATGGCCATGCTACCCCAGAAAGCCACACCCAGCCAGACGCCGATCGCCGCCAGCCCTTCCCACCACACGTAGCGGCGTATCCGCCCGCGCAAGGCGGCAAGCTGCTGACGAATCACAGGAGGCAAAAGCGGCGGGGATTCGTGTTCTAAGGTTGCCATAGCCACTCAGTCATGGTTCCACCGACACGGGGTCGGCGGGGATCTCTCATTCAGTTGTAGGGTGGGACCAGCTTGCGGAGAAAGCGCCGGCCCACCATTATTTCTACATTCTCGGTCATGGTGGGCCTGCGCTCGCAAGCTCGCTGGTCCCACCCTACTTCTTCAGGCCAGTTTGTACAAACGCCGTACCAGCCACTCCAAACTCAAAACCGCACACAGGGCGACCAACATCCATTTCAGCCATTTTTCGTCTTCTTCCGGCTTGGGGGCAAGCGGAATCGACTCCGTGCGGCTGACATCCTTCAGCCGATCGACCAAGGAAGGCGTGGCGGCGCCACTCAAGGCCACCGCCAGGTCATCATAGTATTTGCCGTTGGTCTTCGCAGCTATTTCAATGAGCAGGGCCGCATTGCGCTGCGGATTCTCCTCCTCCAAGCGGGGCACGACGGCGCGGAATGCCTGGTGCAATCGCTCATCGGCCGTCTCCGGCACGACTAGTTCCAAGTTGTACTCGCCCGGCCGCAAGACGGGCAATTCGACGAGAAACCGCCCCGCGCGGGTGGGATCGGCCGGCATGGAAAGTTCCTGCCGGTCCACGCCATCGCGGGTGACATAAAGCGTCACGCTGGGCGCCGGCAGCGGCAGCATGCGGGAATTCTTGAGTTGCGCACGCACCTCCACGGAACTACCCACAGTGTAACGGTCGCGGTCGATGGACAGCGAACCCCGCGCCGACTGGCGGCGGAGATGCTCCTGGGCCACGAAACGGATGGATTTGGTCCAGAACTGGTCGAACCAGGCGGGATCAAGCCGCCGCAGCCGCCAGGTTTCGGCGCTGCCCAGGTACAAGATGGGCGAGGCGCTGTAGCGTTGCACGGCCATATAGATCGGCGCTAGGCCTCCCTGGGCCGCGCGGGAATCGCCGAAACGGGCCAGCACGGTGGCGCCCGCTTTCTTGTCGCGGACCGGACAAAAACTGTAAACGCCGGAAAACTGCGACCAGATGTCGTGCGAAGCGTCGGCCGACTCGCCCAGCCAGAGATAAGCCGCCTGCAACCCTTCGCGGGTAAATTCCAACGGGCAGGGCTCTTCAGAACTGTACGTCACGTTGCTCCGCATGCCGCTCACGCTTGAGTTGAAGTCGACCGGGTAGAGCCGGCGGATCTTGCTCATGCCCGCATCTTGCACCCAGCCCTCGGAAGCCCGGCCCGCGTTGACCGATCCGGCCACAACGATCATGCCACCGTGATCCTGGTCGACCCAGTCGAAGAGCGAGTCGACCTGCTCGGGCTTGAGCGCCTTCCAATCGGGATCGAAGGCCACAAGGCAATCGTAGTCGGCCATCTCCTGCCGCGATTCGGGGAAGTCGTCCAGGAGTTTCGTGGCCTCCTGCGACATGCCGGGTTGGCCGGACTGCAAGAGCACGTCGACCTTCACCGATTTGTCGCGAAAAAGGAGCGTGCGGAGATACTGATAATCGCGCAAGGGACCGCCGGCCATGAGAAGCACGTGCGTCTGGTGGTCCGAGCAATCCATCACGCCCTCCAGGAATTTGTCGGAGGCGTCGGAACTTCCCGCCGGGGCCTTCACCCGCAGGCAGAGCACGTGATGGCCGAGTTCCGAGGGCGGCAGTTCGAACTTGACCGGCACGGCCTCGCCATCTCCCAGCAGGACCACGTCTTTAGCATCGACGAACCGGCCCTGACCGCGACGCGACGGATTCTTGGCGTCCGCGCCGTCGCGGGCCAGGAGCTCCACGTGGATCGATTTCTTTGTCAGTCCGTAGCCCTGGATCGAACCTTCCACAGAGAAGCGATCGCCGGGAAAGACGCGGGAGGGAACGCTGAACTCGGCCACGTGGACGTCGACGGGTTTCTTGTCCGAACCGATGCCGATGGTATAGATAGGAATGTGCGACTCGCGGGCGAGCTCTAGGGCGGTGTCGGGCGACGCGCCGGCGTTCAGGCCGCCGTCGCTGACCAGCACGATGCCGGAAACCGGCGTGCTCCGCTCCTTGCGCAGGAGTTGCTCCAGGGCCTCGCCCAGGCGGGTTTCGGTGCCGCCAGGCAGAAGTTGCTTATTCCAGGCGGGCGGGGCCACGAGCGGCTTGCCGACAGCCGCGACATGCTCCGAGGATTCCCCGCTGGCCGACTCGCCGTTGCCCGAATCGCTGGTACCCGATTCATTGCCGGCCTTCTCTGCCGGCGAGGGAACATCGCAAGGCAAGACCACGCGGCGGTCTTCTTCCAAAATACTATTGAACGGTACCACGGTGACCTGATGCTTCTTCCGCAAGCGGGCGAGGAACTCGGTATTGTCCAGCCCCGCGGCCACCTGCTGCAACCGCGCCGGACCCGCATGGCCGCCGTCCTTGTCCAGCCCCATGCTCAGACTGGTATCGACCAACATCAGCACGCGGCTATCGAGATGCACCTCGCGCTCGCTCCGCCAGCGCGGTTGGAGATAGACGACCAGAAGGCCGATCAGAACCAACGTCCGCAGCAGCGGCAGCCCGATGCGGAGATACCAGGGCAACTCGCTCGTGTCCCGCCGGTAGATCCAGAACAAGGGGGCCAAGAGCGCCAGCAAGATGCCGCCGTACATCCACCACTCGTAGTCGGCCTGGATGCGTCCCCACTCGAACTTCGTCGTGGTCGCGGCGTCGGCCAAGAGCCATAAAGCGGAAGCCATCATGCCGGGCCTCCTTTCGCCGTGCTGATCATCTCGTCTTGAGTCGGCTGCCCGGCCGAATTCCGGCTTAAGCCGACACCACGGGCACCGCCACCGGGCGTCCAGGGGTTGGTCATGCGCGACGAAATATGGTAGCTGCACGACCAGGCGAACAACTGCTCCAGGAAGAGCACGATCAGCAGGATTAGGAGGACGAAATCGCCCAAATTGCGCCCCTGGGTCTCATCGAGTTTCGTATCGTACTTGGAAGCGTATTCGAAGATGGGCTTCAACGGCGCCAAGCGGGAGAGCAAGTCGGGACCAGCCAAGGCCCGCAAGTCTCCCTCGGCCGGATCGACGTTGACGGCGAAGGTTCGCGTTTCCGTTTTGTGCGACGTCTGCGTCAGCAGGGCCTTGTAGAAGCCCGCGGTTTCCGTCTTGACGTACGTTGCCGTGCGGCGGGTCTTGTCCGCGGCCGAGACCTCAGCGTCAATCGTGGCCGCCGAGACATCGCCCCCAGGACCGGAAAAATGCACCGTCGCTTCAAAAGCAGGAGCACTGAACGAGATCGCCTTCGGCTCGCCCACCAGCAGGGAATCGCTCGCGCCGAAGCGATGCGAGAGATAGGGGACCATGTTGAGCACGAAGGCCACGAAGGAAGGCTCCGCGCTGGACCAGTTGTTCCATTTGCCGGCGCCGGTCGACGCGGTGGTCGAAAGAAAGGCCAGTACGCGGCCGCGGCCGAAACCCTTCTCCACCAACAGCGGCGCGCCGTTGCGCAGCCGCATGATTACCTGCAAGGAGGGATCGCTCTTGGCTTTCCAATCGGCGGGCGCGGCGAAATACTGCTGCATGAAAATCTTCGAGATATTCTCGACGCGGTGCTCGATGTTATGAAACACGTAGTGGTCCTCGGACTGCGCGTCGGGTGTGTTGTCCAGCGGATCGACGACCAGCGGTTCCGGACGCGTCAAGGGCAGGGGGAAGAGGCCCTTGCCGTTGCGATACAGGTCCTGCGTCACGTACTCGCCGCGAGTCGCGGGGCCGGCGACGAAGAACACGCCGCCGCCCTCGGAGACGTATTTCTCCAGGGCCGCCACCCCTGCGCGCTCGATCTTGCCCACGTTGGACACGCAGATCATGGCGAACTCGCCCAGCGGCCGCTTCGGGGCCAGCAGGTAGTCGGGCGCGACGATCTCCGGCTGGATGCCCTTGCTGGCCGTCAGTACGTTGGCGATGCGCTTGGAGTTCGCCGCGGAACGCTGCCCGTCGATCAGCAGCACGGGCGTCGTGACCGGCAGATTGATGACCGCATAGCGATAATTATCGACGTCCACCGCGTCCGCATTGAGGTGGGCCTCGATGGAGTGCTCGCCGGCAATGGCGAAATTGACGTAGAATTCTTTCTGCTCGGAACGGCCGGGCGGGATGGCATCGATGGTCACGCTTCCGCCCGGTTTGCCGTCGGCGGACCAGAGCACCGGTATCTTGCGGACCGTGGAGAGGCCGTAGTTCTGCACCGTGACCTGCATCCGCCACTGCACACCCGCCGCGCGGATGCCTTCCTCCGGCTCCAAGGCGGTGATCGCCAGGTTCGACCGGCCCTGCTCTTCCACGGCGTCGATCAGCCGGACCTCGGCGTGGTTCTCGTCGACTTCCGTAAGGCGTTTCTTCAATTCGTCCGGCTTGTCCCACTGCCGGGTGCGAAAGTCCGAGAGCAGGTAGACGATGCGGCGCTGGCCGTCATTCTCAGCCAGCAATTGCTGTTGCACGAATTCCAGGGCCGGCAACGGCTCGGCGGCGGTCTGCGAGATCTCGATCGAGTCCAAGGCATCGCCCAAGCGCCTGGCAAAATCGGCGTCGACCGCCTCTTTCTGAAAATCGGGCTGGGTACGGCCATAACGGCCGCAGCGCGAGAGCCGCAGGAGCGTGAAGAACTGCGGCTCGCGGGGGCGGACGACCGACTCGCCCAAGCGCTTGATCACGCTCTTGGCCTGGTCGAAGGCCGTCTGCGTGCCCAAGTTCTCCGACATCGAGTAGCTGTCGTCCAAGAGCACGATGTGATGTGTCTGCTGCGCGCCGAGAAAGCTGCCCCAGCGGTCCGGCAGGAGCGGCTGGGCCAGGGCCAGCACCACCAGGGCGATGGCCGCCATGCGCAGCAAGAGCAGCAACAGTTGCTTGAAGATGACCCAGGTCCGATGCTTCTTCTGGCTCAGGAGGAGGAATTCCATGGCCGCCCACTCCACGCGCTGGTGGCGCAGCATGTTGATCAGGTGGATCAACACGGGGGCGGCGAGGAACCACATTCCCCAATAGAAAGGATGGACCAATGGAAGCATAAGATATCAGGCGGCAGAGGACAGTGGCAGGAATGACGAATGACAAATGACGAATGACGAACAACTATTCTCGGTCGTCGTCATCGGACATGCATGCATCGTCACTACTTCGGATTTCATCATTTACGCTTTAAAATTCACATCGTCATTCGTCATTCCGTCGGCCTTACCCCCGGTTCCTGTGGTGCATCCCCAGCCGGTTGCTCAGGAACGCGGCCAGCGCGGCATCCAGCGGTTGACTGGTCCGCAGCAGGGTGTAATCGACGTTGTTCCGCGTGCAACCGCGGCGGACTTCCTCCAGGTAGTCTCCCAGTGCCCGCAGGTAGCCGTCGCGCAGCGCGCGGGGATTGCAGCGCAGGACGTCGGGAATTTCCAGCCCTTCGAAGCGCGTCGGCCCCGTGAAGGGAAAGTCCATCTCGTCGTCGTCCAGCAAGTGGAAGACCATCACGTCGTGCCCACGGGCGCGGAGCAGTTTCAGGCCGCGGAAGAGGCCGTCGCGGGGCGAGAACAGGTCGGAGAGGAGGATCATCATCCCCCGCCGGGGAAAGGTCTCGGCAACCTCGCGGAGGATGGGGTAAAGGTCCGTCTTGTCGCGCGGCTCGCTGACTTCCAGGGCCTGCAAGATCGAGTTCAGGTGGTTCCGCTTCGCCCGCAAAGGCACGATCATCCGCACCTTCTCGTCGAAGGAGACGCAGCCCACCGAATCCTGCTGGCGGAGCAAGAGATAGGCCAGGCTGCAGGCGATCGTGGACCCGTACTCGAACTTGTTCATCGCCCCGCGGCCGTAGCGCATGCTGCCGGAGACGTCGACCAGCAAGGTGCCGCGAAGGTTGGTGTCCTCCTCGAACTGCTTGACGTAGTAGCGGTCCTGCTTGGCCCACAGCTTCCAGTCGATGTGCCGTGGGTCGTCGCCGAAGGTGTATTCGCGGTGCTGGCGAAACTCGATCGACTGGCCGAAGTAGGGACTGCGATGCATGCCGGAGAGAAAACCCTCGACGACGTGGCGGGCACGCATTTCCAGCCGCGCAATCCGCTTGATCGCGTCAGGATGCAAAAATCTTTTGGAATCGGGCATCGCGGGTCAGTTCGTCCTCTCGCTTGGGGGTCACGGCCACGATGCGATCGATGACCTGGTCGGTGGTCACGCCTTCGCTCTCCGCCGTAAAGCTCAGCACCAGACGGTGCCGGAGCACCGGCTTGGCCAGGGTTTCGATGTCTTCGCAGGTCACGTGCGTACGGCCCTGCAACAGGGCGCGGGCCTTGGAACCCAGGATCAGGTACTGCACGGCCCTGGGACCGGCCCCCCAGACCACCTGGTCGCCCACGAAATCGGGCACGCCCGCCTCGCGCACGCGGGTCTGGCGGACCAGTGAGAGGGCGTAGCGGATCACGTGGTCCGAGACGGGCACCTCGCGCACGATCCGCTGCAGGTCGAGGATCTCCCGGGCCGTGAGCACGGGCTCGATCGTGTCGCTCATGGTTGTGGTCGTCCGACGGGCCACCTCGAACTCCTCGAGGAAGTTCGGATAGCGGACGAAGATCTTGAACATGAAGCGGTCCTGCTGGGCCTCCGGCAGCGGGTAGGTGCCTTCCTGCTCGATGGGGTTCTGCGT
>CAZTPX010000070.1:0-48422 GCA_964615095.1 uncultured Planctomycetaceae bacterium | reverse complement strand
TGTTGCGCCAGAACTTGTCTTCGTTGAACCGCTGCCAGACCGTGCCCTTTTCCACGTGCAGGACGAACTTGGCATCGCACTTTTTGAACTGGATTACCTCAGGCTCGACGATCGAGGGCACGCCGTAGCCGCCGGACCCCATCCGCGAGCAGTCAATCTCGTCGCCGCTATCGACCAGGACCAGGTTCCCCACCATGTTACCCTTGACTTCCGCGGCCAGGTGCAGTTCTTCGCGGAGGCTGTCCAGCAGGACCTCCATGTCCTCGACGATGGGGTCGCATTCGCCCTGGTCCTCGAAGGTGGGCTCCTTGGTGCCTTTCACGTCGTGCTTGAGCATGTAGAACATTTGCCGCAAGCTGGCAGTCTTGCCTTCGTCGATGAGCCGGCTGACACCGTGGGCCACCAGCACGGTCTGCATGTAGGCCTTGGCCTGCGAGAGATTGAACAACTGCCGGCGGTTAGTGTTGCCGCCCATTTCCAGGATCCGCTTCGACTTGTTGTAGCGGATGTTGGAGAGCGTGCGGGCCGGCACATCGACGGCCGGGTCCCGCCCGCGCTGCGCGGCAGAGACGACGTTGTCGGCCAGTTCGTTGATTCGTTTCAGGGTGCGAGAATCGCGAAGGTTGAGCTTGGGTTTGGTTTTAGACATGGTTGTTCATCGTCAATGTTTGTGTATAGACTATTTGACTCAGGATATCGCCTCCGATCAATAGCAAATCCGGGGGGTGCTTCGCGTATGCTTTTCCCGGAGAATGACATTTTGGACGTGGTTCAATTTGCGGGCCGTTTGCGTAACACTGTAGGGAACGCCGGGGCACTCGCTGCGCGGGTGCCCCGGCGTTCCCTACAGATGCCTCGTAATTGAACCATGCCCGCATGGGCCTTACATGGAATTCCAGACACCAAGCACAACTGCGGAGAAGACATTATGAACCACAGGACCAGGAACACGTCATCCCGTACCGCATGGCGGCCAAGCATCCTCATGGCAGCCTTGCTGCTGGCGGATACGCCTTTGCCGGCCAAGGATGTGCCCGCGGGCAGGCCGTTCCTGCACCCGCTGTTCACCGATCATACGGTCTTGCAGCGGGATGTAGCGACCACCGTCTGGGGCTGGACACAGCCGAGCAAGGAAGTCACGGTGAGGCTGGCCGGCAAGACGGCGACGGCAGTTGCCGACGCCCACGGCAAGTGGCTGGCCAGGTTGGACGCTTTGCCGGCCGGCGGCCCGCACATGATGACCGTCACCGGCCCGCAGACCATCGAGGTCCGGGACGTGCTCTTGGGCGACGTCTGGCTTTGCTCGGGCCAATCGAACATGCAGATGTCGGTGGGCGGGTCCATGAATGCGAAGGCGGAGATCGCCGCCGCCCGGCATCCGCGGATACGCTTCTTCAGCGTGCCTTGGGCCGGGCTTCGCCCCGGCGGCCCGCAGGTGATGCACACCGATCCGCAGGACACGGTCGCCGCCAGGTGGGAGGTTTGCTCGCCACAGACGGTGGGAGAGTTCTCGGCCATCGGCTACTTCTTCGCTCGCGATCTTCAGGAGAAGGTAGACGTGCCGATCGGCCTGATCCGCGCCGCGGTGGGCGGGTCGGCGATCACGTCTTGGTGCGCGCCGTCCATGCTGCAAGGCGTGCCGGAATTGAAGCCCGGCCTGGAGTCGCTGGACGCGCTGCGGGCCTTGGACCGCGAGAACAAGATCGGCGAGACCTACTTCCAGGGCGTGGTCCAGCGCTGGTGGGAGGATAACGACCCCGGCACGCGCCGGGGCTGGTTCAAGCCCCAGTGCGATACGAGCGGATGGCGGCGGGTCGCGCTCCCCGCCGACGGCGGCAAGGCCGACGTCCCGCGCTTTCACGGCATCGCCTGGTTCCGCAAGGAAGTGGACGTGCCACAGGACTGGGCCGGCAAGGACTTGAGCCTGTACGTCACGGGCATCTGGGAGCCCGACACGACCTGGTTCAACGGAACGCTCGTGGGCGCGTTCGACCAGGGCTGGATCAACCGCACATCGCGAGTCCCGGCCGCGCTGGTCAAGCCCGGGCGCAACGTCATCGCCCTACGTGTGCTGGCCCAGCCGGGCAGCGGCTACCAGGGCCCGTCGGCGGTGTCCAAGCTCGAATTGCCGGGCGGCAAAGCGGCGGCAATCCCCCTCAGCGGCCCACGGTTCCTGCGGGAATCGACGTCCGCGGCCAAGCTGCCGCCGTTCCCGCATCGCCTGGACAACGATTTCCAGCTTCCTACTGTGCTGTACAACGGCATGATTGCGCCGCTCACGCCGTATGCGATCAAGGGCGCGCTCTGGTATCAGGGTGAAACGCCGTGCCCCGGCGGCCATGCCGTACACCGGCGGCTACTGACCGAGATGATCGCCGACTGGCGCCTGCGTTTCACTTCGCCCGATTCCTGGTTCCTCATCGTGCAGTTACCCGTGCTGGGCGGCACGCCTACCTTGAACCCCGAAGACATCGGCGCAGCCGAGATCCGCGCCGTACAATGGGATGTCGGCCATTCGGTGGCCAATGCCGACACCGCGGTGATCACCGACCTGGGCGATCCCCATGACATTCACCCCAAGAACAAGCAGGATGTGGGCAAGCGGCTGGCCCTGATCGCGCAGGCGCGGATTTTCGGCCAGGCGCTGGAGTATTCGGGGCCGGTGCTCAAGACGGCGACCATCGAGGGCACTACCGTGCGCGTGTACTATGACCACCTCGGTGGCGGACTGGTCGTCCGGGGCGGCAAGCTCGAAGGCTTCGCCCTGGCGGGGGCCAACCGCAGGTATGTCTGGGCCGACGCGAAGATCGACGGCGATGACGTGCTGGTCTCCTCGCCGCTGGTCAAGGAGCCGAAGTTCCTGCGCTACGATTACGTGGATGTCCCCGGGCACTGCCTCTGGAACAAGGCCGGACTGCCCGCGGCACCGCTGGAGACACGGGTCGGTCCGTAAACTCGTCTTCTGCCAGCTTGTTTGTTGCATGTCTGATCACTTAGACGCAAGGACGATGGCGCCTCGATCGTAACCTTGCCGCCTGCTAGCAATGACAGCAGTGCGCCGCGTTGCCATCAAGCTCCTCTGGATTCTGCCGCGACTTGCCGTTACAATCCGCAGCAGTTGGTTGCGCATGGAGGCGTGCAGATGTCCATAGACGGAAAGAAAAAGCGGCAAAACCCTGCGGCCCCGTCGCCCGAAAACGAGGCGCCCAACCACCCTCCGCGGCGGAAACGCCGCCGGCTGCTGACGATTGCCGGCATCGTCAGCCTGGCCGTCGTGCTGCTGGTCGCCCTCTTGCCCACAATCCTCGTCCACACGCCGCTGATGGGCCGCCTCGTCCGCCGGGCCGCGATGCTCGATGGAGCCGTCACCTTCCGCTCGGCATCGGTCGGCTGGTTCTCGCCGGCTAGCGTCGCCGGTGTCGAAGTCCGCGATGCGCAAGGCGAAACGGTTATCGAGGTCGACAACCTGGCAAGCGATCGCTCGCTCTTGAAGATGCTCTTCAGTTCTGCCGGCGCGGGCAAGCTGCGGATCGAGAAGCTGCAGCTCAACATTAAACTGACCCGCGACGGCAGCAACCTGGAGACGGTGCTTGCCCGCTGGCTGACCGGCCCGAGCAGTTCTTCCAGCCAAGGCGTCGACTTGTCGCTGGAGATTGTCGATGGCGAGGCCGTGATCGTCGATGCGGAAACGCAACAGAGCTGGCATGTCACCGCCTTGCAGTTTGCCCTGGACATGTCGCGGCGATTGGCCTGGCCGACGCGCATGGAAGGGACCGCCGCGATCGACGACCGCGGACGGGCAGGCAGCCTGACCTGGAAATCACACATGAAGGCCAGCGACGCGCCGCCAGCCAATCCGCCCGCCGGCAACGGCCCGGCCGCCGCTGATGGTGACCTCAGCCTGCAAATCACCGCGCTGCCGCTGGCCATGTTTCAGCGTCTTGCCTCCCGCGCCGCGCCCGGGCTGAAACTCGACGGCTCGCTGGCCGCGAATTTCGAAGCCCAGTGGAGCGGGCAGGGCAACGTCAAGCTCAGCGGCACGATGGACGTGCAAAACTTCCAGCTTGCCGCCCCTCAGCAACCAGCATGGAACGAAGACAACCTGGCGATCGTCGTCAGCGCCAGCGGCCAAACCGACTTCGGCGCGCAGACGCGGATTGACGCGGCCAGCCTGAAACTCCGCTCCGGCGGCGACATGGCCAATCTCCGCCTCTTGCAGCCGGTTGCCGAGCTGAGCGCCCGTGCGGCGTGGCCCCTGGACGTTCAAGTGCAAGGCCGCGTCGATCGCTGGCCGGCGCGGCTTGTCGCGTTGCTCTCGCCGCAGAGCCCGCGGATGGACGGCAGTTACCAGGCATCGGGCCAAGTGACCTTGTCGGCCAATTCGCTGGCCTTCAGCCAAGCCAAGATCAACACCACGCAGCTTGCATTGGCCGGTCCCGCGTGGAACTGGTCCGATCCGGCCATCGAGTTGAACGCCGCCGGCCGTTACGATTTTTCCTCTGCGCGGCTGCAGTTCGACTCGGCCTCCTTGGCCACCAGCGCGATCGCCCTGAACTTGAACGCCGGTCCGCCCGGCACGCCGGCCGCCGCGCAGATCGTGCTGGGCAATCCTGCCGACGTGCAGGTGAGCGGCGACGTGACCTACGAGTGGGACAAGCTCAACCGCTGGCTGGAACCTTACACGGGCACATCGATTCGCTTTTTCGGCACGGGAACCAGCCCGATCGCCTATCATGGCTCTTGCTGGCCATCCCAAGGTGAAGGCAGCGCAGCGCTGCGGTTCGCCGGGGCCAATCTGTATGGATTCCAAGTCGGGCCGGGCGAGGTCAGGCTGCGGCTGGCCAACGGCATCTTGCGGGCCGATCCGTTGGAAGCGACCTGCAACCAGGGACGCCTGGCCTTGCAGCCGGAGTTGCGGTTTGACCGGCAACCGATCGAGTTTCGCCTTTCGGCCGGCACGCTGGCCAGCCAGGTCCAACTCGACGAGGCCGCCTGCCATTCGGCGTTGAAGTACGTCGTTCCGATCCTGGACTCGGTCACGAACTCCAAGGGGCAGTTCTCGATCCAGTTGGACGGCTGCCGCATCCCCCTCGGCAATCTGAACCGTGCCGAGATCGCGGGGCGGATCATCGTCCATTCGGCCGAGATGAACCCCGGGCCGTTGCTGCGGCAAATGGCTTCGGTGGCGGCCGTCTCGCCCTCGCTAGTGCATATCGAGCCTGAGTCGGTGATCCTCTTTCGCATGACGGCCGGAAGGATCTACCACCAAGGACTGGCGCTGCAGTTCCCGGAACTGACCATGCGGACTTTCGGCTCCGTGGGCCTGGACGATTCCTTGAAGCTGATGGTGGAAACGTCGGTGCCGCTGGCATGGCTTCCCAGCAACGCCGTGACCGAGGTGATCAGGAAGCGGAAAATGCAGATCCCCGTGGGCGGCACGTTGAAGTCGCCGCAACTCGACCGAGATGAGTTGGCGCGGATCAAGAGCCAGCTCCTCAGCAATCTGGGCGTGCTGGAGAGCCAGTTGGGGAATCAGTTGAACCGGCTCATTCAGCCGCAAAAGTAAGGGCCGGCGAATCAACAAGTGTCGCCTTTCGCTCCGCGAAAGATGCGACTTTCGCGGAGCGAAAGGCAACCATACGGCAGTTATTGATTTGTCGCTCCTAAGGGCCGGTTCCTCACGGCGAAGCGTGAGGAGTACAGTTGACTTTTCGCCCGCCGCAAGCCAAGATGGGACTAACCCCACCACGGATTCCTCCCGCCATGATGTTTCGCTCCCTTTCGTCTTTGCTTGCCCTTGCCCTGTTCCTTTTCCCTCCCATCACCGCGGCGGCCGATGATTGGCCGCGCTGGCGAGGGCCGGAGAATACCGGCTGGGTGCCGGCCGGCGTCAGCGTTCCCGCCACGCTGCCCGCCGATCCGAGACTGCTCTGGCAGGTCAAGCTGGGCGAAGGGGTTGGCTCGCCCGTGGTAGCCCGGGGGCGGGTTTTCTGCCTCGATAACCGCCATGACAAAGAGACGCTCCTGGCCTGCGATCTGGCGTCGGGCAAGGAACTGTGGAACGTGCTCCTCGATGACGTGATCGGCGACAACACGGGGACCGGTCCCCGCGGCACGCCCGTCGCCGACGGCCCGCAGGTCTTCGCGCAATCGTGCCGCGGCGAATTTCAATGCCTCGACGCGGCCGACGGCAAGCTGCTCTGGCGGGTCAATTTCGTCAAGGATTTCGACGCCGTATTTATCGGCGAAAAAGGCAGCGCCCAGGGCGCCGCCCGCCACGGCTACACCGGTTCGCCGCTGGTCGACGGCCCGCGAATCATCGTCGGCGTGGGCGGACAACATGGTGCCAGCGTTGTCTGCTTCGACAAGACCGACGGCAAGGTGCTTTGGAAGTCGCAAGACGACGTACCCGGTTACGCAGGCCCCGTCCTCGCCACACTGGCCGGCGCAAAACAGATTTTATCGTTCACTTCCGACGGCATTATCGGGCTTGATCCCCGTAGCGGCAAGCTGCTCTGGCGGGCGGCGGTGAAAACGTCTTTCAGCCGACACATCGCCACTCCTGTGGCCTGCGACGACATGGTCGTCGTCTCGTCGCACGAGGCTGGCTTGCTGGGCTTCTGCGTCTCGGCGGCAGACGACGGCATGAATGTCCGGCAGGCCTGGGTCCGCAAGGATCTGGCTATTAACTTCTCCAGCCCCGTCGTCGTCGGCCGGCATCTTTACGGACTAGGTCCGAAGAAGAAGCTCTTTTGCGTGGACATCAAGACAGGCAAGGACACCTGGGCCAAGACCACGGCTCTGGCCAGCCCGGCGGGTTTCGTATCGCTGCTGGTCATGCAGGACAATCTTTTCGTGCTGGGCGACAGCGGCCGCGCATATCTGATCGCCGCCGATCCACAAGAGTATCGTGTGCTCTCGTCGGCCAAAGTGTGCGGCCCGAACTGGTGCAATCCGGCCTATGTGGGTGGAAAACTGCTCACCTGCGACCACGAGACCTTGCGCTGCCTTGAGTTGGCAAGGTGACGGAGGTTCCCGCAGGGGTTGCTGGTGGCCACGGACACAATTGAGAAACAAATTCGAGGGTCCGTTGGCGTATTGTCTGTCCCAGGGACGATTGAGAAGTGCCCCTGTCGGACAATATCAACCGTCCCTCCGGGACTGGCAAATTTTGCGATCAACTCGGATCCCCAGCGATAAATCGCTGGGCTATTCTCAGATGCCCCTCCGGGGCAAAGACATGCTCCTGGACTACCCACGCTTTCCATCCAATTTGTTTCATCAATTCCGTCCATGGCCCTTACAGCGGCTTGCAAGCAATCAAGTACTTCTCCACAATGCGGCCGCCGATCAGGTGCTCTTGGATGATCTCTTCCAGCACGGGCGGGTCGCAGCGGGCGTACCAAGCGCCCTCGGGATAGACCACGGCGATCGGTCCGCCCGTGCAGATCCGCAGGCAGTTGACCTTGGTGCGATAGACGCCGCCGGCGCCGGTCAGGCCGAGTTCGTTCAAGCGAGACTTCAAATACTCCCACGCTGCGAGCGATTGTTCCCGGGTCGAGCAGTTCGGCTTCGTCTGATCGCAGCAGAGGAAAATGTGCCGCCGGATATGTGTCGTACCAACCTTGTCGGCCACACGTCTCTGCTGTTCCAGCAGATCGGTTAGTGGAATGAAACCGTCGTCCATTAAATTTCCCTCAGATCCATCCTTTGCGGATCAGCAAGATTTTAACGCCCTGGGTCAAGAGCACATAACAAAACAGCGTCAATACGATCAGCGGCCAGTAGAGCGTGGGCAACGCCGTGAATCCGAGCCGGCCCGCGATGGGCGAAAACGGCAGCCAAGCGCCGATTCCCATGATCACGGCCGTCGTAACCGTCAACGGCCAACTGGCCCAACTCTGCAGGAAGGGGATGCGGTTGGTGCGGATGATGTGGATGATGAGGGTCTGGGTCAGTAGCGATTCGACAAACCAGCCGGTCTGGAAGAGCGACGCGTTATTCCAACAGCCGAAGTAGTACAGCATCATGAAATAGGTCGTGTAGTCGAAGATCGAACTGCAGGGGCCGACGAAGAGGATGAAGCGGGCAATCTCTCCCATTTGCCAGGGGCGGGGCTTGGCGATCTGTTCCGGATCGACGTTGTCGCCCGGAATGGGCACCTGGGAAAAGTCGTAGAGCAGATTGTTCGTCAAGATCTGCTTGGTCTCCATGGGCAGGAACGGCAAGAATGCGCTGGCCCCCAGCACGCTGAACATGTTACCGAAGTTGGAACTGGCGCCCATGCGGACATACTTGAGGATGTTGGCGAAGACCTTGCGGCCTTCCAGCACGCCCTCCTCCAGCACCATAAGGCTCTTTTCCAGGAGGATGATGTCGGCGGCTTCCTTGGCGATGTCCACGGCGCTGTCGACGGAGATGCCCACGTCGGCGGCCCGCAGGGCCGGAGAATCGTTGATGCCGTCGCCCAGGAAGCCGACGACGTGCCCCTTGCTCTGCAACGCGCGGATCACGCGCTGCTTGTGGGCCGGAGAGAGGCGGGCGAAGAGCGTGGCGCGGTCCGCCGACTCGGCCAGTTCGGCATCCGACATGGCCTCCACCTGTCCGCCCAGCAGGATGCAGTCCGTCGACAAGCCGACTTCCTGGCAGATCTTGCGGCTGACCAGCTCGTTGTCGCCGGTGAGCACCTTGACGCCGACCCCGTGGTTCTTCAGGGCCAAGATGGCGGGCGCCGCCGAATCCTTGGGCGGGTCCAGAAAGGCGACGTAGCCGATCAGCACCAACTCGCACTCGTCGTCCTTGGAATAGGCCGCCTTCATCTGCACGTCCTTGGAGGCGATGGCCAGCACGCGGAAGCCGTCGGCGCTGAGTTCGTCGCAGTACTCCTTCAATTCCGTAATCAGCATCGGATCGACCGGGTAGACCTTGCCCTCCAATTCGAAGCGGTTGCAGCACTGGAACACGGCCTCCGTGGCGCCCTTGCAGATCAGGCGGCGGCTTCCCTGGGGCGTCTCCACGACCACCGACATCCGCTTGCGCGAGAAGTCGAAGGGAATCTCGTCGATTTTCTTGTGCTCCTGCACGGCGTGCTTCTCGTGGATCTCCTGCTGGAATTGCAGGATCGCGCGGTCCAACACGTTGCGCAGCCCGGTCTGAAAATGGCTGTTGAGATAGGCCGCCACGAGCACCCCTTCGTCCTCGTTGCGGACAACGTCGCAGTGATGCTCCAGAATCACACGGTCCAAGGTGAGCGTGCCCGTCTTGTCGGTGCAGAGCACGTCCATGGCGCCGAGGTTCTGGATCGAATTCAAGCGTTTGACGATCACCTTCTTCCGCGACATGCCGATCGCGCCGCGGGAGAGGCAGACCGAGACGATCATGGGCAGCATCTCGGGCGTGAGGCCCACGGCCACCGCCAGGGCGAAGAAGAACGCCTCCGTCCATTTGTTCTTCTTGTGCTTGGGCGGTTCGTTGCTGTCGTCCGCCACCGGCGCGGAGATCGCCGCGTTCGGGCCTTCGTCCTCGTCGTGCTTCGTCAGCCCGTTGATGAGGAACACCAGCGGCACCATCACCGCCATGAAGTAGAGCATCAGCCAGGTGAAGCGGCTCACGCCCTTGTCGAAGCTCGTGGGCGGCGCCTGTCCGGTCATGGACTGGGCCATGCTGCCCAGGTAGGTCTTGAAACCCGTTTCCACGATCACGCCCGTGGCCGCGCCGCTTTCCACGCTAGTGCCCAGAAAACAGGTATTCTTGAGTTCCAGAGCCGACCGGGTCTTGCCTCCTTCCTGAGCGTCGAACTTCTCCACGGGCAACGACTCGCCGGTCAAGCTCGACTGAATGACGAACAGGTCCTTGCAGGACACCAGGCGGAGGTCGGCCGGGATCATGTCTCCCGCGGCAAGCCGGACCAGGTCGCCGGGCACGAGGTGCCCCAGCGGCAGTTCTTTTGGCTGGCCGTCGCGGACGACGGTCGCCGTAACGCTGATCATGGCCTTGAGCTTGGTGGCGGCGGTGTCGGCCCGCGATTCCTGGATGAACCGCAGACCGACGCCCAACACGACCATGGCCAACATGACGGCTGGCCCGCCGGGATCGTGATCTTCGTCGCTCCAATAGGTAACGACCGCCAATACCAGCAACAAGATCACCAGGGGGTTGGCACAGGCCTGGCCGAAGATCCTGAGCTGGCGGAATCGCTGCTCCTTGGCGACTACGTTGGGGCCGTGCTCTTCGAGGCGGCGGGCGGCCTCTTCCTCGCTCAGGCCCTGCTCGCCCGTTCCCAGCCTGCGCAACACTTCCGGGGCTTCGCACGCGGCGATTTCGCTCAGTAGGGGCGATGCCTGAATGTGATTCGCGGGCCGCCGCAGGGCGGTCAATATGTTCTTCGGCAAAATAAATGTCGGCAGGATCGGCATAATACTCGATGGGCAGATATCGGGGATTGGTCGTGGGCTTTATTCCACCAAATAAAAGAGGAACACCATTATAAGGAAACAGAATCCGCTTGCCAACACGGCAGGAATTCGTGAGGGTGCAATAATCGCAGCCTTTTGCTATAATGGCTGAACCGTTTTCCATTCGGTCCGCCACGCCACCTTGAAATCGAGAGGAAATCAGCATGTCCAGTCCCGCCAGCGGCACGCCCCTGCCCCCGCCAGTCCCGGCTAAACCCAGCGACAACACCCCTGAGCGGGTGTTGCTGGTGCCCTATCCCAAGGTCGTTTTCCTATATCCGACCTTCCTGCTCGCGATCGTCGCCTCGGTCTGGATGTATTTTGTGGAGAAATCTGTTGACCCGGAAGGCCATGCCGCAACGGTCGTTGAAAGCCACGCCGCGGCGATCATTGGCACGCTGTTCCTCGGGCTATTTACCGTCAATCTGGTGATCCTGGCCTTTGATTTTCCGCGCACAACCTCCTTGACGCTCTTCTTCTTCGCGGCCGCGGTAGCGATGGGCCTGATCCTGCTGTTCACGTTCCAGCCCAAACTCTGGCCGGAACTCACCAGTTTCATTTACAAATTCCACCCCGAGGCCAACGCCCACTTCTACGCGGGACTCGCCGTCATTCTAGGGGCAATGTTCGCGGCGGTTGCGGCCGTCGTACAGTTCGACTACTGGGAGGTCCGCGGCAACGAGTTGCTGCACCATCACGGCTTCCTTGCCAACCTGGAGCGGCTATCCGCCCCGAACCTGCGGATGGAAAAGGAGATCAACGACATCTTCGAGTTTCTCTTGCTCCGTTCCGGCCGCCTGATCATCTACACCAGCAACGACCGTCAGCCGATCGTGCTGGACAACGTGCCCTTCATCGACAAGAAGGAGGCGGCCGTCATGCGCATGCTGGGGGCCTTGCAAGTGCAGGTGCGGCGAGACAACGGGGGGAAATGAGAGGAAAGTTGTACGGATGGATAGCCAAAGGTGGTGTGGCGAATGTCGTTCTGGAGCAATATGATCATTCAGTTCGAGCGGCAAAAGTTGAGCGTCGACTTGTCGCGCTGGGTCCAGCCCGAAGACGAAGTTATTATCAGCGCAATTACCGTCTCCGGGCTTCTTATGGGGGTGCATCGCGCAGACAGCGAAATCCGGCGATAGCACCGCAGCGAATTCGTTGAAGCGATCCTCAGCGGCGTATCGGTGCTCGACTTTTCGACAGCGATTGCGCGACGACACGCACAACTCCATGCCGACCTGGCACAACGAGGACAACTGATAGGCCCACCGAAAGATCGATACTTGACATCCCGCTTCCGTTAATCTATCGCGGCATGGGCAAGATGTCGACCTATTGCCTTGGCTTTCCGGGACCGCCATTCGCTCATGCCTGCGGCAACAAGTCGAGATGCCTACGGCCACCCTGACCGATGCGGTGCCACCCTGGCCGATACGATGCCACGGTCGGTGCCGATGTGGATTTCGCATTTGCCGATGTTGATAGCACGCACGAGAAAACCTGGATCTATTGTTCACTCGGCACAACAATTGCTGCCCAATGAGAGGTTTCGCGGAAGCGATTTCTGAATTCCTGAGGAGCGAGCTAGTAATCTGAAAGGAACAAGGCAAAGCCACACGGGACAATATCGAAGTCGTAATTAACCTGGTCTAAGCCAGTGTGTCTTCGCAAACATACTCTCAAGAGCGAAAAGGAATACGCATGTCCACTTCAACCCAGACCCGTAGCGAGCCAGTCAGCAGATTGAAACAGAAACAGTCGGTGTCTGCTCCCGCCGTCCAATCCGGTCCAAGTTCGAGAAGAGAAAACACGACAAACTATATGGCATGGGTTGCGAAGGCGGCGAAGCAGCCGATGGTGCTGGAAACCGTTGAACTCGGACCGCTCGGGACCGAGGACGTTGAAGTCGCTGTCGAACATTGCGGTTTGTGTCACTCCGATCTCTCCGTCTTGAACAATGACTGGGGCATTTCGCAGTACCCCGCGATTCTCGGCCACGAGGTCGTCGGCCGGGTCACGGCCGTAGGTCCGAATGCCAAGGGGCTCGAGGTGGGCCAGCGCGTCGGCGTCGGCTGGAACTCGGGTAGCTGCATGCACTGTCACCAGTGCATGTCGGGAAGCCATCACCTTTGCCCGCAAGTGCAAGCGACCATCCTCGGTCATCGCGGCGGGTTCGCGACGCACATCCGCGCGCACTGGGCTTGGGCCATCCCGCTGCCGGAAAAGCTGAATTTCGCCGACGCCGGGCCACTCTTGTGCGGGGGCATTGCGGTCTTCGCGCCGCTGACGATGTATGCCCAGCCGACCGGCCGGGTGGGCGTTATCGGCATCGGCGGGTTGGGTCACATGGCGGTCAAATTCGCGCACGCCTACGGGTGCGACGTGACGGCGTTCACGTCGAGCGAGAGCAAGTTCGATGAAGCCAAGGGTTTCGGGGCGAATCATGTCCTGTCGAGCAAGGACTCGGCCGCGATCGAAAACCTCGGTGGCCGCTTCGACCTCCTGATCAGCACCGTCAACGTGCGGCTCGATTGGGACGCGATAATCGGCACGCTCGCGCCCAACGGCCGCTTGCACGTTGTCGGCATCATGCCGGAACCGATTCCGGTCGCGGTGTTCTCGCTCATCGCGCAACAGCGCAGCGTCTCCGGTTCGCCGACCGGTTCGCCGGTGGCGATCGCTACGATGCTCGACTTCGCTGCACGGCACAATGTCGCGCCGCAGAACGAGCACTTCCCGATGAGCAAGATCAATGAGGCCTTCGCTCGGCTTGAATCGGGCAAGGCCCGCTACCGCATCGTGCTGGATGCGGATTTCTGATCCGCGAGTGCAGCGACCCCGAATTGGCGGTCTTTATCCTTAACCCTGTAGGGAACGCCCTTCGTGGCGTTCCCTTGTGCTTCGCCCGGTCGCCCTTTCGCTCCGCGAAAGTTGCGCAGCTTTCGCGGAGCGAAAGGCGACACTTACTCGCCCAGGTTGAAAATCCCCAGGGCCTTCGACCCGTCTTCCAGGTCCTTCAATTGGACTTCGTGAGTTCCAGCCAGCCCCAATGTTCGGGGTGAATCTGGGCCTCGACGCCCAGGTCCGCGGTCATGTGACTGGGGCCGTTCCAGTAGGCCTTGCCCATGCTAGCCGTGCCGGACTGATTGGAAAAATTCACGGCCAGGTTGCACAGCAGTCGGGCGCCCGCCTTGGGCTTATAGTTGCGAAAGTACTTCCAAGGAATCTTCGCTTCCACCACAAAACCGTCGATGCCCTTGACGGCTGCCTTCCGCGCGGCCATGACGGCCCCGTCTACCGCTGCGGCGTGGTCCACAAGCGCCTTGGGACCCGAAATCTGAAACGTCATGGGATTCTGATTGTGGGCCGGATTGACGAAATCGAATCCGAAAACCACGGGCCGCGTGTTCCGCAAGAGCGTCATCAAGATTCGATAGTCGCCCGTTTTGGCGGTGTCGAGGTTGGCGCCGCGCGGACGCCGGTCGGCCAGGGGATTCTCGTTGACGGAAAGAAACAACTCGACCGTATCGCCCGTCTTGAAGGCCGTGGTCGGATCGCCGCCAGCATTGCGCAGCGGCTTGCCGCTGGCCACTTCGAAGACGGTATATAGGAACTCGTCGTCCCAGGCCGCGCGGGCCGCGCCCCGGTACTCTTCCGCATCGGGGTCCAATGCCATGCTCGCGCGGGATGCGTCCTTCGGCCAGTCAGCGGCAACGCCGTCAATCACGATCGGCGACGTCAGGCGGGGCGCGGAAAGGACCTGCCGTCGCGACGGGTCGGGCGGCGCACTAGGAGTTTCCCCGCAGACCGGCCCACCGCCCAGGATGGCCGCAAACGCCAGGGTTGTCACAGCTTTGATAACGCTCATGGTCCTTCCTTCCCCAGCGAGAGCGTTCCTTGGAAACGCTCGATTTCTTTCAATCCCGTCACGCGAAAGAGTTTCAGACACTCGCCGTCGCCGGCCAGGGCGTAGATCTCGCCCGAAGCGGGATGACGATAGACGTGCCCTTCATTGAACTCGACCAATACCTGGTTCTCGTCCGGGCGTGCGCCGCGAAAAACGTCGCTGAAGATCGTGCCCACGTACAAACCGCGGTCCTTGTCGTAAATGCGATACTGGCCGTTCCAGTCGGTCACGAAGAGGCAGCCCTCGACGATGCCCGCGAATTCGCCGGGCTTATAGAACTGCCCGGGCTTGGCAAAGCCGGTGGCCTTTTCGCCGGCCAGCCAGATCCAGTGGCCACTGCGGTCCATCTTGCCGATCCGCGCGAAAATGCCGCGGCTGGCCCAATTGACTCCCCGGCCTTTACCTTCTACGTCGGCGGAAAGATAGTAACCGCCGTCCTCGGGATCAACCCACGTATTGACTTCGCGCCCGCTGGGCGCAATCAGACCCGGCCCCGCAGCCGTGTCGCCGACGCCCAGCGGCAGCCCGGCGGTATTCTCCTCGGGGGACTTCTGCGGATCGGCCAGCCGTCCCAGCGGTCGGTACGGCAGTCGCTCGGCCTTCGACCAGGAGTAGATGGGGTTGCCACGCAGGTCCAGTCCCAGGAAAGGCAGTTTCCAGCCGCCAACGAAGACGTTCATGTCCGGGTCGACACAGGCGTGAAGCGTGCTGTCTGCCCAGGTCAATTCTTCTTTGCCTCCCGGCGGCAGGCTCCAATCCACTTCGTTCTCTTGGAGCTCCCAATCGCCGTTGGCGTCGCGACAAACATGTAAACCGACCTGTGCCGGCGACGAGGGATAGCGGCCCAACGTCGGGCGGCTCTTCCACCCGGCGCTAAGGCGGGCCAAGATATCGTACTCCGGTCGCTCGACGTCGATCAGGCGGCCAATGGTCGTGCAGGGGACGATCTGGTACCCCTCGACCCTAAAGACGTGCGGGCCGCGGTTGATGAAAAGGTAGGTCTTTCCCCCGTGATGCCGCACGTAGCCGCCGCTTCCACCACCCTGATACAGCCCATTCTCTTTGATCCCCCCGGCATAACGGGCCGAGTCGACCTGGTGATCGAGCGAGAACTCGTAACCCCACACGGCATCCAAGGTGGCTTTCCGGTTCCGGTAATCGACGCGGTAGCGCACCAGGTCGCTGGGATAGTACAACTGGTAGACGTCCTCGGGCTGAAGCTCGTCGGCGACGTCCATTTTCGCGCATCCGCTGGCCAGCGGACCCAGCCATTCCTCGGCCCAGCGGTCCTGTTTGAAGATGACGACCCGTTTCGGGGCAGCATCTTCGCCCACGTACAGTGTCCCGTCGGCCGCGACCACCGGCGCGGTGGGCAGCAGCAGATCTTCCTTCATCGTGGACCAGGCCCCGCCGTAGGCCCGTCCCCCGGCCTTGCCCAAAGCTTTGACGAGTCTTCCCTGGGGACTAAACACCTTGACCTGCATCGACGCTCCCTGGTCGGAAACGTAGATCTGTCCTTGGGCATCGAGGCACAAGGCATAGGGGGCCACCAGGCCTTCTGCGATGACCGTCGCCAGCAAATGGCCTTGGGGCGAGAATTTCAAGAGTTTCCGCCCGGAGAGCACATACAGGTTGCCGTCGGGCGCCATGGCCAGCCCCGCCGGCTGCGGGACGGGAATCGCCTGCTGCCGCGCGCCCGTGCGCTTGTCAAGGACGAGCACTTGGTTCTCCGCCCGCAGGCAGCAGTAGAGCCGCGACGCGTCCACCGTAACGCTGTAGAGGTTGGTGGCGAGACCAGCGGATCGTCGTAGCGCGGGGTTGGCAACCATTTGCCAAAGCGGGGGCAGCTTGGGCAGCGACTCGGCGGGAACCTCGCTCACCTTGATCAAGCCGCCGCTCTCGCCGGGATAGGTGTTGGCATATTCGCCATTGTCGGCCCGCACGCGCCAAATCAGGCTCCGCGAGAGTTGCTTGCCCTTGTGTGCGGGATCGTCCACCAAGACGTTGTTGGCCACGTAAACGTACTCGTGGTCACAGGCCACCGACTGGCAATATCCCCAGCTCCAATTGTTGTGCGCGCCCCAAACTTTGAAAGTGCCTTCGCCACCCTGGGGATCGAATTTGCACAGCGCCGGCGTTCCTTCCTCCATGCCCCAAAGAAGATAGACGGACTTCCCATCCGCATCGGCCGCAGCAGCCAGGATGTTGCCCCAGACACCGCCCATGCCGCCCGCCCCGTCGGCGGAGAAATAAGGCGGTTTGCCGGAATTGCCCATGCTCAACTGGTACTGCCAGCCCACGCGGGCCGAAAGGCCCTGATAACGATAGGCGCCGGAGGGCAGGGCCTTGCCCGCGTCGTCCTTTCCATCCCAGGCGACGGTATGACTGCCGGGTGCTGTGATCTTCTTCCCGCTTTGCAGCGTGCGGACCAATCGGCCCTGGGCATCGTAGATTCCCAGGCTCACCGCACCTGGCGATCGGACCGAGTACTTGACGGATATCGAAGGTGTTTCACCGCCGGCCACGGGCGTCGGCGCCGTCAGACAGATCGCAATCCCGCAGCAGACCACCGAAGTCAACAAGAGTCGCACGAGGTTTTCCTCCTAGGTACGTGCTCGCAGGACGCACCCATGAATAACTTGTTTAATCTTATTTGTTCGCCGGCCGTCAGGGCCGAATCAGAAGCATGACGCTTTCCGCGGTCTGTCCTCCGCCGACACCTCCGGCGACCCAGCCGTGCTGGGCGTCGAGGAAGAAGAGCTTTCGCAGCCCGTCGATACCCGGATGCTCGTTGATCCAGGTCTTGCCACCGTCGAGCGTGTGTCGCAGGCACCCTGGGGCCGGGGTTTGCAACGCGTAGCCGCCGAGTCCGCAGATCCAGGCCTCGTTAGCCGATATCGCCCAGACGTCGTTCAAGGGGCCGCGGACCTCGACCTTACTCCGCTGCCAGGTATCGCCGCCGTCGGCCGTCGAGAAGACAACGGGATGCCGCAACTGCGCCCAACTGTTGGAATTCCGGATCTCGTCGCCCTCGCCGCCGACGGCCCAGCCGGCACGGCCGCCCGCGGTGAAATGGATCGCCCGGAGCGAGGCACGCATTTGTTTGGCGGAACTTGGTTCCAGCGCTACTTGCCGGCCTTTCCAGGTCCGACCGGCATCGGTGCTTTGCAGGATCACGCCGGCGTAGCCGCCGAGGATCACGTGTTCCAAGGAAAAGACGTGCATGCCGGCATGCTCGAAGGTGGGCGGCAGCGGCTTGCCTTCGGCCAGAAACGGCCCGTTCTCGTACCTGGCGACCTCCACAGGCTTCCAACTCCGGGCGCCGTCGCTGGTCGCGAGGAGAGGCCCCGAGCAAGTATTGATCCACCCGCACTTCCCCTGGTGATCGAACCAGATCTGGCTGAGCACCCAGGCCTTCTCCAAGTCGGGCGCCGCTTGCTGCTTCCAACTCTTGCCGCCATCCTCGCTCTTCAAGAGGATTTGCCTGCGGGGGTTCAAGCCGCACATCAAGGCCCAGCCGACTTGGCGGTCAATGAGAAAGAGCGATTCCGGTTCCGCTCCGTCCACGTCGCCGCGGATCGCGGCATCCTTCCAGGTGTCGCCGCCGTCGTCGCTCCAGACGATGGCCGATCCGGGAGTATTCTTCGCGTGGATTCCCATGGCGACGCCATGCAGCCGATCGCTGAACTGCACCTGGCTCACGTTGATTGGCCCCGGCATAACCATTTCGATTTCCTTGGCCGGCGCAACGGCAAGGATGCCTGGAAGCACAAGGAGCGCGAGGGCCAGTCCTCTGCCCGGGGAACGACTAGTGGATGGCATGGCAAAAGCCTCTCAGGAGAGAATTCTTGTGATATTTGCTCACAAACCAATCGTACGCTATTATGACGCAAGGTAAGAAAAGCACCAGTAGAAAATGAGAATTCCACCATGCGACGTACTTTCCCCTTCCTTATCGCCATCCTTCTGCTCCTGAGTCGGGCCGTCGCGCTCGACGCTGCCCCGCCGCAAGGGCCCCGTGTGCCGCCCGCGTCGATCGAGCTTTGGATTGAAGGCGTTCCCGCCGGCGCGAGCCACTCGGCCCCCGCCCCCCGCGAAGCGTGTACGCTCTTTGTGGCCGATCTGCGGATGACGCAGGCCGTCGATGCGCAAGGCGGCAAGACTGTTTTGCTGCTGGGACCTGGCGTGAATAACGGCGACTTCGCGTCGGGCAGCCCGGACTGCAATTCGTATCTCGTCGAGAGCGTGTCGGTCGTAACGGCGACTGCCACAGCGCCGACCGCCAGTGGAAAGGTCGCGGCGATGGTCGCCGATCCAAAAGTCCAGATGCACATCCCGCGGATGGTCAGGTATCTGGGCATGCCGGACCTGAAGCAGGGACGCTACTTCGTGTTCTCCGCGAAAGTCCGTGCCAAGAAGGAACTGGGCAGAATGACGCATGCGGCGCTATCCGTCATCTTCAAGGACGCCAAGCAGATCCCGCTCCTCGAGTACCACGGAGACCAGGTTGCCGTGAATGCCGACGGCTGGGTCGAGGCCAAACTGGAGTTCGATTACGACCGCGGCATCCCCAAGAAGATCCCCGCCGCCACGCCGGACGCCAAGGCCAGGCTGGCCGAGTTGGTCGCGGCGCAACGCGCCGGGTGGCCGGACTACGACACCTCGCCGCGTGCGGACGACGGCCGCAACCTGGCGCTTTCGGTAGCCAAATGGGAGGGCCGAGCGGGCATCCCCGGCGAGCCCTTCCGCGTCTGGGCGGTCGGGGCCAGTTGGACAGCCGCCCTGGCCAGCACGAGTTACCGGCTGCAGTACGCTATCCAGCAGCGCTTTCCCAAGGCACCGCCTGTTGAGGTCATGTGTCAAGCCGGCAGCGGGTGCCCGTGGAACTACGCCCGCGGCTGGATCGGCCAGTTCGTGCTGGCCCAACGGCCGGACCTGATCCTGATCTATACCCATGGCGATCCCGAGCAGCTCGACCTGATGCTCGCCGACATCCGTCGCCACAGTACGGCGGACATCCTCGTCCCCAGCCTGCACCTCATGGGGCATGAAGATGCGGACCCGGACCGCTGGGTTGAGACCTTCCAGGCCGGCTACGGCTTCCCCATCCGTGCCCTGCGCGATGTTTGCAAGAAGCACGGCGTGGAATTCGTCGAGAACCGCCGCGAACTGGCCGAGTACCTGAAACGCATCGACAGGAAGCCGTCTGCCCTGCTCGCCGATCCTGCCCACGAGAACGAGCACGGCCTCTGTCGCACCTGGGACAACATCGTCCGGCACGTCGCCAGGCCGGAGCGGTTCGCTTACGACTGCCAGTCGCGCGAGCGCCACCTGGGCGTGTCTCCGCCCGCGAAGTCGGCGAGGGAAAGCGTCGTGCTCTCCGACGGCTGGTCGGCGGCCGGCGGTGTCGTGCGCGCGAGCCGGCCGGGCGAACAGATCAAGGTCGAATTCACGGGCAACCGCATCGACGTGCTCGGCCGCGCCGTCAAAGGCGGCGGGGCGGTTCGCGTGCTCATCGACGGCCGGCCGGCGGACAAGTCGCCGGTTTTCTTCAGCACCTACATTCAGCCGCATCCCAAATCGTTCCCCTGGAAGATTGTCGGCCCCGGCCCGGGAGACCTGGGGCCTCACGCGGTTGGGCTTGCCGCGAACCTGGCTCCCCAATCTTGGACGATAACACTGACCTCCGAGAGCGGGGATTACCGACTCGCCGGCAGCGTGACCGGCCCCGACGGCGAAGGGAACTCGACGAAACCGTTCGCGAGCCGCTCCGGGCAGATCCGCATCGATCCCGACCTCTGGCGATTCAACCGGCAGGAGAACAAAGGCGAATTCATCTACGGCAACCGTGCAGGCGACACGTACACCTTTGACGTCTACCGCAGCGCCGTTGGCCAGGTGAGTTTTTCAGCCGCCAGACCTGGGCCGCTCCATCAGCCGCTCGTCGAGAATCTGCCCAACGGCAAGCACACGCTGGAAATTTTAACCCAAGGCGAGGGCGACGTGGCGATCGAATCGTTCTACGTCTTCGAACCGCCGGAGAAATGACCGCATACGTAGCTGTAGGGTGGGACCAGATCGCGTAGCGCGCGCAGGCCCACCATAGACGGGCGGAAAACACGACCGTGGTGGGCCTGCGCGCGCTACGCGATCTGGTCCCACCCTACGGCACATTTCTTCCGAAAGCTCTATCCCCTCGGCGCGAACTCGTAGACGTCGATGCGGTCGGGTGGTTCCGGCGCCCGGCTGTAATCGTTGTCCTGAAGTATGGGGTAGTACTGCGTGGAGATCAGTTCGTAACGCTGCCGCATCTCATCGAGCCAGCCAGCGAAGGCCGCCTGATCATAAGGCGTCAGGTGCGACCAGTATTGCAGGCAGACCAGCGGCCGTTGCCGCGACACGCGTTCCAAATCATAGCCCTGGCCGCGGGCCCGCCGCGGCGAGTAGATCCACTCGTTGCAAACAAGTTGTGGTGAGACGCAATTCTGCCAGGTCGCCCCCGGGGGCGGAAAGGTCCGCTTCAGATCGGCGCTGATCGAGACTACTTCATGGTCGCGTTCCATGCTGCCCCAGAACCAGCGGGCGAAATCCCGCTTGCGAATGTCCTGCTGCTCTTTGCCCGGCAAAACGAAATCGCGGGCAGTCGACAATACCGCCAGCATCAGCAGGGCCACTAGCGCCGCGGTGGCGGGCCGGGTCAGGGTTTCGCTCGGCCGAAGAAGAACTTCCCGGGGTGGCTGGTGACTGAGCTTGCGAAGCCCCAGCTTTGGGCGACTGGGGCACCGCTCGCTGCGCTCGTTATGCCCCAGGCACCCTTGGCCAAATCTGGAAGCTCTTTTTCGTCCGAGCCACTGAGAAATTGCGGCGGCCCCGATGCCAGCCAGCAGGCAGACCAGGGGCACAACATGCAGGGTGAGCCGCATGTGGCCGCCGTACGGATAGCGACGCAGCGCTGCCGCCGCCAGGTTCAAGCCGAACGTGGCCCCGCAGAGCACGAGCAGCCGGTATCGGCGCTGGCGGAGCAAGACCCACACGCCCACGAGACAGATCAGCGCGGTGCCGATGCTTCCCCAATTGTCGCCGCCGACCGGTACGGCCAGCAGTGGCCCGGCGTGTACGCGCGGCAGCCATGCCAAGAGGTTCAGCAACGAATCGCGGGGCGGGAATGCATCGTCCCACATGCGAGCCATCATGTTCAATTCGGCCCCGGCTTGGGCCGCGACGGCAAGTTGATACCAGGCGAGGAAACTGCCGGCCAAGGCCACGTTGTAAACGCCCCATGCCAGCCAGCCGCGCCGCGACCGTGTGCCGAGCAACACGGCCGCCACGGCCAGGCTCACGCCGCCGCCCACGAAGACTGCCGGAAATGAGACGCCCAGCGCCAGCGGCACCACGGCCGCCAGCATCCACAGCCAGCGGGTCTCGCCGGGCTGCCGCCACCAGCGCACCGCCAGCAAGAGCAGGAGCGTCGCGGCCAGCAGATCGACACTATAGGGTTTTACTTCCGTCGCATAACGGATGCTGGAATACGTAACGGCGAACATGCCGACCGACAGGACCAGCGCCGGGCCGCGCAGCAGCAGCCTTGCCATACGGTGAAAGAGGAATAGGCTAGCGATGCCGCAAAGCAGGGGAAACAGCCGCAGCGACCACTCGTGGAACCCCAGCAGTTTGACGGCCGTCAACTCGATCCAGAGAAACAGCAGTGGGGCGACCTGGTGAAAGTCCAGGGGCCGCATCAGTCCGGCGTAACCGCGATCGAGAAAGTTGATGGCCAGCATGGCCTCGTCGCCCCAAAGCGGGAAGCGCAAGAGGTAACGCAGCAGCCGAGCGGCCACGCCGACCGCCAGGAACAGCATGATCCAGCGAGCGCAAGGATCCCCGCCACCGCGGCACAAAGCCGGCAAGGCGTCGTCGTTTGCGGCTGTGGCGTCGATGGTTTCGTCGTCTTCTGTGAAAATGGCTGACATATCATGTGTAATCTGGGCGTGAGGGGAAGAATAGTCAAGATTGCGGTAGGCGACAAGATCAATTCGTTTGAACCCATTACCGGTTGGCGGCACAATCTGGTTTCCGCTCAACCGCCTGCCGGACTATCAAGTAGGTCTCTCTTGCCGAGAGAGACTAAATGTGCATTGCACCACGGGAAAACTTTCAACCACCCGGCAATATGTCAGAATTGTGGTAGGTCAGGCTTTCCAGCCTGACAATACTGGACAATGTCAGGCTGGAAAGCCAGCCCTACTTTGTACTCTGGCGGGTAGTTGAGAACTTTGGGCCCACCCCCAGGTTGGCGCACATTGGTCCTTTCCGACAGAAAGGACCTACTTCATACTTTCCAGCCAATTGCACCGCCTGTGCCCTACGGAGTAAGATGAAAGGTGTTGCTAGAAATCAATCCCATCCGTAAGGAGGCAAATCATGGAACCCAAACCGGTGCAAGAGGACCAGCGTCCAGCGTATCCCACCCGTCGCGACGTGCTAGCCGGCGCCGCAACCTTTGCCCTGGCCAACCTGGTGGGGTGCGACTTCGTCATGGCGGAACCCGAATCCGGCAAGGTCATCGTCGCACCAGTCTTCGAGCACGGCGAGGGCCGCGGCGCCACGGGCTGCATCGTCGTCTCGCCGCCCGTCTTCATGTCCGAGGAAGAGGGCTTGCAGATCCTTCGCGAAGAGCTTGCCAAGCATGGGATTCAATTGAAGGCCGGCGGTATTCTTGAAGGAATTCGCGTGCCGGCTAGAAGCGAGAGCTACGAATTGGTGAAAAAGGGCGGGAAGGAGGAAGTCAAGAACTCGGTCGTCGAAGTTCCGGGCCATGCCAAACCGCTGAAACTCAGCGGCATCGATTCCGACAAGAAGATTGCCGTGGAGTTCGTTTCGTACCAGCATTACCATGACCTGGGCGGCTCGAGAAGCGCATCAACGGTTCAAGGTTATGGCTTCAAGGAAGTCGCCGAGCAGGTAGCGGCGCAAGTGAAGAAGGAAGCCAAGGATCGCATTTTCTTCGGCGTGTTCTACGACCCGTTGCCCAGGATGCCTCGGATCGAGCCGCAAAAGAACGATGCCGATTTGGAATTACAGTGGAAGAAACGGATGGATCAGGGCAAGCAGGAGTCCAAGAAGCTGCTCCGCCTTCAAGCGCAGGACTTCGTCGCCTGGCTGAAAGAGCAAAAGGCCATCCCGTAGCCATGCACCTCACGCTGCACCTCACCCGGGCCTGCAATTTGCGCTGCGCCTACTGCTACGCGCAGCCCTACCCCGGGCCGGCCATGACGTTCGACACGGGGCGCAACGCCCTGCGGTTTGGCGCCCGGACGACAGGCGGGTCGTGCGGTATCGTCTTTTTCGGCGGTGAACCGCTGCTGTACAAAGACCTCATCCGCGACCTGGTGGCCGAAGCCCGAGCCATGCAGCGGCGGGGGCAGGGCCGCTTCCATTTCAAACTCACGACCAACGGCCTCCTGCTGGACGAGGCCTTCCTGGAATTCGCTCTGGACGAGGATATCCTGATCGCCATGAGCCTCGACGGCGTACGCGCGGCCCACGATCGTTATCGCCGCTTCCCCGACGGTTCGCCCAGTTTCGATCGCCTCCTGCCCAAGCTGCGGATGCTGCTCTCGCGGCGGCCCTACGCCAGCGTGTTGATGGTGGTCAACCCGGATACCGCGCCGTTGTTGACCGAGTCGGTTTCCTTCCTGCTGGACGAGGGCTGCCGCTACGTGATCGTCTCGCTCAACTACGCTGGGCCGTGGGGAGAGGCCGAATTGGAGGAACTCGCGCGGCAGTATCAGCAACTCGGCGACCTGTACCTGGCGTGGACCCGGCAAGGGCGGAAATTTTACCTGAGTCCCTTCGAAGTGAAGCTGTCGTCCCACATCCAGGGTGAGGATGTCTGCAAGGAGCACTGCGAATTGGGCATGCGGCAGATTTCCGTCGACCCCCAGGGGAATCTCTTCCCCTGTGTCCAGTTCACTGTTGCCGGCGCCGAGAGCCGCTGGTGCATCGGCGACATCGTATCGGGCATCGACGAAACGAAGCGAAACCGCCTCCGCGGCGAGTCTCAGGACGAAAAAGAGCCGTGCCGGGAATGCACGCTCCGCCGCCGCTGCCACAACACCTGCGGCTGCCTGAATTGGCAGACCACGGGCAGCGTTGCGCGGATCTCGCCCGTCCTCTGCCGCTACGAGCAGATACTGATCCCCATTGCGGACCGCATCGGCGAGACGCTCTACCGCGAAGGGAACATGCTCTTCTTCAACAAGCATTACAACCCGGCCTATCCAATGCTCTCGCTGCTGGAGGACCTGCACGGGGAGGCCGGCGGGTAAACCCACTCGATACGTTACGTCACTCCCTCTTTGAAGCGTTTATCGAATGTTATTCAGACATCGCCGTCTCCTGGAACTTTGTGCAATGGCGGGCCGCTCGTTCGCGATCTTCGCTACGTTTGTGGTTATCGGTCAAATGGGAAAAGCCTTGGAGACAGACCCCCTCGGCGCGGCCGATCCCACCACGCTCCGCGGCAAAGTAATGTGCGGCTACCAGGGCTGGTTCCGCTGCCCGGGCGACGGCAGCGATCTGGGGTGGAACCACTGGAGCCACGAACCAAATCGGCTTAGTCCCAAGACGCTTTGCGTCGATCTCTGGCCCGACGTGAGCGAGTTGTCGGCGGCCGAGCGATTTGCGGCCCCCGGCTTCACTTACGAGGACGGCAGCCCGGCGTATCTTTTCAGTTCGCATAACGCAGCTACCGTGTTACGGCACTTCCAATGGATGCGAGACTATGGCATCGACGGCGCCTGGGTCCAGCATTTCCTGGTCGGATTGCCCGATGGGCCGGCCCGATCGCATTTCCCTGCCCGTCGCCGCGTCATGGAATATGCCGCCGTGGCCTGCCGGCAGACGGGCCGCGTCTGGGCGATCTCTTACGATATTGCCGCCATGCCCGGCGAACGGATCTTCGATTCGCTCACCGCGAACTGGAGGCGGTTGGTCGACGAGGGGACCATCGCAGGTCCGCGCTACCTCCACCACCAAGGCCGGCCAGTCGTGCAGATCTGGGGCTTCTACTGGGGCGACCAGGGCAACCACATGGACGCGCGAACGGCCAACCGATTGATCGACTTCTTCCATGCGCCGGGCAAGTACGGGGCCTTTCTGGTCGGCGGCGGAGGCTGGGATTGGCGGCGCGTGCCCGATCCCCAGTGGCAGTCGTTTTATCGCCGCTTCGACGCCTACGCGCCCTGGATCGTCGGCAATCAACTCATCGACCGCCAGGGCGTCAGTCATGCGGGCACACAGTGTTGGGCGGGCGACATCCGCGAGTGTCAAGGCCACGGGATGTTGTTCATTCCCGTCGTCTATCCGGGTTTCAGTTGGTACAACCTCAAGCGAAACGCGCCGGGCACGATTTCCATCTCTCGCCGCGAGGGCCGTTTTCTCTGGGAGCAGTTCGTCACGCTCGCCAGGCTCAAGGTGGACTGTGCTTATGTGGCCATGTTCGACGAGGTGGACGAAGGCACGGCGATTTTCAAACTGGCCGGCAGCGGACGGGTCGACGGGCCGCTGATCCATCGCGACCGTACTTACCCAAGCGACTGGTATCTGCGGCTCGTGCAAGAGGGCGCGCGGATGCTCCACGGCCAACGCCCCATCAACGAGGAGATCCCCATAGAACCTTGAGAAAATTGCATCATTGAGCGAAACCAGTCCCTCGGTTCGCTCCGCCGCGGCCCGGGCGCTGGGGCAGATCGGCCCTGGAGCGGCAGCAGCCGTCCCCACACTGGAGAGGCTTCGACAGGACCGGGAAGATTATGTTGTGCATGCAGCCGTGGATGCCCTGACGGCGATTTCGCAAGGCAAGGCGGGCGGTGACAAACCACGGCGTTGAACATCGCTTTGGTGCTCGTCGGACGGTGGCGATGAACTCAACAAACCCCAGTCCTTCATACAAGCCATTGTTGATGGATTAGCTGGGGACCGCTAGAATGGGGTGTTTGGTTCGTGAAGCAGCGTTGACTCCAGGCACTTAAAATCAGAAATCTTCAGGAGATGAGAATGACCACGTTCTCTGAAATCGTTGAAGCCGCGGATCTTTTGTCCGTAGATGAACAAGCAACACTTCTGGAGATACTTCAACGGCGAATTGCGACGCGAAATCGGGCTTCGTTGGTTCGCGATATTGCTGAGGCCCGCAGCGAATTGCAAGAGAAACTGCGCAGCCGTTGACTGGCTCCGCCCTCTTTACCACGTCTCCGCAATGCGCACGATGGTTTCGTAGTTCCGCATGGCCAGTGCCGACACGTCGCGTCCGAAGGGGGCGGCCGACGGCATGAGCACGAAACCTCGCCCCGCGCCCGCCGTGCCCTCCTCCAACGCCTGTTTCACCTTCTCGGAGAATTGGGGCGTAGGCAGCGTCTCGATGTCGGCAATTTCCAGGTTGCCGAAGAGCACGAGTTGCCGCCCGTGGCGCTGCCGCACGTCGCGGAGTTGCATGTCGCCCTGCGGCGGCGGCTCGATGGGGTCCAGCCCGTCGGCGCCCATGCCCGCGATCATGTCGAGGATGTTTTTGAGCCGGCCGTGGCTGTGGATGCGGGCGTAACCGCCCTGCGCGTGGATCGCACGGACCATTGGCTCGACGTAGCGCACCACGTAGTCCCGGAACATGGCCGGCGGCAAGAACGGCTCCGAGGCATATTCCGGCCCGTAGATCCGCCAGAGCCGGCCGGGAAACCGCCGGCCGACCTCGATCGTCCGTGGCAGGATGCGGCGGGCCATCTTCTCCAGCAAGCGGTGGAAAAGTGCCTGCTCGCTGAAGGCCAACAACGTGTAGTCCTCCATGCTCAAGAGCGATGCGGCCGCGCAGAGCGGGTCCTCGCTATCGACCATTACGATCCCGCGGTCGCCCAACTCCCGTTCCGCGGCTTCCAGCGGCCCCATGTCGATCCGTTCGACGAAGGCCTCGTCCGGGACCGCCAGGTAGGCCTCCACGTCGGCCGCGTCCTTGAGCAGGTGCTCGACAGTCCATACCGTGTTTGTCGCCCGCTCGCGGCGCGTGGTCTGCGTCATCGTCCGCCCGGCCACGGTCAACTCGGTCCGCGTCTGCCGCGTTTCACCGTCGTCCTGCGTCTGCTCGCGAAAGAATTCGTGCCAGACGGCCGCGACCGCCGACCCGGTGGGATCGATCGAGCGAGCACGGACGGGGCTCAGCATACGGATGATGTCCGTATGGTCGGCGGCAAGTCGCAGCAGCGGCTGCCAACTGGGCGAGTTGTAGATGTTGTACGGGTCGCGATCGGCGGGATCGATCTGGAAACCGCCGATCTCATAGAAATTGATCGCCGGACGGTCGACCGGTTCTCCCCGCAATGTTGTCATCAAGCGTTCGCGTCGAAGCATGCTCAGCGGGCCTTATTGCGTCAATGCTTGTAATGGCGTGGGCCGAGCAACACGAATCGTCGTGTTACTCGGCCACCCTATTACGTCTACGTCGTTCACTTTCCGGCGTAGGTGGCAATTGCCAATTCGGCGGGCTTGTCGCGCGCGGGCGTGAAGCGGACGGTCCAGCCGTCGTCCACGCCGCGGTTGGGCACGATCCGCACCGCCAGACCGTGGCACTTGCCGCCGCTGGCCCAGGCCCGCACCGCGCGGGTCACGTCGATCTCGCAACGCCGCGGCGGCGAAAACGACGCGCCGTTGCCCTTCTCCACGATCGTGCTGCCCACGTTCTGGCCGAGCTTGGCAAAGTCGAACGGCTCGTCGGCCTCGAAGGGCGCGTCGAGCATCACGGCCGCCACCTGCATCGGCGCTTTGTCGTGGGCCTCGTCGACATACAGCACGAGCTTGGCCGAGGCCAGCTCCTCAACCTTGGGCAACTTGTCGGCGTCGAAGCCGACCAGCATGATCCAGGCGTCGGAGTTATCCTTAGGCCATTTGACGAACTGGTGCTTGAAGACCTGTCCCTTCTTGCTCACGTAGGAAACTCGCTTGACAGGCAGCACCAGGCTGCTGGTGGCCTTTGCCGGCGCCGATGGCGGCAGGAGTGTGCCGATCAACCAGGGACTAGGCAGCGTCGCCAACTCCTCGTTAGAGCGGACCTTGGGTGTCGTCGCGGGCGAGGGTAGCGCGGCCGGTGACTGCCCCGGTGCGAGCACCTCGCGGCGCACGAACACCATCCGCGGATAGACCGGGTATCGGCCCTTGGGCGTGGGGCAGTCGATTTCGAATTCTGCCGGCAAGTCACCGGCGGCGAACGTCTTCTGCACGCAGATGACGGTCTTGTCCCAAGTAGCGTCGTGCGACTTGGCCACCTCCTTGTCTTCGTCGTACATCTGCTCGAACGACTTGCTGCGGCTTCCCAGCCGATAGGCATAGGTGACCACGAGCCGGTTGTCGCCCAGGGCCTTCGGGTCGGCCACGGAGACCGTCACCACGTTCTTGCCCGGCGAAAGGTAGGGCAAAGCGCCGGAATTGTTCTGCACGACGGTTTCGAGTTTCAGCGATTTGAGGGCCTTCTCGAAGACGATCTTCACCTGCGCCGCCACGTGGCCGCGGACGGCGGCGGTGAAGTCTTTGAGTTCGACGGGCTTGAAGGTCTTGCCGCTGTCAATGGAGACTTCGACCGCGTCGGCGCCAGCCGCCTCGCCGCCGGCCTTGGTCAAGATGTAGGGGCTGGCCAGATCGACCACGACCGTGCCCGGTTTGCCGCTTTCCGCGGGAACGAGCATGTTGTCGGCATACTTCACGTTTTCGGCCGCGGCAAACGACTTGAGCACGGCCGGACTGGTAAAGTCGGGAGTGAAAGCGAGCATGCCGTTGGCGTAGCTGCGGGCCGGCTTGCTGGCGACGTAGGGCTCCAGCACCAGGCCGATACCCGGATCGTTGCGGGTGTCCTTGTGGCCGCCACAGGTGTGGGCAGGCGGTTTCTTGCTGTCGCCCCAGTACCACGCGCCGGGCAGCATGTCCCAGGTGTTGGTGAGCGCGAATCCGGGGGCCAGGTTGACGCAGGCCGAGTAGCCGTTGTCGGCATGCACGATGCCCGCCCAGCCCTCGTCGGGACCGCCGCGGTGGTGCGTCTTCAGCCCGCCGATCACACCGTCCAACTCGTCGCCGCAGGAGAGGAACGAGGGGGCCTGCCAGTAAACCTTACTGCCGTAGCGGCCGAACTGGTTGTTCTTGGCATAGACGCACTTGCGGGCCTGGTCGAGCACGAAGGCGTTGCGGATGAGCTCTTCGCTGTGGCTGGTCAATTCGTCTTCGCCGGCGATAGTCCGCCCGCCCGGCGCGCTGCTGTCGGGTTTCCAGGCATAGAACTTCAGGAAGGCGTCGAGATAGTGCCACTTGCCGTCGTAGTTGGCCTCGACCGTCGTGTGCCCGTCCCAGCCGACGAAGCGCCAGCCCCAGCCCAACTGCCGCCACAAGGCCGACTCCTCGGAGTGCAGGCCGCCGCAGAGGCTCCAGCCGTAGCAGTTGATTTCCTTGAGCACGGGCAGCCCCCCCGCTTCGCCCGGATAGGCGAAATGATAATGGCTGAGTTGCATGAAGTTGTAGATGGCGATGGCCTTGTCGTCGTTGGTCTTGCTCTGGCGGGTGATCGACTCGACGATCGACTTGAGACTGGAGCAGTCGGGCGCCTTATCAGGCAGGACTTTGATCTGCGAGACCAGTCCCAGGGCGGCGTTTTCCGCCGCGGGGGAGGAGACCACTAGGGCGGCTGTGGCGGTGAAGACGATGGCCAGCGTGGCCCAAAGCGTCGTCATTCGGCGTGACATTTCTCTTCTCCTTGGCTTAGGGTAGGACAAACGGACTGATGAATCGATCGGCAAGCAGCCCTTATCAATAACGCGGCGAGGCCTCGGTGTCAAGGAAATTCCAACGGTCAAATAGGCTTGCCGGTGTGGAAGTGGAGCGTTTAACGGCCCTCAGAAAGTAATACCGGCTCTGCGACCCGAACCCGAAGGGTTCACAGCAATTAGCCAGTGGTAAGCGCAGCGCCACCACCGGATCACGGAGAGCGATAAATCCTGTTGACTCCGAAGGGGTCAAGGATTACACGGTAATCGATTTCCCCGAGTGTGCTGCGCGACCCGGGACTAATAGCTGGCATCCCTTCGGGATAAAGTTATGCGGGCATCACTTTCTTGTGGGCCAATAAACTCTGTATTTCATCCGCGAAGTACACAAGGTTATTTACACCTCTTCGTCGCTGGATTCCAGGGCCGTCTTCCATTGCTCGCGGTGCTCCAAGCAAATGAGCAGGCCCTTGGCCACGGTGGCCAGCGGCTGGGGGTCCAGGCGGACGGGCACGCCGCTCCGCTCGGCCAGGAAACGATCGAGCCGCCGCAATAGCCCGCCGCCGCCGCAAAGCACCATGCCGTGCTGCGCCAGATCGGCGGCTAGGTCCGGACTGCACTGGTCCAGCGCAGATCGCATGGCGTCGACAATTTCTTCCAACGGGTCCTCCAAGGCATGGCGGACTTCCTCGCTGCCGATCGTCGCCCGGCGGGGAAGGCCGCTGACCGCATCCGCGCCGCTGACCTCGGCGACCAATTCTTCTTCCAAGGGAAAGGCGCTGCCGATGTCGATCCGCAGGCGTTCCGCGGCGGGCAGGCCGATGCGCAGGCTATAGCGGCGGTGGAGGTAGTCGACGATGGCCCGGTCCATGCGGTCGCCGCCGGTGCGGACGCTTTCCGCGGCCACCATGTCGCCCAGGCTCATCACGGCCACCTCGGTCGTGCCGCCGCCCACGTTGCAGATCATGCTGGCCAGCGGTTCGGCGATGGGCAGCCCCGCGCCGATGGCCGCCGCCTTGGCCTCAGGCATGACCCACACCGCGCCGGCCCCGGCCCGCTGCACGCTGTTGAAAACGGCCCGCTTCTCCACGGGTGTGATGCTGCCGGGCACGCCCAGGAGCACTTGGGGCTTGAGCCGCCAGCCCGGCGGCTGGGCCTTGCGGAGGAAATAGCGGAGCATGGCCTCGCAGAGCACGAAGTCGGTGACTACGCCACCGGCCAGCGGGCGGACGACGGAAATCCGTTGCGGTGTGCGGCCTTGCATTTGCCGGGCCATGTGACCCACCGCAGCGCCGCCGGAAAGCACCTTGCCGCTGGCCTGATCGACCGCCACAACCGACGGCTCATCGAGCACGAGCCCTTCGCCCGGAATGGCCACCAGCGTGTTGGCGGTGCCCAGATCGACCGCCAGATCGCAACGGAAGGTTTGTAACAGTCGTTGGAGCATCCGTACTCCGGGAAAGTGGCTGTTCCGATCTCAGCCGTAGGGTGGGCTTCAGCCCGCCCCAAGCAGAAATTCAAGACCAAGGCGGGCTGAAGCCCACCCTACAAACGAACACTCAAACAAATGCCTGCGGCACGTCCAGGACCGTGCCGCTTGCAGGCCGATGCCAGGTGGGATTCGGGCCGCCCTTGATGTCGTTGTTATAATCGTCCTTCATCGTCATCCACAGCGCCCCCGTGGCGACCAGGATGGCCAACAACGCGATCACCAACAAGACCGTGTAGACGTCGGCCCGCGGCTTGCGATATTCCTGTGCGACGTCCGCCTTAGCGGGGCTTGATGTACGCTTTGACATGGTCACCCTTCTGGATCTGGTCGCTCAGCGACGACTTGTCGGGACGGCAGACGGCGCGATTTGGATAGTCGGCTTGGATGACCTCGATCAATCCGATGTACTTGCCGGTGCTGGGACGCGTGACCACGAACTTGTGGCCCTTGCGGACGCCGTCGTCCGCGCCCACGGAGATCTCCACCACGTCCGGCCGCGGGGCGCTGACGACCTCGCCTTCGAGACCGTCAGGCGGAGTCTTTACCAAGTCGGCTTCCGAGGCGTGAACGTACTGAGCGATCCGTTTCAGCTTCTCGATCTGGTCGACCAACTCGCGCTGCAGCTTCTCCAATTTCTGCCGCTGGACGACGGCTGCATTTAAATCATCCGTCGTGTCCAAGAGTTTCTTTCGAATGTTGTCGCGGTCGTCCACGGCGACTTTGATGTCGGCCCGCATGGTGTCGATGGCCGCCTGCATCACACTTTCTTTCTGGATGATGCCCTTGATGGCGGCGGCCAGCTCGCGATTCTCGCCGACCTTGGTGGCAAGTTCCTTCTCGGCGGCATCCCGATCCCGCACGGCTTCGACTTTCAACTGCTCCAGGGAGATCAGCCGTTTCCTGACCCGCTCCTTCTCATCGTTCATGGCGGTTTCCAGGTTCTTCTTCTCTTCCTTGAGGTCCTGGATCTGTTTGTTGGCATCCACCAACTGGTCGTTCAGGCCGCCTTTATCGACGACGACGGCCTTCCAGTTCTTGTGTGCCGCATGGGCCATCAGCGCGAAGGTCGCGAAGACCACGCACATGAGGAAAATCAGGACGGTAAAAATCTTGCCGACGAGGTTCATGAAAAGATCCCCACCTCTAAAATCAGAACGTGTATTCTATACAGCATAATACCACATCAACCACCGGCAAGGAAAATAGGGTCTATGCTCGAAGCAGACCGCAAAGCGCTCGCTTTCCTATTTGCCTAGTATAACTTCCCCTATTTTACCATGTCAACCACAATACCCACCCAAACGGCCTGTCTTCCCTGTAATGCCGGATCATGCGGAAAAGGACGTTTAGGCCGGCTCCGGTAGATCGAAGTCTAGTATTTTCGGGGGGGTATGGCATCAGAAGTAAATCGCCTGCATATTGCTAACGCGGGCCCATTGGACCTAAGATTTCTTGAGAATTTAAAACCTCTCGCCGATTCGAGAACGGGCCGGCCAGCCTGTTCTTTTGAAATAAGTGCTTACATTTTACAACCGATCGCGGCTTTTATGTCCGACACCGAATTCCAACGCGACAAGCAGATGATGTTGCGGCGACATTTGAAGGCCCGCGGCATCCGTGACAGGCTCGTGCTGGAGGCCATGGCACGGATTCCCCGCGAGCGGTTCATCGACGAGTCGTTAGGGGCCGAGGCCTATGCCGATCGCGCCCTGCCGATCGACTGCGGCCAGACCATCAGCCAACCGTACATGGTGGCCCTGATGACGGAAGCCTTATCGCTGCAAGGCGGCGAGCGCGTGCTGGAGATCGGCACGGGCAGCGGCTACCAGACGGCCATCCTCGCCGAGCTGGCAGCGGAAGTGGTGAGTATCGAGCGGCACGCGGCGCTTTCGCAGCAGGCCGCCGCTCGGCTGGCGGAACTGGGTTATGGGCGGGTCAAGCTGGTGGTCGGCGACGGCACGTTGGGCTGTCCCGCCGACGCCCCCTACGATCGCATGCTCGTAGCCGCCGCCGCGGCCACGGTTCCGCCCCGTTTGCTCGAACAACTTGCGTTGGGCGGGCTTCTCATCATACCCCTGGGCGATCGCGATCAGCAGATGCTCGAAGTGGTCCGCCAGACGGGCACGGGACCCGTGTTCGAAATGCTCTCCGCCTGCCGTTTCGTGCCGCTGGTGGGCGAGGAAGGCTGGCCGGAGCAATAGCGGCGCGGCACGCTTCCCAGAAGAACTGCGAAGCCAGGCAAAAACGTACGAGCTTTAGCCGGCTAAAGCCGGGACTCCAACTCCTTTCGGAACAGACCCTAAGTTGAACGGAATTCATTCCGTTTCCCTGAAATACGCGAGGCAACGGAATAAATTCCGTTCTACGAACTGGACTTTGCAGTCTTCCTGGGCATGCTTCCCCACTGTCGGGTCTTATGGTATGGTTAGGAAAGAACGCATAACCATTTTCCCAGGAATCGCTCGATGGAAATTCGCAAAGCCATCATCACGGCGGCCGGTCCGAACCAGGACCGCCTGCCGCTGCAACGCTTCGTCGATCTGGACGGCACGGAGAAGACGGCCCTGCAGATCATTCTGGAAGAGATCGTCGCCGCGGGCATCGAGGAGGTGGGCATTGTCGTCCGCCGCGGCAGCCAGAAGGTCTACCGCGAGGCTGCCGGCGACTACTCGCGGTTGCTGGTCTTTGTCGAGCAGCCCAGCCCGCGGGGCTACGGCGAGGCCTTGTATCGGGCGGCCCCGCTGGTCGGCGGGCAGGCCTTCCTGCACCTGGTCAGCGACCACCTCTACGTCAGCCGGCAGGCGCGGCGCTGCACGCAGCAGTTGGTCGAGGCGGCCCGGGCGGAAAACTGCTCGGTCTCCGCCGTCCAGCCCACGCGCGAGAGCATGCTCCGTTACTACGGGGCCGTGGGCGGCTCGCCCATCGCCGGTCGCGGCGGCCTGTATCGCATCGAACGCATGCTGGAAAAGCCCACGCCCACCTGCGCCGAGCAGCAGTTGGTGGTGCCGGGCCTGCGGGCTGGGCATTACCTCTGCCTCTTCGGCATGCACGTGCTCACACCCCAGGTGATGGAACTGCTGGGCCAGACCGTGGCCGAGGCCCCCGCGGCCGAAGGCGGTCCGCCGGTCATGCTCACACCCGCGCTGGAGAAGTTGGCGCAGTGCGAGCGCTACTTGGCGATGGAGGTGGACGGCACGCGCTACAACATCGGCGTGAAATACGGTTTACTCACCGCGCAACTCGCCTTGGCCCTGAGCGGCAACGACCGCGAGGAGATCCTAGCGAAGATCATCGAATTGCTGGCGGCACGTTGATGAAGGGCCTCTTTTCCACGAAAGTTCCATGCGCATCCTGATCGTCGACGACGAGAAAATCAAACGCATCACGCTGGCCGACGACCTCTCGGCCGTGGGGCACGAAGTAGTCACCGCGGGCGACGGCGAGGAGGCCTGGACGCAGCTCCAGACGGCGCAGTTCGACGTCGTGGTCAGCGACCTGAAGATGCCCCGCCTGGACGGCATCGACCTGCTGAAACGGATCAAGCAGGGGCGCATGGCCGATATGGCCGTGATCATGATGACGGCCTACGGCAGCATCCCTGTGGCGGTCGAGGCGATGCGCCTGGGGGCCTTCGACTTCGTGACCAAGCCCTTCCGCAACGAGGACCTCTTCCCGCTCCTGGCGCGGCTGGACCGGGCCAGCCGCCCACAGGCCGAGGCCGCGCCGGCGGGCGAGGCCGGCCCGCCGGAACTGGCGCGGATGGTCGTCGGCCGCTCGCCCGGCATGGTCCGTGTGCGGCAGATGGTCGAGGTCTGCGCGCGGACCGAGGCAAACGTCCTGCTCATGGGCGAAACCGGCTGCGGCAAGGACCTCATCTCGCGAGCGATCCACGAACTTTCGCACCGCCGCAATTTCCCTTACGTCAAGGTCGGTTGCACACTTTTCCCGGAGAACCTCATCGAAAGTGAGCTCTACGGGCACGAAAAAGGCTCCTTCACCGGCGCCGAGCAGCGTCGCAAGGGCCGCTTCGAACTGGCGGAAAACGGCACGCTCTATCTCGACGACGTCGACGACATCCCCGTGGAGCAGCAGTCCAAACTCCTGCGGGCGATCGAGGAAAAGGTCTACGAGCGGGTGGGCGGCACCACGCCCATCAAGGCCAACGTGCGGATTGTCGCCTCGACCAAGCGGAACCTGCTGGAGAAGGCGGGCGAAGGCACGTTTCGCCAGGACCTCTACTACCGGCTGGACGTGTTGCGGATCGTGGTGCCGCCGCTGCGCGATCGCATGGAAGACCTGCCGCTGTTGGCCGAGCACCTGCTCAAGGAGATTGCCGGCGAGTGCGTCTGCGGGGTCGAACCGGGCGCCTTGGAACTGCTGGGGCAACACAACTGGCCGGGAAACGTCCGCGAATTGACCCACGCCCTGGAGCGGGCCTACTTGATCGGCTGCGGTCACATCACGGCCGCGCTGCTGGAGAACGAAATGGCAGGCATTGCCGCGCCTGCGGGGCAAGGTGCGGCGAGCAAAGCTGTGCCTGCCGGCGACTTCCAGGCCGCCATGGACCAGACCGAACGCGAGTTATTGGAGCGGGCCTTGCGCACCGCCAGCGGCAACAAGACGGCCGCCGCGGCCTCGCTGGGAATGAAGGCATCCACCTTCCGCGACAAGCTGGCCAAGCACGGGCTGGGGTAGCCAGCGTGTGTGATTCCAGAGGGTTTCGATAGCCAAGGACCGGCGGATTGATAAGTGTCGCGTTGTAGGGGTGACTTTTTCAGATGCCAACCTGCCGGGGTCGTGATTGTCTCGGCGCACTGGCAGTTCTTCACTTCGCCGTGAGCATTGGTTTTTGCAAGCAGATGTTCATTAAGACCTCGGCCGGCTTTGCGTGGAAGAAGACCCCCGAGCAGCCGGTGGAAGGTGGGGTGTAGGCTGCGGCTTGTTGCAGAACCCCAGGTTGTCAACATGCCAGGATCCGGCTTCTCCGGCTTCGAGCAGCATTTTGTAGACGGGGCGTTGCAACCCGAAGTCGGAGATTGGAATGTTGATCGTCATCCACTGGCCCTTGGTAAAGGTGCCGTACTTGCCGAGAGGTAATTTCTTCGTAACGATGACATCATGTACGGTCTCGAACATGATCGTGAACGTCGGTTTGTCATAGCCAGGACGGATCGCAACTGTCCAGTACTTGTAGCCCAGTGCAAGCACGTCGACCGTCTTGCCCAGCACGGGCGCAAAGTTGCCGGGCGTCGCAAGAACGATCCCCACGCAGCCCGGTCCACTCAACGCTGGCACCGACTCGTCGAACCAGTCGGTCTCGATCGCAGCACCGGGAACGGCCGGAGGCACGGTGCGGCCTCCTGGCCAGGAAAAATCGCCTTCCCAATTGAAACTGCCTTCGTGGTAAATCCAGTAGGGATCGGTTGCCGGCGGCGGCGTTCCAGGCGAGGTGACCGATTTTGATAGTGTAGAGAAGGGCCCGACGCCGTTCTTGTTCACGGCTCGCACCACGAAACTATGCGTTCCGGATCCGCCCTGGATCAGGATCGGACTTCGCTTCAACACGTGCGCCGAACCTGCCCAGGAACTTACCCAAGGTGTTTTCGGGTCGTAGGCGTAATACCCAAGAATCGGTGATCCGCCATCGTCTGGTGGTGTGAAGTTCAGCTTGAACGCGCACGGGAGAGCGGTCGGCACCAGCCCGGTCGGCGCACCCGGAAGGCCGCCACCAGGCACTGGGGCCGATGCGGGGGCCGACTGCGCCCAAGCACAGTCGGCCTGAAGAACGGTCAGGAAAACGGCCACTATGAATTTCAATCCGCCCGTGAGTGATTCCAATGGTCGAAAAGGCATATACTTGGTCCCAGCAGTCGAAAAGCCACAGGTAAGTCGATGAATAGCGTCGCGAACACGCACCCTAGCCTAATTGGCCTCGTGGCAAATGGCAAGTAGTTTCAGTTCGTGTTTCCCCAGCGGCAACGCCGTCACGCCGTCTTTCACCGGCAGTTCGGCCCCACCTTCGGCGTCCGTCACCCGGCAGCCCCGCGGAAAGCCCAGCGCTTTGGCGCTCACCTTCAGTTCTGCATTGACTTTCTTGTCGGCATCGCTGGTGACTGCCGCAATGGCCGTCTTGCCCAGAACTGAATAGACAATGCTGATGACATCGGGATGGGCGGATGATACCCGGTTATCATATTCCCAGGATGGTTCGCCGGTAAGGACTTAGCCAAGAGCCAGATTTTGCCGGGAAAAAGCCGGCGCCCTTCCCAGCTTCTCAGTTAGGACCTCCGTGTCTTGCCTCGGCGAGTGTCACCAAGGCATCCCTTTCTCGGAACGCCGTCAGCCCAGCTTGCCTGCGTCGCTCACCCCCTCCGCAGCGAAACGGCAAGGCTGGCGTCAAAAAGTCAGGAAACCGTTGGGTTTTCTTGACTGGCAGGCAATTTGAATCGCAGGATTTTGCCAGCTTATCTTATAGCGACTGCGCGCGGAGGAGTTCCTCCCCTCGGCAGGCCAGCGACCGTTTCACTCAGAGGCCAGGCTGCCCCACCGATGATGAGATAGGGTTGCGGCCGAGAGTGCATTAGTCGCGTCCTGTTTTCTCGAGATCTCGGGATTGTGATGGGGAGATGGCAATCTCCACCGGGTTCCTCGGTCACGACAACGCCCCAGCATGTTCGCTGAACCGCAGGCTGACTAGCAAGGCGATACGGGGAAGGACGAAAGGGCTTTGTGGATGAGTCAAGCCCGTTTGGGCCGCCAATTGCGATTGCTGCGCGACATGGCTTTTGCAATCCAAATGTGAGGCAGCGCCCAGAATCTGCCTACCGCCAAAAGCAGTCCGAATGCCCGCAAGACAAGTCGGCGCCAGGGACGCTTGCAGTGGGGACGAGAATCGGCGGCAACCTTTTCCAGCACGATGGGATCCCAGAACAGGCGGCCATCAATCAAACGGAGTCCGTGAGGTGTATACAACCGCGACAAGTCTCCGCTGTAGGTCATGTTCGACCGCAGATGCGTGCTAACGACTCGATCGACGAAGTAGAACGGAGCGTGAACGATCATCCGGCCGCCCGAACAAAGCGCGGCAGCCAACTGGGCGACAACCGCTGGCGGATCAGGAACATGCTCCAAGACATCCAGGCAGACGACGACCTCGAAGCTTTCGGATTCGAGTTGGTCCGGCCGCTGAAGGATTTGAACTTGGACCCCGGCGGACTGAAAGTTCGAGCGAGCGAATTGCACGCAATCGGCCGAGACCTCGAAGTAAGTGACTTCGTGGCCGGCCTGAGCGAAGTACAGGCTCTCAAAGCCCAGGCCGTCGCCGAAAACAAGCATCTTTGCCGGTCGCCCGAAGTCAGCGTAAAGGAAATCGGCGATCCACTTGCGAACCTGGTTTTTAAGCACAGTGTGGTTCCAGACGAGCGACTCGTAGAGGAAGGAATGGGTCTGGGCGTAGAACTCAACGAGTCGATCAGTCCAGGTGTTCGGAGTGATTCCCCGCTGGTGAATCTCCTCTGCAACATTCGCGCCAAGAAGTCGCTGTTCTTGCCGAAAACGCGTCTCGACCGTCGCGGCAGGCTCGCCGGTAATCCCGGCGATAAGGGAAAGCAACGTCTGCTCGTCCCCCAAGGGTTGGACAAGAGGATCGGGGACTTGCGGCAGCGGCATCGTACGACTCCATTGAACTAAAAGCGAGATCATGATCCGACGATCAATCCGCATACCATCGCGGGCGGCCCTTGAACCAGTTCCATCGCATAGCCCCGATCGTGTGATCTCGGTATACCTGACCTTTCGGCCCCGTTCATTGTAGATCTTCGCAGCATTAACAAAAGGTGCCGTCGATCACTATCTCAACCTGCGCCGGTCGATTCCAGCGGCACTTCAAGGGCTTTCAGGGCCACCAGCCGCTTGGGCTCCTTATCTTTGATGTCTTCGCGGCCTTCGATGGTGAAGAGGAAGTATTCGGAGAGGCCCTGCTTGACGATCTGTGGGGCTTTCTTCGCTTTGCCTTCGCCTTTGCCTTTCGTAACGTCTCGGTCAAACGCCAGGGCGTAGCTGTCCAATTCCTTAACATCCTTCACCAACTCATCACGCATCTTTCCTCGATCTTCGGGTGCTGCGTCCCGGTAGCTTATCGGCGACGGCCTCCTCGCCAGATCGGCGATCTTCTCCACGAGGTTGATATTTCCTACCACCAGTCGCGTTTCCGCATTGTCGTACTGCTCACCCGACCCGCTCGTAACCCGCACGTAGCCCGTCAGGTTGATTTTCGTTTCATCCTCGTTGGCGATGCCCACGTAATCGGCGGCCCAGGTAATCCCGCTGGTGAAATACCTGATCTCGACCGGGATCTTGCCGGCAATCTGGCTCTTGATATTCCATTGCAGGGCGTCGTTGCGGCCGGCGGGGAACGTGGTGTCGACCAGATCGACCTTGTCCTGCTGGTCGAGGATGCGGAACTCGATCGAGGTTGGGTCGATGAGCGTGTTGGCCCAGGAGAACTGGCTGCGGTTGATGCCCTCTTTCACGGTCAGCAGGCGGTGCTCGCGGACCATGGTAATATCTTCGGCGTTGTAGATCGTAAGCTGCGTGGCCTCGCGCGTGGGCAGCGTGACGAGATCGACGGCGGCAAAGGCGGGCGAGGCCAGAACGAAGAGCAGGAGAAAGGACCAGCGAGTGTGCATGGGAGGATCCTTCGATGGAGTTGCTTTCTATGGTAATGCGGGGCAGGCTGGTTAGCTAGTGGGCGGAAAGTTAGACGATTGGCTCGCGGGATCAGTTCCCGTTTCGATGTCGGTTTTGGGCATGTCAGCGGATCGTGTTGCAGGTCGGCAACCGTGGGGTGATTACGTAGCGGACATCTGGGCTTTCGCACGCACAGAGCGGCGGCGAACAGCAACGAGAAGCCTCGCGCGAGCCGCCGGCATGCAGCTTTCGGGTGAGTAGAGATAGCTCAGCGGGAGTAGCTGACGACGGGCCGCGATGCAGTGGGCTGCGGAAACCGTGAACTTTTCCAGAGCTTCCTGCGTCCAACTATGTCGAAAGGAACTGTCATGATGAAATGGAGCGGATGGTGGGAACAAACCGGGTACGGACGTCAGGAGATGCACAATCTCTCGTTGGACGTCGACGTCGATGGCATGGTCAAGGGCCAGGGCGAAGACTGTGTGGGCCGTTTTACTTTCCGCGGTCAGTTCTGGCCCGATGGGACGGTTTCGCTTGTCAAACAGTATCTCTGTCGCCATGCGGTCTACTACGAAGGCTGCAACTCCCGCGAAGGAATCTTTGGAAGATGGTTCATTCGGGGACTTCGGGCTGCGTATGACTCGGGCCGGTTCGCTTTGTGTCCAGTGGCCATAGGCCTCGCAAACTGCGAGGCGATCGAAGAATTGGTCCCGGTTTGCGAGGCAGTAAGCCGTTGATTCATAGGAAGAAGCCCTACATCGACATGATCGGTGAAGGGCCTCTTCTCTGTTGCGACGTGGCTACGGGCATGCTTGACGCCGCTCCCCTTCATGCTACGTTCAGCAGCAGTTGCGTCAGAGAGAATTGCCGCATGATTCGACCAGTTCACGACGTGTAGAGTGGCGCCTTGGCTGCCAGCGGTCCGCCAACTTCTATGCTAACCGGGGCATCCCTCCCTAGCAAGGAACCGGACTGGCCGGCTTGCACTCAGCCCACGTCTTGCCTGCCTTCAGCTTGACCGGCGCATGACTCGGGGTTAGAACGGTTCGCTACTCCGGCTTTGACCGGCGCTTTCTCTGACCCCGCTGCCTGCTTGCGTCTCGACGCACAACACAATGATCCGATTGCCCCAGCGAGCAGCAGCGCCAGCGTTGAAGGTTCCGGCACGACATTGAGCACCACGTCGTCGCCTTGGATGGCGATGTTCGCGGGCAGGCCGTCGATCGTGCCGCTGGTGCTGGTGCCCAGACTGCCGGTGATCGATTGGGCGTCGATGAGCATGTAGGTGCCCGGTGCGAAATCGGCCATCAGCGTGAAGTTGAAATCGGCGAACTGCTGGCCGCTGAGCACCAGCGGGCCCGAGGGCATGTAGACGTCGTCGCTATCCACAGGCGTATCGAGGGCGTAGTCCATCTTCGCACCTGACAGCAGCGCGAGGCTGCCGCTGACGTTCATCGGGTTGGGGGCCGCGCCTGGCGACAGCGATCCGCCTGAGGCCACCGTCACGCTGCTGAGGCTGCCCGAGCCGCCGAGCATGCCGCCGCTGTTGACCGTCACCGGGCTGGCGAGCGAGCCGTTGACGATGAGTTCGCCCTGGTTGATCGTCGTCGGGCCGGTGTAGGTGTTGCTGCCAGTCAAGGTCAGCGTGCCCTCGCTGCTTGTCGTCAGTCCGCCGCTGCCGCTGATAGGGCCGGAAATCGCGAGCGTATCGTGCGGACGGGTCACGGTCACGCTCGTGCTGGTGTCCAAGGCCAGCGGGGCGGCAATCGTATGGCTCCCTGCGCTATCGGTCAGCGTCGCGGCCGCCGTGCCACCGTTAAGATTCAGCGTGCCCCCGCTGCCGGCGGCGAGCGTGTAGCTGGCGGTCGAGTTGCTAAACGTCAGAGCGGCCAGACTGGGGCTTGCTCCGTCCAACGTCACAGTAGCCGTGCCTGATGCGACGGAACTGCCCAGCGTGGCACTGTCGGGGAAGCTCGGATCGAGGCCCGGCGAGCCGTAGCCTGCACCGCCCCAGTTTGCGCCGAAGTTGCTCGTCAGCGTGCCCCAGGAACCGCCGCCGCTGGCGGACCAGGCGACCTTCCCCGAGTAGATCGGTGTGTAGGTAATGACGATCTCCCCGTTCGCGCCTGCGCCGCCTGGGACACCCCCCCCGCCTCCGCCGCCGGGGAAGCTGCCATTGTTGCCACTGACCTCGCCGCTGCTGCCCGTGCCGCCGGGACCATAGCCATTGCCACCCGCACCGCCGCCACCGTTCAAGGTCCCAAAGAGGCCGTTGCCGCCCGGCCCACTTGGGCCACCGGAACCACCGCCGCCGCCGCCGTTATACAAGCATCCGGTGCCCCCGGTACCACCCGCATAGCCCGCGCCTGCGCCCACCGTGCCCCAAGCGCCGCCGAGGCCGCCGACGGAGCTGTTGCCGCCGCTGCCCCCGCCACCGCGGCCGGCAATAATGTCTCGAACCCCGCTGTAGTTCCAAAATGTACTTCCTCCGGCGACGCCGTTGCCGCTGCTGCCGCCACCACCGCCGCCAGCGCCGACGTAATAGCTATATGCCCCAGCGACCAGCGGTGTCGTGTATGTCTTGGCAGAGTAAGCGCCGCCACCCCCCCCGCCACCGTAGTAGGAGTAGTAGCCGCCGCCGGAGGTATATCCACCCCCGCCACCGCCCCCGCCGCCCCAGCACTGGACCGTCACGTTGGTCCAATCGTAACCCGCCGGGATTGGCACGCTTCCGGCCCCAGTCGCCGTCAGGGTCAAAACATCCTGACTCCAAGCCATAGAAGAAACCGACAGGGCCAAAATCAGGGCGGTCGTGACCGCCGCCATCGAACGTCGCATCAGCGTCTTGTCGAACATGATCAGTTTCCTCATTACCATTGCTATACCCGTAGCCTACTTCGTCTCTGCAAGACTGTCTACGGACAACCTGTGGAAGCTCTGTGGAAGCTCTGTGGAAGGTTGGCGCGAAAACCTGCGAAACTACGCTCACACGGGTGGCCTATGTGCCGCCAAAAGGATTAGGGCAGCGGTCGATGGTGGCCAGCAGCTCAATTTGCTGCGCGGCCCCAGCGTTTCGCCGGCGGTCCCACAAGCGGGGATGTGGTTCAAGGCGATCTGGTGCTTGCGGACCGATCGCGATGGCCTGTCCGCTTGCGCGACCAATCGGCCGGCGGTTTTGCCGTATTGACGGACTGTCCGGCGGCGGTAAGTCGCGGCGACATTGTCCAACTGCACACCGATTCCTTTTGCGAGGAGGTTCGCGTCGTCTACACGACTGAAATCGAGCCTGGCGATAAACTAGCCCATACCGACGGGGCCAGACTTACGTTTTGTGCCTACCGACGGGGCCAGACTTACGTTTTGTACTTTGCTTGGCAAAGTACAAAGCGTAAGCTTGACCCCGGGCGGGGCGTAGACCCGACCCCGGGCGTAGACCCCGTGGCGGACCCGGGCGGGGCGTAGACCCGACCCCGGGCGTAGACCCCGTGGCGGACCCTGGCGGATGGTCCTGACTTCTGCGATCATCGACGGCGGCATTTGGGTCTTACCCCGTTGATGGCCTGCCGATTTCTGGTATACTGGAAGTTCGGGCGGGAGGAGTCCACACTCAGGGGGCCTTGATCATGATTGAGACTGTTTCTGGCTGGGAACTTGTTGTAGACCGTGGGCCGAACTGGCTATTCGTGAAGGTCAGAGGTCCGAAGGGAGATTCTTGGGACGCTTCTCGGTTGGCAGAGCGGGTGTGGGCACTGCTAGAGGAACACTTTGCCGACCATTTGATTCTGGAACTGGACGAACTCGGGGTCTTGAGCAGCAGTTTTCTCGGGCAACTTCTTCTGTTGCGGAAGCGGATCGCCCTTCATGGTGGCCTGATGCGTTTGTGCGGACTGTCATCGCGCGCCCAAGAAGTGCTTCATTGCTGCCGCCTCGACACGCAATTCTCTTGCTACCGTAATCGCGAAGAAGCCGTGATGGGGTGTTGACATCCCCGGCAACCGCGCTAAGCCGGTGTCGGAGTTTGGGCAGGATGTCCGTATGCTATCGAAGCCGTGTAGGCGGAAGTGATCCACGCTTCATAATAGAGGCCCTGCTTGCCTTTGGTGAGCAGGGCTTTTCTACTTCCCCCGTATCACCAGCACCGGCCCTTGAATGATGTCCGGCTTCTCCTTGGTGACTGCTCACCCTGCCATCTACGCGATTACTTCTTGACCAGGAGGATTACGAGAAACGGAATTGCAAGAGCGACCAATAGAGCACAGACCACGACGACCGCAACGATGGCCCCCGACGAAGTTCCGTACTGAGTACGGTACGGATCAATTTCCAGTCCTGCATCGCCTGCCCTTGCACTAACGGGACGCTTGAATCGCAGGCGTTGATTATCGAACTTCTCCACAAGGGTCCAGCCCGCCCTAGCCTCCTCGGCACAGACCTGCTGCAAGACTTCCGGGTTCTTGAAACTGGCCAGATTGGATCGAACGATCTTGAACTCCCAATCCCCTTGCAGATCGGCATCGGTGTATTTCGTCATTTCTTCTTCCTCCTGTCGCTGCCTTTCAGCTTCGGCGGCAGCGGCAGCAGCGGCCCCAGCACTCATGGAAAACTCCCGTTAATTGATTCACAATGCGTAGGCTTGAATTTTACGGCTTCTTCCTCGCCGGGGCAATCTTGTACGACATGTTTTCCGGCGTTCGGCCCAATACAACCTCTACGATCAACGAGACCTTCGTCATCGTCGAAGCAGATCTCGGTTCGGTAGCCCAATTTGGCGGCCTTACCGGCGGCCCGGCCTTACCGGCGGCCCCGAGGTCGAGCCAGCGGGTGGCGACAGGTTGGCTGCTCGAACGCGTCTATGATTCAACGGCGACCGTCCGGTGCTTGTATTAATGCCTCGCGATACGTTATGTGCATTGATCTTCCCAATGCAGCTTCCCATCATCATCGAGATACAAGTAAATGCTGGCATCCAAGCCAATGAAGGTCCTTGTATCGCGGGTTTCTCCAAGCGGCTTGCGTCGGTTTGGCTTCTGCTTCGGTAGTGCCTCGCGATTAAGCCAAGGCCAAAGCCTGTCGTTGTATGCATGAATTCCGTCTAATACGGCAATAAGGCGTCCGGGCAGAGTTGGTTCACGCTGAATAAGAAACGGCATGCCGCCAACACGGTGTGCCTTCGGGCGGAAGATGGCTTGGTCGCAAAAGTTACGATGCCCCAAAAAGTCGCGGTTCAGTGTTTCCGCGTCCGGGTAATCGCAGGTCCGATGAATTTGACCATAGCAAGTAACAAATTCGTTGTCTCTGCCCGGGTAGCCCGTCGTTGGAACATCGCCGGGGTCAATGAGGTCGGTCAGACCAAGAGGATACCATTCGTAGTATTCGATAAACGGATGGTCGTAATCGCCAAACAGCAGCAAAACGTCGCCAGGAAGCGTACCAACTAAATCGTGCGAATCGGCGAAGTTGAACTGTGCCAGAAACCGCAAGCGAGGAAAGGACTCGTCGAGGTAGCCGTGAAGTGTACCGTCGTTCTCTCGCATCCATTGCCAGTCTTCTTCCGTCAAGCACTTCTCCAACTCGCCATCGTTCAGGAGCAATGTCTTGTTGTCCGTATCCAGGATATCGTGTCGGGGCCAGGGAACCTTGGCAGGACGGTACGGGACGCCTCCGAATTTCGTCACGCTCCGTTCCAGGGGCTCGCCGAGGGCGAAAACGAAAACGTCGGCGAAAATGGACCGGCCAAAATCGATTTGTTTTTGGAGTTGGGAACGATGATACTCCAAACGGCAGACGTCGGCTGGACCAGTGATTCCCAAACCAGGCGAGCAGTTAGGCAGCGACTTCGCAAGGTACTCCGTCCCAAAGATGCCTTGCCAATGAACAAGATCGAACTGCTCGTGTATCACCTTGGATCTCCAAGACTGGAAATGACTGAGTCAGCGTTACCAGCCGCCGCCGTCTTCTGCGACGCCAGCCAAGCCCGAGCTGTCGATTTTACCAGGGGCGGGACGCGTGGAACAGCGGTGGGGCGTCTGGGTTGCGGCTGGCCGTTATTTGCAACGGCGGCGACGATTAGCGCTGCCGTCAGCCGCGAGGCTGATCCGGCGGAGCAGGACAATGAGACCCATGCCCTGTTCGCCACACGCTTCATAAGCTTGCGTAGTCATGCCAATACGGCGGAAGATGTCCAGGAGCAAGAAGGTTGATGCCACCCGGTGCCAAAGGCATCGGCGACCACAAGCGGTAGTCGTACTTAATGGCGTAAGAAACGAGCACCGAGTAGATCCGTCTCGCGTCATCTTCGTTGCTCGAAAGCTTGGAAAGGGAAAAGGGGTCGGGAGTCGTATTCTTCCTCCTCGGGCAAGGGAACTTCCGGCGGGCCGCCGCAGGCACGCAGCGGGCGGGCGGCAGTCTCAGAGGCTAGCCTCTCAATGCGCATTCTTCATAATGAAATCCACGACCGGCTTCAGGTCCTTGGGCGCCAGGGGATAGTGTCCCTGGCTTTCCTTGACAATGACCATGATTTGCCCGCCGAGTTCCTTGTATCGCTGCTCGGCCACCCGCGTCTGCGTAGCGAGCCAGGGATCGTCGCTGCCACAAACGTCGAGCAGCGGAATGCCGGCTTTGGCCAACGCTGCAAGATTGTCCAAAGGCGGCTGTTTCGACATCGTACACCGCAGAATCGGATTCTCGGCGTAAATGCAGGAAACTTTGTCCGGGTTGGCGATGGCCCAAGCGTAAACCTCGCCGGCTGCCCCGCCGGCGCCTTCCATCACCGCTCTCGTTGAGAACCCGTGGCTGGTCAGGTGCCGATAAACGGCATCCCAATGAGACCGTTGCGGGCCGTCGGAGTTGTAGCCCACCGGGCCGGTGACGATATGAAAACCCCGGGCCAGCAGGGCCAGGTCAACCGCCGCGTCCCAATCGGCGAAGCCTGCCCGATAGACCCACGGTTTCCCGGGGGCCGCGGTCTTGGGCACGATGACGTTGATACTTCCCTCGACGCCCGCCAGATCGAAGGAGTAGCGATCGTAACACTGCGTGAAACATGGCCCGCGACAGGTGACGCGGTTTCTCTCTCCCGCGATCTCGCGGTACACGTTCGCGACGCTGTAGAACGAAGTCTTCCTGGGCCGGCCCCCGATGCACGCGGGGGGCGGGCTGGCGACTTCTTGAACGCTCTGCTCGATGAAGTCGGCGATCGGCTGGGGATCGCGCAGGCTGTGGGGATGATGGCCGGCGCCGTCCTTGATTATCATCGTGACGCGGCCGCCGAACTGGCGGTAAATGCTCTCGATGGGCAAGGCGAACTTGCCCAGGATCGGATCGATGCTGCCGCAGACCTCCAACAGCGGCACATCGGCGGCGGCCAGGGCTTCGAGCCCCATGAAAACCTCCCGATTGCCGCCCGGATTATCGGCGTAGATGCAAGCCACCTTGTCGGGATGCGCCGTGGCCCAGGTGAATGCAAATTCTCCGCCCCGGCTCATGCCGATGAAGGCCGGCTTCTTCGACAGCCCGTGCTCCTGCGTGAGGAACGCATACCAGGCGTCCCACTTCTTGTCCGGCCGCGTGGAGGCGTCGGCAGCGATGTAGGCGATATGAAAGCCGCGCCGCAGCAGCTCGATTTCGGCCTGCGGTTCGTGGTCCCAGTAACAACCCCGCCAGGACCACGGGCAGCCCCGCGCCGCCGTTTTCGGAGCGACCACAATGCACCGCCGCTGCCCGCTCATGTGGCCCTGGAGCTTGCCGTCCGCCGGCTTGACGGCCAGGGTCTGTTCGTCCAGCAGAAAGTCGTAGCGATCGAATCCGTGCCAGTCGCCCTTTATGCCGTCGAAGGTGGGCTGAGTTTGAACTTGCGAAGAAGGCTCGGCGCCCCGTGCCATTCCCACGACGCCAGTTGAGCAAAGCGCCAGTGCGGCCAGCACGATGCGGCCGGTCCGCACCGCGTCGAAAGAGCTTGATCGGTACATGGTCGGGTTTCTCCTAGAATTCAAATTCCGGTTGTATTGCGGTCGGGGTCAGGCTTTCGGTCGGGGTCACCCTTACGCTTTGTACTTTATCTTTTTCCTTCTCAGTTGCTTTGTCAGCGATTCGAC
>CAZTPX010000069.1:0-48425 GCA_964615095.1 uncultured Planctomycetaceae bacterium | reverse complement strand
GCTGACAGAAACTCCCGCATGTAAATGGAACTCAAGTTAGCGCTGTAGTATTAAGTTGTCAAAGAACGAATTCACGCGCAGAGGATTCAGATTCGGGTGAATCCTGCTCAGCGCGCTTTATACCTAATAATACGCAAGGAATCTCGCCACCATTTGCGCGCCGCTCAGATTTTCGCCGTGAGCCCAATCAGTTGCGGCGCGTCCGCCGCTCTCATACTTGAGAATCATCTTCCGACTTTAGTGCAGGCCGGGCCGGTACCACCCATTGGGCTACAACCATGTGCAAAATGTCGTTTTGGAGAATTTGGATTGCCGGCGTTTCCGGCGCTCGCGGCCAGCCCCAATTCATTCGTGTCATTCGTGCGATTCGTGGTTCCTCCCCTTAGTTCCTCAGACGCATCCCGAGACCTTTCTGGCAACATTTGCATTGCCGTGCAATACTGCTAGAATGCGGAATTGGCAAATGCTATCCTGGAAAATAGTGCGAGTATCCTCGCGTTTATGAAGAGCTTCAAGTGTCAATCACCCAAGACAAAACCTATGCGAACTCAACAACGCTCCTTTGCCTGCACTGCCTCCTTCCTGCTCATGACGTTAACCGTGTGGGGTTGCGGCAATCCCCCTAACCAGCCCTCTACGAAGAGTTCTGAAGATCCTTCGGCCGGACCAAAGGTTAACAAAGCCGCAGGCCGCAAAGTACCACGCGATGAATCACTCGCGTCCGACGAGTATATCCGCCTCGGCTTGCCAGCGTATGACCGAGTCTGGTTTGGCAACGATATGGCCAGAGTGCAGAAAGTTCTTGCCTCCCTTGCGCAAGAGGATTATCGGCATTTTCCTAGGTACAAGAGTAAACGTTCGGGAGACGTTTTCGCTCGCTTGACTTCGCCTCAGAACCTCGAGCTATTCCGAGATCGGAGTTTGCCTCTGGAAGCACGATTCCCGCAAGTGCTTAACCACGTCCAGGCGACCAATCAAATTTTCAAGCTTTACGTTTCTGGATTTGTGAAGAATGAAATAGCGGACAGTGAACTGGTGGAGTTGATGGCGGCACAGTATCGATCGTCCGTTGTCATGCTCGAACTTGTCGACGAGTTCCTCCCTACTATCAAGAAAGATGACCCGACCTATCAAGTTCGCATGCACGGTTTGGAAAAAGTGAAGTTGGGGCTTGCGGGAGTCGTTTCGGGCGGCCTCCAGACGCTCACGGAACGTGAGAACTATCGCAAAAGCGAACTTGTCAGGCTTGTCGGCTACATGCAGGAGAGTTTCCCGTTGCTGGTTCCGCGGTTACCGCCCGGAGCCCGCACGGAAACGATGCAGGAATTGGAGAGGATGCAGGAAGATCCTGCAATGAAGTACTTGCAACCCGGCTTGGAAGAACTTCGCTCAAAGGTCAAGCGTTCGTTGGACAAAGCGGAGGCCCCGTGAGCAATCGCTGGACTGCGTCGAGTTCGCGGTATTTGAGCGCATTTCTAACCGCGAGAATACGGCACGGCATTAGCCCCAATTCATTCGTGTCATTCGTGCGATTCGTGGTTCCTCCCTATCATGAAATCCGCTGACTATTGGCTGGGTAAACTCTCGAAGCTGCGCGTGGACCGCGCCAGTGGCGACCCGGCGCCCCATAAGCCGCTGCTTCTGCTCGTGGTTCTCGACCTTGCACAGGACGGCTCGCTCCCGCCCAAGACGCTTCCTTTGACGCCCGACTTGGCATCGCGGTTCATGTCGTATTCCACGGTGGTCGCCAACCGCCGCCCGTCGCGGCCGGATGTTCGCTATCCGTTTCACCATCTTGGCAGCGACGGCGTTTGGACGCCGTTGGACGAGAACTGCGAGAAATCGGACGACCGCAAGCAGACGCGGTACGTGGAGCTTCCATCGGATTTCGTGCTCTTCGCCAGCGACCCCGCCTGTCGCGACAAGGCGCGGCACCTGCTGATCGCGAAGTACTTTCGGCCGTCGGAACGGATTGCCCTTTACGAACTGATCGGACTGCCGGTTCCAAGCGACATCGAAATCGAGCAGAATGCCGCGTATAAGAGCGCCGAGGATGCCATGCAGGCAGGGCGCGAGGCCAAGTTCCGCATTCATATCCTCGCCGCATACGACTACACCTGTGCGCTGACGGGCTATCGCCTGGCGACCATCAGCGGCACGAGCATCGTCGACGCCGCGCACATCCACCAATTTGCGGACAGCCGGAACAACGAGTTGGGCAACGGCATCGCGCTATGCAAGAACGCCCACTGGCTCTTCGACAAGGGGCTTTGGACGATCTCCGACGATTTTCGCGTGGTCGTCGCGGCAAGCCGGTTCACCGAATCCGGAAAACCGGACCTGCTACTGGGGAGTTATCAGGGGAGATGCCTCCGCCTTCCCGACGATCGCACGCTCTGGCCCAGCCCGGCCCATCTCGCCTGGCACAGAAGACAGAAGTTCGACCGCGACTGATTGATCCGCCTCCTCTTGCACGTCGTCGCCGCCGAGCAGATCCGACAAGCTCCCGTCATCGGCATATTCGGTGACCAGGGCGTACCCGCATTAGCGGGTCGATGGCGTTCCGGTGGCCCTGGAACGCCACGGAGGGCGTTCCCTACAGTGTTACCGAAACGGCCCGCAAATATAACCATGCCCATTCATGGCCGTTGTCCGGCGCAGCCGGTATTAGACCCGTGCTCTAGCACAGGACAATTGTCCGCCACACTGGGCACCTCCGTTCCGCCGCCCCCCGCCGCCCCCCGCCGCCGGAGGCGGCGGAACAAAGGCCATAGTTGGTTTTCGCGTTCGGTTAACCCGTGCTGAAGCACGGGCCTAATACCGGCTGCGCCGAGCAATGGGCGTAAACGCCCATAAAGGCTAGCCGTGGAACAAAACTCGCACACGTAATTCAAGCAATCGTGTGAACGTTCTTGGCAAGTCACCCCGAGGCCATCGGCCGCTGTCTCGCACAGCTTCAAGAGCTTGCAGCCAGGAAAAACGGACTCGATTACTTTCAGGTGTTTGACGATCCGGACAACCGTGGGTTGAAACCTACGTTGTTCCACACAAGTCGCGCATCGACCCCATCCACCTTGCGTGGATGGTGAAGGAGGCTGGAAAGCTAACAACAGCAGCGACGAAAACTAGACCCCATCCAGCTTGCCTGGATGGTGAATCAGGTTACCCAGCTACCGCATTCCCGCCCAGTAGCCGCACAACCTTCTTCACCCCCGCGGCAAGCGCGGGGGGGGTCGGGTTCATTCGTGTTATCCGTCTTGGCCATTCAACCTTGTTCACGGATTCGGGCAAGCCGGATGGGGTCCAAACACGTGTGGAACAACGAGAGTTGAAACCCACGGCTACCATCACATCGTCGCCACGCGACGGGGATTCGCACCGCTGAAAAAGGCTCGTTTCGCTGCAAATTGCCCTCACCCTAACCCTCTCGGGGTACCCGCTTGAGGGTCGCGGGTCGTGGAGAGGGGACGTGTTGCGAAGACTTTCCGGATAGCCCCTAACCGCTAATAATCGCGCAACGATCACTCCGTCAGCGTCACCTGCGCATCGACCGTCGTATTATCGAAATCAACGTTGTTGTCGGGGCCGGGCGTGACGGCAAAGTCGATCGAGGTTCCCTCCTTCACTTCCACATCCAGGGCGAAATCGCGGCGTGTCGGCGACTTCGGCCCGCCGGCATGTTGCTCGTAAAGCCTCTTGCCGTCGGCCAGCACGATCACCGTGCAACCGTCGCCCTGGCGGTCGCGATCGAAATGCCCTTTGATCCGCACCTTGCCCCGCAGCAGACTCTTCCAGCGCTGCACTGCCCAGACCGCTTTTCCGTCTTTGACCTGCGGATGCAGGCTGCCGCGGCTTGCACCCAGGTAAGGGAGAGGGCCGGCCCAACGCTCGCCCCAGGGCGTTACGACAATCTGAAAGGGCTTGAAATCGCGGCCGGCCTCGTCCGTATAGCCGTAGTACCAGTTGGTAGCGCCCTGGGTCTTGGCGTAGTCCTCGATCAGGTCGGCCACGATCGTCGTGCCGGTCGACACCTCGGCAACTTTCCTCGCCTTGCCGACGAGGTAGAACGGGCTCGTGTCCACGTCGAGCACGGCCGCCCCGGCGTCGATCTCCAGCGGCTGCGAGTTGCCCATCAGGTCCACGCGGACCAGCGGGCGCTCCGCTTCCACGCGGATCTTGCCGGGATGCGTGGCCCAGCAGACGCGAACTTCGTCGCCGCCGGCTTGGAGGAACTTCAAGACGTAGGTCCGCGTGTATTTGCTGAAGGCCTCCCGCTCCACGAAGCGGGCGTCGTGCAGTAGGCGCACCATGGCCGCCATGGCCGCGTAGGCCGGCGCGGGCGAGTAGGCGCCGCGGGGGTCCTGGCCGTCGTGGATCAGCCCCATGCCCTTGAATTCGTTGAAGTCCCGCATGAGGTACCAGAACATGTGATCGACGTTCTGCGACCGCATCAGCGCACTCATCCGCACCAGGTAGCGTGCCGGCTCGCGGGGATCTGTGCCGCCCATCCCGTACTCGGTCGCCCAAAGGGGCTTTCCCTTGCCGTGATTGTACTTCCGCACCAATGCACGCAACTCGGCAATCTCCCGCTCGACCCCTTCGGGCTGGTCCCGGTAAGGATGGATTACGATCGCATCCATGTAGTCCAGGCCCCCATGCTTGAAGATATCCTCGAAGTAAGGCAGAGGGATCGAAACCGCGGCAGTCCCCAGGACCGTGACGTCGGGCCGGAGTTCCTTGATGCGCTGGTAAGCGACCTTGCACATCTGGGTATAATAGCGGGGCCGGTCTGCCGTGGCCGGGCCGGAACAGAACGAGCCGTTGTACTCGTTCCAGACTTCCAGCCAACGGACCTGCTCGCCGTAATGCTTCAGTAGTGCCTGCGCGTAACGGCCATAACCCTCACAACCCGCGGGCGTGTATGGGGTCTTGCCGCCGTCGTACAGCGGATTGGCGAACGTCAGCGCGATCAGCGGCTGAATGCCGTGTTTCCTGAGTTCCGCCAGGTAACGATCGTAGCGCTGGAAGTTAAAGACGCCCTTTTGCTCTTCCGCGCCGGCCCAAAAAGCCTCGTCGCGGACGTTAACGACGCCGGCACGGGCAATGAGCGGCGCGATCGACGTGTCCCAGCCCACGGAGAAATGTGTCATCGCACCGAATGGCGAGGCCTTGAGGTGTGCCGGTTCGAGCGGTTCGACCACGGCGAAGTCGATCTCGCGTTCCGCGGTCGGCGCCCCGGCGTCCGCGGGCGCTAAGCGGACCCGCGCGGTGAAATGCCCTTGCGACTTGATGTCCGGCTTGAGCACGGCAAGGTTCTCCTTGGCCACGGACGTGCATCGGCAGACGGTCTTGCCCCAGAAATCGAGCACGTCGCATTCGAGGCGGGCGGCCCGGGTCTCCACGGGGATCTCGACAGGCTGCCCCACGAGGAACACGTTGCCTAGGACTTTCGGTCTGGCCAGGAAGAATTCAGCCAACCGCTGCGGGTCCAGCAGGGCTTCGATACCGTCGATCCACAGCGTACCATGGCTTTCGAGGACGAACGTGATACTCTGCGGTGGCCCAACCCACTTGCCGTCCGGCGGACCACCCCAGGCCTGGCCCTTGTTGAACTCCTTCACGATGAACGAGTGCCACCGGCCGTCGGGATCGATCGGAAACCGCTGCTGATAGTTGTGGCCCAGCTTGTCGACCAGGCGCATCGTGACGGTCTTCACGTCCGCGGACTTGGCCCAAAACCGCAGTTCCAGGAAGTCCTGTTGCAGGCCGGTGAAGTTCTTGCCAGCTTCGATCCAGGGCTTGTCTTTATTTTCCAGCTTGGCACTGGCCTTGCCCTGCTTGGCTTCGCTGGCATCCCGCTGGAACGCGCCCTGGAAGCCGTCGAGATCCTGCTCGAAGTCGCCGATCGCCAACAGGCGATTTTGAGCGACTTTGGCGGTCGGCTCTGTGGGCGCTCGCTGGTCTTCGCCAAAGACGCGGTTCCCGCCGCCGTTGAGAATGGAGGTCTTGCCTCCGAAGTCGAGCTGGACCGTGCCCGCAAGCAGCGCCACAGCCAACATGGCACGATGAATCTTCATACCTGATTCTCCTGGATCTCGATTGGGTAAGATTCGAACGTAAGACTCCGTAACAGTATAATAACTTCCGCCAATCACGTCCGGCTACTTCCCCGAGATTCTGAGTCCCCCCGAGGCAATCCTATTGCATCATAGCTCCGTTCGGTCGATGAAGGCTGTGCCATCGACCGAACGGTATTGCTGGCCACCTAACCGCTGGGCCTCTGCGTGCCCAGGAAGCGGAGCTGCCCTTCAATGAACTTCACGGCTTCCTATCTGGCGGAGGGGATGATCTTGTCTCTTGGGAAGTTGCCGAATCCGCCCGTGACATTCCTCGGCCCTTGGGGCATGAGTTTCGCCGCTATGGCGGCACGCAGCAGCGGGACGTTGGCCGCGAAGTGTCCTTGGAGCAATCGCTGGCCCAGTCCTCGCAGCGGTTGGGCGATATGTTGGCGGCGTCGGGCTCCTCGCCCAGTCAGCAGGCCGTGAGACATGAGCAGGAAGTCATGCTGGCCGAAGTCTTGGCACGATTGCCGGACGACTATCGCGAGGTGCTTATTCTGCGTAACCTGGAAGGGCTCTCGCACGAGGAAGTCGCCCAGCGAATGGGTCGCAGTCCCGGGGCGGTGCGGATGCTCTGGGTGAGGGCCTTGGGGGGCGTCCGCAAGGAGGTGAACAAGCCTGATTGACTCGCGGGGGCAGGTCGTTACAATTCGGGGGCTCGAGGCCTGGCCGGAAAGCAAGCCCCTGCCATGTCTGAACATTTTTCGACGTCCTTTTGTCATTCTTGTCTTGAGGAGAACGGTTATGGAAATGGGTCCGAAAACGACATCCTCGCAATATCTCGGCCTGATGGTAGCCCTCGCCGTGGCGATCGGGATGCTGGGCGCGAACGCCTTTATGGACACGGCGGGGTTCGATGCCTCCTGGCACCGAGATGGCTGGCCGTTTCTATGTGGCCTCGTGCTGTTCTTCCTCTCCTTCATGCTTCTCCGCTTCCTCTTTCAGCTTGGAACTCAAATCGTATCGCGACTGGGACAAATGCGTGAACGGCCGGGACTGCCGATCGCGATCACCCTCCTGGCCTGCGGCACGCTCTGCGTGCTCGGTGCGCTCTTGTTGGTCTGGCATGGCGACAGCGGCAGCCTGAACATGTCGCCCACCATGAACCTGCCCGGCAACATGCCGGGTACGAACATGGCCACTCAATTCGGTATGTCGGTACGAACCTCCGGTTCGCTGATGCGGCCTTTGGCTGTGTGCGCGGCGCTGGTGATCGGGGTCGCCCTGCCGGCGCTGGGCGTGTGGTCCTCGCTGGCCCCAGCGGCGACTGAACCTGATCGTTCGTAAAGGGAGATCCCTGCTATGAGCGACGTCACCGAGATCCTCTGTACGATCGCGACTTGACAGATCGTGAACGAGAGATGTTCCTGAACCAGCAGCCACCGACTCGTTAAGGGTAACCACTCACCGGGTTCATCGCCGTACCCAGGCGCCAGTCGTCGGAGCTGTTGGAATAGCCGCCGGTCGCGGGTAGAATCATCGGCGCGAAGGGTTCTTGCTCAACGACGGCGACGATGTCCACCGGAACGAGCAAAGTGATATCGACCATGCGAGGGTGACGCAAACGGGTCGGAGGAGCGTCTGGAGTGGCAGGGCTCCCGTGGATGGACACGGAGTTGTGAAATCGTGATCGGCCGTCTATACTGACGGGTCGTTGTACAAGCAGCAGTAGGGTAACGACCGTGGTTGCGATCTGTACTATGGGAAAAGACAACAGAAAGGTCTGAATCGATGAAGAACGACACGGACTTTAGTCGCCGGCGATTTCTCCGCAGCACGGGCCGCGTAGCGACCGCCGTGGCGGCCGTCTCGACATTCGTCCCGACTGTGCTCTCGGCCGTGCCGCCTGGCAAGACCATCCGTGTGGGCTGCATCGGACTGGGAACCCGCGGCGGCGACCTCATCAAGGCTGTCATCAACGCGCCGAACGTCAAGGTCAGGGCGGTCTGTGACGTCTACGGGCCGCACCGGCAGAAAGGCGTCGAGCGAAGCCAGAACCCGTCGGTGAAGGCCTACGTCGACTATCGCGAGCTGCTGGCCGATCCGAACGTCGACGCCGTGGTGATCGCCACACCGGACCACTGGCATTACCAGATGGTGCTCGACGCCGTGAAGGCGCGCAAGGACATTTACTGCGAAAAGGGAATCTCGCGGACCCTCGCCGAGGCCAAGCTGATGCGCGACGACCGCGAAGTGCCCGACACGTGGTCCGCCATTTACGACTTCGAGAAGCTGGGCCGCACCGTCACCTTCTCCGGCAGCACGAACACCGGCCAGCCGACGCAGCCCGTGGAGATTTGCGGGCGCGACGCGACGTTGCGCTTCGACAACATCGCACATGATGTGACGCGGTTCCAGATTCTGCCCGAGGAGCATAACGCGCGAAAGGATCTGCCTAAGGGCTACGCGTGGGGCAAGTCGCCCAAGCAGCCCAACCACATGGTCGACTGGGTGAATTGCATCCAGACCCGCGGGACGCCAAAATGTTCGACGGACGAGGCGTACATTGAGACCGCGACGTTCCTCATGTCGCTCGAATCGTACCGGAAGCAGCGCAAGGTGCGATGGGATGCATGAGGGAGGAGATAATATGAAAACGTTCGTCGCCCGGCAAGAACAAGCGGTCTTGTCTGGCTACCGTCGTGGGGTCCCGGTGGCCATGGCAAATGACACGGACCCCGTGAATCGGAACGAGGGCAATCACATGTGTAAAGCCAGTCACATTCGTACGGTATCTGTTATAGTCGCGACGTTGGTGACGATCATGTTTCCCACGCCGCGGTCAGAAGCTTGGGACCAGGCGCTGGCAACAACAAAGCCGGCTTCCGCATCTGCTGCGGTTGACGATCTCAAGATCTTCAACGGTGAAAAGCGGCTGTTCGCAACTTATGGTCCATCGACAAGCGTGGGCTATCCGGCGCCGCTACAGCGCAAGTTGTACCGCTACACCGGCAAGAACGCCACGAATTGCCCGTTGCAAATCCACAACTATTCCGTCGGCGGGGCACAATGGCGGATGCCGGGTTGGATCGACTGCAAACCCTCGCCAGGCAATCCCAGCCGATGGGAAGCTTTTCGCAGTGAGCGCTATAACAATACGATCCTGAAGCTGATCAAAGACAATGCCGGTATACCCGTCATTGTGCTGGCGATGAATAACACGGGCTACGCCTGCATTCCCGGAAGCAGGATTATGGGACCGGATGACACCCAACATATCGATATGGCGGTGAATTTCCTGCGGACGCACACGCGGACCATACTTGCCGATGGCGCGGCCATGTATTTTCTGTCGCCCAAGAAGTACTGGCGGGACCTGGATGACCCTCACGAGTGGAATCGCAACGAGGAACGGTATGCGGTGCGCAAGATTGCCGCGGAAAACATCCCCGGTTTTGTCTATGTGAAAGGCGTCTGGGAGGACACGGCCAAGTATAAGGAACTGGCCTTGGTCGGCGACGGCCATCATCCGACGCACTTTGGCGATGAGATCATTGCCAGTAAGTTCTTCCGGGCGCTGCTTGAGCATGATGGTTTGCCGGTGCCGGCATGGGATCAGGAGGAAGTGGATGCGGCCAGAATAGCCCAGTTACGGGAAATGGGACGCAATGCACGACTACCGGCGGCGGCAACGCCTGGGGCCCAGCCCGAACTGGCGTGGAAGCAAACCGACCACTCGCTGGCGCTCAGCCGCGGTCCGATGGTTGTCTGGCAGTTCAACTACAAGCGGGAGGAGGGCAAGCCCTACTTCCATCCAATCACGGTGGCCGGGAGTTCCGCCCTGACCGATCTTCGCCCGGCGGACCACCCCTGGCATCGTGCGCTCTGGTTCTCGTGGAAATACATCAACGGCGTGCTCTATTGGGAAGAGGACCCCAAGACGGGCAAAGCGCCGGGCGAGACGGAACTGACCGATATCAAAGCAACGGCGCGGGCCGATCATTCGGCACACTTTGAGCTGGCCTTGAAGTACCATCCGCCCGGCAAGCCGGCCGTGCTCACGGAGAAGCGCACGCTGGATGTAAGCCCGCCGGCCGCGGACGGGGCCTATTTCATCGACTGGCTGGGCGTCTTCACCGCTGGTGACACGGATGTGCGCTTGGATCGCACGCCCATTCTCGGCCAGCCCAACGGTGTCTCGTACGGAGGCTATGCGGGGTTGTCGCTGCGGCTGGCGCCCGCGCTCCGCGGCTGGCAATTCGCGGATAGCGAAGGGCCGGTGAGTACTGCCTCGAAGGACGCGCGTTGGATGTCCTTTGCCGGCCCCATCGGGCAGGGAAAGTCCGCCGCGATCATCGTGCTGGATCACCCCAAGAGTTTCCGCCATCCGTCGCCCTGGTATCTCATCGGAAGCATGCCCTACTTCAGCCCCGCAGTGCTTTATCGGGAACCTTACACTTTGCCGGCGAGGAAAAGCATCACGCTGAAGTACCGGATCCTGTTCCAGCCTGCCGCGTTCGATCGCGACGCCGCGGAGAGACAGTGGCAACAGTTCTCAAAACACGAATGAAACGCTGTGGCAATGCCTGCGTTTCGGCCACGGGAACCTATGGTATAATCGTAGTCAACGTAACTTGACGAAATAACCGTTTTCGCTAACCCTTTCAGTCTCAATGAGTTCACTCATGCGTTCATCAATCCGGCTCAGCATGCTTTGTCTGGCCATTTCCGGACTACTGGTCTCGGAAGGCGTCGTGGCACAAACTGCAAAGATTTCGGTACAGGTCGATAAGCCGGGCGTGAAGGTCAGTCCGATGCTCTACGGCATCTTCTTCGAGGAGATCAACCGCGCCGGCGACGGCGGCCTGTACGCGGAACTCGTGCAGAACCGCAGCTTCGAGGACGCGGCGGCTCCCGTCGGATGGCAATTGGTCCAAGGCGACGGCGCCGAGGCGCGCATGGCGCTCGACAGGTCGCATCCGCTCAATCCTAAGAATCCAACCAGTCTGCGGCTCTCGGTCGCCAAGGCGGGCGCTAGGGCGGGCGTGGCCAACGTGGGCTTCCGCGGCACGAACTATCCAAAAGATCCCGATCCGACGCATTGGCTCGCCCGGTTCGAGGCGGCTGTCAAACAGAGCAAGCAGTGCGTCAACGGTATCGCCGTCGAGCGAGGGAAACAGTACAAGCTGTCGTTCTACGCGCGCTGCGACGAGGCCTTTCACGGTCCGCTGGTCACCAGCTTGGAAAAGGCGGACGGGACGATCCTTGCCGAGCAGAAGCTCCAGGGGATCGGCACCCGCTGGAAGAAACTCGAATGCACGCTCACGGCATCGGCCAGCGAACCAGCCGCTCGATTGGTGCTCAGCACCACTGCCACCGGCACGCTCTGGTTCGATGTGGTCTCGCTCTTTCCGGCCGATACCTACAAAGGCCATCCCTTCCGTCGCGATCTGGCCGAAATGCTGGCTGCCATGAAGCCGGCCTTCGTTCGCTTCCCCGGCGGGTGCTACGTGGAAGGCAACGAGCTGTGTGACGCTTTCCGTTGGAAGAAGACGATCGGCGACATCGCCGAACGGCCCGGCCACTACAATCTCTGGGGCTATTACTCTAACGACGGTCTGGGCTACTACGAATACCTTCAACTCTGCGAGGACCTCGGGGCCGAGCCGCTCTACGTGCTCAATTGCGGCATGAGCCACGCCGAGCAGCGCAAGCAGGACGAGACCAAGGCGGCCGTCCGCGTGCCGGATCTCGGCGAATACCTGCAAGACGCCCTGGACGCCATCGAATATGCCAATGGGCCTGCCGATAGCAAGTGGGGCGGGCTGCGGGTGAAGGCTGGACACTCGGCCCCCTTTCACCTGAAGTACCTGGAAATCGGCAACGAGAACGGCGGCCCCACCTACGACAAGCACTTCGCCATTTTCTACGACGCAATTCGCAAACGCTACCCGGAAATGCGGTTGGTGGTCAACTATAAGCCCTCGGGCAACCGTCCGCCTGAGATTGTCGACGAGCACTACTACGACGTCTCCGATTTCTTTGCCCGAAACGCCAGGAAGTACGATACCTACGACCGTGCGGCGCACAAGGTCTACGTGGGCGAGTATGCCGTTACGCAGGGGGCGGGGTCCGGCAACCAGGCCGCCGCGCTCGGCGAAGCCGCTTTCATGACCGGCATGGAACGTAACAGCGATGTGGTCTCGATGTGCAGCTACGCCCCCCTCTTCGTCAATCCCGACTGGCGCAGTTGGAACCCCAACGCGATTGTCTTCGATTCGGCCCGCGCCTATGGCACTTCCAGCTATCACTGCCAGGCGCTCTTCGCGCGGAACCGCGCCGACATCGTGCTGCCGGTGGAAGTCGCGTCGCCGCAAGTGGATTTATCCCGGGGCGGAATGATCGGCGTCGGCACCTGGGCAACGCAGGCCGAGTTCAAGGATATTCGCGTGACTCAAGGGGACAAGACGCTCTTTGCGAGCAGTTTTCTGAAGGGCCTGGCGCCTTGGACACCGATGCGCGGCGCGTGGGAAGTCCACGATGGCGCGCTACGGCAGACGGGCAGTGAGATGGACTGCCGGGCGGTAACCGGTAATGGCAAATGGTCCGACTACTGCCTCTCGCTCAAGGCTCGCAAGCTCGGCGGCGAGGAAGGCTTCCTCATTATGTTCGCGCTTCGCGGGCCGGACGCAAGATGCTGGTGGAACCTGGGCGGCTGGGGGAACCGCGAACATGGCATCGAAGGCGACGGCCTCGACTGCCCACGGGTGCCGGGCAAGATCGAAACGGGCCGCTGGTACGACATCCGCGTCGACCTGCAAGGCTCCCGGATTCGCTGCTATCTCGACGGCAAGCTGATCCACGACATCTCGCGGAGCGGAGTCAGGTCGCTCTATGCCTGTGCCGGTCTGAAGCAAGGCTCCAACGAATTGATTCTCAAGGTTGTGAATATGCTTGACCAGCCCCAGAACACGGCGATCGACCTGCAAGGCGCCCATAAATTGGCCGGCACCGCCCGTGCGATCGTGCTTGCTTCGCCCAAGGCCGCGGACGAGAACACGTTTGACGCGCCGACCAAGGTTGCTCCGCGCGAAGAATCGGTCCGCAACATCGCTCCGCTGTTTCGCTACACGTTCCCCGCGAATTCGATCACGGTGCTGCGGATTCCGCAAGTACAATGAAGTTCCAGCGCCGTCGAAAGCCATCTGCCGGGACAGGTTGGAAACCTATCCCAAGGATGACGACGAGTACACGTTGCTAGGCATGGCCGTCAACTACGCTGGGCTGCATGAAGTCACGATTAGTATCATCTTTCTCCTTCGCCAGCTGTAGCCGGCAAGACCGATGGCGCCGGCAGCAAGGAGGAGCAGGAGTGTCGAAGGCTCCGGCACAGCTTGAATTACCAGGCTGTTGGCATTCCACTCCGGCACGAACTGGATGCCTTCGGCGGCAAATGCAGGATCGACGGCCAGAGAAGCAGTTCCAGAGAGCGTTCCGTCCCAGGTGAGAACCGTGAAGGTCTCGCCCGGAGTGGGCACGAATCCGTCCCAGTCGACGATATTAAAGCTCGCGCCCCGCGACAGGATAAGATCGCCGTGGTTGTTCGGGTCGTTCGGATCGGTGAGGATGTTCAACTGACCGTAGTTGTTGTCTGAGTTGCCGGGGGTCGTTCCGCCGATGTCGAACTCCGTGCCGTTGCCACCCAACTCCGTTGCCCCGTATTGGTAGTTGATGCCGGGGCTATCTCCCGTAGCGAAGCCGCCAAGGAACGCAATCCGGCCAGAAGTTTGTCCCGTGCCGCCCTTGAAGAGCATGTTGAAGGTCAGCCAATTGCTGGATGTCGAAGACGGGCCTTGCACATTGCCAAGGTTTAAGAACCGGGAAGCAGTCCCGCCACTGACGGTTCCTCCCGCATCTGTGGTGACCAGGTTATTGCCGCTGTCCAGGACAATTCCGTTGGGTGCAGCGAGGTTGCCGCCGTCGATCTGTGTCAGTGAGCCCAGCACGACCGCATTCTTGTTGTTGGCGGCATTGTTGGAGAGGAGGGTCACGGTATACGCATTCGTGTAGAGTTCGCCATTGCTGACAAACCCGACTGGAGAAGTGGCATCGCCCAAGGTCAGATTGCCGGTGGCGTTGATGGTCGAACCGTACCCGGCGGCGATTTTACCGTTGACGGCCCCCGAGCCAACCAGGTTGTCGCCCACGCCAAGGGAGACACCGTTGGGCGCGGCAAGCGTTCCGCCGCCCAACTTCGTGAGTACGCCCAAGTTGGCGAAGCCTGCACTATTGAGAGTTACCGTGTTGGACCCCACGATCAGGGTTCCCGCCTGGGTAAAGCCGGTGTAGCTTCCGCTGTTGCCCAGCGAAACATTGGCGGTGTTGGCAACGATCTGGCTGCTGTTGGCCGCCCCCAGAATCGGGCGCTGCACCGAAGCATTAGCGACCAGAGTGGCAGAAAGTCCAACATCGACTTGACCTGCCGACAGCGACAAAGGGCCGTCGCATTGCAGGGTACCGCTGGTGACGGTCGTGTTGCCCGTGTAGGTGTTGTTGCCGCCAAGGATCAAAACGCCGAGTCCGTATTTGGTCAACCCACCCGAACCGCTAACCGCGCCATTGATTGAAAGCCTGTCCGTCAAGTTCGTGACCGTCACGTCGGTCATCGTGCCCAGGGTGACCGGGGCCGAAATCTGCTGGCTACCGACACTGACGTTGATCGCGGCATCGCCGGGGCTGTTGTTCAGCGTCAGTGTTCCCCCACTACCTTGGGCCAAGGAAAACGATCCACCTGACGCATTGTTGAAGGTAATCGCACTCAGCGTAGGGCTTACGCCGTCGAGTGCCACGGTTACGGCAGAGGAGCCGATGGAATTGCCGAACGTCGCCGTGTCGCCGGCAATACCCGAGATGCCTGGAGCCCCGGCGTTGGGGCCGCCAGCCTGTGTGTCTGTCCAGTTGCCGTTGGAACTCCATGTGCCGCCGCCGTTCAGGTTCCATTGGGCCTTGCCGGAAAAGACCTGGGCCGTGTAGCTGACCGGCACGTTGATGGGCGTTTCGCCGCTAAGGCCCTCACCGGTGGTGGGCAATTTGATTGAGCCGTTGACCGTGCCCAAGGTGTCGAAGACCCCGCTTAGCGCGCGCTGATCGGTCACCGAACTGCTATTGAAGACCGGATTCGTGCCGCCGCTGACGCTGATGCCGTTCGCGTCGGATCCGGCGTTGCCCACGCTGACCCGCGTGAAGTCGCTATCATCTCCCGTAGTGGAGAGCATGATCGGCCTGCTAACGGCAGCGCCCACGTGTACGGCGCCAAAATTCCCCGCGCTCGCCGTGACCACGCGATTGGCAACCACGGTCAACGCCACCGCAGTCGCAATGTCGGCCGGTGCGGACGCGCCGGGCAACGTTTGATCGTCACCCACATTGAGCGAGAAGGTCTGGGTCTGAGGGCCCAGTGTCGCGGTACTGAGGGTTGCCGTGTAAGGTTGTGTCGCACCGGACGCAACCAAGGCCCCGCCGGTGGAACCGCTCACGCCGCTGCCTAACGAGTTCACATCCAGCGCTGCCAGCCCGCTCTGGGCCGACATGCCGTTGGACAGGCTCAGTGCGGCACTGATGCCGGTCGTCTCGATGATCGCCCGTTGGTTGTTTCCGCTGCTGACAGTGAGGCTCGGCGCGGCGTGGCCGAGTACGGTCAGCGTCACGCCTGTCGCAACGTCGGCCGGCGGCGACGCGCCCGGCAAGGTGTGATCGTCACCCACATTGAGCGAGAAGGTCTGGGTCTGAGGGCCGAGCGCCGCGGTACTCAAGAGGGCCGTGTACGATTGCGTCGCACCGGAGGCGACCAGTGCACCGCCGGTGGAACCGCTCACGCCGCTTCCAAGCGAATTCACATCCAACGAGGCAAGACCGGTCTGACTCGACGTTCCATTGGAGAGCGTCAAACCTGCGCTGATTCCGGTCGCCCCCACGATGACAGTTTGATTGTTTCCACTACTGACCGACAGGCTTGGAGCCGCATGGCCGAGGACGGTGAGGTTCACGCCAGCGGAGGTGGTTGTCGGACTCGACGCTCCCACCAGCGTATGGTCGTCGCCGACGTTCAGCGAGAAAGTCTGCGTCTGGGGACCGAGTGTGCCGGTAGTCAAGCTCGCCGTGTAAGCCTGCGTGGCGCCGGAGACCACCAAGGCCCCGCCCGTCGAGCCATTCACGCCGTAGCCCAGCGCGTTCACGTCCAACGAGGCAAGACTGGCCTGGCCCGCGGTTCCGTTGGACAAGGTCAGTCCGGCGGTAACGCCCGCAGCTCCTACGATCACTGTTTGATTGTTGCCGCTGCTCACGGCGAGGCTTGGGGCGGCATGACCGAGGACGCCGACGTTGCCCGTGCTGTAAAGCTGAGAAACGTCAAAGAGGCAAGTGGCCGAGACATCGTTGACGATATTGAACTGCCCGCTGGGGGTCACGCCCGACCAGTTGAATGTCTGGAAGGCATGGCCAATGAGCGTAGTCGGATCGACTCCGGCCGCCACACCGAGCTCCAGGTTGCCACCGAGCGCGACGGGGATTCCCGAGTCAAAGGAAATCGTCGAACGCCAGGGGTTGCCGTCAAGCTGCAACACAAGCGACGTGCCTGGATTCATACTCATCCCTTGGAGTACGTGGATTGGCGTGTTGCCGCTATAATTCCGGACAACGAGCGTCGGGTTGGTCGAGTTCAGGTATAGACCTTGGATCGTACCGTCTGGAAGTATGGTATTCGTGGTAGTCGCGGAGCCGAGAGAAGCCCCCTGTGCCCCACGCAGATCGGCCCCGGCCAGGTTGGTGTTGCTCAGCGTGCTGGAATTGAAGTTGGCATTGGTCAGGTTCTGGCCGGCAAGGTCCCAACCCGTCAGGTTGATGCCGGATAGACCGATTCCCGCCAGGTTTTGGGCCTGGTAACTGGTCGTACTATAAAGCTGTGAGGCCGTAAGGTTGGAGTTGGCAAAGCTGGCTCCCGTAACGGCGGCCCCCGTCAGATCCGCGTTGGTAAGGGTGGTCGACGAAAGGTTGGCGTTGGTCAAGTTTTGGCCCATCAGGCTCCAGCCAGACAGGTTGATGCCGGATAGTCCGACCCCCTGCAAGTTCTGGGACTTGTAACTGGCAGTACTATAAAGTTGCGAGGGAGTAACGTTCGAACTTGCGAAGTTGGCTCCAGCCACGGTGGCCCCCGTGAAATCGGCATAGGTCAGGTTCGCAGAAGAGAGGTTGGCGCCGGTCAGGTTGGCGTTGGTCAGCGCAGTGGAATACAGGTACGTGCCGGTGAGGTTGGCGTTGGTCAAATTCTGGCCGGCAAAGCTCCAGCCCGCCAGGTTGTTGCCGGCTAGTCCGATCCCCTGCAAATTCTGAGCCTGATAGTCGGCGGTACTGTAGAGTTGCGAGGCCGTGAGGTTAGAGCTGGCAAAGTTGGCTCCGGCCACAGTGGCACCCGTCAGAATGGAATAACTCAGGTTGGTATTGGTTAGGTTCGCGTCGGCTAAATTAGCATAGCTTAGGTTGGCGTCGTAAATCGTGGCGTTATTCAACGTCGCGTTGGTCAAGTTGGCGTTACTTAGCGCGGTGTAATAAAGGGCGGCATTGTTCATGGTGGCACTAGTCAGGTTGGCGCTGGTCAGGTTGGCGCCATAAAGGTACGCACTGGTCAAGTTGGCATTGGTCAGGTTCTGGCCCGAGAAGCTCCAGTACGCCATGTAGATGCCGGATAGTCCGATCCCCTGCAGGTTCTGGGCCTGATAGTTGCTGGTGCTGTAGAGTTGCCCGGCAGTGAGGTTCGAATTGGTGAAGTTGGTTCCTGTGACGGTCGCGCCTGTCAAGTTGGCGCCGTTCAAGTTGGCGCTGGTCAGGTTGGCATTCGTCAGGTTGGCGTTGGTCAGCGTGACAGAGTAGAGAGACGCGCTGGTTAGATTGGCGCCCGCGAGCGAAACCGAAGTGGCGTAAACATAATTCAAGTTAGCGCCAGTTAAGTTGGCATTGTCAAGCGTAGCGTTGCTGAGCGTGGTTGACTGCAAGTAGGCGTTGGCCAGGTTCGCCCCGGCCAGGTTCGCGTTGGAGAAATTGGCATCATACAGGCTGGCATTGGTTAAGGTTGCGTTCGTCAGCGAGGCGGAGTTGGCGTAAACGTAGTTCATGTTCACCCCCGCCAGGTTGGCGTTGGTCAAGTTGGCATAGCTGAGGTTCTGGCTTTGGAGATACCAACCCGCCATATTGTTACCGGAGAAGCCGATGCCCTGGAGATTATAGGACTGGTAGCTCGATGTGCTGTTGAGTTGTCCGGCAGTAAGGTTGGAGCCGCTGAAATTCGCCCCAACGACGATTGCCCCGGAAAAGTTGGCGTTGGTCAAGTTCTGTCCGAAAAAGTTCCAGTTCGTCAGGTTGTTGCCGGACAGACCGATTCCTTGCAGGTTCTGCGTTTGATACCCAGCCGTGCTGTAAAGTTGCGAGGCTGCGAGGTTCGAACTGCCGAAATTGGTTCCAACGACTATGGATCCGGCGAGATTGACATTGGTCAACGTGGTCGAGGAAAGGTTGGCGTTGGTCAGGTCTTGGCCAGCCAAATTCCAGCCTGTCAGATCATTGTTCGAGAGTCCGATGCCTTGCAAACTCTGGGCCTGGTAATTAGCGGTGCTATAAAGTTGCGAGGCCGTGAGATTGGAGCTGGCAAAGTTCGCCCCCGACACGGTAGCCCCGGTCAAGTTAGCATTAGTCAGATTATCGCCATATAGGTAGGCATTGGCAAGGTTCGCATTGGCAAGATTCTGCCCCGAGAAGTTCCATGACGCCATGTTGTTTCCAGACAGTCCGATCCCCTGCAAGTTCTGGGCCTGGTAGCTGGCGGTACTATAGATTTGCGCGGCCGAAGGATTCGCATAAGCGAAGTTCGCTCCCGCCACGCTGGCGCCCGTCAGGCTGGCATTGGTCAGGTTGGCTCCCGCAAGGTTGGCTCCCGTCAGGTTGGCGTTGGCCAACGTCGCGTAGTAGAGGTATGCATTCGTCAGATTGGCACTGGTCAGGTTGGCACTGGTCAGGTTGGCGTCATAAAGGCTGGCATTGGTAAAATTGGCATTAGTCAGCATAGCGTTACTCAACGGGACGTAATAAAGGTTAGCACCGGTCAAGTTAGCATTACTCAAGTTGGCACTGGTCAGGTTGGCGCCATAAAGGTACGCACTAACCAGATTGGCATTGGTCAGGTTCTGGCCCGAGAAGTTCCAGAACTGCATGTTGATGCCGGATAGTCCGATCCCCTGCAGGTTCTGGGCTTGGTAGCTGGCGGAACTATAGAGTTGCGAGGCCGTGAGGTTCGTGCTAGCGAAGTTCGCTCCAATCACGGTGGCCCCTGTAAGGTTGACGGCGCCCAGGTTGGCGGATGTAAGGTTGGCATTGGTCAAGTCAGCATTTGCCAGGTTAACGCCATAAAGGCTGGCACCGGTCAGGGTGGCACCGGTCAGGGCAGCTCCAGTTAGCGAGGCGTAATTGAGGTTGGCGCTGGTCAGGTTGGCATTACCGAGCGCGGCGTTACTCAAGTTAGCGTTGTAAATACCGGCATTGGTCAGGTTGGCATTAGTCAGCGTGGCGGAATAGGCGGAAACATAATTCATGTTGGCCCCCACTAGGTTTGCGTTGCTCAAGTCGGCGTAGCTGAGGTTCTGGCTTTGGAAATACCAGCCCGCCAGGTTGTAGCCGGCGAGTCCGATCCCCTGAAGATTATAGGACTGGTAGCTCGAGGTGCTGTAGAGTTGTCCAGATGTAAGGTTGGAACCGGCAAAGTTGGCTCCCGTCACGACGGCCCCCGCCAGATTGGCGCTGGTCAGTGTGCTGGAGGAGAGGTTGGCGTTCGCAAGCGTGCCGGACGAAAGGTTGGCATTGGTCAGGTTCTGGCCTGTGAAGTTCCATCCGGTGAGGTTGTTTCCCGAGAGCCCAATTCCTTGCAGGTTTTGCGCCTGGTAGCTGGCGGTGCTGTAAACTTGCGAGGCCGTCGGGTTGGAACTGTCAAAGTTGGTCCCGGTGACAGTAGCGCCAGTCAGATTGGCACCGGTCAGATTCTGGCCTTGAAGACTCCACCCTGCCAGATTGTTACCCGACAGCGCGATCCCCTGAAGATTATAGGACTGGTAGCTCGAGGTGCTGTAGAGTTGTCCGGTTGTAAGGTTGGAACCGGCAAAGTTGGCTCCCGTCACGATGGCCCCCGCCAGATTGGCACTGGTCAGTGTGCTGGAGGAAAGGTTGGCGTTCGCAAGCGTGCCGGAGGAGAGGTTGGCGTTGGTCAGGTTCTGGCCGGCGAAGTTCCATCCAGTGAGATTATTGCCTGAGAGCCCGATTCCTTGCAGGTTTTGCACCTGGTAGCTGGCGGTGCTGTAAACTTGCGAGGCCGTCGGGTTGGAACTGCCAAAATTGGTCCCGATGACGGTAGCGCCAGTCAGATTGGCACCGGTCAAGGTACACGCGGAAAGGCTGGCGTTAGTCAAATCCTGATTTGCCAAGTTCCATCCTGATAGGTTGATTCCCGCCAGCCCGATACCCTGCAGACTTTGGGCCTGATAGCTCGCCGTGCTATACAGTTGCGACGAGGCGAGATTGGAGCTGCAAAAATTGGCTCCAACCACAATGGCCCCCGTAAGGATAGCATTGGTCAACGTGCCGGAAGACAGGTTTCCATTGGTCAGGTTGGCGTTGGTCAGGTTGGCGTTGACCAGCGTGGCGGACTGAAGGCTGGCGTTCGTCAGAATGGCATTGGTAAACACGGCGGAGAAGGCGGAAGCACTGCCCAGATTGGCGCCTGCGAGATTGGTATTTGCCAATTTCGTATTGAACAGCGTCGTGGAACTCAAGTTGGCATTGGTCAAGTTGGCGTTGCTCACGTCGGCGTAGCTCAGATCCTGGCCGCCAAAATAGGCATTCGCCAGGCTGTCACCGGCGAGTCCAATACCGAGCAGGCTCCTGGCCTGATAGCTGGCGGTGCTGTTGAGCTGCGAGGCCGTAAGAGTGGAGTTGTCAAAATTAGCCCACGCAACGGCGGCCCCCGACAGATTAGCGCTGGTCAAATTGGCGGTGGCGAGCGTGGCATACGTAAGGTTCGCATTGTTCAGGCTGGCCCCCATCAAGTAGGCCTGTATAAGGTCAAGCCCTTGCAGATTCGCGTTGGGCACGGCATACACGCCGGCCCCGCCGGGGCACACGACAGATGACTGAAACACGCCCTGGGTCGGATCACTGGGATTTACCCACGCCCACTCATAGATATCGGCCCAAGCCGGCGCGGCGCGCAGAAGAGATGCGGCGATGAGCGCGGCAAGAGTCCACGTGAAGATTCGGCGTGTCGAAAACAAAGCGCTGATCGGACAATGGTGCAGGGATGACATGGCTTTTCTCTTAAGTGGAATGATGATGAAAATGCGGTCTTCGTTGCGCGCAGCCTTCGCCACGGACAACACTCACACAAGCGGGCGTCATGCCGTTTGGCCGCCGGAGCAGGCGATCGATCAGGCCCTCCAGCCAGCCGGCATCAAGTGGTTTGCAGAGGAACAGCGAAGCTCCGCGAATCCTCGCTCCCCGCTCCGCGTCAGCATCGCAAGCGTCGGCCACGACACAAACAGCCTGGGGAAGGTGCGAATTCCTCAGCATGCCGCATAGCTCCAACGCGGATAGGTCTGGCAGTTTCGTGTTGATCAACCACAAATCGACATGCTGGCGACGCGCCACGTGCAATGCCTCGTGGGCGGTCGTTACGAATCGCCAAGCGACGACTGGCGACGCCAAGGCGGCACGAACGGCAGCGTAGTCCGCGGGGCGGCTATCGGCCACGACGAACTGCAAGACACGATTGGGTGAGTTTGACACTGGCGGCACGGACGTAGGCTCCTGGGACGGTTGTCGGCGCTTTGTGAATGCAAGCCTCGTGCCCATGTCCGTATTCGGCCGCCCAGATCATGCCGCAACACCATGTGCGGCAAGAAGTTAACGTCACCAATCCTATGCCGTTGCCGAGCTGGAGCCCTTCTTTCGTGCTAAGCCAAAATGGACCAACTCTTGGCCATTTTGGTAGAGTCGCGTTAGGCCAAAATGGTACAAACCTGGGACACGAATGAGCCAGTTCGAGTGGACTCGACGCCAACCGGTAGGGCCGCACTTTTTTCCGCAGGATTGTCCGCGGGGACCCGCTTCCATGCGGTTGCCCGAACCTAGGCGGTCCCGATACCCAGATTTCCGCTTAATGCATTTTGACGCGCAAGATCGGTATGCTCCCTGCTCGCTGTAGGGAACGCCCTCCGTGGCGTTCCGAAGAACAACGCGGAACGCCACGGAGGGCGTTCCCTACAGAAACGGGATGCGCCTGCAAGCCTGGACGTCAGGCGGCGCGGAGATGATGTCGTAGCGGAAGCAATCCGTACTTGCGGGCCTTGCGGACCAGGAGGCGACGATCGACTTGCAGCAGCCGCGCGGCGGCGCTAATGTTGTAAAGCACGCGTTCCAGTGCCGCACGGATCTTGCACTGCTCACACTCGGCTAGCGTGGGCCACGATCCGCTGGCGGCAGCCGGACATTCGCTCCCGCAATCGCCGCAGCACGCTGAGGAGGGAAAAGGCAACAAGTTGGGAGCGTCGCCCGCTTGCGGCACGGGAACCGGGAGCGCGACATCGTCGAGCACACTGGAAACATGTTCGGCAGAGATCTCGTCACCGCTGAGGAACACAACCGCCTGCTCCAGCACGTTCTGTAACTGGCGAACATTGCCGGGCCAGACTTGCGTTTGCAGCAGCCGCAATGCCTTGGCGGAGAGCCGGTATCGCGGACCGCCCCTCTCCACGGCGAGTCGGGCGAGGAAATGGCTCGCCAGCGGTTCGATATCCTCGGGGCGTGCTGACAGCGGCTGAGTTCTCAAGGCAACCACGTTCAGGCGATAAAAGAGATCGAGGCGGAATCGACCCGCGGCCACTTCCTGCTTCAAATCGCGATTCGTGGCAGCAATGATCCTCACATCCACATGCACGCCCCGATGGCTGCCAACGGGGGTAACGACCCGCTCCTGGATCGCGCGAAGCATCTGCGTCTGGAGTTCCAAGCTCAGCTCGCCGATTTCGTCGAGGAAGATCGTCCCGCCTTGGGCAGCGCGGAAACAACCCAGGGCATCGTGCTCGGCCCCCGAGAACGCGCCCTTCACATGTCCGAAAAGCTGGCTGGGAAAAAGGCTGGTGGGGATCCAGGTGCAATCGACCACCACGAAGGGGTTGTCGGCCCGCTGACTTTGCTGATGAATTGATCGAGCGATTAGTTCTTTACCCGTACCGCTGGGACCCATGATGAGTGCAGTGGAATTAGAGCGTGCCACGCGTGCCACAGTTTGCTCGATCGCATGGGTCCACGCCGATTCGCCAATGAAGAAACTCATGAAGCTGTCTCCCAAAGACGCCAACTCGCGATGAACCAGCATTCATGCTGGCTATGGTGCTGTTCCCAGTTGTTAATACACCGCTTGGGCCTACTGCAGTCGGCAGGAAACGGAACGCGATTCGACGGGCATGAACGCCGGGGGTTCGCTTCCTGACGACTGCTATGCGCCACGATTCTAACTCGCCCGAACTACAAAGTCCACCGTTACGAAAAGAAATTCAGCTTGCTCATTCGTGCCCGCCCCAGACTTTTCCAGCCACAGCCGTCCGAGACCACCCACGGTCTCGCTGATCAAAGCGCCGCATCGCCGTAGAATTCGAGGTTTCCACTAACGAGCACACCCCACATACAGGTGGGAATCAGAGACAGTCGTTACCGTTTCGGAAAAACCACTCATTTTGCGGAGCAAGGCGCTCCCGATCCCAATCGCTGCGCGAACATCGACGGCAAGAATCCGCGGTTTTCTTCCTGACCTTGGAAACCTATCCTATTCCGCGTCCAGGCGGACGATGGACTGTTTCTCCATCTTCATGTTGTCCGACAAGCGCCAGGCATAAAAGCACTTGCCCCGATCGCTGTACGTGATGCCGTGGGGCTTGAAGGGCGCGGGCGGGCCGCGTTTCGCCCACGTCGCGCCGCCATCGGCCGAGACCATGAGCTGGGCGTCGGCCAATGCCGCCAGGCGCTGGCCCGGTAGCTCGATGGGATTGTCCTTCACGGCACGCGAGATCTGCTGCCAGGTCCGCCCCCGATCGCTACTCTTCAACAGCCCTCCGCCCCAGATGCGCTGCCAGTAGATCGCCCCATCGGAGGCCACCAGCGCTGGCCCCTGCGGGCCGTAGGTGGAGACTTGCTTCCAGGTCCGGCCGGCGTCTTCGCTGCGATAGATGCCCAAGCTGGCCTTGGGAACCGGTTCCCACGAGTATACCCAGAAAGCGCCGGGCGGACAAATAAACGGCGTGCGGCGAATGATGCCTCGGAATCCCAGCCCGTGCCGCGCAACACGGTTTTCTGACGTGCCGCGCGTGCCAGGGCTAAGCGTCGAACACAGTTAAGGCAAGCCTCTCCGCACTTCCGGAGCGCCGTTTTCAAGTCGCGTTGCGAATGCATCCTCAACCACAAGCTTGGCAACACCATTTTCATCGAGCACTTCGGTTTGATCCCACCGCACCCCACCATTCTCAACTCTCGGGGCGGTTGAACCGATTTCCCGCGGCGACGCCGAAAACGATCTCGCCTGCGGTCCGACGGGAACCACCAAGCGTCCAATTCGCACCGGCACGCAGAGATCGCTCTTCCCATCGACCGCGTACATCCCTCCGACCCGCAGCGCCGCGTCGAGCACGAGCGCCGGTATGCTGCTGGAAGCGATTGGGGACTGGTTGGGGTCAAAACGGGCGCGACGGCCGGCCGCCCCGATGGCTATCTCGCGCACGCAATCGAACGGACCGGACAACATGATAATGTCTTCGCGCCGTCCGCTGCAGTAGGGATCGGGGAGTCGCTGGTCGCCGCCCTGCAATCCCCGGCCGTCGCCGCCCGGCTGCTGCGGCCGGCGCATTCCCCCGGCCACGTGCTCGAAAGACAGAATCGCCTGAGCAAATATGACGTCTTTCGACAGCACCGGCCCGCCGGGACGACAGATGTCGCCGACCATCCAAACGGCGACCCGGTCGCCGGCCATTTGCGCAACAACACGGAGATTGCGCTCGTTTCCCGTGCGCCTTACGAACCGATGGAAGGCGGCGTCCCGAACGGTCACCGCAGCAATCGGGGCAGCGTGCTGCGGGAGTTCCAGTCCGGCGGTCACCATGAGGTCCAGAATCCAAGCGCCGGGAAGGGTGGGAACGCCGCGAACCTTGTGCTGGGAAAGGAAATCGATCTTGGACAAATCAACGCGTCGTTCGAGTAGCCGACCGCCGGCGTCTCCATAGGGCGGCGGAACGGTCGCCACTTCATACCGGGCGTGTTCCGCAACCGACAACGGCACGTTGATGGCCGCGTCGGTCCGTCCGGCAATGACCCTGCGGAACAACTCCTGGCCCTGTTCCGCCGTTAATCCGGACAACCCCCGCCGCTTGGAAAGCGCGTAGTACTCGCTGCCGCGCGTCATCCCGATGCCGTTCCACGCCAGCCAGGCAATACTCGACCACTTCGAATCGCCGGGCGCCTGCGACATTCCGCAAAGCCGATCCAGGGTCTCATTCGCCGCACCGTAATCGTGTTGGCCATCGTTCCCAAAAATGCTATAGGCCGACGTCAGCAGGTGCGTGGCCACCGTCTTCCCGAGTTGTATGCGGCAGTGATCGGTGAGATGCCGCAGTCCCCCTACCTTGACAGCAAACGTTCGCCGGAAATCGGCCAGGCGGCGATTCTCCAGACGCGTCGATGTTTGCACACCCGCGCCATGTACCAAGAGATCGATCCGGCCGTGCTTCGACACGATTTGCCGAATGACGCTCGCAACCTGGTCGCGATCCGTGACGTCGGCGACCATGTACTCCACTCGACCGCCAAGCGCGGAAAGCTGCCGGATCGTGCGATGCGCTTCCCAGCAAGCCCGCGTCTTCTCGAATGCACACTTCATTTCCGCCGCCGAGGCACGCGGATGTTGACACATGAAGCGGGCGTAGTAGTCGCGTTCGACTTGCTGGTCGTCCCCGCTTTCGGGACCGGCCTCCGGCGAACTCCTGCCGAGAGCCACCACGGTGCAGTGATAGTCCCGCAATAGTGCGTCCAGAAGGACGGCGGTTACTCCTCGGGCGCCGCCGGTCGCAACAACGACGGATTGGGAATCCAGTTCGACCAGCGCAGCCGCCTTGGCCACGTGGCGCGCTTCGCGAAGTCGCCGCGCCAGTCGCGTCGTGCGGTCGTAGGCGACTTCCGGCTCGGGACGGTCTTGAGACCGCTCCGCCAGCACGCACTGGAGAGCCTCGCCCAGCGTTCGGCCTCGAGTGCAAACGACACCGACGCGCGCGCCGGCGATTTCGCGGGCGATTGCCTTGAGCACTCCTGCGACGGGGCCCGTGGCCGGATGCACGGCGCCGTTCCACCCGTCGGGAAACAATCCCCACAACTCGAGTTCTCCTTGTTTCAATCGGGCTACGTTGCGCTGCGCAACCAGAAAAAGCAGCTCGCAAAGACTGTTGTCGGTTGCCAGCCTGGTGAGACTCGCGACCGGATCCCACGTAGTAATGGACTCGAGCGCGAGAATCACGTCCGCGCCAAAACGATCGATCTCGGCAAGTACGGTGCTGATGGAGTTCTCGTCGGCCAGGTCGGCGGCGGTCACGTGCGGATCGTTGAGCTGCGAGACCACGTCCGATGCGGCATCGCCAACGACGACGATTCGACAGCGTCGTGCGTAATTCGGCAAGGTCTTGACAATCTCCGCAATACGATCCTGATGCGCCGGAATGATCACCACGATCGCCGTCCCATGGCCGTTCGCCGAATCTGTCCGGCGGTCTTCGGCGGGAGCTTCGACCCATACGGGAACATGGATGGGAAATTCCGTCGCCGTCGACGCAGCGGTATCCGATTGGCTGGGCACTTGCGGGTCGGCGTTCTCCAACGAGCGGAGCCGATCGAACAACTTGCGCACCTTCTGCGAGGTTGTGGTTGAAGGTCCTTCGTCATCGGCGCACCTGCAACTCGTCTCGATAAGTTCCTCCATCGGCGCTAGGACAGTCAGCCCCAATTCCTCGGCGTAACGACGCGAGGTTACCGCGAAGGCCGCAGCATATTCTTCCTCCGGCAACGGAGAGCCCCCGCGCGGGACGCGCCACGGGTTGGCGTTGATCGCGGCGACGATTACCAGTCTCGCCGGGCCATGGTCTCCGGCATGCAGCAATAAAGAAGCGGCGGTCGCGGCGGCCTCCAGAGAGTCCGAACCCGCGTCGACAACGAAATTCGGACCATTCAGATCCAGTTGCAGTGCGGCTCGGCCCGCGGCCACATTGGGCATCATACACTGCAGCGTGTACGGCCCCGAAGGCCGCACGGAATCGCCGGCGACTCTCAGCGCTTCGAGGACATGGTCCAGTCCGGCAAGCTTTCGACCCAACCGCGCATTGAGAACTCGCAGGGTTGCTCCCACGCCACGCTCGCTTTTGCCGCTCTGCGCCAGCAATACGCTCGTTTCGCGCCGCAGCCCCGCATCGCAACGGGGCAGCTTCGCAATGATTCCATCGACCAGCAACACGGCCAGCTTCTGGCTGATGTCCATGTCGTCCACGAGGTCCGGCAGCAACACGTGCCGTTTCGGCAGACTCACACCTTCTCGATCGAACCGCAAGCCGTTTTCTGTCGAAAGAGTTGGAGCCACCTCGTGCGAGGCGACGATTACCAATTCATCATCTTGTGTGGCCGCGACCGCTTCCCTGTCCTGCGCCGGGCCTTGCGCCGGTCCAGGGTAGCCCTCCAGCACGACGTGGGCATTCGCGCCGCCAAAGCCGAAGCCATCGATCGCGATTCGGCGCCGCCCGGACGGCAACGAGCAGGCCTGCTTCGGCACGCTTAACGTGGCGGCGGAACGAACCAGTGCTTCCGACGGTTTGTGATGGTTCGCCTGCGCCGGAAAGACGCCGTTGCGCAGGTACTCGCAAGCCGCGATAATCGATGCGGTTCCGGCCGCCCAGCCGGCGTGGCCCAGCAGGCCTTTCAGGCTGTGCAACATCATCGGTTGCCGCACGCGACCGGAGAAGAACTGCCGCAGGGTCTCAACTTCCGTGCCGTCGCCGACCGGAGTCGAGGTGCCGTGTCCCTCGACGACGTGTATAGAAGCGGGATCGATGTCGTAGTTCCGGTAGCAGCGCTCCAGCGCCAACAACTGTCCGCGCGTTTGCGGTACGTTGGCTGCCGGGCTCCGGCCGTCGCTGGAAAGCCCAACGCCACGCACCACCGCTGCGACGGGCAGTCCCAACCGCTCCGCATCGGCAACTCGCCGGAGGGCGACTACCGCGGCCCCCTCCGAGAAAACCACGCCGTCGGCAGTTGCGTCAAAGGGCCGGCAACCGGTCGACGTCGTGCCCCGAAACTGCGAAAACAGACAGCCATTGCCCGGCCCCGGGGAGAAGACTCCGCCGGCAATCACTGCGTCCGCCCGGTTCGCCTCGAGTGCATGCACGCCCAGCGCGACCGAATACAGAGAAGATGCACACGCCGCATCGACCAAGATGATCTCCAACCCGGGGCGAACCATCCGGTCAAATACCTCCCGCACGGCGTCGTACGGTTCCTGAAACGCCGAACGTGCTGTATCCATCCGCTCATCGACGTCCTGACCGGCGGGATCAATTCCCGCCAGACGCAGCGCGGAGACGGTGTCTTGATCTTCGAATCCGTCCGCGGTCGCGCCGATGAAGCAGATCACGCGACGGGCGTCCTTCAACGACTTGACACACGGCGCCAGCGCCATGCACAGCAGGCGTTGCGCCCGCGAGAATCGATGAAAGACCTCCTGGTCGACCCCGGCAGGGGCTGCTATCTCACGGTCTTCGATGCTGCCCCCGAGACGGGAGGTCGAACGATCGGCGACGAGCTTTGCGGAATAGAAATCCTCATCCCAGTGCGGATCGAAACGTCGCTGATCGACGATGCCGTTGCGCTTCTCCGTGACGGCCGCAAACAGTTGTTCGGGCGAAGAGGCGCCCGCCGGCAGAATACACCCCTGTCCGACGATCGCCACGCCGGCGACCCGGCCGAGGCAGGAGGAACGACCGCCGGGTGCCGGGTCGGCGGCGTGGCTCTCGCCGTTGGGCTGCTTCGCCGATGCGGCATCGGGACTGCGCTTCGGCCCTCGGCCGCGGTCCTGCGAACTTGCGGGGCCGCCGCCGGCCGACCGGGCGGGAGAACGGGTCGCCTTAGGTGCGCCTTCGCCGGTCATGCCGAGGCAGGCGACATCAAGGCCCTCGGCGCCCGCTTTCACGATAATCTTCGCCAGCGACCCGGACGATCCGCAGTCCACGAACTTCGTCGCGCCGGCCTCCGTCACGTCGGAGATTCCGCCCTGGAAATCGAACGGTCGAAGAAGCTGGCTTGCCAAAACCACTGCGATGTCTTCCTGCGGCGAAATGAATCGTCGACCGATGGACGAGTACAGCGTGCAGGAAGGCCCCTTGAGCGGCAGCGCCTTGAGGCGTTCGAGCCATGCCAGCGCCGCCGGACGCAAGCACGGATGATGAAAGGACGTCGGCGTGGGGATGGCGACGGATTCGATACCGATCCTTCGCAAGCAGTCGCGCAGCCGCTCCAGATTGTCGCGCGGCCCTGAAACCACAGTTTGCCGTTCATGATTTCGTCCGGCGACCACGACTTGCGCAAGACCATTCAACGCCGCTTCCGTCACGACCGTTGCCCGATCGGCCATGACCGCCAGCAGCCCGCCGTCCGGCGGCGCATGCTCGGCGACCGCCCGCACGCGCTCGCAGACGATGCGGACCCCGGTCGGCAAGTCGAAGCAACCGGCGACGCCGAACGCGGCGATCTCTCCAAAACTGTGCCCCATCAAGATGCCGGGGGTACTGCCGCGGGACTGCCTCCCATAGGCGCCCAGCACATTCTGCAAGTGGATCGCGAATTGGGACAACCCGGGCGTCGACTCCACGGCGGCCGAGCAGGCTGCGCTCCTGCCGCTGACAATCGCCCGGGCGTCCCCGCCGACAAGTTCCTGCGCAATAGCCGCGCATTGTTCGAGTTCCCGTCGGGCGGACGGCCCCGACCGCTCGTAGGCCGCCACCCGCTCGCTCAGTAACTGCGCATCGAACGCCCCTTGCCCGGCAAACACCCATGCCTCCAGCGGCGCGGGGTCCGGCAAACCAGCGCTCTCTGCGGGGCCGTCGGCGGCAACGGTCACCGGTTCAACGGCCGCTATCACCTGGGGGCTGGGGTAGCGCTCCGCAAGATAATGAATGGCCGTGTTTCGCTCCACCGCGCCGAACAGGGATTCAACCTTGCTCCCGCCGGCCAACACCTTTTCGCGAAACGATTCGGACGCCGGGGGCTCTTCGATGCCTCGCATCTTCTGCATGGCATCCCACAGAGGCGTGGGCACGGGAATCGGCCGGCCTGTCTGGGCGTCGGCACAGATCATGGACTGAAATCCGGCGCAAATCGGGGTTCCGCGGGCACCGATCACTCGATAGCAGAATCTGGCGCTTACCCGCTGCCACTGTTCGAGGGTCAGCAGGATGGCGACGCGGTCGCCAAGCTCTGCAGGATGGAGATTGCGGGCATAGGCGTCCGCCGTCAGCAAATGAATGCCGTCCAGGGCTTCCCGCACGCCGGCTACGTCGAAGATCTCCGCGCCGTAAAGGAATGACTCTCGGGAAAAACATTGGAACTTGAAAGATGTCAGGAAGTGATGACTTCCATAAGCCATCGTATCGTCGAAGTGAATCGTATAGGCGGCGGCATAATAGTGCATAGAATTCATGGCCTCCATCAAGTGGCCAGGCAAGCAACCCGGCTAGGCTAAAATCCGTGAAACGCGATGCTGCAGTTGTCTCTCCGCCGTTGCCGAGAATCCGTGGTCCACGATCCAAACGGCGCCGTTTATCCCCCGCGCCTCGTCGCTGACGAGAAAGGCAATCGTCTGGGCCAAATCCGTGGGGGTGCACAGTTCCCCGTCGGGCGTCATCGATTCCCAGCGGCTCTGCGCGGCCCGCGCGTCGGGAAACTTCGCCAACAACTCGCCATAGACGGGGCCGCCCGCGACACAGTTGACGCGGATGCCGCTGGGTCCCAGCGCGCAGGCAAGATAGCGGGTCAGCGATTCGACGGCCGCCTTGACCACCCCTTGACAGCCCAAGCCGTCAACGAATTGATGGGCGCCCACCGCGGACAGGGTGACGATCGAGCCGCCGCCGCGCGGACGCATCAACTCGGCCGCGCGGACCGCACATTGGTGATGCCCCGCTACGTTGGTCTGAAATGCACGTTGCCAATCTTCCGGTGTGAGTTCCAGGAAGGATCCGATGCGACCGTCCGACGCGTTGCACACGAGGATGTCGAGCCCAAACTGCTTTTCCACCTGCCTGAACATCTCATCGACCTGGTCCGGATTGGCGACGGAGCCCCAGATGTGAATTGCCCTTCCACCTTCGGCGTTGATGTCGGCTGCCGTTTGCTCCCCTTGTTCGCGCGAGTGAAAGGAATTCACGATGACCGTTGCGCCGCGACGGGCCAGCAGGCGGGCGATGGTTCGGCCAATGCCTCGCCCCGAGCCGGTCACCAAGGCCACACGACCGCTTAGCGGCCCGGCGGCTACCGCCGTCTCCGCTTCACGGGCGTTGCCCGGATAATGCGGCGCTGGAACCGGTTGCGGCATCGATGCGCGGACGGCGCCGGCCATGACACCGGAGCGGACGCGCGGCGACTGCTCTTCGCCGGCGTCCTGCACAGGTTGTGCCGACTTGCCGCCTTTCTCCAGCAGAGCATCGACAAAGTCTGCGATGTCAGCGATCGTGCGGGCCGGCGAGGCGGCGGCTTGAGCCGTCAAGTCAACTCCAAACTGCTCGCTGAGCGCTACGATAATCTCGACGCGCTTCACGGAGTCGATGCCGAGCCCGTTCTCCAATTCCGCGTCGGCAGTCAGAAGTTCCGTCGGATAACGAGTGGTAGCTGCTATACAATCCACAACTCGTTGGAAAGTGTCGTCACGCATGCGCGGCTCCTTGTGTCACTAGAATCGCGGTCGGAAAGCAACCCCGATTCTACCTGGCGCCGCCGTCACCCCAAAGGCTTTTTCGAGAAAAAAAGCGAGAATTCCCTTTGCGCGGTAGACCTGAGACGGTCGTGGCGGTTCTACGGTGCGGCGCTTCTGCGAGGGTCGCAGGGGTCCTATGGTCGGGTCGCGCGAAACCTAGACGGTTAGGCAAGATGTGCGCCGGCTGAAGAACTCGACGACTCGCGCGGCCGCGACGGGACGACTCAGATAGAAACCTTGGTACTCGTCGCAGTCGCGCTCCTTGAGGAACGCAAGCTGGGCCGCGGTTTCCACTCCTTCCGCCAGGACCTTGAGCCCCAGCACCTTTGCGAGGATGATCACCGTCGAGGCGATTTGACCGTCGTCCGCCTCCGGAATGTCTTTGATAAACGCGCGATCGATCTTGAGGCGATCCAGGGGAAGCTGCCGCAGATAGGCGAACGATGAATACCCGGTGCCGAAATCATCGATGCTGACGCTGACGCCCATTTCCTTGAGGATGTTGAGCCGAGTCACTGCCTGCTCGATGTTGTCGATCAACAGACCTTCGGTGACTTCAAGATCCAGCTTGCGTGGATCGACGCCCCACTGGTCGATGGAATCCGCGACGCTCCGGCAGAAGTCGTCATCCTTGAACTGTATGGCGCTAACATTGACGGACATCTTGACGTCATAGCCTGCGCCGGTCCACTCGGCGAGCTGCCGGCAGGCTTCATGGACGATCCACCTGCCCACGGGAATGATCTGGCCGCTTTCTTCCAGGAGTTGAACGAAGCGCTGCGGCGGTATCACTTCGCCGTCGTGTCGCCAGCGCAGGAGCGCCTCGACGCCGGTGACCTCTTCGCTCTGCACGTCGACTTGCGGTTGATACAGCAGGAAGAACTCGTTTCCGTCCAGGGCATGCAACAGGTGCTCTTGCGTCTTCCGGTACTCGACCAGGCGACTCGTCATCTCCGCTTCGTAGCACGTGTGCCCCAGTCGATGTTCCTTTGCGTGGAACATCGCCGTGTCGGCGAATGCCAGCAGCTCGTTGTCCGTTGCGGCATCGTCCGGACAGAGCGCGTAGCCCACGCTGACGCCCAAGGCAAACTCCGCTTCGTCTACCGCATATCGTCGCGTCAGTAGTTTGCAGATGTCCGCGGCGATCGATTCGGCCTGGTCCCGGTCGCGAAGTTGCGGGTAAATGAGGCAGAATTCATCTCCGCCGAGGCGGGCCACGTCGGAGCGGTCCGCAAACGCGGCGCTCAAACGGGAGGCGATTTCCACCAGCGCTTTGTCGCCAAGCGGGTGGCCTAAGGTGTCGTTGATCTCCTTGAATCCATCCATATCGAGCAAGAAGAGCGCCATCCGTTCCGATTCAACACGGGCGTGCGCGACGCTTTCCCTCAGTTTCTCTTGAAATTGGAAGCGATTGATCAAGCCGGTCAGCGCATCGGTCGTGGCAAGATGGTGAAGCCTCTCGCTCTTCTTCTCAAGATCCTGGCTGAGTGTCATCAGGTTTCTGATGCGCAATTGATAGTACCATTCGCCCTGCTGGCAACAGAAGAACGTACAAAGGGCGACGCCGATGACGAGCACGAGTTCGTCGAACCGCCATGTGTAGAACATGGCGTGTATCCCATACGCCGTCGAATAGAACAGCAGGAAGGCGGTTAGATCCGTCACCAGCCAAAAGAAGGCGGCGCGGACGCCGACGACCTGCGAGGCGACCACGATGGATACCGGGTAGTACAACATGGTTATCGCCAAGGCCGGGTCGCTGATCGAAACGCAGAACAATCCGATTCCGCTGGCGGCCAGGTTCAGATTCATGATGCGGCGGTGCTTCGTGTGGTTCCAAAACGACACCACGATGGCGAGATGAACGAGAAAGTCCATCAAACAGACTGCCGCGGCCACGTAATAGCCACGATACCAAAAGAAGATGCCGTTGACGAGCCACGTCAGCCAGGTCACCAGCAAGAACTGCCAGACACGCCGGGCGCGCAGTTCCTCGACGTTGGTCGACTCGACGAAGACTTCACTCTTCTCTTTCCCGATAGCGAGCCAGTTGAGCATCGCTCCCTCCTCCGGCAGGTACGTGCGCCCGACCCGGCAAGTCTTCCCAGGCATCGCCGGCGCTATACGTGGGTAACATGAGGCGCTGTTCCCTAGGGAAGTATAGGTTGCTTCCACTACACTCAGCCGAACTTCCAATCTTCGTACACCTGATGACCGGATGGATCTTTCACATCGCCGTTTTGTCACGGAGTTGTTCATGTCCAGCGGCATACTCACAAGTTTCATCACAGCCGCTACGATCGTTTCTTCAGCAGGGGTGCCGGTAGAAAAGGAGCTGACCGTGCCCTTCAGGCCGCGGAAGTCGGGCAGGCGGACGTTACCGACCGCTCCACAGGCCGGCGATCGCCATTTCGGATCTGAATTATGCGTCTGCTTGCCTACTGCGGTGGGGTACATCAACGCAGGTTGGAGAGGGTCGGGCAAACCCACACGGTGCATCCAGAAGCTATTCAACGGAGGGCAGTTCTCCCGCGCCGGCTGGCACGTGATGCATCAACTTGTTACGATGGGAAACCAGGTTGCGTTAGGGTTCCAGCATTCATTCCTCGAGGAGGTAGCGATGTCCGTTGTTGTACAGAATTCACTGAAACCGTGTGGCCTGATCCTCCTCGCCTGTCTTGCCCCGTGGCGCCTGAGCGTGGCCGAAGCCACGGAACAACGCGTCGAGGCGAACCGCTTGGTCGAGTTCACGTTTACCTCGGAGAAGGTCTACAACGACCCCTTCAACGAGATGGAACTGGCGGCCGTTTTCCGCACTCCGCAGGGCCGCGAGCTGCGCGTGCCGGCATTCTGGGCCGGCGGCCGGGTCTGGAAGGTCCGCTACAGCTCGGCTGCGATCGGCCGGCACACCTTCCGTACCGAGTGCAGCGACACGGCCAACGGCAAGCTGCACGGCGCGACGGGCCTGGTGGAAGTGGTTCCCTACCAGGGTGACAACCCGCTCTACCGCCACGGGCCGATTCGCGTGGCGGCCGACCACCGGCACTTCGCGCACGCGGACGGCACGCCTTTCTTCTGGCTGGGCGATACGTGGTGGATGGGTCTCTGCCGGCGGCTGCACTGGCCGCAAGACTTCCAGACGCTGGCGGCCGACCGGAAACAAAAGGGCTTCAACGTGGTGCAGATCGTGGCGGGCCTCTATCCCGACATGCCGGCCTTCGATCCCCGCGGGGCCAACGAGGCGGGCTTTCCCTGGGAGAAGGACTACGCCCGCATCCGCCCCGAGTATTTCGACCAGGCCGACCGCCGCTTGCAGTACCTGGCCGACGAGGGTTTCGTGCCGTGCATCGTAGGGGCCTGGGGCTATCACCTGCCCTGGCTGGGCATCGAGCGGATGAAGAAGCACTGGCGTTATTTGGTCGCTCGCTATGGGGCGCTGCCGGTCGTGTGGTGCGCGGCTGGCGAGGGCACCATGCCCTTTTACCGTTCCCAAAAGCCCAACGAGGACGCTGCCTTCCAGAAGCAAGGCTGGACCGCGGTCATCCGATCGATCCGCTCCACCGATCCGTTCGGCCGGATCATTACCATCCATCCCAGCGGTTCTGCCCGAGACACGGTAACCGATCCTGCCGTGCTCGATTTCGACATGCACCAAACGGGACACGGCCCGGAATCCATCGCCGCCGGAATGGCCCGGCAGATTCAGGCCTCCTACGACGTGCAGCCCGCCATGCCGGTAATCGCTGGAGAGTCGAGCTACGACGGGCTGGATCTGCGCGAGTGGGGCGGCGGCGTACTCTCCAGCGCCGCCTCGCGGCAGATGTTCTGGACGGGCCTGATGCACAACGGCGCAGCCGGCGGCACCTACGGCGCCAATGGCATTTGGCAGGTCAACCGCCGCGACGCCCCCTACGGGCCATCGCCGCACGGGCGAAGCTGGGGCAGCATCCCTTGGGACGAATCCATGAAGCGGGCCGGTTCGACCCAGGTGGCCTTGGCCAAGAAGCTTTTGATGCAATACGAGTGGTGGCGGTTCGTGCCGCACGCCGAGTGGGCGGCCTTCGCCGATGCCCCAGCGTTGGCCTTGGATGGCTGCCAGTGGATTTGGTATCCGGAGGGCAATCCGGCGCACGATGCGCCCGTCGAAAAACGGTTCTTCCGCCGGACCTTCGTGATCCCCGAGGGCAAGATGATCGCACAGGCTCGGCTCCGGGTCTCGGCCGACGATGCGTTCGAACTCAGCGTCAACGGCGAGGCCCTCGGCGGTGTGGACAACTGGCGGATTGGAAAACAGTTCGATCTCGCGCGGCGGCTGAAGGCGGGGACGAACGTCTTGGCCATCGCCGCCGAGAACAAGCCGGCCGCTGTGCCGGCGAATCCGGCTGGGCTGATCGCCTGCCTCGAAATCTGTTTCTCCGATGGCGGGACACTGCGGCTGAGTTCCGATGCCCAGTGGCGCTGCGTCAAGGCGGCCGCGCCGGGTTGGAACAGCACCGGGTTTGACGACACCGCCTGGGCCAAGGCCTTGACCGTCGCCCGTTACGGCGACCCGCCCTGGGGAGCGATCGGCCGCCAGTCTAGTGACGTCGCGCCGCAGGCCGCAGGCATTCCTGGCGGGACCCGCCTGATCTACGTGCCCAAGGCCGCGCCGATCTCGGTCCGCAACCTTGGTCCGCAGGCCACCTGTCGCGGCGTGTATTTCGACCCGGCGAGCGGCACGACGACCGGGTTAGGCGAGGTCCGCGCCGATGCTGCCGGGGCGTGGGCCTGCCGGCCTCCCGTAGGATGCGATCATGACTGGGTGATTATCCTGGAGCCTGGAGCGAGATAATGCAAAGACCAGTATGGCTGGAACCACGCACTGGTGAAAACGGCCCATCGCATACAAGCTCGTCAAGCTGGCCGCCAACAGATGCCAGTTCTACGACCTGACCGCGGGTTTATTGGAGGTCCGCTATGAAGCCGGTTACGATCGCTCTTGTAGGCTTGATCTTCTTTGGAAGTGAAATCGTCGCGCCCGTTACGTTCGCCGGCCCGCCGTCGAGCGGGAGCGTCCAGCAGCGGCGGATCGCGACCGTCAGTCCAGAGGCCGAGGTGTTGATCAGCAACGATCTGGCGCATGTCGCAATGATCGAACGGCAGGGTCAAAAACAGCGACTCACGGTCGACGGCAAGGTGGGACCGGAATCTGATGCCCTTAGGTTCGTGGAACACAACGGTCCTCTGTTTGATCGCGACGGAGTCCCGGTTCTCTATGCCCGCGCCGACCGCGGCCGGTGGCGACTGGTCAGCAATGGCGTGGTTGGACCCGAATGTGACGCATGGATCAATCCGACCTGCGGCGGTACGGATCGAACCACCATCGCGTACACGGCTGTCGAAGTCTCGCGCAAAGCTTTTGTAGCGATTGATGGCCAGCCGGGACCGGCCTACGCCGACGTGTCCTGCCCGACACTGAGCCCCGACCGGACAAGGATCGCCTACGTTGCATGCTCCGGCGAAGGGCCGCAGCGCAAGTACATCCTGGTCACTGACGGTCGTGCAGGCCCCGCATATGACAAGATCGCCATCCCGTCATCGGGGAACTGGAACCTGTTCAGCCCGGACAGCAAGCACACCGCCTGTGTGGCCAGACTTGGCCTGAAATGGCAAGTGATAATCGACGGCCAGTCCGGCCCCGAGTACGACGAGATCGCTCCCGATTCACTGTCTTTCAGTCCTGATGGTCGCCAAGTCGCCTACGCGGCTAGAACCGGGTCCCGGTGGTGCGTGGTCCTGGAGGGTCGGCAAGGGCAGCTATACGACGGGATCGGTTCGGGGCCGATCCGTTTCCTTTCCGACAAGGATATCGCCTACACCGCCATGTCAGGATCAAAGTGGTTCGCCATCGTCGGTGACCAGCCGCCGATTACTTGTGATGAGATCGCCGATCTGACCGTGAGCCCCGACCGACGACACGTTGCTTTTGTAGCCAGAAACGGCAAGAAGTGGCAGGCCTTTGTCGACGGTCAAGCCGGGTCAGAGTATGACCAAATCGGCTTGCTGGGGCACGAACGGTTCTGGGTTTCTACCGATGGAAAGCGCTTGGCGTATGCAGGCAGGCTGGGATTGAAATGGCAGATGGTGGTTGACAACCGGCCCAACACCGCGTGCGACGAGATCCAACAGGACGGGTCGCCTTTCTACTTCAGTCCCGATGGCAAACGCACGGCCTATACAGCGCGGTTCGGCGCCAAATGGTCCGTGGTCATCGACGGCCATCCGGGACCATCCTGCGACCTGGTCGAGGGCGGCTCGTTCGAATTCAGCGACGACGGCGTCCGGACGGCTTACGCTGCCCTCCGGGACGGCAAGTGGCAGGTGGTCATCGATAATCGACCCGGGCCGATGTATGACAAGGTCGATGCGTCTTCGCGGATATTTACCCTGAACGGCACGCGCGTGGCGTACGCGGCCCAGCGAGATGACAAGTGGTGCATGGTGATCAACGGCGCAGAGGGACCACAACACCATGACGTTTCCGCACCCATCTACAGCCCTGACGGACGACGGATGGCTTACGTCGCCGGGCGTATTGTCAACGAGTACACCCGTGATCAGTCGCTCGTCTTGGACGGTCAATCGGGGCCATGGTATCGCCGAATCGGCGCTCTCGTTTTCTTCTGCGGGAGTAGTACCCACGTGTCGTCCGCGGACTTCGACTACCGGTCGGACTTGGTTAACGGCAAGTCGGCATTGGGGCACAACAATGTTTACGGCGTAGTATTCAGCCCAGACGGGAAGCATGTCGCCTACCCGGCCGGGACGAACGACGAAGTTCGAATCATCCGCGATGGCAAGTCTGGGCCAGCGTACTATGGGGTCGGTGCGCCCGTGTTCAGTTCGGATGGCAAACGCCTGGCCTACACGGCGACCGTAGGTAAAGGCGAGGACGGCAAGCAGATGCTGGTGGTCGACGGGCAATCGGGCCCTATCTACGACAAGGTAGAATTGCCGCGGGGGCACAGTGCTTCGTGTTTCATCGCAGAGGGAAAACATACGATCTATGCCGCCTGCAAAGACGCCAAATGGCATGCCGTGGTGGATGGCCGCGAGGGACCAGAGTGTGATACGTTCTTCGGACCGGATTCCACCACGTCCTACGGAAAGCCCGCGGTATATGCCTCCTGGCGCGTAGTGGTGTGGCGTGGCGAGAAAGATCAACCGTATGCACCCGAGTATGAGCAGTCCAGCTTCCAACCCTTGTTCTTCGGGGCCGACGCCAGCCATACAGCCTACATCGGCATCGTCCAGACCCAAGCCCGCCCAGCGGTGGTCGTCGATGGTGTGGCCGGGCCGCGGTACGACCAAGTCGGCAAGCCGGTGGTCAGTTCCGACGGCTTGCACGTGGCGTATATCGCCTCTCGCGGTCAGGCGGACCATCGCAAGGTCGTGGCCGTGATCGATGGCCACGAAGGTCCTGAGTATGATGAAATACCACTGAACCGCGGAGGCAATTGGGAGCCCTTCAGTTCCAACGGTCAGCACTCGGCCTACATGGCCAGAGCCGGAACGAAGTGGCGTGCCATTGTCGATGGTCAGCCGGGGCCCGAATACGACGAGGTTCAGCCGATCGCCCCGGCGGCCTGGTACAGTTTCTTCAGCGCCGATGGAAGTCGTATCGTCTATTTGGCCCGCCGCGGTGGGAAATGGCGTGTTGTGATCGACGGACGCGAGGGACCCGAGTTCGACCGCTTCGAAGGTTCCTTGCCTTTGACATTCAGTCCGGACGGCAAACACGTCGCCTACATCGCCCAGTGGGGACACGGCCCGCGCTGGAGGTATCGCGTCATAATCGATGGTCAAGAAGGGCCGGAGTACGAGGCTAAGTGGGTCGCAGGGCCGATCTTCAGTCCGGACAGTCGACGTACGGCCTACGTCGGGCAGCGGGGTGGAAGGGAATTCGTTGTGCTCGACGGCAAGGAGTTGACGCCGCACGATGATGTCGACGGTGGCCGCCTTCATTTTAGCCCTGACAGCCGACGTCTTGCCTACATCGCCTACCGCGGCAAGGAAAACGCACAGAAAGCCCACTTCGTCGTCGACGGCCAAGAGGGCCACGAGCACGGCGATCACATTTGGAACACATACTTCAGTCCCGACAGCAAGCACGCCGCTTATATTGCCATCAACGGTCGCTGGCAGGATCAATCCCACACGGAACAGTTGGTGGTTGACGGTATTGAAGGACCCCTGGTTGGTAGGGTTGAAGAGTCGTCCATCCGCTGGTCGAGCGATAGCAGGCATCTCGCCTATGTCGCCGAAGGCGGTTCAGTTTCGGACCCATTTGGTGGCGGAGGGCAGGAGTGCGTGATTGTCGATGGGAAATCGCAGGCGAAGTACTCCTTGATAAGCGATATGGCGTTTAGTGCGGACGGTAAGCACCTGGCCTACATAGTCCACAGCGCTGCTAAGTATGCGGTGGTCCTAGACGGCCAGCCCGGGCCGATGTTCGACGAGGTCAAGTGGCAACCCTTGTGGGCCCGCAGCAGCCTTTTCACCCCCGATGGCAGGCACATGCTCTACCAGGCGAAGCACGGTAGCAAGCACGTTGTTGTGCTTGACAGCCAGCCAGGCCCCGAATACGACAGCGTCCTGTGCAATAGGTTCCGGCTGGAAAACGGGAGTCTAACCAACGAACCGCAATCGTTGTGGCCTCCACGTATCTTGCCTGACGGCGCCATTCAATATCCGGCGTTGACCGCCGGCAACCCCGCAGAGCTGTACATAGTCACGCAGCGGCCACCCGCTGAGTAAGCAATGTCTTTTCCAAACACTCGGTGACGAACGACATGGGATCCCAGATCCGGAGGGGAAGGAAGAGCAAGGGGCACCGCAGGTGTCCAGATAGAATTCTGAGGACTCCCCGCTGTTGATATATTGCTGCGGCGCTCGCTCCTGTTAGAATATGAAAATGACCTCACGAGCAAACACCGGCGGGGCCCTGGCCGCCTTGTACCGTCACATTCCCGCGCTGGATTCGCTGCGCAACTACCGCTTCAGCCACTTCAGGGCTGATTTCGTTGCCGGCCTCACCGTGGCCACCGTTGCTGTTCCGCAGGCCATGGCCTATGCGTTGGTCGCAGGAGTTCCTCCGGAATACGGACTCTACACGGCCATCGTCATGACCGCTGTCGGCGCGGTTTTCGACTCCTCGCGCCAACTCATCAACGGGCCCACCAACGCCATTTCGATTGCCGTGCTCAGCGCGGTGGCAATCATTCCGCCCGATGACCGCCTGCAGGCCGCCATTCTGCTGGCATTTCTCGTCGGGCTGCTCCAGGTGGGCATCACCCTGGCCAAGCTTGGTGACCTGACGCGCTACATCTCGCATTCGGTCATCGTAGGCTTCACCTTGGGCGCGAGCCTGCTGCTGGTACTGGACCAGTTGAAGAACCTGCTGGGCCTGAAGAGTATGGGCCATGTCCACGGCTCCTTTCTGGCGCGCTTCTGGGCCACCACGACACAGGGCGGCCCCCCGCACTGGCTCACGGTACAGATCGGGCTTGGCTCGATTGCCCTGGTTGTGGCGCTCAGGTGGCTCAAGAACAAGATCGGGCTCAGGCTGCTTCCCGATCTGCTCATCACCGTGGCCGTCATGGCGACGGTCAGCGCCCTGCTGGGCCTGGAAGCCCAGGGCGTGCGGGTTGTGGGGGTCATCCCGGCCAAACTGCCCTCCCTGGCGATCCCTAACCTTGACACCCCTTACCTTCGCCAGCTTTCCTCCAGCGCCCTGGCCATCGCCACCCTGGGCCTGTTGGAGGCCATCTCCATGGCTAAGGCCATAGCGGCCCACACGCGTCAGAAAATCGACTTCAACCAACAGTGCCTCTCCGAAGGCCTGGCCAACCTCTCCGGCTCGTTCTTCCGCTGCATCCCCGGTTCCGGCTCGCTGACCCGCTCCTTTATCAATCAGCAGGCCGGCGCCGTGACCCAGTGGTCGGGGGTCATCTCGGCCTTTGCCGTGGCCATGATCGTTCTGGCCTTTGCGCCCTATGCCAAGTTCATCCCCCAGGCAACCATGGCGGGCATCCTGATGATTTCGTCCTGGTACATGGTGGACTGGAAGCGGCTCGTATACCACGTGCGGGCCTCGCGCTTCGACGCGGTCGTGGTGGGCGTTACGGCCCTGGCGGCAGTCGGCATCAGCATCGAGTTCTGCGTGCTGGTGGGGGTCTTCATGTCGTGCATGCTGACCGTGCCGCGGGCCGGCAAGATGTTGTTTACCGAGTTCACCGTCTGCTCCGACGGCATCATCCGCGAGCGGTTGGAGGGCGAGCCGCCCAACCCGCAGATCCTGATCTTCGGCTTCGAGGGCGAGATGTTTTTCGGCGCTGCCGCGGCCCTGGATAGCCACTTCGAGACCATCGAAAGCCGCATCGGCCCCGATACCAAGGTGATCGTGCTGCGACTGAAGCGCGTGCGCAACCCCGATGCCGTGGGCATGCACCTGCTGGACGAACACATTCAGCGCATCGAAGCTCGAGGCGTTCACATCCTGTTGGTCGGCGTACGTGCCGACCTGGCGGACGCCCTGGTCCGCACCGGCATTGCCGGCCGGCTTCACCCCGAGCACATCTTTCACGAGCAGCCGGTCCGTAACACCAGCACGCAGATGGGCGTGCAGTACGCCTACCAGCTCATCGGCACCCCCATGGAGGTCGACAGCAGCCAGGCGTTCCACTACATGATTTGAGAGATTGATATTTCAGGTCTGCCCCTGCTCGGAGCTGTCGGACCTGCAAGTTCCCCTGGGGCGGGAAGAACTGCCTGCTGAGAACGCGGCAGGTGGCGTTACCCTTGTGGCGGACGGCGTCGACAGGGGTGGGATCAACCTTCTTGGCAGATTTCTTTTTGGCCATTTGAGTCGCCTTGATTAGAACGGGCTGGCATGGTTACGCCGGTTTCGCACTGTCGGCGACAGCGACGATGCGGTCCAACTTCTCCTGGATCTCCGGATCGAGCTGTTCCTTCGGTACGAATCGAGCAAGCACATAGTAATCGGACTTGCGGAAGGTCAGCGGGAGCTTCAGTTTGGAGAAAAACTTCCGGAAGACCGGGTCGAGGAAGTCGTCGGTCGCCTTGACGTCCCGAGACCAAGGGCCAGGCTTGTCCAAGGTGTGCAGGGCCTCCGTAACCTCCTGAATCGATTCTCGCATTGCCCGCACGCGCCGATCGCGCTCGGCCAACCCGAATAAGTCATCGGTCTGGTTAAATCGCGCGTAGGCCAAAAGAACTTCCTCCGTGCAAAAGTAGTTTTCGATCTCGCGGCGGTCCCACATGAGCTCTACCAACGCAGTTCCCCGTTGAAGGTCGGATTCAATGCGATCAAAGATAGCAATCCCGGGCAGGTCGGGCTTTCCTTCGCGCAATCCGTAGAAGTGTTCTCGCGCGCGATTCGGCAGATTCGTCGAGACGTAGTATACAAAGGGGCGTTCCAGGGCGGTTTGGGAGCGATGATCGAGCGTGCGCGCGAACGTTTGCAGAATTGCCAAATCGCTCGCGCCTTCCAAGTAAAGCACCCAACCACTCTGTTCTGCTTGATAGTATTGGTCCCAACCGATCGTCGTAAGTGCTTTGATGACTTGCGTGCCCCGGTCGTTCATTGAGTGCGGCCTACCAACGAACGCGATGACCTTTCCGCGACCGGCCGCCTCAGCAAGAACTACTTCGGAGTGGCTCGCAGCGATTACTTGGGAACGCTGGGACGCCGCAACGTCGGCCAGCAACTGGTAGGTTTGACGTTGTCTGAAGATTTCCAGGTGCGCATCCGGCTCATCAAGGAGGAGCACGGTATTCGGATTCGCGTAAAGGTGCGAAAGCAGCAACACCGTCTGTTGCAGCCCGCGGCCGGAACTCGAAAGGTCAAGGCGGACTCCCTCCTGTTCGTATTCCATCGTGATTTCACCGCGTTGGGAAATGTATTCCGGCGGCCTTAGAGTCACGCCAAAAAGTTGTTTGATGGTGGCCACGAGGTCGGTCCACGCCTGCCCCTTCTCCGAATCCTTGGATATCTGATAGCATAGATTCCGCAGTACCTGTGCGGTCTGTCCCTGACCGATAAGGAACCCAATTTCACCAGGTTCCTTAATAAATTCCCGGTCCGCAAGCCCTGACATGGGCGGAAGATACGCTACCTTCACATCCACCGCTTCCTTCGCGACAGCGGAGAACTTGGCATCCTTGACAGGCACGTCCTCGAACCCCTCAAGACGCAACGGACGGCAAACGAAAGACTCCTCATTACTGTAATCGAACTCAAACCCAGATGACCAGGGTGCGTCATTGGTTATGCCGTCGACGATGACGTCGATGCGGATGTTCCCTGTTTTCGGCTTGCCCTCGACCCGCTGCACGTTCCGAACGTGAAGGTTCCGCCATAGCAGATCGGCAGCGGGAATCGGAATGGAGATCAAGTCGCGGCGATTGATGGTTACGCCCGGGCGTTTCTCGGGGGATGCTTTCCCTCCACGCTTGGCGGTCCACTGTCGCAGTCCGATATCCCACAATGCGAGTGCCTGGAGTGCGCTTGTCTTGCCGGAATTGTTCGGCCCGATGAAAACGACCGACTTCCCTAGCTCAATGTCGACGTCACCCAAACGCTTGAAGTTACGTATCCGAAGCCGTGTCAGCATTCCATCTCCCTCATGAATTTCAGACTATTTCCGCAAGCGTAGTTGTTCTTATGGCGCACGGCGTCGACAGGCATTAAATCCGTGGCCTTAGCAGATTTCTTTGCGGCCATGATCGAGTTCCCAACGGGTAATTAATAATGTGTTATAGATTGCCCGCGAGCAGGCATGTCTTGCTTGGCAATGGGATTCAGCCTGGGCATCTCGTCCCAGGTGCGGCCATCAAGCTCGCGCCCAGTACGATTCTTCTGCACGCCGCCCCACTGCTTGAAGAAAAACGGAACGTTGGCGGCCTGGCACTGGTCGCGAATCTCCATGACCCACTGTTCCTTCATGGATCTGGCACGCGGTCCTGATTCGCCGCCTACAATCACCCAGTCGATGCCGCCCAGGTTGAGACTGGAAAGCGGACCCAGCAAGGGTTCAAGCGACAGGAACTTCGTATGGGCGTGGGTTTGGCGCAGGTCGTCGATGCGGGAAATGTAGTCCGCGCTTTCGACGCTGACGCCCATCCAGATATGAGGTTGCCACGAGAGTTGGGAATCCAGTTCCAAAAGACGCTTAGAGCGTTTGGTGAGGATTTGGTACTGGTGCCAGTTTGCGCGCCCCATAACGTCGAAGATACGCTGGATAAACTCGAGGGGAATTTCCTTGTGGAATAGATCGCTCATCGAATTGACGAAGATGGTCTTTGGCTTCTTCCACGCAAGCGGTAGCTCCACGGCATGTTCATGCATCGTAACCTTAAAACCGTCGGCATAGTTTGCCTGGCCCATCGCCTGCAACCGCTTCGCCATGCGCTCGGCATAGCAGTGCGTGCAGCCGGGACTGATTTTCGTGCATCCGGTGACCGGGTTCCAGGTGGATTCGGTCCATTCTATGGCTGAGTTCGTGGCCATTAGACAGCCCCCCTATCGCGATAAGTACTGAAGATGTCGGACACGATCTTGGCACCAGTCTTGTTGGGCGACGCGAAGAACAAGTAGTAGACGACAGCGCCGCGCGTATTCCGCATCGGCATCGGATCAGGCACAAAGTCGAATCCGGCAACCTTCTTCAGGCGTTCCTGATATGCCGTGGCAACCGCATCGTTGGAGACCTTTTCCTCAAAATCGAAGCCTGGTAATAGGCCCTGGGGCTTCTGGTATAGCGTATTGCGCCACGACCGGTCGCCCCAGAAGGCGTCCATTCGACCCAACTGCGAAGGCAGCACGTTGTCGGGGTTCTTCCAAAGGACATTCATGTTCATGTCCATGACCATGAAGTTCAGAAATATTTCGATGCTCTTCATTTGCCCGGCTGCTTGGATGACCTCCCAGTCCAGGTTCAGTGCGTAAGGATCCAATAGGCAGAGGCCACGGTGATAATCCTTGTAGCGGGCACGGGTGAAAACCTTTCCTAACAGGACCTGATTGCAATCTTCATTGTACACACTAACGCTCGGATCGCCCCCCACCAACTGTCGCAGATGATCCGCTTTGTCGCCATCAAGGTCGATGAAGTGGTACTCGCTGAATGGTGGCTGAACATTCAAGGCGTTTAGTGGGCTGCCTGGCACGAACTCGCCTGTCTGTTTCGAGATGTGAACGCCAGCGCCGGCAAAGGCGTCGATATAGATGTACTTGCGAATCCGCGTTTCCTTCGATAGAACCGTGGAGTACGCCTGCGCATATTTTCGCACGATGTCGAGCTTGATTTCCGACCAATAGCCGATCTCGTCGTACCGGATGTCAGTCATGTTTTCCTAACCTTCTCCCGAATCTCGTTTTTCGCATCCCACGGATCGCGGATTTCAATGAATCCCCATCGGCCCCAAGTGGCGGCGTTATTGACCGCCGGCACCCAGAGCGTCTTGGCCGTGGAGACCTTGGCTTCCTTGTCCTATCCTTCTCGCCCGTGACTTCCACGATCAGGTTCAGCAGGTCATCGGCGCCGTGGCCGTCGTCAATCCGCACGATGAAGTCGGGCACGTAATCGCAGACCATCTTGGAGACGTTCGTGTTGTTGCAGACCACGATGAAGACTGGGGGCGTGATGCCGTTTTCCCGGGCCTCGGTGTTGGCCTCCCAGCGGGCGTAGCATTTGGCATAGTTGGCATACAGGCTCTGAATCGCGCCCTCCAATGCGACCGGCAGCTTGGGTCCGCCGGATACGGCGTCGGTCTTGCGCCCCTTTTTAGGCAGATCATCCCGTATCCGCAGCCAGAGATCGCGATAGGTGGGCTGGTCGCCGACCATCGAATCGTCGGACACGGGCACACGCGGCACCTTGACAATGCCGCACTCAATGGCATCGATCAAGGAAAAGTCCGAAACGCCCCAGGGAAACAGCTTGCCCTCGCCGTAGCCCGAGCCGCGGAGAAAGAAGGGGGTGGCCGAGAGGTCGTAAGCGGCCTTGATGCCCAGTTTCTGCTGGATGGCCTCCAGGCCGCCGATCCAAACGCGGGCTTTCTCGGCCTCACGTTCGGCCTCCTTCCGCTGGTCGCCGGAGAGTTTCTCGCTGTCGTCGCCAACCCGGTGGCGGTAACAGTGGTGGGCCTCGTCATTGATGACGATGACGTTCTTCTTGGCGCCTAGCCCGCGGCAGACACGGCGCACCATCTCGCCGTCGGATTCCGTGAAGGGCGACACCGGACCGTCTCGCAAAATGTCTTTGGTAAGCTTGCCGGCCCTGATCTTCTCGCGCCGCAAGAAGGCATGAGAATTGGTGATGGCGATCTTGGCCTGGCCCAGCTTGATCGTCTTATTCTCTTCGACCCGGGTCTGGTTCCAGTCGTCAAACGACAACTGCTTTTGGTTGGCCTTTTTCTTGGGCTGGGCGATGGGAATGAAGTAGCAGCTTATGCGCCGGCTTGAATCGATTTCGTTCGTGATCCCCTGGTCATCGAACTTGAAATGGCGACGGGGCTCCTCGAACGGCGAGTTGATGATCGGGTTTTCGATGACGACTTGGCGCATCAGCGACCAGTACTCCCTTCTGCTGGGTGGAAGAACGACCGAATCTCATAGCCATGAGCATAACGCCTCAGCTCTTGGCAGTGCTAGCTGGGCTTGCGCCAAAAGGCACGTCTCCTGGCAGCGGTGGCAACTGCTTATGATAGGAATTCCAATTGCGGCACCGGCCCGTTATTATCGGCTGAACGCAAAACCGCGTCAAGAACCGACCCCGCGCCTGGGGCACGCGTTGGCCGCTCCTGCCCAAAGCCCCAGGCAGCCTGCTCCTGGTTCCTCGCCAGCAGGGAGCGGGGAACGGGGAGCGGGAGAGCGCGTGCCGGAACAAGCGCAGCGCAGTTCCAGAGTCGGCGTTTGAAACATGCCGGCCAACAGATGCCGAAAATGCAACGCGCGAATGGACTTGCGGCGTAAATCCGAACCGCGCGCAAATGGGGCGAGATTCGTCGCGTATTATGTGGGTATAAAGCGCGCTGAGCAGAATTCACCCGAATCTGAATACTCTGCGCGTGAATTTGTTCTTTGGCAATTGAACCAGCCCCCGGCGTAGCGAACCGGGGGCCATTAGCAATGCGCGGCGCCGACTTGCGCAGGTCGGCGTCCGCGCCGG
>CAZTPX010000068.1:0-48665 GCA_964615095.1 uncultured Planctomycetaceae bacterium | reverse complement strand
TTGACGTTGTTGGCCGCGATACGTTCGGTGGGAGAATTGCAGGCGGCTGGCGGCGAGAGTAGGATATTAGGAAGCAGACTGGACCGGTAAGCGGTTCACGATCACGTTCAAGTCGCGGAGAACACATCATGGCCACGTTCAAGTGCTGGGCGGTCATATTGATCGCAGTCCTGTTGCTGCCGAATGTCGCGGCAAGTGCTGATCCGGCAGAGGAAGCCTTTGAGAAGGGGACAGCTTGCGTTGCCAAGCATGACTATGATGCTGCGATTACGGCGTTTACCAAGGCCATCCGGCTGAATCCGCGAAATGCCGAAACGTATTGCGGTCGGAGCTTTGCGTACTGTCAAAAAGGCGAGTACGACAACGCGATTGCCGACTGCAACAAGGTTATCCAACTGAACCCAACGTCGTTCGTGGCGTACAACAACCGAGGCTTGGCCTACGGACAGAAGGGCGAGTTCGACAAGGCCATCGCCGACTGTACCGTGGCTATTCGGCTCGACTCGCAATATGCCCCTGCATATAACAATCGGGGCTTCGCCTTTGGTGAAACAGGTGATCTCGATAACGCGATAGTCGACTACGACGAGGCCATTCGGCTCAACCCAAAATACGCCCGTGCTTACAGCAGCCGAGGCTGGGCATACGGACAGAAAGGCAACTACGACAAGGCCATTGCCGACTCTACGGAGGCCATTCGGCTGGACCCAACAAACGCCATTACGTACAACAACCGGGGATGGGCATACGCACAGAAACGCGAACCCGACAAGGCCATCGCCGACTGCACGGAGGCGATTCGACTGAATCCCAAATACTCGGTGGCGTACATGACCCGAAGCATTGCCTACTTGCAAAAAGGCGACTACGAGAGGTCGATTGCCGACAGTACCGACGCCATCCGGCTGAACCCGAAGAGTTCTTCGGCGTATAGCAACCGAGGCTTGGCCTACGGACAGAAGGGTGATCGCGACAAGGCCATCGCCGACTGCACCGAGGCTATTCGACTGGACGCAAAGAATGCTACGGCGTACAAGAACCGAGGCTTCACCTACGGGCAGAACGGCGACTCCGACAAGATGATTACTGACTCCACCGAGGCGATCCGGCTGAACCCGAAGGATGCCGGAACAGTTACCAACCGGGGGGTGGCTTACGTGAAGAAAAAGCAATACGACAAGGCGATTGCCGACTTCACCGAGGCGATTCGTCTTGACCCGGATAATGTCGCTGCGTATCACAGCCGGGGCATCACCTACGAGATACTGGGCGAAAAGGCCAAAGCCGATGAGGATTTCGCAAAGGCAAAGGAACTCGGATACAAGGCGAAGCCGCCCAAGACAGCCGACGAATAGGACGGCGTAAGGCACCTGACCGAGTGCAACTTTGAGCACAAGATCAAAGTTCAGCGGCCACGCCTCAGCCTATCTGCTCGCCCACTTGCATCACGCGACGGAAATGGTCCGCTTCGTAGTCCTCCATCATGTCGTGGGCAACACGTTCGGCTTCGTCGCGGCTGTTGAGGTCCTGGAGAGCCAAGACGTGACGCACGGCAGGAGCGTCGTAGACCGCGAAGACATGGAATTGCGGCCAAGCCTTCATTTCTGCGGTTTTCGCGGCTCGTGAATGTAATTTAGCCGTCTGCTAATACTTCTGATGGGTGGGTGTAGTTGTCTCAGACGGGGAGAGCGAAGGCAGGAACTTGCACTTTCGCCATTTTCACGCACCCTTCTTTTCGCTATCGTGCCGCTTTCGGTGTGAGTCTTTCCACTCGAACAATGCGGGGTGAGCCATGAAATGGTTATTGTGGTTGGCTTGTGTGGGACTTTTGGCAGCGTGCTCTCGACTGTCTGCTGACGAACCCAAGTTGCAGACTGCCGATGCGTATTGCGAACGGGGTTCTGCCAGTCTGGACAAGGGCGAGTACGATAAGGCGATTACCGACTTCACCGAGGCCATACGGCTGAACCCGAAAAATGCTAATGCCTATAGCAAACGGGGCTGGGCCTACGTGGGTAAGGGCGATAACGACAAAGGCATTGCCGACTGTACCGAGGCCATCCGACTCGACCCAAAAGACGCTAGGGCTTACAACAACCGCGGCTTTACCTACAGCCGGAAACGCGAGTTCGATAAGATGATTGCCGACTACACCGAGGCCATCCACCTGAACCCAAGAGACGCCAGAGCCTACAATAATCGGGGCGTTGCCTACGGGGCCAAGGGTGAATACGACAAGGAAATCGCCGATTGCACCGAAGCCATCCGGTTGGACCCGAAATTTGCCTTGGCGTATAGCGACCTGGGTCTGGCCTACGGAGGAAAGGGTGAATACGACAAAGCGATTGCCCAATGCACGGAGGCCATCCGGCTGGACCCAAAGCTTGCCAATGCCTATGACAACCGTGGCGGGGCCTACATGTTCAAGGGCAAGCATGACAGGGCCCTCGCGGACTTCACCGAGGCCATCCGGCTGGACCCGAAATACGCCGAGGCTTATCGCAACCGGGGGTGGGTTTACGGAACGAAAGGTGAACCTGACAAGGCCATCGTGGACTACACGGAGGCCATCCGCCTGGATCCGAAAGTTGCCAAGTCGCATAACAATCGGGGCTTTCTCTACATGTGCAGGCGTGAGTATGAAAAGGCCGTCGCCGACTACAACGAGGCCATCCGACTGGACCCCAAGGATGCTGCCCCGCATAATAACTTGGCGTTGGTGTACGGGATCGGCAGGGGCGAATACGACAAGGCGATTGCCGAATTGAACGAAGCCATCCGACTAAACCCCAAGTCCTTCGACGCCTATAACAACCGGGGCGGGGCCTACATGTGCAAGGGCGAGCATGACAAGGCCATCGCAGATTTCAATGAGGCCATCCGGTTGGATCCGAAGAACGCCAGAGCTTACGGCAACCGTGCTGATGCCTACCGGAAGAAAGGCGAATTCTACAAAGCGGCAGTGGATCGCATTAAGGCCGAAGAACTGAGCGACAACAGAAATAGGGCATCGGACAGTTCCAGTCCGCTCAGATAAATCCGCATCGGCTGCATGGCGACGGAACGCCCCCAGGTCGTTGCTGACCGCAGGCTCGGCTGGCACTTCTACTCGCTTGCCGACGAGATCTGTACGTCGCCGTCTTCAGCGAACTCCACGAGGATGATGTCGGGCAATACCACGCTAAAGGCGGGTATCTCCTAACCCAACGGACTCGTTGCGAGATTACTCGCCGCCCCATCCTGATATAATGGCACCATGACCAAAAAAGATATCGCCCGTCGCATCGCCGAAGAACTCGACCGACCGCTGCTCGAAACCAAGGAGATCGTGCAGAAGACGCTCGACGCCATCATCAACGTCCTTATCGAAGAAGGCCGCGTCGAACTCAGGAATTTCGGCGTCTTCGAGGTGAAGAAGCGGAAATCGAGGCAGGCCCGCAACCCGAGGACAGGTGAGAAGGTCGTGGTCGGCGAAAGGTTCACGATTACGTTCAAGCCGGGGCGAATCGTAGAAGAGAGGGTGGCGAGGGAATGCGGTGGTCAAGGTGCCACACGGTAAGGGTGTTTAGTGATCTCCTCCCGGCTATTGAACCTTCACATTCCGGATCACGTATAGATAATCAGGTGAAAACGGTTTGCGTGGGAAAGACGGGCGTGTGATAGCCACGCAAAGTCCAATAATCTGGAGGAAAGGTCATGAACGCATGCAAGTGCTGGGCGGTGGCCTTAGTCGGAATCTCGTTGCTCCCCAACGCTGCGGCAAGTGCTGATACCGGAAAGGAAGCCTATGAGAAGGGCATTTCCGATCTGCTAAAACAGGACTATGACGCTGCGATTACTGCGTTCACCGAGGCCATTCGGCTCAACCCGAAGGTCCCCAACGTGTTTTGCAAGCGTGGCTTTGCCTATCAGAAAAAGGGCGAACCTGTCCAGGCTATTGCCGACTACACGGAGGCCATCCGGCTCGACCGGAACTTTGCCCAAGCGTATTGCGGACGAGGCTATTCCTACTCGCACAATGGCGAACTTGACAATGCGATCGCCGACTTCACCGATGCCATTGGGCTCGACCGGAGATTTGCCAGGGCTTATGAAAACAGGGGCTGGGTCTTCGAGCAGAAGGGCGAGCACGACAAGGCCATTGCCGACCACAGCCAAGCCATCCGGCTGAACCCGAAATATGTCCTGGCGTATCAGGACCGGGGCTGGGCCTACGAGCAAAAAGGCGAATGTGAGAAGGCGATAGCCGATTATAACGAGACCATCCGGCTGAACCCGAAATATGCGAAGGCATACGACTCCCGTGGTCGCATCGCCGCGAAACAATGCGAATTTGACAAGGCTATAGCTGACTTCACTGAAGCCATCCAACTGAACCCGAAATATGCCAAGGCGTTCTGTAACCGAGGTGTAGCCTATGGACATAAATGCGAATACGACAAGGCCATTACCGACTACACGGAAGCCATCCGGCTCGACCCAAAATACGCCTTTGCGTATTGCAAGCGTGGCTCGGTCTACGGATATAGGTGTGAGCATGACAAGGCGATTGCCGACTACACGGAGGCTATCCGACTCAATCCGACGGACGCCAAGGTATACATTAAGCGTGCTTTGGACTACATGCGAAAGGGTGACAGGACCAGGGCCGAAGGAGATTTCGCTCAGGCCAAGAAGCTCAGCTACATGGCCCCATGAAGGTCCTTTTCCTCCACGGCTGGCACTCGACACCCGGCGGCGTAGAGCCGACCTACCTGAAGGACCACGGCCACGAAGTCCTGATCCCAGCCTTGCCCGACGACGATTTCGATGCCGCTATCCGCGTTGCCCAAGCTGAGTTCGACCAGCATCATCCGGCGGCAGGGTCCGGCGGGGTCCGGCGGCAGGGTCAGAGAAAGCGCCGGTCAAAGCCGGTAGGGAGTAGCGGATGAAAGAGCCGCGTGGAAAAGAAGTAGCGAATCGTTCCAACCCCGAGTCATGCGCCGGCCAACCCAGGAGCACGGAGCGCTCGCGGACAACGCGCCTTACGCCGCCCCCAAGGAGCCGCGATTACCGCTGGAGCAGCTATCGGGGCTATGTGGACAAGCAACATGCCGAGGAGTTCGTGACTTACGACGTCCTCAAGGAGTTCTTCGCCGATCTTCTGCTTGCGTAGGTTAGAATACTCCACAGAGCCGCAACTGTCCAACATCATTCAACCGAGCCATGCATCTATCGAGCAGCAATAGGTTTGTCAGTCGCCGCCTCTCGCTACCGTCTGTCCCTTGAAGTTGGTTGCGCTGCCTGTCTGGCCGTTTCCCACCTTGCCAAGTTCCCGCTCGTAACGGTCTTTTGCCGGCAGGAAGCCCGCGTGCGGCTCCACATCCGGTCCGATGGCCGGCCAGGGGTGGTCGCCAAAGAATGCCGGTTTAGCCTTCAGATAGAGCGAGGCCGGCAGCGTGTGATCCTTGATCTTGCTGTCCCATTGGGTCTTGCCGCTGGTCTCGTCGTAGTTGCCGTGCCGCAAGATCGTCCGCGCCACGCGCGGGTCGATCGTTGCAGTGAGCCGGTCGTAGCCGATGTGCCAGGCGTCGGCGACAGATTGGTAGGCCGGTTGCCGGGCGACACCGTTTCCGACCAGGTTCACGTAGAGGCTGTTCATCTGAACTTCGATGCCCCAACACCCGTACTTGACGGTGGGAAGTGATTTCCGCTCGATCCAGTTGCGAAAGAAAGTGTTGTGCCGGCTTCCCCCCAGAGAGTTGTCGCAGCCGATATGGGCGGCGATATTCCCTTCGAACAGATTCATGTAGGGATTGCCGCCGTGGAGATCCATGTCGGTCATCAGGAAATCGGTGTGGTCTCCGCCTTCGTTGATGGGGTCGCGCGAGTAGTTGTAGCCGTAGACGTTTCCACAACCGCCGTCTTCGAGAATCATGGCATGGCGGCATTTTGTGAACACGTTGTTCTCGATGAGGTTGTCGGTCGACCGATCGAAGCAGCCGACGCCGTAGTCGCCGTCGCCGCCGGCGTTCCAACCGTCGTGGATGTAGCAGTTGCGCACTTCGCAGCCGAAGGACGACTTGAGGCGCACATGCCATTTGAAGGCGTTACGGCTTTCGACATTCTTGACCCAGCAGTTGGCGGCACAGTTGATGAGGATGTTGTCGCCCCCGCCCGCCACGGCGCGATCGACGCATAGATCCTCGACGCCGGCTTTGAAGCAACCGGCGAAGACTGAAAACTGGATATGCATGAGGGGGTTATACGTGAAATAGAGGGGCCGGCTGAGCGTAACCGAATCGCCCTGCACGGCCTTGACGATCGCCATCTGCGCCAGCACTCGCTGGCAGTAGGCCGGTACGTGGTCCAGGGCTGCGGGGTCGTTGTCCTCATCGATAATGACATGTTTTCCGACCGTGACGCCAGCCGTATTGGCCAGCTTCAGGGTCGTGGAATCCTTCTGAAACCCGCCGACCACCGCACGTCCTCCAGCGTTGCTCCAATTGTAGATGGCGATGATCTGGCCGTTGGTCGAGTCGCGACGGATGCACGTCTGTGTCGGCCCGGCGCCACGCAGGACGACCCCTTTGCCTTGGATCTCCAGCTCACTCGTGGTGCGATAGGTCCCCGCCGGCAAGAACACGGCCTTTCCCGCGGGACAAGCCCTGATGGCCGCTTGAATGGCCGCCGTATCGTCCGCCACGCCGTCGCCCTTAGCCGAATAGGGCGCATCCTTGACGTCGATGCCTACCGGATAGGTGGGGATCCCGCCGGGGATGCCCGGCGACCAGTCGATCCGTCGATCGGCCGGGATGATGTCGCTCGCAATGGCTGGGCCACAGGGGCACGGTCCCGGCAATGCCATTGCGCCGGCCAGCAGGACCCAGGCCGTCGGACCCAGTTTCAACCAGCTAGCAATCGTGAAACGTCGCATGACACTTTGCTCCTTGGCTACCATTTCAGGCTGCCCAGTCCACGCCGAACGGTCAACCGAACGATACTGCCCTTATTTTGACTTGGCGGCCCAGACAAGTAAACCCACAAGACCCCGCAGATTCCTCCAGGAAATGCGATTGGCACCCCTGTTCTGGTCTCCGGGGGCCCAAATCATCGTTTCACGCGGTCGCTGCAGCATGCGATGCTGTCCAGACTACCATTGCAGAGTGGACGTGCCGCTGGTGCTGGCGAACCTGTCATTGAAGCTCGGCCGGGCGATTCGCTTCGACCCGCTGGCCGAGAGGATTGTGGGCGACGAGGAAGCCGCCCGGTTAGCGCTGCTCGAGTACCGCGCCCCCTGGAAATTCCCCGCGGAGTACGTGTGAACCGAGGATCATCGTGCTGCCGGAAGAATTAGTCCCCATTCATATCGACAGGTCCAACATCCGGGCACGGGATCGCTTGTCGATTTCCAGGGAACCCGTTTCCAGGACGTTGGCCGGACAAAGCGGGTCATCGTGGCACTGAAATCGCATCTTTTCATCCCCTTTCGCTGCCACATTTGCGGCAATGCCATGCCAATCTTGGCCGACATGTCAGCCTCCGGCGCCGATGTGTGGGGTTATTCAACTATCGTCGCACGCCGAGACCAACACAGAACGACAGTTTAATCGGCACCGAAAATCCGATAACCGGCCGGGGCGACCTCTATATCCCTCCACGGAGGCATCGGCAACCATGTCCAGCCCTGCTTCACGTGTTGAATTTGTGAGCTACGATTGGGTGACAGATTATTCTAGGCCAATAGGCCGCGGAAACAGGGCCCGCCGTACGTGGGCTGCCTTAATGGGCGGGACGTGGGCCTGCCAGTTGAAGGCATAGTTGAAGTCGTTGCTCTCTTCGTTGGGAAGCGACGACCTCGGCTGTGCCTTTTGTTATTGGGAGATCGGAGAAATGGCCCTCGCTTTCTTCAACCGCTCCGAGAGTGCGATGGCAGCCAAGGGCTTGTCGAAATCATCTCGTCTGCACGTAACGTGTATTCGAGTCCAGACCAACGACGGTTTAAGGAGAACAAGATGTATCGTATTACCAACGTCCGCCTGAAGACGAAACTGCTCGTAGGGTTTTCGGTTGTGGCAAGCATTGCATGCGTGGTGGGCGCCGCCGGCTGGTGGAATCTCTCGCTCCTGCATGCCGATCTCAGGGACGTCGTCACGAACTGTGTTCCCAGCGTGCAGTATCTTTCCGAAATCGAGACGAGCACCGAACAGTTCAAGACGGCGCGTCGTTCGATGCTGAATCCGAATATCGATATGGCCGACTATCGGCTGACCATAGACCACCTGGGCAAGGCCCAAGCGGCCTACGACGCCGCGTGCAAGAAGTACGCGTCGCTCAACCTGACTTGCGACGAACAGACGATGTGGAATGAATTTCTGGCTACATCCGAGCAGTGGCGACAGTCCAACGACAAGTACTTCGACATGGCCGGCGAGTACCAGAAGATTCTCGCGGCGTGCGTCTCGTCGGTGGAGCCGAACCCGGGAGACTACTTCCACAATTGCCTCGACATGAGAAGCGAGGTCCGCGACGGCGTGCTCGCCCTTAGCAGGCAAGCACAGGCATGGAGCAATCTCGTGCTGCACGGCGACAATCCGAAAGACTGCGCCAAGTACTCGGCCGCAATCGGAGCTTGCGACGACGATATCCGTTTGAACTTGGCTACGCTCAAGAATCTTGCCCAGTTGACCGGATTCCAAGACAAGGCGATCGTGGAAACCGAAACGATTTACGGGGAATTGATGGAGAAGTACGGCGCCGCGCTGAAAGAATTGAAGACGCCGAAGGCCGCGGGCCTTGCCCAGCTTGGCAAACAATTGCAGGGCGCCGATCGTGCCGCTGTGGCTGCCTTCGAGTCGCTCGCGCGGGAGTTGGAACAGCGGACCAAGCGAATTCGCGACGTTCCCGGGTCGCTCATGCGTTTCGCGACGAATTCATGCGTTCCCTTCGAACGTAATGCGCGGGAAAAACTCCAAGAGCTGATCCAGTATAACGTAAAAAAGTCCGACGAAGCCGCCACGCGGTCGGAAAGGAACGCCGCCCGAGGAAACATGGTAATCGTTGCCGGCACCGCGGCAGGCTTCGTCCTCGCGCTCGCGATGGGCATTGCGCTGTCGTTGTCGATCACCAAACGGCTCCGCTCCGCGGTCGTGATGCTGCAAGACATCGCCGAAGGCGAAGGCGACCTCACCAAGCGGCTGGCGGCCTCCGGGAGCGACGAAATCGGCGAACTGGGAAAATGGTTCAATACCTTTGTCGGCAAGCTGCAGGACATCGTCCGCAAGATCGGCGAGGGCGCCACAATGCTGGTGAACTCCTCGACCGTGCTTTCCGCTACGGCCACGCAACTGGCCAGCGGGGCGGAACAAACCACCAACCAGTCGAACACCGCGGCGGCGGCCGTCGAGGAGATGTCGGCCAACATGAATAGCGTGGCTGCTTCCACCGAGCAGATGTCGGCCAATGTCCGTGTAGTGGCCTCCGCCGTGGAAGAGCTTACTTCCAGCATCACCGCGGTCGCCCGCAGCGCCGAACAGTCCGCCAGCGTGGCCGACACCGCCGCCGGATTGGCGGGCGACGGCAACGCCAAGATCGGCGAGTTGGGCACGGCCGCCGGCGAAATCGGCAAGGTCATTGAGGTCATCGAGGACATCGCCGAGCAGACCAGTCTCCTGGCGCTGAACGCCACCATCGAGGCGGCCCGGGCGGGTGTTGCCGGCAAGGGTTTTGCCGTCGTGGCCACCGAGGTCAAGGAACTGGCCAAGCAGACCGCCGCGGCCACCGAGGACATCCGCCGCCGTATCGAGGGCATCCAGTCGTCGACCGGCCAAGCCGTCCGCTCGATCGGCGAAATCACCGAGGTGATCAAGCAGGTCAACGAGGTCTCGCGGACGATCGCCTCGGCCGTGGAAGAGCAGAGCATCACCACGCGGGAAATCGCCAAGAACGTGGCCGAGACGTCCATCGCCGCGCAGACGGTGGCCCGGGGCGTGGCCGAATCGGCTTCCGTCGCCCGGGAGATCGCTAAGAACATCGTCGAAGTCGACGTGGCCACCAAGCACACGGCCGAAGGAGCTGCCGTCGCGCAGACGGCCAGCGGCAAGGTCAGCGACGTGACCGAACAATTGCACACCCTCGTAGGGCAGTTCAAGACCAGCGCGTGAAAACGCGTATAAGCCCCAAATGGAAGCCTTGGGGTCGGATCGGCGGGGTTATTCAACTATCGTCGCTCGCTGAGACCAACACAGAACGACAGTTTAATCGGTACCGAAAATCCGATAACCGGCCGGGGCGACCGCTATATCCCTCCACGGAGGCATCGGCAACAATGTCCAGCCCTGCTTCACATGTTGAATTTGTGAGCTACGATTGGGTGACAGATTATTCTAGGCCAATGGCCTGCGGAAAAGGGCCCGTAAACTACGGGCTGCCTTAATGGGCGGGACTCGGGCCTGTCAGTTGAAGGCACAGACGATGTCGCTCTCTTCCTTGGGAAGAGAAGACCTCGACTGTGCCTTTTTTGTTTTGGGACCGAGGGGATCAACTCATTCAAGAATAGTTGATCTCCCCCAGTAGTATTGGAAATCGAGAGCCAACGATGAGCATGCACATTCTGGTCGCTGACGACGATCCGCAGATGCGCATGCCTGTCGCCGTGTGCTTGGGGGATACCCAGGCTAGGGTGGGGCCATGACCACGAGAATCCTGATCGTCGATGATGACGAGATGTTCCGCCGCCTAGTTGCCCACGCGCTGCGGCACGAGTACGCAGTGGAGCAAGCCGCCAGCGGGGAACTAGCCCTCGGCATGTTCGACACATTTGCGCCCGAACTAGTCCTCCTCGACATCATGATGCCCGGCATCGACGGTTACGAAACTTGCCGTCGCATCAAGACAACGCCTACTGGCGCTCAGACCCAGATCATCATGGTCTCAGGCCACTCTTCCCGGGAAGAACAATTACGGGCATACGAACTCGGCGCCGACGACTACCTCGTCAAACCGATCGATATTCAGGATCTCCGCGCCCGAGTCCAACTGCACCTCCGAATGCGGGATGCCCTGCAGAGCGTCTTTTCCATCCGGCAGGAAATCACTGCCCGGAACCGCGAGATCCAGCGATTGGCCGAGCAGCGGGCGGAAGACGCCCTTCGCATCCAGGACGTGGCAATCTGCACGTTGGCTAAAGTGGCGGAGTCCCGGGACCAAGGCACGGGAGCACACGTGCTTCGCGTCCGTGCTTACTGCCAACTCCTCGCCGAGGAACTGCGCAGAGAAGTGCCCTACCGCGATCAGATCGATGCACAATTCCTGGAAGACATCTACCGTGCGAGCCCTTTGCACGACATCGGCAAGGTCGGCATCCCGGACGCCATCCTTCTCAAGCCGGGCCGGCTAACGGCCGATGAGTTCGAGCGCATGAAGCAGCACACAGTCATCGGTGCCAACATTCTGGAACAGGCCATCGCGCAATCCGCCTATGCGAGTTTTCTGAGGATGGCGGCCGTCGTCGCCTTCTACCACCACGAACGATTCGATGGCTCCGGATACCCCGCGGGTCTGAGCGGCATGGAAATCCCGCTGCCGGCACGCATCCTGGCCCTGGCCGATGTGTACGATGCCCTCACAACCGAGCGTCCCTACAAGCCCGCCATGCCGGTCTCCCGAGCGAGGGAAATGATCCAAGGTGAGCGCGGCCGGCATTTCGACCCCGTGATCGTGGACGCCTTTGAATCACGATTCGTCGACTTCCTGCAAGTCGGCAAAGCCCATACCGAGGAGCGAGCGTTGGCCGTGGGCGCCCTGTCGTTCCGGGAATATGAGCTCGAGATGGCAGTCGTCGTCCAGCGGCAGATCGAGCCCGAGGCTGCGGGCGTGGCCTTCAGTGTCGATCCGGTCACGGGCAGTCCCAGCCGGATTGTAATCGAGTCGTGCCCGGGTTTGGGCGAGGCCCTCGTCTCCGGCCAGGTCTAGCCCGACCGCATCCTGCTGCGTAAGAGGAACCTGGCACTGATCCGCCAGAACTTCGTCACCGAAGAACCGTCGCTGGACTTGAAGTCCGCCGGGAGGCTGGGACGTTACGTGCGGCGTATCGAGAAATGCCTGGGCGGCCCGCGATGGATGCCGACCTCAAGGCCGCCGGCCACATTCCCGGTCGGCTCGTTTTTGCCGCCAACGAGCGTGACTTGAGCCAGGGCATCATCGCCAGCCCGTACAACCCGCGCTTCTCCACTGGCTACGGCGATCTCATTCACCTGCCCGCCGTCCTCGTTGAAACCCACTCTTTGACGGCCCAAAGATAGCGCTGCGAAGCGACGTACAGCGTGCCGTCGGCGGCCACGGGCATGGAGCGGATGGCCGACCCCAGGTGGATCGTGGCAAGGACCTCGGGACGCCTGCCGGCCGCCAACACGTACAAGGCCTTGCGCGTTCCCACAAAGACCTTGCCGTCCACCACCAGCGTGGAGGTCCAGATATCGGACTTGCAGTCATGGACCCAGTAGCATTTCCCCGTCTCGGCGTCCAGGCAATGCACGCGGCCGGGCATGTCGGCCGCGTAGAGCAGGCCGTCGGCGATCGAGACCGACGACAGGCTGCGGTCGATACCGTCGTACGACCAGATCTTGCCGCTGGAGGTAATATCCCCGCTCTTCGTGGCGTCGATACACGTCAGCAAGCCGCGGCCACGGCCGTGCTGCGGGTCCTGCCCAATCGCCACGTAAATGCGATTCTCGTAGAACACGGGCGTGCCGATGATCTCGCAGGGTGAGAGGAAGCGGCCGTCGTCCAGGTTTCCGCGGTGCTCGCGGCGGTCGCCGCTCCAATAGTCGATGATCTTGCCGCAACCGTCCAGGCGGTAGGGGGCCGTGCAGTCGTAAGACCAGACCCGCTGCAGAAGCCCGGGGCTGTTCGCGGTCCTGGTGGCGGCGTCGAACGCGTAGCACACCCCGTCGCCCGCGCCGAAGAAGACCAGCGGCCGGTTGCCTACCCAGCCCAGCGACGGCGACGACCATTGGCCGTGAAATACCCGCCCGCCGATCTGCTCGTTGTCGGCGGCCAGGAGCCGGCCGGTCCGCTTGTCCAAGGCGATCAAACTCGGCGCTGAGGGCATGGGATGCGTCTTTTTATCGACCCCGTTGCCCGTACCCACGAACACGGCATCGCCGAAGACGAGCACGGAACTGGCAGCGGCGTCGTGGGGAAAGACCGGCAGGGAGCTGAGGTCGAACCGCCAGATGATGTCGGCGTCCTGGAGCCCCGGTTCAACGGGCGCGTGCCCGGCTGGGACCTGGTAATGCCGTTCATCGAGGAACGGCCCGCCGTTTCCGTTGGCCATGCCTTTAGCGTCCAGGCAAAGGACCTCGTTGCGATTGGTGACGACATAAACGCGATCGCCGTCGACGGCCGGCGAGGAGCAGATTCCCAGGTGCATTTCGTCGAAATTGCTGCTCTTTCTGCCCGTGGTCAGGCGCGGCACGACCAGCCGCCAAAGGCGCCGGCCGGTGGCCTCGTCGAGACAGAGTAGCACGCCACCGCCCGTCTGTTGGAAACGCGGATCAACCAGGTCGCTGTCATTGGTGCCGATGAAGACCTTGCCGCCGGCAATCGCGGGGCTGGAATAGTTCTCACTGCCCAGCCGGGCCGCCCAGCGGACATTTTGCGTCGTGCGGAGATCGATGCCCGATCCGTCGGAGCCTTTCTTGCCGGGGTCGAACGAGACGGGAATGCCGCGTTCCAGGGAGAACATGTTCCGCGCAGCCGTACCGCCCCACTGCGGCCAATCGCGGGCGCCGGCCGTTGCGCATGGATCGTGGGCGGAAGTGGCGATTTGCCCAAGCCGAACTTCACTTGACAGCCGAACACTGTCTGGCATGACCGACTGGTTGACAGACTGTATCTGCGACCCAGCCAGGCGCGCGGCTTCGTTCGCGCTCTCGGCGTCAAAGCCTTCCCAACCGCTGGGGGCAATCCGCCAAGGCAGAAGCACTTCCTGATGCGCGGCCTTCTTCGTCCGCTTCCGCTCTTCGATTTCCTTTTTTAGCGCCGCAATGTATCGGGCCTTTTCGTCCAGCGTATAGGTGTGCCACCGCCCGTCATCACCCGGCAAGGTCTGCTGCACCGTTGCCCACTGTGCAGTCGCCTTCTCGCACAAGGCAATCTGCATTTCATAGAGTGGCTTGCAGTCTCGAGTCCACTCGCTCTCGTGTTTCCAGTACTCGTCTTCAGGCCGGAACGTCGGCGGCAGCCGCCCTGGGACCGTGGGCAAGTGGCTGGTGAACGCCAGGCATAGTTTGGCGGCGACGATGTCGCTGCACATCGCCCCGACGCTGAAGTTCTCCGCGATCCCCCCGCGCGTGGCCGTCAAGACGTATCGCTTATCGGCCAGATGCGCTCGCAGCCGCCGCCACAGGTCGTCGGTTCGGTTCCTAAGTACGGCATCGATCGCCGACCGCACTCGCTGTTGTTCCGTCCAGTCATAGTGGTCGCCGAAAAGCGGGATCGTCGCGTTGCCGATCACCGTCAGTTTCGGCGGCTCGTTGCGGCTTGCCATCGCATCGATCAACAAATCCAGGCGCACGTTTGGATCCGAGTCTGCCGAGAGCCGCACAAGGATTTCCGGGTTGACCGGCGAGCGAACTCGCTCGATCTTGAAGTCGCCCGGACGCACAGCCGCGGGGTTCGCCCGCATGAACGCCTGCACGGTGTAGTTGTCGTCGATCATGTGCTCTTGAAACCGCGTCAGGCTGAAGATCCTGCGGCTGACAACCTGCTCGCAAGTGGTGGCGGATTCGCTTTCGGGTCGATGAAACGTGCCGCGAAACAACCGTGAAACCGAGCATCCGCCGCGGACGAACGTCTGATCGCCGAGGTAGAAGATGTTGCTTCCTTCCTCACCGACCGCCAAGGAGTCGGTGGTCTCGTCAGCCGAGGCGGCCGCTTCTTTCGCCGACTTGCCGTCGCCGATCGCCTGCCGATAGGCCTCCTGGCGAATCAGCTCTCGTCCGCGCTCGAAGTAGGGATTGTCGAACCATACCTGGTCGCCCGGGAGCAGGTTGTCACCGCCGTGTCGCCGCGTCCAAAGCAAGCCGTCGCCGGAATTGGGCAGACTGCGGGGAAACTCCTTATGGCCGATCAGTTTATCGAGCGCGGCCAATCCCGCGGCATTGTTTGTATCGCGGAAATATTGAACGAAGCCCTGGGCCATGACGAGCGAAGAGTACTTGTAGCACCAGATTCTCGGCAGCGGCACGTTGTCGTTCTCGTGCATGATCCAGAGATCTGCGATCGCCTCAACGGGGGCACTGTCGGGAGCCACGACAAACCCGTCGTTGGCAAGCATCCAGTGCTTGGGGTTGCGCGTCTCGGGGCTGTCGTCGTCAGGGGTCATTGCGTTTCCGGCCATCGCCGCTGCGAGGATCCTGAGTCTAACCCCCTGTTCCGCTTCCAGCAAAATCGACTTTTTTAAAATGGCCCGGGCGCGAACGAGAAGCTCTTGCTGTTGCGTTGTCAGTTTGGCCGGCGTCCCGACAGCTTTCTGTCGCAGTGCGAGGTGCTGCCCAAGCAACGTTGCCGGGCAGAGCAGGAGCAGCGACAGGCTCACGACGGCGAGATCGAGGGCCATCAGGACCGTCGCTAAACCGCGAAGCAGGTGTACCGACTCGCCCCCGGGCACCATGTACCCATGGTCGGCGGTTCGTACCTTCCGCGTTGTGAAACTGGCACAGAGGGTTGACAATATCGTCGAAATCATGCTTAGGCATCCAAAGCGCATTCTTGGTTTGGGTGAGGAACAGCGGCGGGCCACACCCGGGCCGCAGCAGCGGCAGCGGGCGCCAACTTGTGGCGTTGATCCGCCCGATTTGGCTCTTCCGGTCTTAGGTGCGAACGTCGCAAAACGGCCGCTGGAGTCCCGCCTTTAGGCGGAATTTCCGTGGCAATTCCGCCTAAAAGCGGGACTCCAGCGCGGTCGCCGATCCATTTTGCACCCAAAAACGGAAGAGCCGCCCGATTTTCATTTGCCACAAAGCTTACACGGTGATGTTTCAAGAGCATCATGCCCGTTCGACGTTGGCACCCGACACAAGTGACCGGATTTTGCCCGCCGGTGTGCCGGAAGGCCGAAAGATTACTTTGGAAGTAGGCTTTCCTGCGGGGCCCCGGCAAGTCCGTTTGCCAGCCTCGCAGCGGTCCCCGGCCCGATCGGCTATAATGACCCTTGTTATCTCCCGCGGATTGGGGGATTGACTGTACTGGAGGCTGGGCGGATGGGTTCCGACGATTCGGTGACGCATTGGATCGAGGATTTTCGCCGCGGCGATCAATTTGCGGCGCAGGCACTCTGGGAGAGATACTTCCAACGACTCGTACACTTGGCGCGCCAGAGGCTGCCCGCCCGGGTTCGCCGGGCCGCCGATGAAGAAGATGTAGCTCTCAGCGCTTTTAAGAGTTTTTGTCGTGGTCTTGCAGCAGGTCGTTTCCCCAAGTTGGCTGATCGGGACGACCTTTGGCGTCTGCTGGTGGTCATCACAGGCCATAAGGCAATCCACTTGGTGCGCGACCAACGCCGGCAGAAACGTGGCGGCGATGTGCAGGATGATAATGGCCGAGGAATGGTCAGTCTGAGTCAAATCGTCGGCCAGGAACCGACCCCGGAGTTTGCCGCTCAAGTGGCTGAAGAGCTTCGGCAGTTGCTCGATCGTCTGGGCAACGAGGAACTCTGCTCTGTGGCGATTTGGAAGATGGAGGGTTACACGAATGAGGAGATCGCTGGCAGGTTGAAGTGTGCAACGCGCACCGTCGAGCGCAAGCTGTTTCTCATCCGGCGCGTCTTGGAAGACGGCGAGGTGACGGGTTAAGCTGGTCCTCCTCCTTCGTGCCCCGCGGAAGACGTTCATCCCGATGTCAATACCCATGAACAGCGAAGGCCTGCCGACTCCCGAGAACCTCTCCGATCCTCGCAGGGATCAATTGCTAGCGATCAGCGCATTGCGGCGGATCGACGAGATATGCGATGAGTGTGAGCAGGCGTGGCGGAACGGCGCGCCGGTTCCCATCGAGACTCGGCTAAGCGCGTTTTCCGAGCGGGAGCAGGCCACGCTTTTGCGCGAGTTGCTTGCGCTTGAAGTGGAATACCGTTTGCGAAAGGGTGACTACCCCAGCGCCGCGGAGTACTTGGAGCGTTTCCCTCGGCATCCGGAGGTCGTCGCCTTGGTCTTCCAAGAGTCGGCGAGCGCAGCAAAAGATATGGTGGGCGAAACAGGGATGTACCTGGCGGCAGCCATGGCCGAGAGAAACCGCATGGAAGCCGGCGGCCCTGGTCTGGCCGGTCCAGCCGACGAGGCCGCCATCCCCGTCTGCCTCTACGATCATCCGCGCTATCGGGTGCTGAAGGCGATCGGGCAGGGGGGCATGGGGACGGTGTTTCTTGCAGAGCATCGGCTCATGACGCGCTTAGTCGCCTTGAAAGTACTCCGGCCCGAATTGATGGCCACTTTAGACCTCATGGATCGCTTTCTGCAGGAAGTGAAGGCCGCCGCCAGCCTCAATCACCCGAACATCGTCACTGCCTTCGACGCCGAAACCGTACAGGGCTGTCATTTTCTCGTAATGGAGTACGTTCCCGGAACGGACTTGGCCGCGGTTGTCTCGCAGCAGGGTCCGCTTCCCGTCCAGCTCGCCTGCGAGTACGTCCAGCAAGCCGCCGCCGGCTTGCAGCATGCCCACGAGCACGGCATAGTCCACCGCGACGTCAAGCCGCAGAATCTGATGCTTTCAGAGAGCGGCCGAGTGAAGATCCTCGACTTCGGGTTGGCGCAGTTCAGGGCTGAAGCGGCGCCCGCCAACAGCCTAACCTCCGCCGGGGAATTGCTCGGGAGCATGGACTATATGTCGCCGGAACAGGCGGGCGACCCCCGTTCGGCCGATATCCGTTCCGACATCTACAGCCTCGGTTGCACGCTGTACTTTCTCCTGGCCGGGCAGCCGCCATTCCCCGCCGGTTCGCTATTGCAGAAACTCAAAGCCCATGCCGAGCAATTGCCCCCCGAGATTCGTAGTGTTCGTGCGGACGCGCCGCCGGAACTTTCCGCGGTGTTGTGCCGGATGATGAGCAAGGATCCCGGCGATCGTTATCAGACGCCCGTCGAGGTCGCTTCCGCGCTAGCGCCGTGGGGCGGCGCGAGCCAAATCCAGGAGCATCAGATGCCGGAACGGCCGCTCTTCGCAAGGCCCGCCGCCGTTCAGGCCAAAGTGATGGCAATCTTAGGATGGAAACCCCTGCCACGGTGGGTCGCCCGGGTTCTTGTCGTGCTGATCCTCGTCCTGCTCGGCGTGGCGGTCGCGAGCCGGTACTTCCTGCAGTCATCGCCCACCGACCAAGTTCTGGCCCCAAACACCCGAGCCAACGAGCTTTATAGTGAGGGCTTGCTATTGCTTGCGCAGCGGGAGCAGGGCCAAATGGACAAGGCCATCGAGTGCCTCAACAAGGCCGTTGAACTTGCGCCCCGCTCTGCCTTGGCTTGGACCGCGCTGGCCGACGCGTACAACCTCTACGGGGATTACGCATGGGGATGGCCCAAGGACTACTTCCTGGAGGCCAAGCATGCAGCGGAGAACGCATTGCAACGCAACGGGCGACTGGCGGAGGCCCACCTTGCGCGCGCATTCACACTCTACACCTACGAATTGGAGTGGGCTGAGGCTCAAGAGCATTTTGACCGGGCCCTGGAACTCAAGCCCGAATCAGCCGTCGCACACCATTGGTACGCCTGGTTCCTTTTGCAGTACAAAGGGCGCGAGAACCTGAAGAAAGCGGAGATCCACATCGAAGAAGCGCACAAGTTAGCCCCCCTGGACCCGATCATTCTCTGCAACATGGGGAAAATCGAGTACTATGGTCGTGAACATGAGGCATCTGTCAGCAAGTACAAGAAGGCATTGGAGATGCATCCCCATTACCTCAAGACACATCTGGATCTGGGGCTTGCCTATGCCGAACTGAAGGAGCTTGACAAGGCAAAAGAGGAGTTCGCCAAAGCGGCCAACGGCCTCGCCAACGACAACCGGGACCTGATCGCCGCACGGGCCTACGCGTATGCGAAGAATGGCCAACCAGGCGATGCGCAACCTCAGCTCGACAAGCTCTTGCTGTTGGCCCAAAAGAAGCCGGTTGCTTACGAGATTGCCACCATCTACTCCGCCCTAGGCGACAAGACAAACGCTTTCTCGTGGCTGAGGAAGGCATTTGACGAGGAATCCTGCTGGCGTTCCTATATCAAGGTCGATCCGAAGCTCGACAACCTACGCAACGATCCCAGGTTCCATGACTTCTTGAAAGACGCCAAGTTCCCCAACTAGCAGAAAAAAGAAATCCGTGCCAGCGCCCCAGGAGGTTTCCCACGGCAATCCAAGGGCTTCCTGGCGATCGAAAGGGCGTCGAGGACCGGCGGTGGGCATATCAGCGGGTGATTTTGCAGTCGGGCAGGGCCTGTTGGAGCTTGGCGACGCCTTCGTCAGTAAACTGCGTTGGGCTCAGAATCTCTAACTCTTGGAGTTGTGCCGACTTTTCGATAGGCTGGAGCGAAGCATCGGTGACTGGGCTGTTGTCGGAGAAATAGAGAAATCGGGTGTCGTGGAGACTGGCCCCGAATGCCATGACGGCTTCCGGAACATGACGTACTGTGCGGCATCGCGGATCAATCATCAGCCGCTTCAGCCCCGTCAAGGACGACACCAACTTCAGACCATCATCAGTTCCTACAGACGCCTCGACGGCAGTTCTGAAGAAATCGTCGCCCAGCAATTGCCTCAGCCACGTCGGAGCGGGCTTTTCTGCTCCCGGAGCCTCGTCACCCGGTATCGGGTTGCCGTATTCATCCAGGGCATTATCGTAAACGACATCGCCCAACGGAATTCGTTCGCCCGAGGAATCGAATTGGTGTTCATAGTACACCTGGCCGCCCGTCCTCTGGATTGACGCAACAGTCTCTCGTTGCCATTCAGCTTTCTCCATCTCCACCCCCAACCAACTGCACGGCAACGCTACCGCGACGGTCAGCACAAGCAGTGTCCGAATGCTGAACTGGAATCGTCGCCGAAAGAACACCGCCACGCCAAACCACACGAGCATCAAGAGCATCGCCACGCCGACGCTTGCGACCGCGGTCAGAACCGCATAGCCCTTATGCCACGCCAGCCAGCCGAACCTATCCGAGAGCCACAGCAGACCCTCGACCGCGAGCAGCCCGATCACGAAGCGGCCGGGCGTGAGGTGGAACCTGCGTGATTGGGTTGTGTCGTCCATGATGGGCAGTCTGCAACACGAAAATGCGATCGTCAAGCGTCGTGCGATACCTGGGATGGCCGCTGTTCAGGGGTCTCCGGATAAATCATGCCGCCCGTTATCTGGGTGAACCAAATCTTCCTTTCCCCCATTTTCCTTTCCGAAAAATGATGCGGCCATTCGCGGCTGTTGCCGCTGATTGAGAGGAAAGGAAAATGGGGGGAAGGAAGATGCAGATTTCTATCGCAGTTCGAAGGCGGCCGATGTGCCAGTGGGTTGGAAGCCGAAGTTTCACCTAGTTGGTCCGCTGTTCCCACGCCTTGAGCAGGACCGAAACCAAATTGGTCACAAACCGCTGGCCGTCGCAGAGCGGCGAGGCAGCCATCCGCGGCCGCAGGCCCGTCCGCAGCGCGGCCAGCCGCGGCAGGTCGCCGGCCAGAGAGACGGCCCGCTCCACGTAGTCATCCAAGTCCTGGGCGATCGTCTCCGTCAGCCCCACATTGGACAGGTGACTGAGCGAATGCCGGCCGGCAAAGGTCTCGCCCGGGCAGGTCACCACCGGCACGCCCATCCATAAGGCCTCGCAGGTAGTCAGGCCGCCGCTATAGGGGAACGGGTCGAGGGCCAGGTCGATGCGGTTGTACTCCGCCAACAACTGGGCGTGCGGCGAGTAACCGAGAAATTCCAGCCGACCAGGATCGATCGCGTGAGCGGCAAACATCTCGGTAAATCGCCGGGCGACGCCGCGATCATCCCAGCACTTAAACTTCAGCGCCAGTCGCGCCCCCGGCAGCCGGTGCAGAATACGTGACCAGACTTCGACCGCTTGCGCCGTGACCTTGGCCGGATTGTTGAAGCAGCCAAAGGTCACCGATCCGTCGTTCAGCGCCGGCAGCGGCCCCACTGCGGGCGCATAATCGGGCGGGTCATAGCAGACGTAGCCGTCGGGCATCCGCAAAAGCCGTTCCTGGTAATAGCGCTCGGCCCCCGGTGGGACCTCGTAGCGGTCGGCTAGCAGATAGTCGATCGTCTGCAGGCCGGTCGTACCCACGTAGCCCGCCCAGGTGACCTGAAGCGGCGCGGGTCGGCGGGCGAAGACCAGCAGACGATTGTGGGCCGTGTGTCCGGCCAGATCGAAAAGAACGTCGATCCGGTCTGCGCGGATTTGCTCCGCCAATTGCTCGTCGCTCCATCCGATCGCGTCGCGCCAGAGGGTCGCGGCGGCTTGCAGACGATGCGTCATGTCGTCCTTGAGGACCCGGTCGGAATAGCAGATCGTCTCCTGTCCGGCCGGTCCGAGGCATTCCAGGACGCGGACGAGGAAATAGCCCACCGGGTGCCGGCCCAGATCGGCGGAAACGAAACCCAAGCGGATCCGCTGCCGACGGCCGCTGGCGGTTTCATGTTTGGCAACGGCCTTCAGCGGTGCCGCGTGCCGCCGCTCGTACTCGGCATGCGCTTGAAACAGCGCCGCCGGCGCGGCCTCCGGGCAGTACTGCAGCGCAAAGAGCAGGTTGCTATGCGCCTGGGTATAGCGCGGGTCCAGTTCCAAGGCGCGACGGTAGGCGGCGACAGCTTCATCCAGTTTCGCCTGGTCCTTGAGCACGTTGCCCAGGTTGTTCCAGGCCTCGGCATAGTCGGGATTCAGTTCCAGGGCATGGCGGTAGCAGGCCAGCGCTTCGTCGAGCCGGCCCAGTTCTTTCAGTGCATTACCCAGGTTATTGTGGGCCGCGACGAAGTCCGGCTCGAGTTCCAGCGCGCGGCGGCAGCAGGCGACGGCTTCGTCCAAGTTGCCCTGCTCCTTCAAGGCCACGCCCAGGTTGTTGTGCGCGTGGGCATAACGCGGATTCAATTCCAGCGCGCGGCGGCAGCAGGCGACGGCTTCGTCCAGCTTGCCCTGTTCTTTGAGAGCCGCGCCCAGGTTGTTATGTGCCTGGGCATAACCCGGCTCGAGTTCCAGCGCGCGGCGGTAGCAGGCAGCGGCCGCGGCGAAACGGCCCTGTTCCTTGAGCACCACGCCCAAGTTGTTGTGTGCCTGGGCATAGCCCGGCTTCAGTTCCAGTGCCCGCCGCCAGCAGGCGGCGGCTTCGTCCAGCTTGCCCTGTTCCATGAGAACGACGCCCAAGTTGCCTAGCGCATCGGCATAGTCGGGTTTCAGTTCCAAGGCACGGCGGTGGCAGGCGGCGGCCGCGTCGAACTGGCCCTGCTCTTGCAAGGCGATACCCAGGTTGACCTGGCCTTCGGCAAAATTCGGTTTCAGATCGAGTGCCCGGCGGTAGCAGGCGGCGGCCTCGGCCGGCTTGCCCGCCTGGTGCGCGAGCAGGCCCAGCAGATGCAGCGCATCAGCATGCTGCGGCTCGGCGGCGAGGATCTGCCGATAGATTTGCTCGGCCGCTTGCAGCCGGCCGTTTTGATGGTGTTGGATTGCGATCGCCAATGCTTCCGGAATGGTTGCCATTGTCTCTATTGTGACAAGGTGGCGTGCGGGAGGCAAGGCAACAAGTAGGTCCTTTCCGCCGGATAGGACCATCGTGTGCCGAACTGTCAAGCAATGCGGAGTTTTTCCCGCGGTTCGAAGCACAATAGACGTGCGTCGTGTTGATGTCTGCGTGGCCTAACCAGTAGCCAACCATGTTGATGAGGTTGAATGCCCGTGAACCTCAGGCGGAGCGTAACGAACCTCAGGCGGAGCGTGAGGCCGGCTTGTGTGATGCCGGCCGCGGTGCTATGATCAACGTACGTATCCAAGTCTCGCAGGTTACACCATGCCGGCCACCTCATCCGACGACGAGTTCCTAGACCGTGTAAGCCGCGGCAGCCCATCGGTCGCCGCCGAGTTGGATCACCGCTACCGGCGCAGGCTCTGCCGGCTTGTGCAATGGGTGTTGGATGGCAGCCTTCAGCAGCGTGAAGATCCGGAAGACGTGGTGCAGACGGTGCTGCGAACCTATTTTCGCCGTGCCGCGCTGGGCGAGTTTCAGATCGCCGATAGCTCGGACCTTTGGGCCTTGCTCGCGAAGATCACGCGGCGGAAGATCCTGAAGCGCGCGGAGTACCATCAGGCGGCAAAACGCGGCATGGGCGCGGAAACGGACTTGCCCTTCGATCTGGCAGGCGGGCGTGATCCGGAACCCGCCGATGCGGCGGTCGCCGCCGAACTCGTCGAGAAGACCCTGCACGGGTTGGAACCGCGCGCAGGCGAGGTTTTCCAATTGCGGCTGGCGGGCTGCACGGAGACGGAAATTGCCGCGGAGTTGCTCTGCACCCGTGCCGAAGTGCGTCTGCAGTTGAAACGCATTCGGGAGCGGCTCAACCAATTGGAGGAGTAGGCATTGTCGATCATGGCCAATCAGCCTTATCTATCCAAGAACGACGAGGAGTGGAGATGCTTGAACGAGGCCATCCACAACCTCGAAGCCTGTCGGCGGTCCGGCGCGGAACCCGATCTTGGCCGCTTGCTGCCGCCCGCGGACAGCCGGCTCCGCCACCGCACGCTTGTGGAACTGATCAAGATCGATCAGGAGCATCGCTACCAGGACGCGCGGCCAAAGCTATTGGAGGTCTATCTCGACGAGTGGCCGGAATTGGCGGCCGATGCCGAGTTGTTGGCGGAACTGCTGGAAACCGAATGCATGACCCGCATGGCAATGGGCGAGGTCCCGAGCCACGAGGAGCTCGCGCTGCGCTTTCCGCAGATCGCCCAGCGCATTGACCTGGGCGGGATTGCGGAGCAGATGGAGCGGGAGGGCGGAGCTGCGGGAGCCAAGGTTGAGGCGGGAAGCGGCAGCCACGGGGAAGCCGAAGGGCACGCGGCGCCGGAGCGCTATCATATCCGCGCAGTGCTGGGACGGGGCGCGATGGGCACCGTCTATCGCGCCTACGATACGGAACTCCAGCGCGAAGTGGCCCTGAAGATCCCCAATACGGAAGCCGGCACGGACCGCAAAGTGTGGAATCGCCTCTTTTCCGAGGCCCGGGTCGTAGCCCGCATTCAGCACAGGAACGTCTGCCCGGTATTTGACGTTGGTCAAAGCCACGGCCGCTATTACTTTGCCATGGCGCTGGTCCAGGGAGAATCGTTGGCTGCCCGGTTGCAGCGCGGTCGCCTCGACTGCCGCCAAGCGGCAACCTTGGCGTGGAAGCTGGCGGGGGCATTGGCCGTGGTCCATGCGGCAGGGATCATTCATCGCGACGTCAAGCCGCAGAACGTGATGCTGGACGCCGAGGGCGAGCCGCTGTTAACGGACTTCGGCCTCGCCCGGCCGGTCCAAATCCAAAGCGGCACGGCAGACGCTGCCTCCCTGTCCGGCACGCCGGCCTACATGGCTCCGGAACAAGTGCGCGGCGAGCCGCTCACCGCTGCCAGCGACATCTACGCCTTGGGATTGGTCCTCTACCAGATGCTGACCGGCCGACTGCCCTTCCATGGACCGCTGCCGCAACTGGCGTCGAAAATCCTTTACGACAACCCCACTCGGCCTTCCGCCTTCCGTTCCAAAATCGATCCTGCGCTGGAGTCGATCTGCCTGAAGGCCATGGAAAGGCAACCGCAGGACCGCTTCCGATCGGCCCGGGAATTGGAGAACGCCCTTTCCGCTTACTTGCGATCGACCGAGCAGGCTGGCCGTTATTCGCGGATGCGGGGCGGGGCGGTCAACGTTGTCTCGTACTTGCTTCTGCCGCCCCTTTCCGTAGCACGCCGGCTGAAGCTGGTGGCCGGGCCGATCATGGTCACGGTGCTGGCCCTGGCCGCGTTGGTGTTGATCCCCTACCTGGTCGTTCGTGCCATGCCGGGCAGCGGAACCCTGGTCTTGGAAATCTCGCCGCCGGATGCGACCGTCTCAATCGATGGCTCGCCCCAGACGATCAAGCCGCCGCGGGACGCAGTCATTCTGCCGGCCGGCCAGCACGAGGTGACCGCCAGCAGGCGGGGGTTTCGAGACGAATCCAGGCTCTTTTATGTCCAAAAAGGGGGGAAGGTTGAAGTGATCGTAACCCTAACCGAGGAGCACGCGGAAAAATAAAAGCGAATTTTCCCGATTTTCGCGCCAAGATTCGACGTTTTCCGGATTACCTATCAGGCGCGATCGCCCAAAGCAAACAAACACATGTAATAAGCCACCATGACCGAGCCGACAAAAGACTGTGATCCCTCCGCCCCGCTCCCGTGCCGCCATAAGCGGGATGTCGGCGGCGGGAAGGCAAGGACCGGAAACCTCTCCGGGCAGCTTGGCCCTACCAAAACACCGCTCCACTGGATCAGGCAACCAACGCCCGGTAACCCCCGGGGCGTATGGCCCGTGATAGACCGGATCAACCGGGGCTACCGTGCCCGTGTATGGCGCCGTCGCTGGATCTTCGTGCTGGTCACGGCCGGCGTGCTTGTGCTGCTGGGCCTCGGAGCGACAACGATCTGGGTACGAATGAGTTCCGGTGGCGCGGCCGATAAGCAAGAGGCGGGTAGCGTATCGCCAGCGGTGGATAAAGACCGCTAAAAAAGTCGCGGCAGATACAAGATGTGGTACTCAGCACTCAGTACTGGGTACTGAGTACTCGCGAGACTTTTTCAGCGGTCTCGTAGTGGCGGAAGATCAAGCGTGATAGGATTCTGTGAAGTAAAAGGAGGATCAGGATTGTGAGGCAAGCCAGGCAGTCACGACCGCAGCTTGTAGTGGTTTTGGCCGATAATAGCGGTTCCATGGCCGGCGACAAGGCCCAAGCCGCAACCCAGGGCATCCGTGAAATGCTCATGGAGTGCCAATCGCGCGGGCCTGCCGGTCCCGACCGCTCCTACTTCCGCTTGCTCTTGATCCGCTTCGATCACGAGGCGGTGATCGACCCGCTCTGCGACATGACGCCCGTCCGCAGTATCGATCCGGACCGCGTAGCCATCGACGGTCAGGGAGGGCAGACCGATATCACCGCCGCGCTGGAGCTGGCCTTGATGCGGCTGAAACCGTACGTCGAAAGCTTGCAACAGCACGCCGAACGCGCCGATCATCCCCTGCCCTTGGTGCTGGTGTTCTCCGACGGCGAGCACAATGTCGGTTCCGGGCCGGAACTGGTGGCGTTGGAAATCAAACGGCTGGGCGTGGAGGGCGAATCGGTGGTGATTGCCGTGGCGGGCGTTTCCACTGGGGCCAAGCAACCCAACGAACAGACGCTCCGCAACATTGCCTCGCCGGAATGCTACGTGCATATCACCAATGCCCAGTCGCTGGCGGTGTTCATCGCCTCCGTCGGCAGCTCCGGCGCGTCCTCTGCGGACGACGTCGCCAAGGTCATCAAGCGCATCCAAGGTGTGTCATGAGTCAGGGCCTACAAGCCGACCTGCCTCTGATCGGGCGCGCGGAGTTCGACCGCCCGCTCTGCGAGAGCCGGGCCTGGCTGGCCCAGCGCGGCGAGATGGTCGTCGGCTCGGGCTCCTTCAAGTCGGGGCGGTTTTCCGCGGCGATCCACTGCGATTTCGGTCCGGCGGACCAGGACAAGGAGACCAACCAGGATTATGCCTTGGCCTGGTGGCCCGCCGCGACCGAGGCCCAGCCGCGCCTGCGTTTCGTCCTCGCCCTGGCCGACGGCCTGACCACCTCGTTCCGTTCGGAGTCTGCCGCAGCGCTGGCCTGCTGGGTCGCTATCCGTACCCTGGTCGAATCGGCCTCCGCAGCCGAGCCGAGGGACCTGGCCAGGTTGGCCTTCGACCAGGCGGGTTCAACTATCGGCCAGCTCGTCGACGAATTGGCGCGCGAGCCGGAAACTTCCTGCCCAGACGGCCAATTCCTTTCCACCTGGAAGTACATCTTGAGAAAGGGCCGCTTGTTCCAGACCACGCTGACCCTTGCCTGGCTGGACGGAGATCATTTTCGCATCGCTATGGTCGGCGACGGCGGGGCGCTGTGGCGCGGTTACCGCGGCGCGGGCGAGTCCCGGCAGGCCGTGGACCGTGTCCTGGCCGCTTGCGATTTGCAGAACCAGCAGGTCTTGGCCCTCGGCCCCGCCCGCCGCCGCGTAGTCGATTTCGATTGTTGGCACGAAGAGAAACTCAACGGCCCCTTCCTCTGCGCGCTCTCGACCGACGGCCTCGGCCGGTCGCAGGGCGCTAACCCACAGTCGCTGCTGGACGAACTCGAGGCCTTGCAAACCGCGGGTGAAGAGAACCCGGCCCAGCGGCTGATCGAGCGGGCGATCCGGCAGCGTCCCAAGGACTTCGACGATAACCTCACTTTGGCCGTCCTACAAGCGAAGTAGCCATGTTACCCCGCCTCGGCACGCACATCCTGACCTTGAGCAACACGCAGGCCAAAGAGCTAGCGGGCCGCTTCGTGGTCATCGGCGCCACGACCTACTACTTCCAGAACTTCGACCCGGCCTACCCCGGTCAGCCCCCGTGGCGTTCCGGGGCGGAAGGCAAGGCTTATCCGCTGCTGGACAAAGACGGTTCGGTCGCCGCCTATTTGAAGTTTTTCACGCAGCCCACGCAGAAGCGGCTCGATCGCACGGCCTGGCTGATCGGCCAGAAGATGTACGCCTGGCTGCCCAATCTGGCGGCGGCCCCTGTGCTTTGGACCGATACTCGGCATCGCCTGCACGGCGCGAGAATCAACTTCCATTTTGCCGCCTACCTGGCGCGGGCCGTCCCGGGCGAGACCTGGCTGGAGCGCAAGAGTAGTATCGCCGACGGCAGCGTTCGCTTCGGCGAGGATCTCCGCTGGCGTTGCGTCAGGGAATTGCTCCTCTCGCTGGCGGTGCTCGAAAAGGCGGGGCTGGTCCACGGCGAGCTCTCGGCGAACAACGTAGTCATCGATCTCGATCCGCGGCCGAACTGTCCGGTCCTGTACCTGATCGACTTCGACGCCTTCTTCGCCCCCGCGGCGGGAACAATCCAATCGGTGACCGTGGCCGAGGGCGGCACCTACGGCACACCCGGTTACTGCCCGCCGGGTCTGGCTGCCGCCGCCAAGTTGGGCAAGGGTGCTGTCGCACCCTACTCCGACCGTTACGGGCGCGACATGTTGCTGTTGGAATTCTTGTTGATGGGCAACGGCCTGCCGGCCGACGACCCGCTGACCGATTGGAACCGCGAGCAACTCGGTCGGCAGTTCGCCGCCTGGCGAGCTCGCAGCGATCCAGCGTGTGTACAAGCCCTGCGGCACCTCGACCCTGCAACGGTCTTTCTCCTGAGCGAGCCGGAACGGCCAACCTCCGTGGAGCTTGCCAGCAGCATGGGCGTGTCGCTTCCCGGAACGCGAGCGTTGCGCCGCGTGACAGAACTTCCGCGGCCGACACCGGCGCTGCTGGGATGTTCGGGAGCCAATCGCAAAATCGCGAGACGTAGTCCAAGGGAACCGGGAGTCAAGGTAACCGATGTCTTTGAAGAGCTTGCTGGGAGGGGATCAGTACCCTGGACTAGCCGTATGTCAGACGACGAAATGAAACTTGGTTGCGTTATGGGTGTCGGCATAGCGATCTTCGTCATCCTGCTAGTAATTGCCACTGGTATTGCGCCTCCGCAAGACGGTCCAAAAACTGACTTAAATGACATCCTCGGCTCGGTAACGGGCGTACTCGGCGGTTGTGCTTGTCTTATAGCTTTCTTTCTGCCTTTTATCCTGTTGGGCTATTTTGTCAACCGTGATTAACCCACGAATACCCAAGGATTTCGACAATAACATAGGTTGGTGGTCATCCATACGGAGTGAGTGGCATATCGATGAAATAAAACGCGGCATGCTAGTTTGACTCCAGCATACAGATCATGTCCCTGAGCAATACCCAAGCCAAAGAGCTAGCGGGCCGGTTCGTGGTCATAGGTGATGAAACAAACTGTAAACGCCCCCACTGCCCCTGCGGCAGTGGAGCGATGTTTGGCCACTACACACGCGTCCCCCACAACGTTTCCTCGCCGCCCTTTGCGTGCCGCCCGCCCAGCCCTCCGGGCTGGGCAGGCGGCACGCAAAGGGCGGCGAAAATGGGGAATTGCCGTTGCTGGTAGTGGTCAAACACGCGTTCCCCCGGCACAGGGCCGGCGGGGACGTTTACAGTTTGGTTAATTGAGAGGGTAAATTGCGATGTCCAAGCTGAAATGGTTGTGCTTGCTCTTGATCTCGCTGCTGGTTGTGGCGGCCATCGCATGGGCATTCAGGCCGACAGTTTACACGGCCAAAGCTTCTCTACTCCTGGCACGATGCCAGCCCAGTATCCTTCCCAGCTCCACAGAGAAGTACGATCCAGTCGAATTCGAGATGTTTTGCGATACCCAGGCGCAGCTCATCAAGACCCGCTGGGTCATTATCGCCGCGCTCCGCGATCCGAGCTTGAAGGGTCGGGCCTGCGTCCGCCGCGAGGATGACAGGCACAACGCTATCCAATGGCTGACCAACGCGATCCACGTCGACAGGCCTAACAAGAGCACGGGCGTCATTGAGGTAAGCGTCACGCAGACCGACCGGGAGGACGCGGCCGCGATGGTCAACGCCGTGGTGGGGGCCTATTGGAACGAGGTTGTCTATAGCGACCGAAAGAGGCTAGAAAACCGCCTGGCGGAACTGCACAATATCCATACGGAAAAGGAAAACGAGGTCCGCACCAAGCGCGAGCAGTTGAAACGCGAACTGGAGCAGATTGGCCTTGCCGATGACCAGACGACGGCCTTGCGGATACAGTCGGCGGCGTTCATTTACTTCGATGCCCGTCGGCGGTGGCAACAAATCGAGGCGGAGAAGTTTGCGGTTGACGGCAAATACCAGGAAACGAAAGATACGCTGGACAAGTTGTCGGCAAGCCAGATCCCCGGGGTGGACGTGGTTATGTTCCTTAACAGCAACCCTGTGTACCTGGATCTAAAAAACCGCCTGATGAACTTCGAACTGAACAAGCTCCACGCGATTGTTGCGTCGCCTGGAACAAAACAGCCCCCCGATCAAGATGCGGCCAGGGCAGAACGGGAGGCCCTGAAAGAGCGTGCCGAACAGATGGAAAGAGAGGCCCGCGACATGATAGCCGAGTCCAAGCGGATCGCCTTGGAGACGGAGTTGCAGCACCTGAACAGCCAAAGGGAAATCCTTACCGCCAAGTACGCTACTTTCGAGAAGCAGGTCGAGAAAAAGCGCATTGAGGCCGAAGAGGTGGGCAAAAGTTCGATCGGCGCGCAAATGATGAAGGCCGAAGTCGAAGACCTTGAACGGGTCGTGCGCACGGTGGCAGATGAGCAGCAACGTCTTACGCTGGAACTCAGGGCTCCGCCGCGCGTGACGATTCCAGGCAACACCGCACCCGACCGGTGTGCGGATGTCCCGGAAAGCCCCGATTGATAGTTATACTATGAGCGGACATAGTAGAGAATCGAAACGCGGTCCACGCCAGTATTGACAACCCTCGACGAAAGACAACGCGCCATGCTGGCCCCTACCAGCACGCACATCCTGACGCTGAGCAACACCCAGGCCAAAGAGCTGGCGGGCCGGTTCGTGAGTATTGGCGGCGCAACCTACCATTTCAAGAGCTACGACCCGGACCATCCCGGACAGCCTCCCTGGTGTTCCGGGGCGGAGGGCAAGGCCTATCCGCTGCTGGGCAAAGACGGTACCATTGCCGCCTACGCAAAGTTCTTTTCCCAGGCAACGCAAAAGCGCTTCGAGCGGACCGCCTGGCTGATCGGCCAGCAACTCTACACTTGGCTGCCCAACCTTGCGGCCGCGCCCCTGCTTTGGACCGACACCCGTCGCGGCCTACAAAGCGAGAAGATCGGCTTTGCGTTTTCCGCTTACCTGGCCAAGGCCGTCCGCGGCGAGACCTGGCTGGAACACAAGACCCGTATGGTCCGCCGCGAAACATACTTTCCCGAAGGACTCCGTTGGCGTTGCCTCAGCGACTTGCTCGTGGTGCTTGCCGTGCTGGAACGGGCCGGACTCGTGCATGGCGACCTTTCGCCAAACAACGTGGTCATCGACTACAACGCCCGGGGGAGTGAACCGGCTTTGTACCTGATCGACTTCGACGCATTCTTCGCTCCCGCCGCCGGAGTGAACCGGTCCGTCACCGTGGCGGAGGGTGGCACGTACGGCACGCAAGGCTACTGCCCGGCGGACCTCGCCGCCGCCGCCAAATTGGGCGACGATTCCGTCGCGCCCTACTCCGACCGCTACGGGCGCGACATGTTGCTCCTGGAGTTCCTGTTGATGCGCCGCGGTCTGCCCGCCGACGACCCGCTGGCCGATTGGAGCCGTGAACAACTCCAGCGCTTATTCGCCGCCTGGCGGGCACGCAGCGATCCCGAATGCGTGCGGGTCTTGCGTCACCTCAACCCCGCCACGGTTTTCGATCTGAACGAATCCCAGCGCCCGAGCTCCGTCGATCTTGCCATCGGCCTGGGCCTGTCGCTGCCGGAACGGCGGCTGCTCCGTCGGGTTACGGAGCTTCCACGGCCTACGCCAGCAACGCTCGGCGGTCGCACGACCCTCGCGGAGAAAGACCCGGCAGGCCAAAGCCAGACGGTGGAGGCCCAGTATCGCGCCCGACAGGGCAGTCGGATGAGACGCATCCGGCCGTTCTACCGTAAAGTGCGACCCCAGTGGAAGGTCGGCGACGACGACTTAGATACGTTTATCGCAATCATGTTAGCGGTTGTCTTACCTTTCCTATTGACGGTAATGTTCGAGGCAATGTCCAGTGGATCAAAGGAGCCTGAAAATGCAAGTCATTACACCAACCCCGTGAACCCGTACAAATAGATCACCGCTGAGCGTGTGATTATTCGGCCAGGACGGCCAAGACCGGCCTTTCTCCAAAATGCCATCTTTGGTATGGTGGGGCTTGATTGAATGGAATCATTATCTGTCAACAGATATTTGCAAGGAGGCAGTTCATGCGTCATCGGGTCGTCCATCTCATCAATCCGAAGACCGATTCGCTGACCACGCGGCCCTTGTATTTCAACCGGGCCTTGTACTCGCCGCTGGCCGGTTTGCTGGCCGTCGCGGGCGTGATTCCGCGCGACCGCTACGAAGTGGTGCTGACCGACGAGAACATCGAACCGATCGATTTCGACCTCAAGGCGGACCTGGTCGGCATCTCGGCCATGACCAGCTACGTGAACCGCGGCTACGAAATCGCCGACGCCTTCCGGGCGCGGGGCGTGCCTGTCGTCATGGGTGGCGTCCATCCCAGCTTCATGCCGCAAGAAGCCCTGGGGCATTGCGACGCGGTGGTCATCGGCGAGGCGGAACTGGTGATCGAGAAGCTGCTGGACGACTTGGAGCAGGGCGCGATGCGCGGCACCTATCGCGCCGACCGACTGCACACAATGGCCGGTTTGCCCCTGCCGCGCTACGAGCTGATCAAGCGCAACCGCTACGTCAACCGCACCTTCGTACAAACCTCGCGCGGCTGCCACCAGGGCTGCACCTTCTGCGCCGAGCCGCTCATGAACGGGCTGAAAGTCCGCTACCGACCCCTGGACGAAGTGATCCGCGAAGTGGAAACCTGCGGCGCCCGCACGATCTCGATCAACGACGCCGACTTCTTCGGCACCCCGGAACACGCCAAGCAGGTCATGCGGGCTTTGCGGGGCCGCGGCATCCATTGGCAGGCGGGCGTGACCTCGCGGCTCGCCCAGGACGACCGCATGCTGGAACTGGCCGCGGCCAGCGGCTGCACCCTGCTGAGTATCGGCTTCGAGTCGATCTCCCCGGACACGCTCAAGAGCGTACACAAGGAGGTGAATCGGCCCGAGACCTACGCCGCCCTGGTCGAGAAGGTCCACTCCTACGGGATCATGGTCTTCGGCCTGTTCATGTTCGGCTTCGACGGCGACGGCCCCGCGGTCTTCCAGCAGACCGCCCGCTTCAACATCGAGGCCGATTACGACGCCTGCGCCTATTCCGTGCTCACGCCCTATCCGGGCACGCTGACCTGGTACGAGATGAAGAAGGCTGGGCGGATCGTCTGCTACGACTGGGACAAGTACGACCAGGCCAACGTGGTCTATCGGCCGGCACAGATGTCGGGCGACGAGCTTCGCCTGGGCCATATCGGGGCCTACGACACGTTCTACGCCCCCGCCTCGCTGGCGCGGCGCTTCCCCTATTGGAGCCAGCGCAGCCGGCTGCAGTGGTCGGTCTACAACCTCTTCATGAAGAAGGGCGCGGCCACCGATCGCAAGGCCGCGGTGGCCGCCGCGACCCCTGCGCCCGACGTCGTGCCGGTGCCCCCCATCTTCCCGCAGCAGCCGGAATTGCGGCAGGCGGTTCTCGAAGCGATGGGCGAATTTCAGAAAAACTGCTCTTGTCTGGTTTGACGCCGGCGGCAACAATGCAAATCCAACCCCGCCTCTGCACCTTAAGAAGTTAGGAAGCTGTTTCAAAACCGGGCTGTGGTGCAGGCGTCTCGCCTGCCTGCCAGATTTTGAAACAGCTTCTAATAAACGAAAAGGAATTCGTGGCCTGCCGCGACGCGTACTCGTCTCGTTCCCAAGATCAGGATGATCGGACCGGGGAACTCCTTGCGGCGGCCCATAAGGAAGGATCCTATGCTCTCCCTTCATGCTGCGCTGGTCGCCATGGCCCTCACGGGCGGCGGCTCCGGTGAAACCGTGCTCCTGGACTTCTATGCCGATTGGTGCGGCCCCTGCCGTTCCATGATGCCCACCGTCGAGCGGCTTTCCGCCGCCGGATACCCGGTGCGGCGGATGAACGTCGACCAGTATCGCGACCTTGCCCAGCGGTTTAACGTTACAAGCATTCCTTGCTTCGTGATGATCGTCGACGGCCGCGAGGTAGACCGCGTGGTAGGTCCGACAAGCCTCGGGCACCTGGAACAACTTTGCAGCATGGGACGTGTGGCCGCGCCTGTTGCCAATCCGAATGCGATGCTGGCAACGCCTGCGCCGACAGCACGTGGCATCCCGGCCAGCAGCGGCCCCCGCGTAGCCGTCACACCCGCCGCCTATGCCTCGCCGCCGCAAGGGCAGCCGGTCAGCGACGCGGCCATGCTTGCCGCCAGCGTACGGCTTCGCGTAGAAGATCCGCTGGGCCACTCCTGCGGCAGCGGCACGATCATCGACGCCCGCGCCGGCGGCGAGGCCCTCGTGCTCACCTGCGGACACCTCTTCCGCGATTCGCAGGGCACGGGCAAGATCGATGTCGACGTCTTTGGCCCCTCGCCGGCCAGTCGCGTGTCGGGCCGCCTGGTGGCTTTCGACTTGGAACGCGATGTGGCCCTGATCGCCTTCCAGCCGCCCGGACCGGTAATGGTCGCCCGTGTCGCCCCGCCGGGCTATTCCATTCGTCGCGGCGATGCCGTGGCGAGTGTCGGCTGCAACAACGGCGACAATCCCACGGTACAACACAGCCAGGTCAACTCGCTCGATCGTTTCCTCGACCCCGTGGAGCAGCGCGGCGGCGCCGCCGCTGCCAGCGGCCAGGCCCACGCGCCCTGGAACCTGCAAGTGGCCGGCGAGCCGGTTGTCGGCCGCAGCGGCGGAGGTCTGTTCTCGGCCGAGGGCATGGTGATCGGCGTTTGCAACGCGAAGGAACCGGAGGACCACGAGGGCCTGTTCGCGGCCCTGGGCTCGATCCATGCCGTGATGGATCAGAAGCAACTCGGTTCGCTCTACCGGCAGCCGATCGCCGCGCCGGCAATGGTGCCTGCCGCGGCCCGCGGGCCAGCGACCCTGGTTGCGGCCGATCCGTTCGCAACCGGCCGCGCGGTTGAGCCGCGCGTACGAATACCCAACTCCGAGGTGCCTGCCGGCGCAACCGTGGCCTTCGCCGGTCCAGCGGCTGCCACAGCGGGCGCGATGACCGACGGTGAGCGGGCGGTTATCGACAAGCTCCACCGTCGCGCGATCGAAGGCTCCGAGGTGGTCTGCATCATTCGCGACCGCAACAATCCGCAGGCGAAGGAGGAAGTGATCACGCTGGATCGCGCCTCGCCGGCCTTCGTCAACCAACTCGCGCATGCCGGGCAGTCGCAGAACATTCCGACTTCGCTGGAAGTCCCCAAGCGGTCCACGCCCATCCTGGAGTGGGACATCGAGACCGGCTGGCAGCATCGGGACCCCTTGCCACGCTAAACTCGGCGGAGACGGGCTTCCTTCTGACCCCTGGTGCGCTGCGCGCATAGCCACCCCGAGACTTACCACACGATCCGCTCGAACAGTGCCCGCAGTCGGGCGCCGCGATGCGGATTCAGCATATCGACAAAAGAGATCCGCCCCAGCAGATGGGCGCGGAAGTCCGCGCAATTCGTTCGATTCTGACTTTCCGCGCCGTGTCGAATGCAGTTCGTGAGCGTGGCCTTGAGGCGATCGTAGTCGGCCCGGACGACGTTTGTGTGCCGATTCACCACGATGCCCGCGAGTCGTTGGCGAACTCCCTGCCGCATAATCCGGGTCTTGCGGTGATGCACGGCGAAGCCTTCTTGCATTACGATCGCCGCGACGTGCAGATGAAATCGCCCCGCTACGCGCGCGAAGTCGCGGCCGCCAGAGAACGCCAGGTCGTCGGCATAGCGCGTGTAGCTCGCTCCCGCGGATGCCGCCAGGGCCGCGAGCCGGCAGTCCAGGCGGTAGGCCGCGAGATTCGCCAGCGCGGGCGAGGTGGGCGCTCCCTGCGGAAGATGAGGCTGGGCATACAGCCGGCGGGCCTGGCGAAGTTGCTCAGGCCGTGCGTCGGCAATGAATTCCCACACGTCCTGCGGCGCGGCGTTCGTGCAAAGACCGGCCAGCAGATCAGCGACGCGATCGGGGTAGCCGGCGGTACGAAAGAGGGCCTGAATCCGCGCGGCCCTGATCGAAGGAAAGAAGTCCCGCAAGTCGAGCCGCAAGACGATGTGCTTGCCCGTATGGACCGCTGCAAACGTCTTCACGGATCGCCCTCGTCGAAAGCCGTGGACAGACGCATGCGGCGTGATGCGGTCCAGAATACCGGTCAAGATGCGGCGTTGAATCGCCTTCAGCCGCGCTTTCGGAGCCTCGATCAGCCGGACCTGGCCGAAGCGCTTGGCCAGGATGCGGTAATGGTAGTGTCGCAGGCGGCCTCGGCTGCGTTTGTATTCGAGGGCCCACAGGTCGGCGAACCAGTCCAGCTCCCCGAGCGTGATTTCCAGCCAATCGCCCAGTTCGGCGGGAGTGCGGATCGCCGGCACGTCCCACGATCCGGCGGCCGCAACGGGGCTCATCGCGGGCCGCGTGGTGATTTGGTCGACGAGTTTCAACTCGTATCTTTCGCTGGCTTGCCGAAAGCCTTGGTCGTGGCGCAGGAACCCGGCAAGCTCGATCTGCCGCGGGCGCGCCCGCTCTCGGAAGGATTCGCACACCCGTTGGGCAAGCGGTCGAAGCCAGCGCCAGCTCCGCCCCAACAACTGGGCGCCGCGGCCGACGCACTGATCGACCTTCAGCGGGCCGGCCAGAAAAGCCGCGGCGAGCGCTCGGGCGACCAGGGCATTTGCAGGCATGATAAAGAAGCCGCAGAATACTCTAACGAGTCTGGTCCAGCGTGAGGGGCTATGCGCGCAGCGCATCGGGCCTCACGCGACGAAATCGTAGCCATTCACGATCCCCCGGGGTATCCCCAGAGAGGCGGGTTCGAACCCAAGGCTCGAACTTCACCGGCTTAGAGTATTCTGCGGCCGAGAGGAAATTGAATCGTTATAATCGTTCCCAAATCATCGCTTGAACTCAGGTCAGTGTCAAGAACGAGACGGCGGAAGACGTGACTGGTCTAGAAAAAGGCGAGACAACGGTGGCGGTGGCTTGACAGCAGGTTCGGTGTTAAATTGGTTACATGGCGATTCGCGAAGCGATGCACTTCGCGGCCGGTATCAAGTGTTTTCTCGAAAGGAGCATGGCAATGACTCGTGTACTTGGTTTCGCAGGTCTAGTCCTAACTGCCGTTGCGGTTCTCGGCGCCGGGGCAGCGGGTGAAGAACCCAATCCACGACCGGCGGCGCCAATGGCTGCACGACCGGCAGGTGGTTATTATTACGCGGTTCCCGGCTACTGGATGCTGCAAATGGAAAACGTCCAGAAAGAAATTGGACTGACGCCCGAACAGAAGGAGAAACTCCTGGAGATTGCCAGGAAGGCCGCCGAGCAGATGAAGAACGAGCCAGCGACCGACTGGGCGAAGTTCCGCGACCTGACGCCCGAAGAACAGCGGAAGGTCCAGAAAGAAGTCGCCGATCGCTACGCCCAGCGCGCCGAAGAAAGCAAGAAGCAGATCGAGCAGGTTCTGACGCCGAAACAGATCGAGCAGATCAAAGACATGGAATTCCGGCAGCGGGCCGCTTCGATGCTCTACATGCCGCAGGTTCTTCAGCAGATCGGACTGACGGACGAGCAGAAGCAGCAGTTGCAGAAGATTCGCGAAGAGACGCAGATCAAAATGACCCAACTGCAACGTGAGAGCCAGGACAGGACCCTCGGCGTGCTCACGCCCGAGCAGGCGAAGAAACTCCGAGAGCAATCCGACAAGGGGTGGCCAGCCTGGAATCGAGCGGGCCAACTACTGGAACCAACGGAACGGCCGAAGGGCAAGTGAAACGCGATGTGCCGTTATGGCGCCAGGCTTTAATATGGCATACAGGTGCTCGGCACCCGAGGTGCGCTCTGCGTCTGTCGTCTCGGCTGGATGACGCCCTAGGAACGGCAAATCGATAACTGTCGCGACCGTGTGGCATGTTTCTGCGGTGGGTGGCATGCTTTCACGCGCCAGCGGGTAAGCATGTCCCAGGCAACAACATGCTTACCCCGACCATGAGTACATGGTGCCCGGTGAAAGCATGCCACCCTAATCCCGACAGTTATTGATTCGGCGGTTCTTAGGGCCGAACCGGGCTAAGATTTGAGCCGGCCAGGGGTTGACGGCGTTTGCCGAAACGGGTGTTCTCCCTGGTAGAGTTTCATGCGTTTCTCGTATTCGGCCGCGTCTTCGGGGCTTGCCGCGCCGTCGATGGCCTTCTTCTGCCACTCGATTGCTTCCTGGAACCGTCCGGCTTCCGCATAGGCAGCGGCAAGCACATCCAACCAGGCGGCGTTCTTCTGACCTCCCAGGTCCAACGCCTGCCGGGCGTGACTCACGGCGGTTTCGCCGTCGCGATACTTGGCTTCCGGACAAGTCGCCATGAGCCAGGCCAGGTTCTTGTAGGCATTGGGGTGCTTCAGGTCCAACTCGATGGCCCTCTGAAAATCAGCCAGGGCCTGCTCGTATTGGCCCCGCAGCAGATAGGCATATCCGCGGTTGTTGTAGGTCAAATGGAACTTCGGGTTGAGGCAAATCGCTGCGGCAAAGTCGGCCAATGCGCGGTCGAGGTCGTCCATCCTGAGGTAAGACAGTCCGCGGTTGCAGTAGACACCCGCTTCATCAGGAGCAAGGCGAATGGCTTCATCATAATCGGCGATCGCCCGGCGATACTCCTTCACTCCGTCCCAAGCCGCTCCGCGCTGGGTATGTAGCCACCAGGACTGGGGCTGAAGTTGGATGGCCCGCCCCAAGTCCTCGATAGCGCTTTGGAAACCCCCTTTCACCGTATTGATCCAGCCGCGAAAGTACAACGATTGAACACACTTCGGGTCTCGCTTCAGGGCGTCATCGAGATCCGACAGTGCCAAGTCAAGGTGGCCTTTGTTCTGCCATGCCAGGGCGCGACAGCGATAGGCTTCGGCCCATGTCGGATCGCGCGCAATAACGAAATCCAGATCGCGTAATGCCTGGTCCGGCAGCTCTTTTCTCAACATTGCGATTCCACGGTATAAATAAGCGGTCGTCTGTTGGGCGTCGAGGCGGAGCGAAGCGTCGCAGTCGTCGATAGCCCGGTCGAATTCGCGTTTCGTAATGAAGACCAGCGCCCGCATGCTGTAGGCCAACGGCAGGCGGGGATTCAGCCGCAGCGACGACTCGAAATCAGCCAGGGCACGGTCGTATTCGCCTTTCCCGTACCACGCCAGGCCGCGATTGCAGTAGGGCATCGCCGCCCGTCGCCCTTCCAACTCGATAGCCTTGCTGAATTCGACGATCGCCCGGTCATAGTCCTTCTCCCGATAATAGTCATTGCCGCGATGGTTTGCCGCGAGTCCCCGACGTAGACCGAGGCGCTGCACCGACCCGTCAATGCGTCTCAAGACTCGAAAGAGCCAGAACCGCTCCAAACCCAGTTTATTCGTCAAGGACAGCAACAACCTCGATACAAGGCGTCTCAACCGGCCGAAGGCTCGAAGAGCACCGATTATCGCCAATACGAGAAGAACATAAAGAATGAAATCGAGAAAAAGAATATCGACGAATTCAGGAACATAGTGCCGCAACGACAGAACAATCGCCGTTGCCGTAGTCAGTACCAGCATTCCCCGGATCGAGAATTGAAATCGCTGGGCGCGGGAAGGCGCATTCGTATTGCTGACTCGACCCGAATTCATGATCGATCACGATCCCTTGCAAGGCCACTTCTGCTCCGCTGCCGTCCGTCTATTCCCCTACCATGCTCAAGGCGCGGTTCATCACCGCGTCGGAGAGATACATCCCCGCTTGTCGCAATCGCTCAACGATCGGTTTAGCCTCGGCAATCGCCCCTCGTTGTTTGGCGATCAGGACCAAGCCCAGCGTGCCGCGAATGGGAATCCCCAGCGAATCCGCGCAACGTCTTGCTGCAAGGTCGTCCAAGACTGCGACAGTCCCGGAATGCGCATGCGCCCAGGTCAAGACGGACGATTCTCCCGATCCCAGATCCCAACGTTCGATGATAGGAGGCACCAGTTGTGGCTCAACAATCGTCAGCCAATTCGCTTGCCTCACTGCGGTCGCCGTCGCATCCGATGGACCATATGCCTCAATCTCTTCAATTACGGCGCGCGGAACAAGCACAGGGTTCCCGGCAAGGTGGAGCAGTTCGGTCAGCCCAGCAGCCGTGAGCAGAATCAAGGGCGATGCGTTGACAACCGCCGGATCAGCCACGGTCTAACTCCCGCTGGAGGTCCTGGAAGTCGACCACGAAAACGTCGATCTTGTTCGCGGCGAGGGCCTCAAGAAACTTCGCGCGGTTGATCCCCGCGATTTGCGCCCCTTTCTCCTGGGAGATCATTCCGCGGCTGTACCAGAGCATGGCGGCCGCGAGTCGCATCTCCCTCGCGAAATCATCTGGCGACCGCCGCAGCGCCGAGAAAATCTCGTCGGGCAATTCCATAGTGACGGTTTGCATGACACGCACTCCTCTTGTCCACTTGATCTCGCATTTCCCTAAAACAGTATTGCCGACTTGTCCGAGCAATTACACCAGAAGATGGCAGAAATATGGTCTGCCCCGCTGCGCCACTTCCCGTTTGTCACCGCTATTTTTCTGTCGTACATTTTCCTGTCAATTATTCTTCGCGGCGATAATCGCGTCGAGTTCTTCCTTCAGCCGCGGCAGGATCTCGTCATAGGTGAACGATCCGAGCGTCGCCTCGCCGCGTTTCAGATTGACATACTTCGGGCCGCACCATAGCCCCAGATCGGTCATGTCGGTCTCACCCGGGCCGTTCACGCGGCAGCCCATCACGGCAATGGAAATCGCGTGCTCGGCCGCATAAAGCGTCGCCTCGCGGACCTTCACAGCCAGATCGACAAAGGCCGAATTCTCAACCCGCGAACAACTGGGGCAGGAGATGATGTTCAGCCTCTGCGGGCCTTCCTCCCGGCCCACGAACCGACCGGCGGCAATGTCGTTGAGAATCTTGCGCCCGGCCAGGATCTCCTGCTCCTTCTCGAAGGCCGGCACGGTGAGCGAGACGCGAATCGTGTCGCCGATGCCGGCGGCAATGAGTTGCTCGAAGGCCCGCTGGGTCTTCAGCACGCCCTCGGGCGGCATGCCGGCCTCGGTCACGCCGAGATGCAGCGGCACGTCGGGCCGCCGGGCGGCGAAGGCCCGGTTGGCCTCGACCACCGCCGCCGGATCGGAATTCTTCAGCGAAACCACGTAGCGCGTGAAGCCCAAGCTATCCAGCAGTTCACAATGCTCCAGGGCGCTGTCGATCATGGGCGTAATCCGATCCTCCTTGGGATACTTCTCTCGCTGGGCCGGATCGATCGAACCACAGTTCACTCCCACGCGGATCGCGCAGTCGTTCTCGCCGGCCACGTCGGCGAGGAACCTCACCTTGTCCTGCCAAGGCTTGGTCCGCTCGTGATGGTACAAGTGGCCCGGGTTGTAGCGGATCTTGTCGACCACCGGCGCGATATCGGCCGCCAGGCGATAGTTCTCCTGCAGATCGCAGGAGAGATTGGCCTTGGTCCGCTGGCGGATCTCGGCCAGGGCCAGGGCGTCGGCCTTGGTATCGACCGCCACGCGAATGATATCGGCCCCGGCCTGCACTAGGTGCTCGATCTGGGCGGCCGTCGCGTCGACGTCGGCCGTCTTCGTGGCGCACATACTTTGAATGGCGATGGGATTCCCGGCGCCGATCGTGAGGGCGCCAATGCGGATGGGACGGGTGGGATTGCGGGGGGCTTGCGCCATCGAGCGTGATCTTTCCGGGACAGAATTCGATTTCAATCTCCTATTTTACGCGATTGCGCCGCGGAGCGTATCCCGGGGGCCTACCAACGTGCCCAAGTTGTAGGGTGGGACCAGCGAGCTTGCGAGCGCAGGCCCACCAGGTGGGCCTACGGATGTGCCCCTATTCCTCGCCAGATTCAAGTTGGAGAAAAGGCGCGGACTTTGCCGATAAAACTGGCGTTAACGCCTGCTGGTCGTCAGTACTGGGTGTGGTGGCCAATGTCTTGGCCGCCGGGCCGGCGGAACACGTGCCCTTAGGCTGTGTCGTAAGTGCATTGAATTAAACATGTTACGTTGGTTGACATTGATCGGATCTTTGCTCTCTTCCGGCTGCGCGATGCTGCCGGAGATCGTGCATCAACCGACTTTGCACAACCCGTTTCCCCAGATTTCCAAGATAGCCGTGGCCCCTTTTTTTAATCTCAGCATGGAGCCGACGCTTGATGGACGCGTGGTTGCCGACGCCTATGTGGCCGAACTGGCCGAGGTGCCCGGCTATACCGTAATCCCCGTTTCCCGGGTGGATGCGACCGTGAGGGCCTTGGGGCTGCAGTTGAATCGGGAAGAAGACGCCCGGCGGCTAGCGCAAGTTCTCGAGGTCGATGCGGTCGTCATTGGAGCGGTTACCGAGTATACGCCCTATTATCCGCCGCGGATGACCCTCCAGGTATCCTGGTTCGCGGCCAACCCGAACTTCCATCCCATTCCGGCCGGCTATGGCTTGCCATGGGGGACCGCGGGCGAAAAAGACATTCCCGGCCCACTGCTCTTTCAAGCCGAGATGGAACTGGCGAAAGAGCAACTCAAGACGCAAACCCCGCCTTACCAGAAACCGATCATTACGCCCCCGACGTCGGATAAACCCGGCGGCGCTGCGCCAGACTCGCCGTTTGCGGCCCCTGGGCAACCTCTCAAAGGCGCGGCGGCGGGCAGCAAGCAGGACGTACGCGCGGTCTCGCATGAGGAGGCAGACTCTACCGCCCCGGCAAAATTGCCGGCGAGCACTGCACCAACCGTGCCGGCGACTTTAACGCCTGGCGAAAATAATTCGGGCCGCCCGCCCACTTGGCCCGACCCGCACGGGTTCATTCCCCGGCCGCCCGTTGCGCACCCCGGACCCGGCATCCCCAGCGACGAGCCGGTGATGCAACACATGAAGAGTTACCGCGGGAATGATTCCGAATTCACGACCGCGTTGGAAGACTATTACAACTCCCGCGACGATGCACGTATGGGAGGTTGGCAAAACTACTTGCGGCGCAGCGACGACTTCATCCGCTTCTGTTGCCACATGCACATCTGGGAGATGCTCAGTGCGCGTGGAGGGGCTGGAGAAACGCGAGTGGTGTGGCGATGGTCCCCTATCCGATAAGAGAACTGGAACCAGTACTTAACGCGGCTGGGCATGGAAAGCTGTACCGTTGGTAACGACGGTTACTCAGGGGAGGAGTGGAACGTCAATGAGTCAAGACATCAATGTGTTGGCCCTGGTCAAGGGCGATGAGCGTTACGTTTTCCTGTACGACGACGCCAATCGGGCGGAGACGCTGCGGACCTTGGGCCGCTACGCTTCCAACCCGGAATTGAGTTTCACCTGGTACGACGCGGCCGTGCTCAGCCAGAAGATCCGCCAGGAAAGCCAGCGCTGCCGGCCGAACCAGCGTTTCAGCATGCCCTTGCCTACCGATTCGGAAGAGGGCTAAGAGCATATCCCCGTAGGCCGGAACAAGCTTGCGCAGTTCCGGCATGACAACGCTACATGGCGGCAATCAGTACGTGCCGGAACTGCGCAGGCTTGTTCTAGCCTACATTATCGGCACACGGCGTGTGCCGGCTACCATGCGTACCGCGACTGCTCGTTTCCTGCAATATCTGACCGTGGAGCGGAACGCGTCCGCCTATACGGTCAAGAGCTATCGCGAAGATCTTACGGCGCTGGCCGAGTACCTGACAGAAGGCCGGGGCGGCGCCTGTCCCGGCCCGGAGGAGATTACGGTCCTGGAACTTCGCGGCTACGTGGCGGCCCTGCATGAGGCCGGCTATGCCAAGACCTCGATAGCCCGCCGGCTGGCCTCGTTGCGGAGCTTCTTCAAGTTCGGGCAGCGTGAAGGCTGGACGAAGACCAACCCAGCCAAACCGCTGCGCAATCCGCGCAAGGGCCGTTCACTGCCGCACTTTCTTTCCGCCGAGGACATCGGCCGGCTGCTCACGGCCCCGCCGGCCAACACCACGGCAGGGCTTCGCGACCGTGCGATCCTGGAAACGATGTATTCGGCCGGGTTGCGCGTGAGCGAAACCGTGGGTCTGAATCGCGGCGACATCGATTTCGAGGACGGCATCTTGCGGATTCGCGGCAAAGGCCGCAAGGAGCGGCTGGCGCCGATCGGTTCCTATGCCGCTGCGGCCCTGCAAAAGTGGCTGGCCAAGGCCCGCCTCCATCCCCGCGAGCCGGCGGGCGGGCTCGCGCCCGTGTTTCTCAACAAGGTCGGCCGCCGGTTGACCACGCGGAGTGTCGCGCGGATGCTGGAGAAGTATCTGCAACTCACGTCCCTGGACGCCCGCACCACACCGCACTCCTTGCGGCACAGTTTTGCCACGCACCTTTTGGACCGCGGGGCCGACATCCGCAGCGTGCAGGAGCTCTTGGGCCACAAGAGCCTCGTCACCACACAGATTTACACGCACGTCAACACCGCGACCCTCCGCGAGGTCTACGAGAAGGCGCATCCGCGGGCGCGGTGAGCGGTTCTGTCAAACGTCTTTCTGTCATTCTCCTCTTATGGGTTGCGTGATCGCCCATAGTCATGGACTGGATTAAGGCATTGCGAGACGCGTTTGCTCCGGTTATATTGCCGTGCTGACGACGATTATGATAACCGTTTCGTGATCATGGATGAACGAGCCTCGTGAAGCCAACTCTGCCGCTCTCTTTTCTCCCTCCGGGTTCCGTGATCTGGTGAGCGGGCGGCGCCGCGGGGTCGCGGCGGCGGCGCTGAGGGGAATTCTGGCGGCCGCCGAAGTGCCGTATGCCTGGGCTGTTCGCCGGCGGAACCGGCAATTTGATTGCGGCGCAAGGGCCATACACCGCGCCGACGTACCCGTGATCAGCGTCGGCAATCTCACGTTGGGGGGCACGGGCAAAACGCCCATGGTCGAATGGATCGTCCGCTATCTGCAGGCACAGGGCAAGAAGGCCGGAATCGTCAGCCGCGGATACGGATCGCGCCAAGGTGCCAACGACGAAGCCCGGGAGTTGGCCTGGAAACTGCCGGACACGCCGCACGTGCAGGATCCCGACCGCGTGGCCGCGGCCCGCCGGGCGGTCCGCGAGTTTGCCTGCCAGGCACTCGTGTTGGACGATGCCTTCCAACACCGCCGCATCGCCCGCAACCTGGATATCGTGCTCCTCGATGCGTTGGAACCGTTCGGGTTCGAACACGTTTTTCCCCGCGGCACGCTGCGCGAACCTGTGGAGGGCTTGGTACGCGCCGACGTGGTCGCCCTGTCGCGGGCTGACCTCTCGACACCGCAACAGCGGAAAGCGATTCGCGATCGAGTAACCGCGCTGTCGCCGCTGGCGGTGTGGGTTGAGATCGTACACAAGCCGTTGGAATTGGTGACGGCAGAAGAGGGGACACAGAAAGCAGGCGGCGAGTCTGCACCACTGGAAACGCTTCGCGGCAAGCGGGTGCTGGCGTTTTGCGGATTGGGCAACCCGGCCGGTTTCCGGCATACACTGGAGGTTTGCGGTTACGAGGTAGTCGAGTTCCGGGAGTTTTCCGATCATCATGCCTACGCTCCGGGCGATCTCGATGCCCTGGCGGCGGCTGCCCGGCAGGCCAAGGCGGAGGCCCTGGTCTGCACGCAGAAAGATATGGTCAAGATCGGTACTGGCCGGCTGGGCGACCGGCCGCTCTGGGCGATCCGCGTGAGGATCGATTTTGTCGCTGGGCGGGAGGAATTCGAGCAGAAGCTGCGGGTCAGCGACTCCCTCTTCCAGCCACCGTGCAGCGGATAAGAACTTTCCTTTCAATTGGTTGGAGCGCGCACTATAATAATATCTGCGTGAGAGACATCCGTGAGGACGGAATAAATTCCGTGCTACGTAGGGATTGAACGCGCACTAATAATATTTGAGTGGGAGATCCTCTGTGCCACCCGAAGACCTGCGGAAGAAACTGCAGACAAGGCCGTTCCGGCCGTTTCGTATCCACCTTTCCGATGGTGCCGAGTACGACGTGATGCACCCGGAACTGCTCCTCTTGGGGCGTCGTTCCTTGGTGCTTGGATTGGCCAGTCGGCCGGAAGAGACCCTGTACGAACGCACCATCGGCATCGACTTGATTCACATCGTGCGCATGGAGCAGATCGAGACGACAGCCCCGCGCGGGAACGGCGATTCTTGATTCTATCGCGTTGCTTGTCTCGGTCGGTGAACTAGGTTGGATGGCTAAGAGACTGCCTTGCCACCCACTTGTCGTCCACCGCCTCGCAGCCTGGGCCGCCATAGGCGGCCCAGGCTGCGAGGCGGCGGACGAAGGTTGGGCATGGGGATTCCGTTTAGCTGTTCAACCTCTTCACCGACCGACACCCAAAGGGTACCTAGCTCGGTGGGGTCGCTGCTACATTCGGCTGAAATGTTGCGAAGATTGGTTTCGCAGCCTTTTGGTGTGACCCGCCACTTCGGCCCGGTTGGTTGTTTAGTTGGCTCTTCCGGGTATAGGTGCCCCGTCCCGGTTAAACGAATCGCACCCAAACCCGGAATAGCCGTTTATTTGCAACGCGACAAGAACCTGCGCCGCTTACCTATCCTGCCCTCTTGCCTTTCCCATTTTTCGGTTCCCGCATTTTTCTGTCGGAGGCAAGCGAAATGAGAGTGCTTCCGTGTCTACTTTGACATTGACCCAAGCGGCCGTTCCACTACAATCCCCCCACCCCATGCCCTGTCGATCGCGTGTTAAGACAGATAGAATGACTCGTTTTTACACGCTCCAGACCTACTTAGAACCATGACCGACTCCGAATCAACCGAATCTGCACACGGCGACGACCGACTTGAGGCCGCCCGTCGCGTAAAGCTACACAAAATACAAGAAATGGGCATTGACCCGTGGGGGCATCGCTTCGACAATCATATTGCCATCGGCAAAATTCGCGACCGCGAAGACGAGGTTATTGCCGAGCCAGCCACCGAGCCTGACAAGCCACCCCATCTGCACGGGCCGACGGTCCGCGCGGCGGGGCGGATCGTGCTCTTGCGGCGGGCGGGCAAACTGGTCTTCCTCGATCTGCACGACTGGACCGGGCGGATCCAGGTGGCGATCGGCATGAAGCAGGTGGGCGAAAGAGCCTGGGACCTGACCCAGCAGTTCGACCTGGGCGACCTAATCGGCATCGACGGCGAACTGAGCCGCACCAAGGTGGGCGAACTGACCATCTTCGCTTCCGACGTCCACTTCCTCACTAAGTGTATCGAAACGCCGCCGGAAAAACACAAGGGCCTGACCGACCCCGAGCTGCGGCAGCGGATGCGCTATCTCGACCTGATCCACACGGAGGGCCAGTGGGAGCGTTTCCTGCGGCGGACCAAGATCGTGCAGTCGATCCGCAACACGCTGGCGGGCGAGGGGTTTGTCGAGGTCGAAGGACCCACGCTGCACGCCATCGCCGGCGGCGCGGCCGCCCGGCCTTTTGTCACGCACCACAATGCCCTGGACATCGATCTTTTTCTCCGCATCGCTTTGGAATTGCACTTGAAGCGGCTGATGGTCGGCGGCGTCGAGCGCGTGTATGAACTGGGTCGCGTCTATCGCAACGAAGGGATCGACGCCCGGCACAACCCGGAATTCACCATGTTGGAGCTCTATCAGGCCTACGGCGACTACCGCGCCATGATGGACCTGACCGAGAAGCTCATCGTCGCGGCCATCGCGGCCACGGGCCAGCCCTTGAAGTTGCAATGGGGCGACAAGGAAATCGACTTCACGCCGCCATTTGCCCGCAAGACCTACGACGAACTGTTCCTCGAACACACGGGCGTGGCGGGCGACGACGCCGCAGGCATTGCAGCGTTGGCCAAGCGGATCGGTTTCGAGACCGCCAACCGGCATCCCGACGTCATCAAGAGCCAGGTCTTCGAGGCCAAGGTGGAAGACGCGCTGAGCGGGCCGATTTTCGTGATCGATTATCCGGCCAGCATCTGTCCGTTGACCAAGCGGAAGGCCTCGAACCCGGCGATTGCCGAGCGGTTCGAGCTTTTCATCCACGGCATGGAATTGGCCAACGCCTATACGGAACTGAACGACCCCGACCTGCAGGAGCAGCTTTTCACGCAGCAGCTTGCGGGGATGCCTGAAGAGGAATCGATGGCCCGCATGGACCGCGACTTCATCCGCGCCATGCGGCACGGCATGCCGCCCGCCGGCGGCCTGGGCATCGGCATCGACCGACTCGTCATGCTCTTGACGAACACGCAGACCATCCGAGATGTGATCCTTTTCCCGTTGCTGAGACCGGAAACGACGTAGAAATCCGAAATCCGAATGTCGAAATACGAAACAAATACAAGAGACAAAATTCGAATGACCGAAACGGCTGTTTTGAATTTTCTGCCTTTTGAATTTCCAATTTGTTTCGGATTTCGAGCTTCGTATTTCGGATTTCCTTAATCCCTTATCCTTCATCCGTAATCCATCATCCCATGTATAAGCTTGTCCTTTGCTGGCGTTACCTCTGCACGCGCTACATCGCCTTCGCGTCGATCATCAGCGTCATGCTGGGCGTGGCCACGATGATCATCGTCAACAGCGTCATGGCCGGCTTCAGCAACGAGATGCAGGGCCGCATCCGCGGCATCATCTGCGACGTGGTCTTCGAAAGCGGC
>CAZTPX010000067.1:0-49154 GCA_964615095.1 uncultured Planctomycetaceae bacterium | reverse complement strand
CCATAAATCTATAAAGGGCAACTACATACAGAAATATGCTGTAGAAGACGGGTCAGAGAATCGCCTACGCACCGGCCTCGCTCGCCCACCTCACTTGTCCGCCGGAACTAGGGAGACGCACAGGCCCAGGTAGCCGTACCGGTCCACCGGCCCGCGCCTGATGCGGCGCGGCGACCGGGAGAGCCTCGTCGGGCCGTTCCAGCTACCGCCGCGAATCACGCGGCTCGAGCCCGTAGCAGGCCCCGTTGGATCGGCCGCAGGCGACTCCTTGTAATCCCCATACCAATCCTGACACCACTCGCACACGTTCCCGTACATGTCGTACAGCCCCCAAGCATTCGGCTTCCTCTCGCCTATAGGATGCGTCTTGTCGCCCGAGTTCTTGTCGTACCACGCATAATCGCCAGAACGAGTCTCGTCGTCCCCGAAGCAATACCGCGTCTTGCTCCCCGCCCGGCAGGCGTATTCCCACTGCGCCTCGGTCGGCAACTGAAATTTTCCTCCGCCCACCTTCCCGTTCAGCTTGTCGAGAAACAGTTGGCAATCGCCCCAACTGACCGATTCTACCGGGTTCTTCGGACCCTTGAAGTGGCTGGGGTTGTTGCCCATCACCGCTTCCCACTGCTCCTGCGTCACCAGGAACTTGCCCAGATAGAACGGCTTGCTGATCCACACTCGATGCTGCGGCTTATCATCGGCATCGGCGTCCTTGTCCGAATCTGGCGAGCCCATCATGAACTCGCCCGCCGGGATGAGGACCAGTTCCAGCTTCACGCCGCCACCAAGGTCCACCGTAAGTTCCTTCGGTGGGCCTTTCGTCTTGCCGTCAGCACCAGCTTCGCTTAGTGCGTTATGTTCAACCAGTGGCGTTGGGCGGGTCACCGTGATGACAAAGGCGGTTTGGCCCGCTCTCTGGCCGACTGCCGATAAGCAACCCGGTTCATAGGCTACCGTCATAGCGTCGCTACGCGACGAGCGGCAGATCCCGCTCAGGGAACAAAACCAGACCTTTCGACGCCCGATCACTTTTCCCCCGCCAACCCAAATTCGCGCAGGCCAGTTCGTATTTAATACGGAGCAAGCTCTCAATCACGCGGCGGCGGCAGCGGCTGGCCCTTGAGCAGGGCCTGCCGCCAGGCCTTCATCCGCGCCTGGCAACGCGGAAGGCCAGCGCCGTCGTGGATCGCGTCGGGCTGTACCAACATCTCTTTCGTACCCGGTATCTGATTGAACGCGGCGTAGATGCCCGTCGGCCGGCAGACGGTGTCGATCAGTCCTACGGAAACCAGGGCAGGGCACTTGATCCGCGAGGCGAAGTTCACCACGTCGTAATAGCGGCCGGCTTGCACCACCGCGTCCTGATTGGCTGGCCGCGGCCAGCCGCTGAGCAAGGATGGGAAACTGTCGCCGCGACCGGCCAGCGGGGCGGTGATGTCGCAACCGCCCGGCGCGATAGCGATCATCGCCGTGATCTGCGGGTGCAAGGCAGCGGTCACCAGCGATTGATACCCGCCCTGGCTGACGCCGAAGACCAGTAGCGTCTTGCCGTCCCAGTCGGGGCGCTGGGCAAGATAGTCCGCCGCGCGGTAGCAGCCCAACATCATGCGCAGGAAGTAACTGGTTTCGCGATTGTCGCTGCCGATGCGGGGATAGTCTCTTAGCGTGGTCTTCGAGGCTTCGTCGTAGAAGGCCTGCGGCTTGTCGAAAGGCAGGTCGTGCGGCATGATGTTGAGCGTCAACCAGCCCTCGTTGGCCGGTCCCACGGCAAACCAGGGATTCAGGCCGTAGACGCCGGCCCATTGGACGACCAGCATGGCGGGCAACTTGCCCGGCCGCTTGGGTTTGGCCAACTGACCGTAGATGTGCGTTCCGCGGATATTGTCCATGCGGACCTTGAAGTAATCGACGTTCTTTTCCTTGTCGACCCGCTCCACCTGGGCGTTCATGGGGATGGCCTTGAGCGATTCGATCTTGGCCTTCCAGAAGGCGTCGAAATCGTCGGGACGCGGCAGCGAGGGGCGGATCTGCTCGGGCGCGACGGCGGTGCCCGCTTGTTTTTCCAGCCGCTTGTTGCCGATCTTGGCCGAGACGTTGACCATCAGCGCACAAGGCTCGTCAAGCGATATTTCCACGAGGCCGTGTCCGGCCTTGACGCTGATATTGCCCGTCTTGATCGGCTTGGCTGCGCCGTCCTTGCAGACTTCGTAACGGGCCTCGACCGGCGTGTCGGCGTCCATGCCGGTAAGTTCGACCCGCCAGCGGACCGGCGCCTTGATCCGATAAAGGCCGCTGGGGTTCTCCGGCGTGACGCTAAGCTGCTGAGCGAAAGCGACAGAGGTGAGGAGGGAGAGTAGAAGGAAGGAGAGAGCGAGGAATCGTTTCATGGCTGTAGGATCTGTTGGAGCGTAATTATTGACACGCAACGGTCTTGGCACTACATTTCCGACGGCAAAGGGCCCCGGCCATTCATCTTGCAACAAATTGGAGCGTCTGGCTGGATCGGTAGCGCTTTTGCCCCGGAGGGGCACTTGAGAATAGCCCAGCGATTTATCGCTGGGAACGGAGTCCGTCAATGCATCATGCAGTCCCGGACGACTGAAAGATCTGACATCGCGATTGCTCAGTCGTCCCTACGGGACTAACGATGTGACTCAACTTGGGCACCCAGCGATAAATCGCTGGGCTATTTTCAAACGCCAACTCCGGGACAATCAAACGCCAACTGACCCTTGACCTAATTCATAACGATGGCAACCAAACATGCCTATCCCGGCGACGCCGGGATTAAGGCATGCCACCCCGCCGACTACTTCTCCGGCACGACTTCCGCGCCGGCGATCTTGACCGTGTAGGCATGACGGCAGGGCGCGTCGTCGGGGCCGAGGTCCGGCATCGTGACCGTCAAAACATCGCCCGCGACCTTGTGGGCCAACTTGCCCGGCACGCCGAGCATGGTGACCTCCGCCTCGGCCGGCACGTGAATGTCACGGAGCACGAGCTGCTTGCCGGGCCAGCCGGGCACGATCGCGTAGAGCGCAGCGGGCTTCTTCGTGAAGAAGACCTGCTTGACCGCCACGCCGCCCTTGGGCTTTTGGCCCACTTGCTCCATGAGGTTGTACTTCACCATGAATTCGCCGTACTGCTGACCGGGCTGTTTACCCGCGCTCCACTGGCAGCTCCGTCCGGCGAAGCGCGTGCCGTAGATCGCCTCGCCGTTGACACGGAGCCAATCGCCGATCTCCAACAAGCGTTGTTCCATGATGACCGGGATCGTGCCGTCGCCGTTGGGGCCGATGTCCAGCAGCAGGTTGCCGCCGCGGCTCACCAGGTCGCAGAGCACGAGGATGAATTCGCGCGCCGACTTGTAATCGTCGATCCGTTCGGCCCGATTGTAGCCGTAGGAATAGCCCATGCCGCGGCTCTCCTCCCAAGGATGACTGCCGTCCTTGAGCCCGGCGGCATATTCGGTGGTCCAGTAGCCGCCATGCTTATGGCGGCAGTCGCTGCCCCAGCGGTCGTTCACGACCACCTCGTCCTTGCAGCCCGACTCGTTGAAGAGCCAGGCCAGCAGGGCCTCGCTCTTCCAGTCCTTGGAGGGCATGTCCCACTCGCCGTCGCTGAAGATAATGGCCGGCCGGTAGCGGGTGACCACGTCTTTGAACTGCGGGAAGAGGTGCTCGTCGACGAACCGCTTGCGATTGCTGAGCCAGATGGGGTTGTACCACTCGTAGAGCGAGTAGTAGAAACCGAACTTGATCCCTCGCTTGCGCGTGGCCGTGGCCAGTTCGGCCATAAGATCGCGGTGCGGGCCGGCCTCGACGGCGTTCCAGGGTCGGCCCCAATCGCGGCTGGCCTCGGCGCTGGGCCAGAGGCAGAAACCCTCATGGTGCTTCGAGGTGGGCACGATGTAGCGGGCGCCGCTGCGGGCGAAGATATCGGCCCATTTGTCGGCGTCGAAGAGTTCCGCGCGGAACTGCGGGGCGAAGTCCTTGTATTCGAACGCTTCGCCGAAGTTCTTCTTATGGTATTCCCACCAGGCATCGCCCGGCTTCTTGTCGTGCATGTGGTTCCAGTACCACTCGGCATACTCGCCCGTCTTGCCCCATGCCGGCACCGAGTAGACGCCCCAGTGAATGAAGATGCCGAACTTGGCGTCGGAGAACCAGGCCGGGCAGGGACGCTTGTCCAGCGATTCCCATTTAGGCTCGAACCGCATCTGGGCCGCCGCGGCCGAGACGAGCAGGCAAATCGGAAAGACCAGGGCCGCCAGGGCCGTCCAGCGAGTGAGTCGGAGCATGATGTTGTCGCACCTGGATGAAGAAAGAACTGTGAATTCTGTGCTAGTTTAATATATTAATGGCGTGATTGCCAGCGGCACCGCAGAAAAAAGACGTTTGAGCAACCGCGCCTCTACTTTTGCTAACCTGGTACGAATGGTATCATAGGCACGTGAAATCGGCTATCGCCGCGGACAGAAATCGGTTATAATAGGCCCTAGCGTCCTAGGACTTATTTCAGAAGGGCGTAAGCCGCTTGGTTTCTCGACCCTGCTAAGCGTTGTGAAATAAGTTCTTGTCTCATCGCAACTTATTATCGAGGAAATAATGGAAAAGGCCGAAAAGGCTGCCGCGAAGAAGGAAGAGCCTACGGCGGCGGCGAACTACACGGAAAAAATCAAGTCGCAGGTGCTGGCCAAGATCGGCAAACCGCCCCGCCTGGATCGCGTGGAAGTCTCCCGCCATCACAACGGCCGGTACCGCGTCAATATCTGGCAGCAGCCCGAGCCGAACAAGGACATTTCCGTGAGCTTTGGCGCTCGTATCGGGCTGTCCTATTACTTGACCGTTTCGGAAACGGGCGAGATTATCGACAGCAATCCGCCGCTGACGAAAGTAGGTTTGCACGCCTGAACGTAGTCCGCCGCGCGAAGGCCATGGTTTATCATGTTACCCTGTTTTCTCTTGTATGCCTCACAAAATGCAGAATAACGGTTTAGCTCACCATCGGGAAAGACTTCTGGCCTTGCGGGCGAGACTGCTTGGCGACATGGCGCAGATGGAAGACAACGCCTTGAACAAGGACCGTAGCCGCACCACGACCATGCCGATCAACATGGCGGAGTTGGGGAGCGACAATTCCGACCAGGAGCTCACGCTGAGCCTGCTGGGCAGCGACAAGAATGCCCTCGACCAGGTGGAAGCGGCCATCGCGCGGCTCGAAGAGGGCAGTTACGGTCGCTGCGAGGAGTGCGGCGGCAAAATTCCCGGCCCCCGCCTGGAAGCCATCCCCTACGCGACCCTCTGCATCCAATGCGCGTCGGCGCAGGAGCTAAGACGCCCGCGGTAAGAGGTCAGACGTGGCGTGGGCTTTGTGCCAGACGCCACCCGGCCGGGTGGGGTCGTGGGTGGTAAGACGTTCCGATCTACAGACCCTTCATCTCCTTCTTCCGCGCGTCCAGCGCCTTGCGCAGGTTTGTCCACATCGTGCCCGGGGCAAAGGGGCCGTGGCGCAGGCCGCCATAGTCCTTGGAATCTGTATAGAGCAGTTCCAACTTGCCCTGTCCGGCGGGCAGATCGATCACGTTCCATTGCGACGTGCCGCGGACCGGATCCAAGACATAGGCAAAGCCGCTTCGGCCAACCTTCTTGTTCAGCGCCTCGCGGGCATTACCCTTGAGCAGGCGGTCGGTGGCGGTGGGATTGAAGTACGCAACCAAGAGTACTTGCTGCCGCTTGTTGTAGAGCAGGGCCTTCTGAATCGTCTTGTCGCCCAGATCGACGTCGCCGCAAGCCTTGGCGTCGAGATAAACGAAGTTCTCCGCATCGGCCTGAAATTCGGCGACAATCTGCCGCACCCAGGTCTCGGTCAAGCGGTGCCCATCTTCCACAGGCGAGAGTTTCGTCGCGACGAGGAGTTGCTTACACAAGGCCGTAAGTGTGCGTCGGGGGTCGAGTGTGGACTGGGCGGCCAGATCGGGCCGCCGGACGGTCAGTTTGGCCGCGAAGGGCCACGGTTGCGCGAACCCCAGCACGAGGCGGTAATTGTCGCCGGGAACGAAGAGCCGCACTGCTTCCCGGCCGGCCGTCTCGATCTCCTCGCCAGTCTCCGCGTCGTAATAGTGCTGCACGCCGCCCGCGCCATACTTTTCCAAGTTCGCGAGCGTCACGGTTTCCACCGTATCTTCGGCGTGCTGGTTCGAGACGACCAGCAGCAAGCGATCCTTGGCCGTGTAGGTGGCGACGAGCGTCGTGGGGTGGAGCGTCGATTTCACGGTCGGATTGCGGAAATACGGGTGCCAAGCAACGCTCGGATCGTCCAGCCAGAAGAGGTCCAACGCTGCCAGCCAGGAATCGGCCTGGCTGGCCGAATCCGAGCGCGAGAATGACGTGATATCCAGGAGGAACAGGCGGCTGCACAATGCCCGCCAGTATTTCAACGACGCGCCGGCCGTAGGCTCCTGCATCAGCCAGTCGATGTTCATGCCCCACTGCGGCGAGGACCAGACCCGTAGCATGCCCAGCGGCAGCCGGTCCGATTCGAGATACTCGCCCGTCAAGCCCCGGAAGCAGAAGCTCCGTCCCGGCTGCGCCGAGCCGCAAACATTGGGATAGACGCCCGGGGCCGGGTTGTCTGAGCCGCTTTCTACGGCCACGTGCAACGCCCGTCGCATGAACTGCCGTGCGTTCCACGTGGCGCAGGTCGGTTCTCGCACGCCGTCGTCGCGGGTGTAGCCGTAGCCGATAGCCGGCTGATAGTAATAGCCGTAGGGCGGGTTGTCCTGGTAGATCATGCTCGTCTGGCAGTGCCGGGCGACCTGCTGGAACCACCAAGCCCGGTAGTCCAGATTGGACGGGCCGCTGTTGGACGCGCTTTCCACGGCCACATAGCGGTCGTACTCCGCGCCCGAGTCGCGCATGTGCTTGTCCATCCACTCCGGCAAGGGACTCAGCGACAGCTTGTCCCAGCCCAAGGCGCTGCCCCACTCCCGCCAAAACTGCTTGTACTCGGGTGTGCCGCCGCATTCCGAGCAGGACGAGGCCGAGGCGGCGATATAATCGTAGCCGCTTTCCTGCACGCGGCGAACCGCCGCGGAGTTTTTCCCCAGATCGAGGAACCGCCCGTAGGTCGGCCAGTAGTAGCCGATGCCCCAGCCCGTGTGGAAATATCGGCCGCGCTCGCCGTAACAACATTCGTTGCGCGAAACGCCGCAGCGCCAGAGGCGGTGGCCCGCATCGAGCGGCTTGTACGGGCTGGCCTGCAAGGCGAACTCGAAGTTCCGCGGCCGATCGAGCTTCAGCCGTTTGTTGACGAACCAGGCGCGGAGGACTACCGCGTGGCCCTCGCGATCGACCGTGACGGCCGGCAGGGCGTCGTCGTTGTGCATCCCTTGGTCCGACGCGCAGGAGAAGCACAGGCCGCGATCGTCGTCGCCGATCCAGCAGAAGGGCGGCATGTTGCCCTTGCGATCGCGCACGGCGAAGGGGAATCGCTTCGAGTCCCAGAGACGACCTTGGCCGGCGTCGAGGAAACCTGCGCACTTCTCCCAGTCCTTCCACATCCATTCCACGGGGGCTTCGACGAGCGTGGCCACGGCCTCGCGCAACGGCAATTCCAGGTAGCACTGGCGGATGTCGACCGGTTCGCCGCTGGGAGTGATCTGGACGGAAAAGCAATAGAAACCATCGTAATCGAAATCGCCCGTCACGTTCATTTTTACCCCGGGACCCGTGAACGACTGCTGATAGGCGGCCTTGCCGCGTCCTGTGGGTTTCAAGGTTGGCTTGCTACCGATCAAGGCCACAGCGCCGGCAGCGCCGGAACCGACTTTCAGCGCGGCCGGCGCGGCCAGGATCTCTCGCCCGGCGGCAACCAGGCTTTCCAACAGGCCCGCGGTACCGTGTCCATAGACGCGTCCCACGCAGGAAACCGTGTCGTGCGCGATCCGCGGCGGCGTGAAGGGCCGGGGAACGATATCGGCCATTCCGGCCTTGGGCGCCGTTTCGAAAGGCATGATCTTGCGCGTGAAGCTCTCATTCTTCGCGCTGATTGGCTTGCCCTCCTTATCGGCAATGGTAGCAACAACTTCGTAGGTCGTGCCGTCGGTCATTTTTCCGACGTCGAGCGTTCCGGCGAGCTTTCCGTCTATTGCGAGAGCTTGCCCGTGACGGGCCAATTCCTTCCTGCCATCGGTTGCAGTCACGAGGACCCGCGCGGCCCCCGGCAGGGCCTCCATGAGCGTCTGGCAATCGATCGCATAGTCGATCGCGCCGCGCGACGGATAGGGGCCGATCTGGAACGTGAACTCCTTGGCAAAATGCCGCTTCAGCCAATCGCGCTCGCCCCGCGCCATCTGCCAGTAGGGCAGGAACTGATCGTAGACAATGCTGTCGGCCTGCCGATCAACCACCACCACGCGGGCGACGGTGTCGCGCTTGTCGGACGCGGCCGGCTGCGACGGCAAACGGCAGGGTTCCAGGTCGCCGTCATACTTCGCTAGCGGCTTGACCCGGTGCGTGAAGGTGCGATTGCCGATCTCTCGGCCGCCCTGGTACAAAGTCACCCGTCCTTCCAATCGTGCCGGTTCATTCGCGCCGTTGCTGAAGATCCCACCGACGCAGAAGGCGCCGTGCCTGATTTCGTCCGCGCAGACCCAATGGCAGCGATAATTGGCCCGCCGGGCCTCGTCGAACCGCACACGGGCAAACCCCGCCGGATCGAGAAAGTCGTCGCCGGGCGAGAGGACGGCGGTGATCTTGGGATCGACGTAGCGTAGGGCCGCCTGGAAGCCCCACACGTCGCCGTCCTTGGGCGGCCCGCCGATGTCCTGGAAACGGACCTGCACCGCGCCCATCCAGCTTCCCATGGGGTCCCACATCATGCTGCCGTAGCGCACGCCCGCCGGCCAGGGCTGATGCGGCTGACCGATGACTGGCAGATCACGATCGGCCCGGCACACGCCGCCCGCGTTGCCGACGATGCGGTAGATTGGCCCCTTGGACCGGCCCTGGGCGTCGCGGGGGTCAATGAGCAGTTCGAAGACATCGTCGGAGAGCAGGTCGGCCGACGGGTTCGTGGCGTTGGCCCGGGTCTTGCGTCCGAAGGGATAGGGCATGGAGACCACGAGGCAGAGTTTCTCGGCATCGTAGGCGATTTCCAGGTTCACGAAGTTCCGGTAGCCGGGGTAACCGATCGAGCCGACCGCCGTATCGACAAAGCCGGAGAGGCCGCCCGGGTAGCCCGAGTCGGTCTGAATGTCGATGGCCTTGCTACGCAGGGGGGCGACGACGTAGGGCGTGCGGGCCACGGCCATGAACGGCACCGGGTAGGCCGGCACGCCGTTGCGTAGCTTGGGCAGCGACGCAATCGCCACCGGGGCCGGTGTCGCGGCAGGCAGGGGCGAGGCGAGGGAGAGCAGGGCGAGGAGGAGGAGGAGGGTAGGTTTGGGCATGTGCAGATTCGTGTGAAAGGAAACTTGGCATTGGGCGGCAGGTGGCATGCCTTCACGCGCGAGCGGGCAGGCATGTTCGTGCAGGCAAGAAACCTCGTAGGGTGGGACCAGCCCGCGCAAAATTGATCTAGCGGCGGCCATGTGGTCTATCTCGTTTTCGTTCCATTCGCTGTCGGGTAGACTTGGTCGCGTAGCGACCGGCGATGGTAGCCGTGCGTTTCAACCCACGGTTGGCGATGCGCCGCGACAATCCCAGTCGCGTAGCGACGATTGATTTTCAGTCGTCGCTACGCGACGAGGAAGGCGTGGGGGGAATCTCGTCCGTGGGTTGAAACCCACGGCTACCGTCATAGCGTCGCTACGCGACTTTGCGAACTCAACAATTACCCAATTCTATTCCGCCACGCTCGTGGTCGCAATCAGGTAAAGCTGCACGGGGTCGTCGGTCGCCTCGTCCAAGCCGGCCGATTCGGCGGGCGCGAAGGTCAGGCCGCCGAGAACGACCGGCCTGCCCAAGGGCACGCGGACGGTCGCGGCGAGTTGCTGCGTGGGTATGTTCGGCCGCTGCACCGGACAGGAGGCTACGCCGGCCGTGGCGCTCTGGCTCGCGCCGAGGATCGCCGTGGGCTGCGGCTTGCCCCAGCGCGTGACCGTGCTCGCCACGTCGATGCTTGCCGTGCCGCCAGGCGCGACGGTCGGCCGCAATTCTACGACCACGCCCACATTGGGCACGTGAATTACAGGCGTATATCCGACGCCAGTGTCGGTACCGCCGACCACGGGGACCGCGCCGACGATGAGCGAGCGGCGGTCGCCGGAGGCCAGATGGACCAGTTGCCCGTCGGCGCAAGCGATCCGCCCGCGGAAACCGGGCACCTTGCGGCCAATCGCCTTGAGGGCCTTGGCATCAACGGTCAGCCGGGTCCGCCCGTCCTTTGCAGGCTTTGCGCCGCCCATGAGCTTCTCGTATTGGGCGGCGTCCAGCCAGAGCCATTGCAGGTCGACGACCACGGTCGGCGCGGCCCGCCGCTTGGCCCGTAGCTCGTGCAGCAATTCCTGGACCTCGTCCTGGACCTCGAAAGACTGGCTGATGCACAGCAGGCTGCCGTAACGCGACATCGTGCCCGTTCCTCCGTTGATATCCCATGTCTTCGTGGCAATAGTGCTTGTGATCAAGTTCATCAAGGGTTCCATTCCGTCGTAACGGTCGGTCGGCCCAGCCGCGCCCGCTGCCGGAGCACCGACGCCGAAGTTGCGCAACATGTGGGCATCTGACGCTTGCACTGCCTTGATGTTCTCTTGCGGCACGATGGAGACACCGCTCATCCCCACACCCGGGCTCGGTCCGCCCGTTCCGCCTGAAGTAGACGCGCCCGAAGTGTGCAACGTTCCGTACGAAGGACCGTAGGGACCCTCGCTGGCGTCAGCCGTCGGCAGCAGACTGCCGCGGTACGGTTTGTCCTGCGTGGCCACGATCAGGTCGGAGACGTCGTAGATCTTCGTCGTCATGAAGATTTCGCAGGTGTCCTCTTTCACCGAGCTGGTGATCAATACGACATCGGACCAGATGACCCACTTCAGTTGCAGATCGGTAAGAACGAGGCGGAGCGCGGATCGCAGTGGCACGCCGCTAATATTGCAGGTGACCTGCGTTTCGGGCTCGACACCCGCTTCCTTGAGCACACTGGTATCGAGTTTGATCGGAATGTGATGTTTGTCCTGCAGATAGTCGATCACATCCTGGAGCGGAGTGTCGATGAACTCCAGGGACGTTTGTTCCTTCATGGCCTTGAGGATCGCTTTCTCACCGCCGTGCAGCGGTTGCATGCGATGTTTGCCCTTCTGCTCTCTTGCCGCGGGTTTGTGCTCGAACACCTTAACCGTCACGGCGGGCGACTTCCCAAAGGGTCGCAGGCCTTTGGGCGGTGGACCGGTGAACGGGTCATCCGCATCGTCGGTCTCCGCGTTGGGCTTCGCCTCCGGTTTCGCCTCTGCCGGCTTCGCCGCTGGCGTCGGACCGCCGAATGGATCATTCGCGCTGTTGGCCTCTTCAGCCGGCTTCGCTTGCGGTTTCGCCGCGGCCGGTTTCACCGGCTGCTCCGGTGCGGCGCTGAACGGATTGTCAGCATCCGCTTGTTTTTTTTCCGCTGGCGTAGGCCCGTTCTGGGCACTGGCGCTGGCGATCAGCGCGGAAACGACCATGGACACCATGGCCAATAACATCAACTTGCGCAACATGGCACTCTCCTCTACTGGGGTGATAAGGGCTCGCCGTGCCGCCGCCCGCAGTGTTCCGGGCCGCAGGCTGAAAACGCGGCACCACGCGAACTGCCTTTATTGTGACGTAGGGAGATGCGGATTGGAAGAGGCAGCAAGAATTCTCTAGTCCATCGATCTCAAGAATGCGCAAACGACAATTACTCAGAAGCCTCGCGATCCCGCCCCGGAGGGGCATCTGAGAATAGCCCAGCGATTTATCGCTGGGTACGGTAACGCAAGAAGCCATGCAGTCCCGTAGGGACGATCGACCGGAGGCGGGTAAGTCCCATTCTCCAAGGATCATGTTTCAGTCGTCCCTACGGGACTAACGGTTTGTGTTAACAACTTCTCCCAGCGATAAATCGCTGGGTTATTCTCAATCGTCCCTTCGGGACGGGGAAATCCGCGTCAACCATGTGACATAACGTGGCCGAAGCGCCCCGGCGCATACTTACGCCGGATGAACCGATTTTGTTTTGCTAAGCCAGACCCCGTCCTACGGATTGCTATTCGTCAGCGACAACAAACCGTCCTGGCCCTACAGCTTCTTCAGTCCCACCGCACGGAACAGGCCCTGCTCGGTGGGACTCGAGGCACGGAAGCCAACACTCCCGCCCCGCAGATCCACTTTCGATTGGCTGTAGATCCGCTGGCCGTCCAGGAAGACCTCGACCGTACCCTGCCGACACTCGACCGCAATCTGATGCGACTCGTCTTTGTGGACCTCCTTGGGTAACGCAACCGGCTCGGCGATCTCCCATTGGCCATTCCGGCGGCGGTGCGGCCGCAAGGTGTTTGGCCGGGTCTTGAACTCGGGGGCCTTGAACGTGCTGTCCGCGGTCTGGAGTTGGAACATTAGACAGTTCCCCTCGTCCAGGGCGCGGACGACCCAGCCGGCGATTCCCTGGCCTTCCTTGGGGATGGTCAGCTCAAACTCGAAGCGATACTCGCCATAGCCCTCGCCGTCGATCAGGCCGATGTCGCCACCGGAGACCAGCAATCCCTGGGGCGTGAACTTCCAGCCCTGACCGACCACCCAGTTCTCGGGCCGTTTCTCCAGGTCCGTGCCGTAGATCGGCGCGGCCTGCTCGGCTTGTGGTTCTTTCGCGCGGGCCGACAGTTTGGCAAGGTCCGCGGCCAGGGAGGCCGCAGGCACGACCACGAGGTCGAACATAAAGGGCAGACGCCGCGCCTTCACGCCGGTCGATTTGCTCATGTCGTTCATTTCCACGACGGAAACAAACGCAGGATCGCCATGCCGAGAAGCAACGATCCCCGGCCACGTGCGAAGGAAGACCGGCCGCCCGAATTGGACGGCCTGCGCAATCTGCGCGTCGTTGGCCTCAATGCTTGGCAGGGCCACCGTCACCATGTCGTTGCCGCTTGTAGGAAAGCCGAGCTTACCGGCCGCATCGAGCGTTGCCAACAGCACCGGCCGACCGCCGCCCTTGACGGGCGCGGCAAAGAGAAGCTCCGCACCGGCAAGCACGGCCACGTCCTTTACTCGCGAGACGTATCCGGCGGCAACTGGCACCTTTTGGAACCGCCGGCCTTCCAACAAGAGCGGATTCTCGAACTCGACCGTAAGCTTCTCGCCGACATTGAACCTCCGTGCGATCCGCAGATAGCCGGCCTCCACGTGCGCGGGAACGGCCTTGCCCGAGGCTGTAACCACCTTAGCGGCGGAAGCCCCGCCAGGCATCCGGACCCAAAGTCCGCCACAGTGGGACGGCTTGTCCTTTGGCGCAAGCTCGATCTCCATCTTCGTGACACGGCCATCGATGAACCCGGACCTGTTACAAACCGTAACCACCCAATCCTGCCCCGCCACCTTGACGGAGGCCTTGAAATCATAGGCGAAGTTGACGATCACGCTGCGCTCGCCGCCGCCAGCCAGATAGCCCTTGAGGAAGTGCAGCCCCAACGGCCCATGAAAACTACAGCAGAAGGGCCATTCGTCGACCTGCTCGATGGCGGCCACCGGCCCGACCGCGTCGCAGTCGATGTGGGCCATGCCGTAGCCCCCGTTGGGACACTGGTTCGTGGCGTACTGGTTCTGCAACAGCCGCTCGGCGATGTCGAGGTAGCGGGTCTGGCCGGTAAACCGCCAGAGGTCGAGGCTGAACCGCAGCCAATCCGATTCGCTACACCCTTCGTCACCGGAGAAACAGACATACCAGTGCTCGCCGACACCGCCCAGCGGCCAGACGAAACCGCCCTTGACCGCGGCGTCCCATTTGGCCTTGGCCCGGTCGAGGTATTTCTGTCCGCCGGTGATCTCGTACAGGTCCAGGATGCCCCGCCACGCGCATAGGTTGCCGTGGCTGTGGTCCACAGGCAGGCAGTCGAACTTGGTGAAGAACTCGGCCATCCGCTCGGCCTGCTTCAGGTAGCGGTCGTCCTTGGTGGCCTGGTAGAGCATCGCCAGGCCCTCGATGGCCGGAAAATAGCAGCAGGTGTAGCCTTCGCCATACGTGCCGCTGGAGCGATAGTCGGCCTCGCGGGCGGGTGAGCACAACTGGTCCGCCGAATTGACGTAGAAATCGCCCAGCCGCCGCGCCGCCGCCAGCAACTTCTCGTCGTGCAGTTGTTGCCCCGCGGTCACCAGCCCCACCAGCAAGCGGGCGTTGCCCCAGAGCATGGGGATCGGCGGCGCATTCTTCGGCAGCGGCTTGCTGAGATCCACGGCAACGCCAAAATGCCCGTCGGCCTTCTGGAAGTTCGCGATCGTCTTCAGCAGCGGGACCAAAGCGGGTGGCGAGAGCCGGCTCGGCGGGCTGGTTAAAGTGGCCAGTTCGATGAAACGGCCGGAGGCGTCGCCGCTGTAGTTGGTGAAGATGCGGTTGATCTCGAAGGAGACGTCGGCCCGCAGCCAAGGCTCGGTATAGGGCGGCTTGGCCAACCGGGCCACGCCGCGCTGGAGCGACTCGCCCAGCGGCCCTGAGAGCGTCACCTCGCGCGCCGAGGCCAACGTGACCGCAGGCCACGCCGCGGCCGCCTCGGCCGCCAGGGCAGGGGAGATTGGAAACAGAAAAACTGCACAAAGGACGGAACGTTTGAGTAATGTGTTCATGTTTGACAGTATAGTTGGAGGTACGGGGCTTGGCAACTAAGGCTTGTCGCGGAAATAAGGGTTGCCTTTCGCTCCGCGAAAGTGGCACGACTTTCGCGGAGCGAAAGGCGACAATAGTGCAGTTCTCGGTTGTTGCGTTTTCGTTGGATGTCGATTATCTTGGAGGAGGCTCGGGGTCAATAGGGCGGCTACAAACTTGCCGCAGTAAAACGGGAAAACGCGGCTATGAACGGCAGCGTAAGGCACGATCTAAGCTATATCAGTTTCGAGGGCAAGCAGCCGGCTCGGCCAACGCACGTTTCTTCTTGCTGCGACATGCGCGGACCAGTCTCTGCCACGGTGATGCCCGTCGCCGAAGAGCAACTCGACGGTTTCATCTCCTGGGTCCTGGGCCGTGCCGGACTGGACGCCACGGCCTATCGTACGCAGCCGCTCCATCATCGCTTGCCCGCCTGCTTGAGGAGTTTGAAAGTTCCCTCGACCGCTGCCGCCCGCGAGTTGCTGGAGCGAAAACCTCGGCTTGTCACCAAGGCGATTGATTTACTTCTGATTGGGGCCACGGAGTTCTTTCGCGAGCCTAGCGTATTCGAGTTTCTGCGAACGCAAATTCTGCCGGCGTTGGCCGTTAGCAAGCAACAACTGCGAATTTGGAGTGCGGCGTGTTCCAGCGGCGCCGAACTCTACAGCATGGCGATCCTCCTCAGCGAAGCAGGGCTGTTGGGCGGAACTTGCCTTTTGGGCACCGACTGCCGCAGCGAGGCGATCGAGCATGCCCGCTTGGGCCGTTATGATCCGACGACGCTGAAACTTGTCCCTGGTCCGACCCGCGACGTGCTTTTCGAGCCGGTCGATGGAATGCTGAGGCCCATCGAGGTCCTCCGTCGACAAGTCCAGTGGAAGGTTGCGAATTTGCTGGCGGGAGTAGAGGCTGGGCCGTGGGACATCATCTTATGGCGGAATTCGTCCATTTACCTCAAGCCCCGCGCCGCGGCCGCGATCTGGGGGCAGTTGGCGACAGTTTTGGCGCCTCAGGGCCTGCTGATCGCCGGCAAAGCCGAACAGCCGCCCAGCGATCTGGGACTGGCGCGCATCGCGCGGTCCATCTACCGCGCCGCCAACGGCCTGGCAACTAAGCACCGGCGAATCAATTAGGACTGACGCAGAAATACGTGTCGCCTTTCGCTCCGCGAAAGTAGCGCAACTTTCGTGGAGCGAAAGGCGACTATACGACAGTTATTGATTCGCCGGTCCTTAGCAGCGGCTTTGGGCCACGGCGCGGAAAACGCTTAGAAGGCGATTTCCAGACCCGCGTGCGCGGCCTGGATCACGGCCGTGCCGTTCATCTGCACGTGGTACACGTTCGGACCGGCAATTCCGTTGACTTGTTCCGGCGCCAAGGCCAAATTGGACAAATACAGGACCTCGTAACCCGCACGGACGGTGATTTCGTCAGTCAGGTGATAACCGGCATTCAGTCCGACACCGCCCAGGAAGGCCACGTGGTGGCAACTGTCGGAGAATTCGCGGCCATAGGATGAGAGGTCGTTGTTCATTTCCTGGTAGGTTTCGACGATTCTGCCTTCGGCGAAGTTGTCGAAGATGCCGCCCCTGAACGTGCCGCCGATATCCATGTGCCAGAACTTCACGAGGTCGCCGTCCAACAACAGTTGCGCGCCGTTGAAGTGGTTGCTGGTCGTGGCCTGATGCGTGAAAAGCACCTGGCTGGGGATTCCCGTGCCGTTGTTGGTGCCATCGCTGAAGCCGGTCCCGCCGCCCGAATAGAGCGCCAGGTTGCCGCCGTTGTAAGAGGTGAGGACCGAGTTGGAAAGGCCCAGCGTGGCCGTGCCGGGGGCGCCGTTGGTGACGTCGGCAAAGGATCCCGACAGGGCCACCCAGGCGTTTTCCTTAAGGTCGGCCGAGACGTAACCGACTCCCAGTCGCAGTCCGCCGCCGCCGAATGTGGGAACGATATAGTCGGCCCACTTGATGTTCGCCTCGGCCATGTAAAAGTCGCTATGCATGTAGGTCATCAGCAACGGCCGTGTATCATTGAGAAAGCTGTTGCTGGGGCCCAAGCCGGTTTGATCGGCGGGCGTGGTGGCCGTGGGCGGGAGGCTGGCCGCGCTGAAGATCGGCGAAAAATACGTGCTGGCGTTGAGCGAGTTGCGCCCCGTCCAGTTGCCCGCAAGGGCGCTGGCGTTGAATGCCACGCCGTCGACGCTTTCATTCAGCCAAGAACTGCAACCGCCGTAGTAGGAGTAGACGCCCTCGATGATCCAGTTGCCCAAGCGGACGTTGCCCTTGAGCCGATAACCGTCTTCACAGGAGAGGTCCGGCAAGTCGTTGAAGCTAGCGGTGTCGGGACCGGCGATGAAACTGCGCGTGTCGGTCGTCAGCTTGGCGTGAACAGTACCCAGCCAATCGGCCTGAAAGTCCCACATTGGGCCGCTTGTATTTGGAACGCTCGCCTCGCCCGTCCATACCGGTTCGCTGGCTGGTTGTTCGGCCGGACGGACGTCCTGTGCCCGGGCTGAAGCGGCCGTCAGCAGCAGGACCGCCAACGGTACCACCAGGCATTGCAAGCGTGCGACCATTTCCTAACTCCCTGGGAAAACCGGCGAAAAACTGGGAGGCATCTGCCGGCTCTATCGGTAGCATCGTCCAGCTTGAAAACGCCAGTTGACGTATTCTCCGGAAGTGTCAATTCCGCCGCGCATGCCTGGAATAGCTGGAATGCATGTTATGCGCCAGGGGGCGACTTTGACGAATAGACGGCTTGTTCGAAATGGGCAAACTGTGTGGGCCAGGAAATGTCCGGGGGTTGCTACGGCTTGGGGCTACATTAGAATCAAGAGGACTGACAGAAATATGATTGACAGAAATATGTCCGCTTAGCGAAAAAGGCCCGACCCACTCCCGACTATATTTCTGTCAACCATATTTCTGTCATCTTCAGGCGGGCGACTGGGTTGCCTTATTCGCCGCAAGAGCCTCCAGTTGTTCCGATTCGACCGCTGGACGGCAGGCGACCCAGATTGTATCATGCTGGGAATCGAGGATAGATCGACCCGATAATGGGCAACGCTGGGGATCGACCATGAGCGACGATTTGGTGAATCTGGCGATGGAAGTCCAAGAGAGCATTCGCGGCGCCTACCGGCTGCAGGAAGAGGATCGGCCTGTCATGCTGTTTGACGTCCAGGAGGAGCGGATTTATGCCTATCCTTACGAGGACTACAAGGGCAGTCTGAGCGCAAGGTCGCAAGCGATGCTGGAGAAGCAATATGCGGAAGCCCAGCAGCAAGACAGAATCGTCGTGTTCGTGCGCGATAACGCAACGCGGCGACTCATTTCCGTATCGATCGATTATGAATGAGCTTTGAGCCAGTTCCTTGTGCATAGCGCATCGCCAACAATGGAGCAGGGCAGGGGAGTGGAGCACATGGCAGACAACATCGACGCCATCATGCGGCATTTCCAGAACGACCGTTTCGCTGCGTCCAGCGGCATACGGTTGGTGGAACTCCGCCCGGGGCTTGCCCGAACCGCGCTGAAGATCGAAGACCGCCATCTCAACAGCGTGGGGATCGTGCAAGGCGGGGCGATCTTCACGCTGGCCGATCTGGCCTTTGCCATGGCCTGCAATTCGGCGGGGCGCGTCGCGGTGGCCGTGAACACGAATCTTTCTTTTTTGAAAGCGACCCGCTCCGGCAATCTGTACGCAGAGGCCAAGGAGGTCTCGCGCAGTCGGAAGATCTCCACTTGCACAGTGGAGGTGACCAACGACGCCGGCGAGTTGGTGGCCTTGTTCCAGGGGACGGCTTACATCAAGGAGGAGCCGTTTCCGCCGCCGGGCTGAAACCTGTACGGACCGGACGATAAGTAACTTCCCTGTTTCTGCGAGGGTGGCATGCCTTAGAGCGTTCGGAACAAATGAGCGGCAAGCAGACGGGCGGTCAATGCCCAGAACCTTCTCCTGGCTGTTCTGTGCCGGCCTGGCGATAGCGTCGGACGTAACCTCGCGCGCGGTCGCGTTTGCGGGGCGGCAAGGCCGGCTCGCGAAGTTCCAGGGCCAGTTGGAAGCAGACGACCGCCTCGTCGGTCTTGCCAAGCTGATGGCACATCAGGCCATGATTGTAGTGGACCCAGGCGTTTGCAGGGCAGTTGCGGATGGAGGATTCGAAGTCCTGCACCGCTTCCTCAAAACGGCCAAGGCCGGCGCGGGCCAGCGCCCGTCCGCTCAAGGCGTAGGCCAAGGTCTTGGGCGGCACGCCCCGCGATTCATGCTCGATGGCCCGATTCAGGTCGTCCAGCGCGCTCTGGAATTCGCCCATCTCGGCGTAGACCTGTCCGCGGCCGCTGAGCGACGTGAACGAGGGCCACTCCTCCATCTCCAGCAGCTTGTTGTAGTCGTCCACCGCCTCCACGTGGTGTTCCGTGTACCAGTACGATGCGGCGCGGAGTGAATACGCGGGGCCGCAATCCGCATCCGCCTGGATGGCCTCCGTGGCCCGGGCGATCGCCTGCTGAAAATCCTCGCGATTGTGATGAAAGGCGGCCTCGACCAGCAGGCGTTCGATGGCATAGGCCTCCGCATGGCCGGGATCCAATTGCACCGCTTCCTGGAAATCCGCCGCGGCCTTCTCCTGCTCTCCCATTTGCAGCCAGGCGCTCGCCCGACTGCTGTAGGCGGCAGCCACGTTCGGACAGAGACGAACCAGCTCGTTGTAATCCCGCATGGCGTCGGCGTGCCGGCCGATGTGCAGTAGGAGGTTCGCCCGGGCGCCGAGCGCCGGGGCGCATTCGGGATCCTGGCGGAGCGCTTCGTCCAAGTCGCCAAGCGCCCGCTCCGGCTCAGACTGGTGAAGATAAACCGTGGCCCGCATGAAATACAGCATCGCCGCATTGCAACCTAGGCGCTCGGCCTCGTCGAAATCTGCCAGCGCGCGGGCGAATTCTTGGTCGTGAAACCAGGCCACCCCGCGGTTGTAGCGGGCCACGACATCCGCAGGCTCCAGGCGCAGGGCCTCGTTTAGGTCGGTCAGGGCCTTGGCCGTATCGCCGCGCAGCCCGTGCAGGTTGCCGCGCACAGCATAGCCTTCATGCCAGGCCGGCGCCGCATCGATCGCCGCCGAAGCGTCGTCCACGGCCGCGTCGAGCAATCCCATCTGCATCTGCGTTTTTGCCCGCAGCAGCAACCCTCCCGGATGTTGCGGCGACAACTTCAAGGCCGCTTCGCAGGCGGCCAATGCCTCGTCCAGTTCGTTCTCTCCCAGATGGGCATCCGCCAGGGTAAGCTGCACCAGCCAGCCGTCGGTGCCCAGGCGAACCGCTTCCGTGCAGTCGTCAATAGCCTGGCGGCGGTCGCCTTGGCAGAGGTGGACGTGCCCCCGGATGGCGTAGGGGAATCCGTATTGCGGGCTGCGGCGGATGGCCTGGTCGCAATCGGCCATGGCCCCATCCAGATCGCCCGTGTGCCGGCGCATCTCCGCGCGGTGCGCGTAGGCCGGCACGTGGTTACGGTCCAGGAAGAGCGTGGCGGTAAACCCGGCGATCGCCAGTTTACAATCGGCCTGGGCCTGCTCTTGTGGGCAGGGCCTGTCGCGATAGACCATGGCGCGAATGAAGAGCGCTTCCATGTGGTGCGGGTCCAGTTGCAACGCCTGGTCGAGATCGGCCAGGGCCAAATCGAACTTGCCTCCGGCAGCGAACAATTTGGCCCGCCCGAGAAGCCACTCCGGCTCCCAAGGATCGATTTCTGTCGCCGCTGTGGCGTCTTGCAAGGCGCGCTCCAGGGCCTCCAGCTCGATGTATAACCAGGCCCGCCGCATAAGAACGACTGCGGCTTGCGGATTGTGGCGGAGGGCCTCGTTGTAATCGGCCAGCGCCTTCTCTCGGCTGCTGCTGGCGTGGTGGCAGATGCCGCGCTCGAAATAGGCCTGGGCATCGTCCGGATTGTGAGAAAGATACTCGCTGTAATCGGCAATGGCGGCCTCGTAGCTCTCTTGCTGACGGTGAAGTTGGGCCCGCCAGAGATATATTTTGGAACAATGCGGATTCTTCGCGGCCATTTCCGTCAGTCGCTCGACCGTGCGGTCTTCTTCCTTGAGACTGAAGTCATTTCCGGGCGTCGGCTTTGCAGGCGCGGGCGGCGACAGGGCATGACGCATCGTGGCGAGCGCCCGCCGGCAGCCGGCTATCGTCCTGGCCCAGAAACCGGGCCGCGGCAACCTCGCCGCAAAATAGGATTCCGCCCGCTTGAGCACCGAGATAAAGCCGGCTGGGACGTTGTTGCGTAAGCCTGCTTTGAGCCGGTCCTGGCGGCCGCCCATAACCGGGAATCGCACGACCAGGGCCACGGGGCCGCCTCGTACCGGCGGGTGCGGCAGGGTTTGAACCTGGTCGAGAAATTCGGCGAGGCCGGACTGGGGCAAGGCGTTGGGCGAAAGTTCCCCATGGACCAGGGCCGCGCCCTCGGGCAGCACCGCCACGGCCAGGCAGAGATCCATGCCCTGGTCGGGCTTATGCTCCGCAAAGTAATCTCCCGTCATCGCAACCAGGGCGTGGACGTAATGCGAGAGGGCCGCGGACCGGATGCGCGCAGCAGCCTGGCTCCAGGGGGTCAGCAACTGGACCTGTGGCGCGGGCACGGCCGGCGTCGGCGTTTCACGATCGGATTGCGGCATTTCCACTTCCGGGGCGGTAGCCAGGATGTCCTCATCTTTCGACCTTCCTATTCTATCGCCAATTGCCGCCAAGGACAAAGGCGGCCCAGAAGTATGGAGACGCTAATGGGCCGCCGTAAACTTGAGGGCGAAACGAGCAGGGTCGGATCAGATGCAACGCGCCCGCTTGCGGCTCCCAATTACGGTCTGACCGACGGAAGTCCGTTCTACGTAGCACGGACTTCCGTCCGTCCCACATATTGTCCGCTGCGCGGCGGGGCAGGGCGGCCATAGAGATAGCCCTGGCCGAGATCGAAGCCCATTTGCCGGCAGGTCTCGTCCTCGTCGGCTGTTTCCACGCCCTCGGCCAGCGACGTGATACCCAGGTCGCGGACCATCCGTACGAGCGTGGCCACGAGCTGCTGCCGTTGCGGCGTGGCCGAGTCGATGTCGCGGACCAGCGACATGTCGAATTTCACGTAGTCCGGGGTCGCATCCGCCAACTCGTTCAGTCGCGACTCGCCGACGCCGAAATCGTCGTAGGCGAGCTTGATGTCCAATCGCGCCAAGAGCGACCGCACCTGGGCGAACCGCGATCCATTGGCGATGGCCGCCTCGTGAACTTCCAGGGTCAGCTCCTGGTCCGGCCAATTCTCGCGCAAGCGTTCCAGCGAAGGGCCCAGTCCCTGTTCGACCCACTCGCGGGGCTGCGTGTTGAGAAACAGGTGCGGCGGCTGCGGCATGCAGCGCGTGACCTGCACGCCTTCCCAGCGGAGCATCGTGCTCAACTCGACCTCCAAGTTCAACTGCTGCGCCATCCCGAACATCTCGCCGGGCGTTTCCAGCCCGAACAGCCGGCTGCGGGCGAGGACCTCGTAGGCCACGGTTTCGCGTTTCCCCAACTCGACGATCGGTTGCACGTAAGGCGTCACCGCGCGTTCCGACATCAACTTGTCGAAGAGCACCAGGGACAAGGCCCGGTTGCAGGCGCTCTCGTGTACGGAGAGGAGATCCTCCTTGGCGGACTGCATGCGGATGCGGAAGGGCAGGTTGGCGAATTGCACGAGATCGTCCTCGGCGAGGACGACGGGTTCCTTAACGCGCACGCCGTTGACATACGTGCCGTTGGTGCTGCCCAGGTCGCGGAGCACCAGGGCCCGGCCGACTTCCGTGATTTCGGCGTGTAGCGTGGAGACGGTCTTGCACGACAGCGACAGCGGCAGGTCCTGGCGGCGTCCGATCTGGAACGGGAAGGTATAGATCGGCATGTGCCGAATAACCTCCGTGCTGTCGAACGGTCCGACCAGGAACCACACGGCATTGTTGGCTGCGAGCGAGGTGGAAGACATGGCAGACGATTCCTCATTCGGCGCGAGGGCAGGACCCGATTCCGCCCTCTTCAAGGCAAGCGTCCTTTTAACGCTGTTCTAAATATCTAGCATATAGTTTGCGCCTGGGACGGCTGTCGGTGAGAACCGCGCCGGCCGTAAGGACCGGCGAATCGATAAGTGTCGTGTTGTGGGGACGACTTCAGTCGCCCTCTTCGGCAATAGGGCGACTAAAGTCACCCCTACGGCCTCGACTTGCGACAGTTATTGATTCGCCGCCCCTAATGGGGTTCGCCCGTTCGGAATAAATCATCTGTGACGGCCGCCGCAGGATATTCCGAGGATGACGGCGGCGGGGCGGGACTGTGGCGCGTGGTCCGCCGGCGAAACTTGGCCCCGACGCTTTTCTTGTCGCGGCCGTGACCTACATTTGCTTAAGCGCAAATCCCTAGTTCGCAGCATCGCAGCCGCGTGTACACCTACGCTTGGACGACGAGGACAGCATGTCATCATCCGAGACCATGGACATCAGCGAGAGCCTCCTGGCTTCCTTGCTTTCCGACGAAAATTTCGCTCCCACCCGCCCCGCGAGCATCGAAGAGACGGGCCTGGGCGAAGAATTCATCGAGCAGTTGATCTGCAAGTATCTTGCCGTGTTCGGCACGAACAAGGGTCGTTCCGTCGCCGACCACCTCTGCCTGCCTTTCAACATCATCGAACCGCTGCTGGCGGCGCTGCGCACCAACCAAGTCGTCGTCCACGCCGGTTCCGCCCCTTTCAACGACTACTACTACAGCCTCACCACACTAGGCCGCACTCGGGCGATGTCCTTTCTGGAAACCTGCAGCTATGTCGGGCCGGCGCCCGTGCCGCTGGCCGACTACGTGATTTCCGTCGAGGCCCAGTCGATTACCGCCGAAGCCCCCGGCCCCGAAAAACTCGCGGAAGCCGTCCGCGGCATCTCCGTCGATCCGAACCTCTTCGAGAGCCTCGGGCCGGCGATCAACTCCGGAGCAGGCATGTTCCTGTACGGCGCGCCGGGCAACGGCAAATCGACGCTGGCCAAGCGGATCACGCTTTGCTTCGGCCAGGAGATCTGGATCCCGAACGTGCTCCACGAAGACGGCCAGATCATCAAGTTCTACGATTCGGCCTATCACAAGGCGGTCATCAACGACGAGCGGAGCATCACCAAGTGCGGCGACCACGACCGCCGCTGGTTGAAGATCTCGCGGCCTACCGTGGTCGTGGGCGGCGAGCTCACGATGGACAACCTGGAGCTTCGGCACGATCCCCGGAACAACGTCAGCGAGGCCCCCTTGCAGATGAAGAGCAACTGCGGCTGCCTGCTGATCGACGACTTCGGCCGGCAGCGGATCGAGCCCGTGCAGTTACTCAACCGCTGGATCGTGCCCCTGGAAATGCGACACGACTTCCTCACTTTGGCGACGGGCAAGAAGCTGCAAGTACCTTTCGACCAACTCGTCATCTTCTCGACGAATCTGGAACCGCGCGACCTGGTAGACGAGGCCTTTCTGCGGCGGATCCCCTACAAGATCGAGATTGCCGACCCGAGTGAGGAGGAGCTCCGGCAGTTGTTCCGGCTCTATTGCGACTCGTTCGGCTGCGAGTATCGCGACGAAGTGATCGACGACGTGCTGGAACGCCATTTTCGCACCGCCGGCCGCCGCTTGCGGCGCTGCCATGCGCGCGACTTGCTATTGCAAATCCGCAGTTACTGCAACTACGCGGGCAAGCCCATGGAACTCAGGAGCGACCACTTCGACCGCGCGGTCAAGACCTATTTTGCCACCGTGATGGGTGAGATCGGATCGTCATGAGCACGACAGCCACTGCGACGTTTTCCCTGAGCGAACCAATCCCGGGCTATCGCGTCCGCGAGCGATTGGGGGCCGGCGGTTACGGCGAGGTCTGGAAGGCCGACGCGCCCGGCGAACTGGCCAAGGCCATCAAGATCGTCTACGGCTGCGCCGACGACCAGCGGGCGGCGCGGGAACTGGCCGCGCTGAACCGCATCAAGCAGGTCCGCCACCCCTTCCTCCTCTCGCTGGAACGCATCGAGCGAATCGACGGCCACCTGATCATTGTCACCGAGTTGGCCACATCGAGCCTCAGACAGCAATTCGACGAGTGCCGCCAGCTTGGGCTTGCCGGCATCCCCCGCAGCGAGTTGTTGGCCCACCTCCACGACGCAGCCGATGCGTTGGACTATATCAGCCAGCAGTACTCGCTGCAGCACCTCGACGTCAAACCCGAGAACCTGCTCCTGGTGGGCGGGCGGATCAAAGTGGCCGATTTCGGCCTGGTCAAGGACCTGCAGGACGTCAACTGTTCGATCGTCGGCGGAATGACGCCAGTCTATGCCGCGCCGGAGTTGTTCGACGGCCGCCCGAACATCCACAGTGACCAATACAGCCTGGCGATCGTCTATCAGGAAATGCTCACGGGCTCGCCGCCGTTCGAAGGCCGCACCACGGCCCAATTGGCGGCGCAGCACTTGCACGCCCGCCCGCGGCTTGATCGTTTGCCGGATGCCGACGTGCCGGCGATTGCGCAGGCCTTGGCCAAAGACCCCGAGCAGCGATTCGCTTCCTGCCTGGACATGATCGAGGCCCTCGTCGACGCCACGCCCAACGCGCGTTCGCGCGCCGTTCGCGCGCCGCAGCGGCTGAGAGCGGAGAGTCTGCCCGCCGTGCCGCCCGCGGCCACAGAAATCATCGCGGCGGACGCGATTTCTGCGGCGGACACGGCCGCCCGCAGCCGCGCCAGCAACAGGACGCAACTGACTGATGTGCCCCTGCCGGTGCGCAACCTGCCTCCGTTGCGGATGGAAACCGCGGAGATCGAATGCCGGCCGACTGTGTTCCTGGGGGTGGGCGGCCTGGCGGCGCGGACCTTGCAAACGCTCCACCAACGCATCGAGACGCGCTTCGGCGATCCGGCCAAACTGCCGGCCTTGCAGTTCCTGTTGTTTGAGACCGACGCGGAGAGTATCAGGGACGTCACCGACTGTACGCCGGCCCCATTGAAAAACGACGCAGCCGTATTGCTGCCATTGCGGCAGTCGGCCGACTACCGTAACGAGTCGGGCGGACGCTTCAACTGGCTCAGCCGCCGCTGGATTTTCAACATCCCTCGCAATGCGAAGACCCAAGGCATTCGTCCCCTGGGACGGCTGGCACTGGTCGACAACATGGAACGGGTGTTGGAACAGGTTTCGCGCGTGGTGCGCGCGGCTGTCGACCCGGCCGGCATCGTGGCCACGGCCGCCGCCAGCGGCCTGCCTTTCCGCAATCCGCGGCCGCGTGTATTCATCGTTTCCTCGACAACGGGCGGCAGTGGCAGTGGCATGGTGCTGGACTTCGGTTACATCGTGCGCCAGGTATTGCGAGCCATGGAACTTCCGGATGATGCGATTTGCGGAGTACTGGCCTACTGCACGGGCCGTAACCCGCAGACTCGCGACCTCGCCAAGGCCAATGCCTATGCCCTGCTGGGCGAACTGAACCACTATGCCGACCCGCTACATGCATTCCCGGGCGACCCGGCGGCTGGCCTGGCCGCCTTCGGCGCGGAGGATGCGCCCTTCAGCCATACCTATCTGGTCCACCTCGGCGAAGAACTTGAGGCCGACGGTTTTGCCGCGGCCGCCAATTCGCTCGCCAGCTATTTGTATTATGGCGCCGTCACGACCGCCGCGGCCTTCTTCGACAAATGCCGCGCGGTAGAGAGGCCGCCAGCCAGCACTGCTCCGACGCCGCGGACCTTCGGCATGTGCCAATTGGGCTTCACGTTGGGCGACGTGCCTCCCGGCGCGGTGGAGGACCTCTGCCGCGGCCTGGTCCGCCGCTGGCGCGGCGACGAGCTGAACCAACCCGATCCGGCGGCGGCTTCGCTCTCCGATCCCACGAGCCTCCTGGCCAGGCGTTTCGCCCGGGGAATCTCCGCGGAGGAACTGCATGCCGCCGCCGTCTCCCAGGCCGAAGCGGCGGGCATTACTCTGGACGGCGTCGTGAATCGTTTTCATGCCACGTTGTCGGAGAAGATGGGCAACGATCGCCAGGCGTACTTGCTCTCGGCGCTGGGTGAGTTGTTGAACAATCTCGGCCCGCGACGCGGTTTTCTCGCCAGTGCGCCGTCCAGCGAGGCGATCGTCGAAGCGTTGGACGGCATCATCCGCTACCAAGGGGCACAGGACACGCATCGGCTTTGCCTGGAGTCCGCGATGGAGGCCCCGATTCAGGAAATCGCCACGACAGCGGGCGCGCAATTGCAACCCTGGTTGCTCGGCCTGGTACACTCGCCGGAACATCGCCTGGCCGGCGCCCGGCGCCTGGCCGACAGCCTGACCGAGCACCTCCGCGACCTCAGCGGCCAGGCGGGCGATGCGCTCCGCGCAAGCGCCGACCAATTGCAGTCGCTGAAGCATCAACTGCTGGGCGACAAGCGGGGCGGCAAGGACTGGCTGAAGTTCCGCGGATGTTTCTCCGCCCGCCGGTTGGTGACCGACCAGCGCCTTTCCGAATACTTCGAGTTGCGGCTGTACGAATTGGCACTCGATGCGTTTTGCCGGATGGTGGGCATCGTGGTGGCGCAGTTGGCCACCGCCGGCGACAAGCTGTGCAACCTGGCAGCCGACTTCAACCGCCTGATCGAGCGATTCTCCGGCGCCGCGGCGACCGGCAAAGAACTGGCCAGGCCGGGGAATGCCTTACAGCAGATCGCCGCGGCGCAGATCGCCGCTCGCAGGGCGGACTTGCTCACCGAAATGGAACAAGGATTGGAAGAAGGACTCCGCCAGGCGGCGACAACCGAAATCCGCGATGTCCACGGCCATGTGGCCGATGTCGTCTCAAGGATGTCGCGAACAGTCATTCTCCGCATGCTCCAACAGTTTGCTGCGGAACAGACGGCCGCCGCCCTCGATGGCCGGCCGCACGAGCCGCTTTTCGAGCTCGCTTCTGGGCTGAAAGAGGCGCTGCCGCAGCGGTTTGCCACCTGTGGCGGAGAGCAGCGCCTGCTGATCGTCGCCCCCGAGCAACTTCTGCCACTGGTCGCCAAGCAGACGCCCGGCGAGGGCGAGACGCCCGTGCCGACGGTGCTGGCGGACGCCGCCAACGACATCCTGGTCTGTTATGAGGTACAGGATATCTCCTTGCAGCGGGTTGCCGCCAAGGTGCTGGACCAGCGTTATCAGGCCATTGAGCTTGCATCACGTCTCCACACGCGATCGGACGTGCCCTGGACGCCGCTGTAATTCTGGAAATCGATGTCCCGGAAGTTATGCCATGCCGTTCGGCCCGGTTGCCCCGGCCACCCTCGACAACACAGCACTTCGTTATTTCTTCCGGACGATCTAAGGTTGCCGTGCTTGCCCCTGGATACCAGTCAACACGTCGCGTACCGTCACCGCCCATCGCTGCTCCCGCTCACTTTCGGACAGTGAGAGACGCATCGTGCCTGTGCCGTCGGCACGACTGGTGGTATTCCGTGCGAGGTCCGGGTCGAGAACACCAGCGGCGTCAGCAACCTCGATCCGCACCGCATGCGGCAGGAAGTCGGCTGCGACGTCCCCTCGCTTGATCGCCCAGCGTACGACCAGGTCCTGGTCCTCGGCCTTCAGGTCCACTGAGACTCCCGTTACAACATACGGCAGCAGAGACAACAGTTCGCCCTGGCCGGCCGTCAGCACGACCTTGTCCTGCCCAGTCAGGCGCTGGCCGCTGCGTTGGAGGTAGCAGGCCGTGTGGGGCAGGCCGGCGAACTCCAGCGTGCAGGCAACGGGAGCCCGGTCGCCACCCTCCTCGTGCATGACGCCGTCGGCGCCGATGGTCCGCTTCGCGCTGGCCGGAGGCAAGAGCAGTCCCACTAGATAGCCGTGGGCACCCTTGGCCGAACGCAACTCATGCACGTACGGCGGCATTTCGCCCGCGGTCAGACCGGCGCCGCATACCGTCACCCAGGGTTTGACGCCACGTTGCTCCAAAGCGCCGCGCAGATCCTTGCCGATCGTCTTGAATTGGACGACTTGCTGCTTTAGCTTCGCCGGGGCCTCCAGCGGTTGGAGGAACTCATCCCGGTCGGGCATGCAGGTACACACCACCAAGCCTTTCTGCTGCAGAAAAGCCTCGATCGCCGGCCAGACCTTCACGCCGGCGGGATACGTCCCCATCCCGAGCGAAAGCGTCATGGGCAGGAAGAGCGCCCGGGCACCCTTGGCCTTCAGTTCGCCGGCCAGCAGTTGTGGTTCGGAGATGAAATATGGTTCATAGCCGGCCCGACGCAGCGACTGGAGCACGTTCTCCTCCTCCTGGACGAACTGCTCGAATTTGCCGGCCGCATACGCCGCGCGCTGGCTGGTCGGGCTCCACAGGACCGCGATCGGCGAGAACCGGCGCCGTGCCAACTGGTACTGCCGCCCGACGCCATGCGCGATGCGGTCTAAGGCGACCTTGTAATCGAGGGCCGACTGGCTCCAGGTCAGGTCCGGATTGCGCAAGGAATACCACCAGAAGAAGCCGCAGCCCGCGTCGCCATTGAAGAGGTTGTCCCACATCTGGTATTGCGCGCCCACCCCTTTATTGCCGTAGCCCACCCAGGCCATGGACTTCAGGTCGCCGCTCGGATGGAAGTTCAGCCGCTGCAACTGCTGAAAGCGGGCGTTGTAGCCGGTGACCGAGCGCAGCGCCGGCGTGAGCTTCGCCCAGTCGATACCGTTGAACGGCGTTGACGGCTGCGTGCCAGAGACGCTGACACGGATGCCCGGCTCGACGGCGTTGATCCAGGCCGCGTAGGAAGTAAAGACACTCGTCCAGAGATCGTCATTGTGTGCCCGCCACTCGTTCCACAGGCCCCAATTGCCGGAGGCCTTCGTCTCGGCGGTGACCGGGGCGACGATCTCCTTGAAAGATTTCTCCGAGGTCTTGAGCGCCGCGTTCATCGCCGCGATCGTGCCGAACTTCGCCTGCAGCTTCCGCCGGAAGGCCTCGATGTTCGCCGGGTGCATGTCGTAGTCGAATTCCGCCGCGTAGCTCGTCAGTGAGGTTTCGTCGGCGAGGATACCCGAAAGCGGCTTGTACTTGGCAAACGTGCGAACCCGTTCGGTGATGTCCTTCTGACGCCTGGCCATCTCCTGGGGGTCGGCAAACGACGGCTTGCGGATCAGGTACTGCCGGTCCTTGGAGTTGTTCCAAGCCCGCTGATCCCAGACATACATCGGGTTGTTCAACCCATCGACACCCAAGAAGCACTGGTTGCGGAAACCGTTGACCATGGCCTCCCGCATATCCCACCAGCCGCCGGACTGGGCGCAGGTGATGCCCAGCGCACGGCCCAGGCGCAACTCGTAGTCCGCCATGTAGGGCAGGCCGCCCAGTCCCCAGCTATGAACTTCGAAGTCTTCCCACGTCTGCGTCGGCGTGAAGAGCACGACCGCCAGCCCCTCAGCCACGATACGCCCGCCATGCCGGGCGGTCACTCGCAAATGCACGGACGTACGGGACATGCGTTTTGTCGGGATACTCACGAGGCCGCGTCCGCTTCCGGGCTTGACCGCGTGAATCCCGGTAAGATCGGGCGTGATACGCTCGAGAATCCGCTCGCTGGCGACTGCCGGCTCCGACGCCGTTACCTCCCACTTGGCCGCCTTGTCGATATTCTGGGGCGGCGTGAAGCCCAGCTCGATGTCCGCGCCACGATCGACCATCTCCGGAACGAGGAGGGGGACAAGGGTCAAACTGGGCTTGACGAAGTCGATCTGCCAGTCCGTCACCTTGCCGGCCTTGTCCTTCCATTGGCGGACACTCAGGTTCTCGTCCGTGTCATCGCCGCTAACGGCCAGCTTTACCGGCTCGCCGTTGCGGCTAAATGTCGATCCCGAGGCCCAGTAGGCAGCCCGTGCCAGCAGATCGTACCAGATTTCCCAGTAGCGGAACTCGAAGCCATCCGCGAGGCGCTGGTCTGGCGTCAGAGGCATCGGCGGCGAAAGCCCGTCGCTACGCACGCTAAGCGTCACCACGCGCCCCTTGCCAAGTTGCTTGACCGCCAGTACTGGATTGCCGCTGTCGGTCTCGATCAGCACCTGGGCGCCCGCGGCGGCCTTGCACTGCATGACGTCGATCTTATGGACCGGCAGGGCATCCAACGGAACGCCGTCGGTGATCGGATGCCTGCCGACGAGCCGCCACGGCTTGCCGCCGATGATGCCGTCTTTCGGTTCCCGCAGACCGTAATAGCCGCCCGCAAAGTAATCGGACGGTGCGTCGACCAAGGCACAGAGCTTGCGAAGATCATCGGTCCAGACGGGCTTCGCACCACCGGGGAAGGGCATGATGAAGACCAGCCCGGTGCCATCCTTCTCGACCCGCCGCAGAATGCCTTCCCGCGCCGACTCCGAGAAGCTGCTCCAGCCCCAGGGTGTCGTCAGAATCATCGCATCCAGTCGCTCGGGACTTTGCATCGAGCTGGCCAGGTACCGCTGGACCAGCATACAGTCCTCGGAACTCGTGCCGCGCTGGCCGTAGAAATCGGCGATGCCCCAGGTGTTCGCGTCCCACGCCCGGTCCCAAGTCACCACGTTGAGGTTCATGTCCAGGCGTTGCATCAGCTCGGATGCCGCTCGGCCCGCCGTGACCGCGTTAATGGCGAAGATCTTCAAGGGACCGCGGCTGAGGTTCCGCCCGAAGGGAAAGTGCGGCGTGCGGACCCGCGTGGTCGGCTGCAGGTCCATGCGGTCCGCATATGGCATGAAGTGTACCTCATCTCGCTCCATCGGGCCGAGGCGGAAGTTGTCGTAATAAATGGTGCTGCCTTCGGGTGGATCGCTCATGAAGAGCATGACCAGCACGATGTGTTTGGGATCGATGACCTTCCGGATCTGCTCGATGGGGATTTGGACGAGGTTCCTACCCTTGGTCAGCTTGAAGGAGAAGTTGAACCGCGAATCAAAGCCCTTGCTCTTGGCGTCATCCATACGGAGTTCGACACTAATGTTCTCCGGGGCCCAGGCTTCGAACTTGAACACCTGGTACGCTGACCAGTCGGACGGTGGATGGGGCAGACCGATGCCGGGCCAACCGCCGGCGTGGTGGACGACCTTCAACGTGTAGTTGAGATCCTGCTTCGTGAGAGGCTCGACCGTCAATTCCACACCAGCCGCAGCATCCCGCCAGAGTTTTACGTTCTGTCCGGCAGTGAACTTGGCGATGAGCAAATTGGCAGGCTCGGCGGCCGGCAGCCGACCGAGGCTGACGCACAGGATCGCGAGGAAGCAGAGGGCTTTGTTGGTCATATTGTTCTGTTCTCCTCAAAACTGAGCGCGCTCTGAAGCAATGGCCATCCATGATAACCACTTGCCATCCGCGCCGTGCTATTTTCGCATAACGTCTTGCGGTTTACCAGTCTTCAGGAAATCTTCTCAGGGGAACTGCAAAGTTCAACATAGAACGGAATTTATTTGGGGTCTGTTCCGAAAAGCCGGGGACCCGGGTTGGAGTCCCGGCTTTAGCCGGCTAAAGCCGGGACTCCAACGCCTTTCGGAACAGACTCTTGGATCATGGCCGGTTTGTGCGCAGGGCTTCCAGGGCGCGGCGGGCCTGAAGAAAGCCGGGGTTGATTTCCAGGGCCCGCTGGAAATGGGCAATCGCCTCGTCGAACTGGCCGCGCTCAGCCAGGGCCATACCGAAGTTGAAGTGGGCGGCGGCGTAGTCGGGCTTGATCTCCAATGCCTTACGGTAATGGGCAAGAGAATCGTCGAACTGTTCGCGTTTGACCAACACTAGCGCCAAGTTGTTGTGCGCTTCGGCAAAGTCGGGCTTGATCTCGACGGCCTTGCGGAACTGCTCGGCCGCCTCGTCCGGCATTCCTTGCTGAAAGAGGGCCTGGCCGAGGTCATCGTGCGCCTCCGCATAATCCGGGTCGATTTCCAGGGCCTTCCGGAACTGCACGACGGCCTCGTCGAACTGGCCCCGGCCGGCCAGCAGCCTGCCGAGGTTGTCGCGGGCCTCGACGAAATCGGGGTGGATCTCGAGGACCTTACGGAAATGGACAAGGGCCTCGTCGCCCCGCCCGACGTCGGCCAAAGCGACCGCGAGGTTCTTCTCGGCTTCGATGAATTCAGGATCGATTTCCAGGGCCTTGCCGTACTGGACAAGGGCCTCGTCGAATCGACCCTGGTCCGCCAGCGCGTTGCCGAGCAGGTTGCAGGTGCGAACATCCCACGGCACACTCTGGAGCGCGATGCGAAGATGCTCTTCGGCCAGCGCCGCCCGGCCCCACACCAGTGCCAGCGCGCCGAAATGGTAGTGCAGTTCCCAGTTGCCCGGCGATTGGGCAAGCGCCGCCTCGTAGGCCCGGCGGGCAGCGTCGACCTCCTTCGGCGCCAATAGCCGGCGGTGCAAGTCGTCCCGCTGACGGCGTGCGGCGGCCTGCCGCAGCGCATGGTCGAACTGGTTGGTGAACGGCGGCCGGTACTTCACGTGTACCATGACGCTGGCGGCCTGGTACTCGTCGCCGGTCGTCCTCACCAACCGTTCCGCGCATCGCTGTGGCGAGGGAACTTCACCACTCCGGCCCGCCAGTTGCGGCAGGGCCGCGGCGACCTGCTCCAGGACTGCCCGGGCGAGGACGTAGTTTCCCTCGAAGGTCAAATGCACGTGTTCGTAGAAGAGATCTTTCCCTGCAACGCCCGCCGCGCCCAGGTCTCTTTCGGTAAGCTCCCGCTCGGCGTCGGCGAAACGGACGCCTGTGGGCCCTTGCGCGGCGGCCACCTCGCGGACAATCGTATTGATGCGCGAGTCGGCCCGAAACCGCAGCGCGTCCAAATCGCGGGCAAGTGCGAATCGCTCCCGGGCCTCGACGCTGCGGCCGGCCTTCATCAGGCAGCGTGCCAGGCGGAACTGCAGTTCGGCGAACCGGCTGTCGATCTTCTCCGCCGCCTCGTACTGCCGGATCGCGTCCGGCCAACGATTCTCCGCTTCCAAGGCGATGCCCGCCTTGTAGATCGACTCCCATTGCACCAACTCCTCGGCGATGAGATCGGAGCGGTGCAACGAGGCCAGCGGCGGGCAGTCCCGCAGGTTCACGCCCACGCTGCAAAGGACGACCGCCGCCTGCGCGCGGCGGGCCACGCCGCAAATGTCGCTGAGGTTCCGTCGATAGTTGTCGTAGACGGCCGTCAGCCGCGGATCGTCGGCCGGCACCGCGCCGCGAAGGTACGTTTCCATGTCGGGCACGCGGTCCACGTCGCTGCCGTGGCCGCGGAACCGGGCAGTCAGGTCGTCCAGCAGTTGGCTGCTGCGAATGGAATTCACCCACACACGGGCGCGAATCACGCCCACACCCGACGACCCGGGCGAGAAGACGGTCCCCGGACCGTAGGGCCCGATCACCTCGTTGTTGCCCAGGTAGACCAGGAAGAGGTCCGGTTCGTGGGCCGCGCATTCGCGAGCGATCTCCAGGGCCACGTGGGAGTTGGTCGCCGGTATCGCCGCATTGACGACCTCGAATTGCCGGCCCGGATACTGCTCGCTGAGCATGACGGCGAGGATCCGGCCGAAGTTGAAGGATGGATCGGGAAAGCCCTGCGCAGCCGACCCGCCCAGGACAAAGATGCGAACGGCTCCGGCGGGCTTGGCGGTGAGCGTGCAGGGGTACGGGCGCGTGGCAAGCGGCCGGGGGAAGAATCGCCATGTGAAACGGTGATTGACCGTGTAGCTGCCACTGGAATCCGGGCCGAGGAAGAATGTGGTTGGGTAGCCGTATCCCCCCAGCCGCAGGCCGGCCTCCAGGAGGCCCAGGCAGAGAATCGGCGAAAGGATCATCAGCGCCAGCCGCAGGAGCCATGCCCGCCAGCCGCGGAAGCGCCGCCGCTGGCCGTCCGGCCCACCGCCTAGCCCTGGTGCGCCCGGCGATGCGCCTAGCCGGTTGGCCGCGTCGCAATCATCGGTTGCCGGGATGCCGCCGGGCGTCGCCTGCTGTTTTTTCTTCGACCACTTCCCCATGTGGCAATTTCGCTCGCGCTGACGTGTCAGACCCCAATCTCTTTGCCCCTCATTCTATCTTAGCACATTGGACCGCAAACACCACTACGGGGCGTGTCTCTAGGGGATCAAGAAAGACATGATGCTCACCCTGTCAATTGGCTGCGTTGGCTGATAAGTCAGGCGGGAGTGTCAAACTGCCCGCAGTCAAGAAATAATGGACATTTTCAGACTATTTGATGCGGGCCCTGCCCCTTGCGCGCGGAGGTAGGGGATGACCGATGCGGACTAGCTGGGCTGACGGCGTTCCAACGGTGGTTTTGTGATTCAGGTGCCTATTCCTCTTACTCAACCTTGAACCGCGACTTCATTAGAACGACGACGTATGGGTTCCAGGTCGATAGAACGTAGTAAAGATGAAGTTCCGAACCCTTCAACTTCGTGAACCGCTCGATCACGTAAGGCGCATAAGCGCCACCGTGGACGGCTGCCGGGTCCTTCTGGCCCTTGCCGATGACCGGCCCCGCGAGCCTGTCGTCCGGAACGGCACTCGGATCGTGAATAAATTTGCCGACAGCCCCGTCTCGGATCGCGTTGAAGATGACTTGCGGCGCGCTCCATGGCCCCCACGGCGTTTTGGAATAGGAGAACAACACACCGTGAGGTGCGGGCGAACGACTATCCCAGTTCATCAGCCACAGGTTCAGGTCTTTGCACCACGTGACCGAGATATCGCCCATGGTTCCGTTGGTGACAATCGGCTTGGCATCCGATTCGCTCCTGCTCCAAGTTGGGCGACCTGCCGTGTCGAGACCGGCGAAATAACGGGTGCCCCGGCCAGACTCGAACTCCGCCACGGGGACGACCGAGAGGTAGGCGTCGCTGGCGCGGTACTTGCCGGTGCCCCAGATAATAACGAAGGGCCCGTCGGGAGGCATCCCCGCCATCGGTCCGGGCTCGACGTGCATCGACATCTTGACGAACCGCCCGTCCGGAAGCTGGGAGATAGTGCGCAGCGGCGTGAAGGTCGCGGGACGAGTGAACGTCGTGAGGACCGAACGATCCGTGCTCCGATCCGCCGAGTGGTTAGTACTGACGACCACGTACATCCGCCCGCCCAAGTCGATACCGGCGACGGGCACCTCGAAGGCGCCCATGCTGACGCCGGGCGGCTCGATGGTCAGGTAAGGACGGCCGGGGGCCGTCAGGAAGTCGAGACGGACGCCTTGTTCCGGATCGCGGGCGTCCGTCGTTGCGATCGTGTCGAGCGCTCGATCCAATTCGCCCACGGTGTCGCCAAAAAGGAAATACGCCCGCCCATCATGTTCAAAGGAATTGCCGAGGTCGGTACCGCGCAATCTGTATCGCTTGAAGGTCCGGCTGCGAGTGGGTTGATGCCGCTCTTTGTCTTCTTCGCCGATGAGTTGTTCCATTTTGGTGGCGGAACCCGCCACATAGCGCAGCACGGGTGGGGCTGCTCTTTGCTGGGCGCTAACAGGAACGCCGAACAATGCCCAGAAAAGTACGATTGGCAGACAATGGTCAAAAAATCGCAAATTCATAAAGTATTGCCCAGATGGTTTGGCGTTATCTTAGCAAGACAGATTATAGACGGGCCGGAATGAGGGGTCAATTATGACTGTTTCGTTTGATAAAATAGCAATGAACCTGAACCTTGGTGGGCAGCCAGGGGCATGGTTCGGTCCCGTTGCCAAGGTGTCACGCTGAAGTGTGTCTGCCTACGGCGGTGGGGCACCCCGTGTGCAATCGCTAAAAGGGCTTGCAAAATCCTGCGATTCAAATCGCCTGTCAGTCAACAAAAACCAGCAGCTTTCCGACTTTTTGGCGCCGGCCGTCCCGTTTCGCTGCGGAGGGGGTGACCACCGCAGGTTAGCCGGCCAGGCGAGATTCCGAGACTGGGTGGTTTATTGGGACCGCTCTACGACCTTGCGGATGCCGTCCGCGCCGCTGACGAGGGTGTAGTGTTCACCATGGTACGGCACATGGCGGAGTTCCCCAGTAAAACCACGCGGCGTATCTGGGGCCAGCAACTGCAGGCTCTCGCCGGGGAGGTCGGGGCGGTAGCCGAAGAACGAGCCGATGATCACCTCCATGAAAGCGGCGCCGCAGATACAGTTGGCGTCGTGCCAGCAGCGGCTGGCGATGCGGACGATAGGGTCGTATCCTCGCTGGTTGGGTCCCAGGAATTCATGCCCCTGCGCGAACGATCCCTCATGCGTAACCTCCTCTGTGCTCCGCAGAAAGTCCACCGCCCTATCAAACGCGCCAAAGCGGCACATCACGTCCATGACGAGCGGCGGCCAGCCGTCGTAGCTGCCCAGCGGGCCATGGTCGGGGCGGTCGGATTTCGTGGCCGCGGGATCCTTCAAACTCATGGCGCGCATCCACGTCTTGGTACGGAGCTCATTGTCCACGAACGCGGTCATTTCCTTTTTCATTTTCGCTGTTAGCTCGTTTTCCATTGCCTGGCCGACGACAATGTAGTCGTAGCAGTGGCGGGAAAGAAACCTGCGACCGTCAAGATGCATGGTGTTCCACGTGCCTTCGCCGGGCGAGTAGAGGCCGAGCACAGCGGCCTGGATTTTGGCAGCCTGATCGCGGAGGTCGGCGGCGCGAGCCTTCTCATCCGCCGCATCGAGATATTCGGCGCTGCGGCGGAGCATGTGGACATTAGCCGCATTGAATGACGCGACGCAGTGAATATACTCCGGCGCACATTCGAGAAGGTTATCATTTTCGCCATAACTTGCCAGTCCGGCCTTACGCTTCAACTTCGTGTATGCGGTAGCGATGCTCACCATGTGCTCCCGCACAGTCTTGCCAGCCACCGTTTGCCCGAGGAACGCCTTGTCGCCCGTGACATCGACGTAAGCCTCGACCGAGCGAAACACACACCAGTCATTCGCGGCGTACCACTGGCCCGAAGTCAACGAACCGCAGGTTACCCGAATCCCATCCGCATCCTGCGGGATCAGCCCCGAGGGGACCGATTTCCATGCGGACGCGAACCAGTCGTGCGATGGTTCGCGATCGACGGGGTTCTTAAGCCGCCCCTCGACCCGCAGGAGCTTCTGAGCAACGCCTGGGATACTGTAGCCGGACAGGACTTTCCACGCGACGTTGGCGCCCCCACGGGATTCCCAGAGTCTGGCGGCCTCAGGGCCGACGTCCGCCACGGTCGCCACATCCCGCGGCGAGCCCAGAATGGCGGCTTCCTTCGCCGCGACCAAAGGCTTTCGCAAGAAAGACCAACCGGGCACCCGCTCTTCGATGAAGAAGCCATGCGTGGCCAGATGCAGATAACCGTACTGGTGGGCCGCGGCCAGAAAGGCCTCTTTGTCGGCCTGCGATTTCCTCAGCGCGGTGACCCCCTCGGAACCGACCTCGTGGTGATAGAGCTCTTCGATCGCCGCGATCTCGCTCTCTGTGCCGGGAAGCGGGTCAAAGTGCAAGGGGCCAGGGCGCAGGCTGCGGTACGACACACTGTTTGCAGTTGCGAATGTCCGGTTCGTAGTCCCATCGACCTTAGGCGGCTCCCCGACAGGATTCCGGCTAAAGCCGGGACTACGAACATCGGCTTTGGCAGGCGGCGCGTCGTAATCGACGTTGCCCAAGAGCAGTAGTTTCTTCCGCAACTGTTTGCGCCCTTCCTCCCGCACGAGTTGCGGGATCAACTGCGGCACGGGCACCACGGCGAACGTCAGCTCCTCGACCAGATAGGTCCCCGGCCTCTTGCCCGGCAAGACTCCGAAGGGCAAACGGCTGAGGGCCCCGTCGGGCGAAATGAGCACGATCTTCGCGCCGTGGAGTTTCTTCTCCAGCGGCGCCCATAACAGCTCGCGCAATCGCCGCGCTGCCCCGGCCCCTTCCGCCGACATGCCAAACGTCACCAGCCAGGTCTCGATCGCTTCGTTGATTGGCCGCATCTCCCCCAAGGGGACCATTTCCACCGGCCGGTCCGGATGAACGACGAAGGCCAAGAGCCGATGCTCGATCGCCGCGCTGAAGGACCTCTTATCGTCTCGCCTGCGGTACGAATAGTCGATGAAGTCGACCAGCACGATGTTCTTGGACAATGCGCCTTGCAGATCCTCCAGCGGGATCGCTTGCTTGGCCTGGCGGTATTCCGCGCTGCGGGCCGAGAGTTCGGCCTCGAGTTGCTCCATCTCGGCAGAAAGCCTTGCCACCCGTTGCCGCCAATTCGCCTCTTGCCGAGGATCGGGTGGGGCCCAGGCCAGTTGGGTCAATTGTGGCGCGCCAAACTCTGGCAGCGATACTACCGGCGTTTGCTAGCCCTGGCCCGCAAGAAGCTCGGTGATAGTCCGCGGCGCGTTGCCGACGAAGAGGACGTAGTGCTCAGCGCTTTTCAGAGCTTCTGCCGACGAGCGCAAGAGGACCGCTTCCCGGACTTGCGCGATCGCGACGACCTGTGGCGCCTGATCGTCCACATTACGGAGCGGAAAGCCTATGACCAGTTGATACATCAGACACGGAAGAAACGAGGTTCCGGGTTGGTGGCGGGGGAATCTGCGTTTGTGGATCTGCAAGCATCCACTGGAGCGGCGGGGATCGATGAGGTGGCCGGCCCGGAGCCGACTCCGGAGTTCGCCGCCGAGATGGTCGAGGCGGTGGATCGGCTTCTCGATAAACTCGCTGACGATCAGTTGCGGCAGATTGCTCTGTACAAGCTTGAAGGCTACACGAACGAGGAAATTGCGGAGAAGATCGGTCGCTCGCTACCTACGGTCGAACGCCGCTTGCGGCTGATCCGGGAGACGTGGCAAGCCGAAATGGTGGACGAATGATGGGCCGTGAAAGGCATCCGTCTCCACCTGTTTCGAAGTTCTTCGGACCAGGGGAAGGCCACGGTTTATCCCCAACGAGTGACAGTGCAGACTAACCCTAGCGTGATAAATTCGTCTCGAAGTGCCACCGCTTGTTCTTGACATCTCCTGCACAATTGGCCGCAAACCGTCGTGCAACCGGCAGTTCCATTACACTGCGATGGTCGTCGAGCCGCTTCCTCTCGCCGCGATTAGGCTGCACGGCGTCGCACGCACGCTTGATCGCACGAACGCGTAGGAAAAGCCAGGATCGGTACAGCACCGTCTTGCAACTGCTCGGACTCTCCGCGCTTCGGCTTCCTTCTCGCGAGGCTTCGGCGCCGCCAAGCGTAGGCGGCAAGGCTGATCCCACCGGTGCCGAGCAGGGCGAAGGTCGAGGGTTCGGGAGTGATCGTCACACTGTCAAAGGTCGCCGTAGTTCCCCCATCCGTGTGAAGATCGATGTAAAGCGCTCCGGGGAACGACGCGGCGGATAACATCCCACTTCCCGTGACATCGCCGCTGGAGTCCAAGACGGAGAATTCATACTCCTGGGAGGTCGGGCGATCGATCTCAAAGGTGAGGTTGGACCCTAACGTTCCCTCGCTGTTAGCCACGTTCTCTATGATCTGGCCCGATCCACTATCCGGATGGTCGATATACGCCGCGGCAGTTCCCGGGTGGCTGTTCCCCGCCCAAAGATCCAATTCCAGTTCCGCCGCAAAGGAGTCATCCCAAGCGCCGGTTGCCGTCCCCGCGGAAGCGGTCGTCAAGTACACGGCCACCGCGCCGGGGTAATTATTGCTAACGCCAGGGATTTGTGAGACAACGAGGTCAACGCTTACTCCCCCACCAACCGGCACCAGTGGATTTGCCGTCACGACCTCGCCGCTAGGGATCGTCAAGCCATTGTTCTGCACGACGACGCTGTTGTAGCGGGTCTGCCAGGTAGATGTGTCCAAGACTTGCCCGCTGAAAGTTTCGACACCATCAATAAATTCGCCCTCCGCGCGTTCACTCACAAGAGGCGCGAAGCTCGCTATCAAAGCGACGATCAACCAGACCCTCATTTTCGTATCCTCCATTCCTGCCAAAACCGCCAAGCTCAAACCCAACCCGGGGGGTGTATTGTGGTTAGTCAACTACCCCCGAATATGCACCGTTCTGAAATCTCTTGCAAGCATTTGGCGAATTTTCTTGGAAATTTTTCCCATGAGGGGGCATTTCGGCAGGAAATTGCCACCAACGGGGTGTCCAGAAGCAATTCTCCGTCATGTTGTCACCCTCTTGTTGGTGGAACACAGACCGGCCTCGGCGTCGGTGGCTTCGGCGGCTTCGCCAAGGCGTCAGCGAAGCGTTCCGCCACGGCTTGGGAGCGAACGAACTAAGCCCTTTCTGGTTTCCCTCACGACGTTGCCTTGGCCACGTTGATCCGGTGCTGAAGTGTCTCGATCGCATCATGCTGACGGGAATCAGGGACCAGGCAACTGAAATCAGGTGCGAACCGGGGCAAGCTTCATTCGAAGTCCGCCACGTGGTCAAGAACGAAGTATACGATCTGTTACCGCCACCGGCTTGGGTGCATGTTCCGATGACGCGAACCGCAAAGGCCATCGTCGGCATCTACTGCGACCAGCCGGCAAAGATCCTGGAGGTCGAGACCGTCTCGTAACTGATCTTCATCACCGCAGTAATCCCAAAGCATTGGCATCGGCGCCATCTCGGCAATTCGCGAGTCGGCTGGAAGAAGTTGGCCTGCCAACCACTGACGATCGAGGTCTTGACATGGCCCTCCGTCAGCGACATAAATGTTGATAGTGTTGCGATGTCCCTTAGAACCTGTCTTTCAGGTGTGCAATGAAACGCTTCCCAGGACCCCTAGGCAAGATCGCTCAGCGGCTTTTTTCCACCCGCGCCTATTCGGCCGAGGCCCAGTCCGGCATGGCTCGACCGGCGGCGGCAAAGCCGCTGGCGATGACCTTCCGGGCCGCCGAAGATGCCGTGGCAGCGGACCATCGCCGAGGAATTCCGCGATGCCCGGCTCACGGAGGAATTGGGCCAGCTTGCGACGAAGGGCTTTCCCGTGCATCCCATGGAAGCCGTCGCCCGAGGCGCCGTGCTCGGCGTGGTCGGCAAAGTCGCCCCCCACGGCTATGGAATCCTGGTCTACGATAAGTACTACGAGTTGCTTGCCCGCGGACAGCGATATCCGGCCAAGGGATCGCAGGGATTCAGGTATTGGGGCGAGGACAACACGTTCCGCTTCTCGCTCCTGCGCCAGGCAATGCACCCCGAGACGCGGCGGGAAGAGTATATCCAGCTCGGGCTCTTCGAGTTCGATTGCATTCCCATGAGCAGCGTCCTTCACTTCAACGTCGATTGGGAGTATACCGACAATGGACTGCTGCACTTGGAAGTCGCGCAGCCCGGCGGCGTTTGGATGCCCCTGTACGACGTGAGCCGGCTGGACGGCCATCCCGTCGCGCGGCCGCGACGGAGCGATCCGGACGACGTGCTCGAGCCGACGAAGGAGCTGTCGCGGCGATCCTGGTCCGGCGGAGAGTTGCAGCAGGCTATTCGTTTTGGCCAGAGCGTGCTGGATATGGCCCGCGCGAAAGTGGAGCAGGCCAAGGGTGAACCGCGAGCGCACCTGGAGCATCTTACAGAACAGTTGGCCCTCTGGCTCGATGACGAATCGGCCGACCCTAATTCCCGCACCCCCCACGTGCGGGACCTGGGCCGCTCGCTGCTGAACCTGCTGCACGTGAGCCGGCTCATCGACGCCAAGGAACTAGCCTCGCTGAGACAGAACTTGTAGCTATGTTCGAGTTGACCTCCGCTCAATATCGATTTCGCTGTGCGGTGCCCGAAGGCGATCTTTATGAGGCCCTGGGGTTGTCGCCCAAGGCCACGAGTTTGGACGCGGATGTCGCCGCCGCGCGGCTTACGGAACAAATGCCCTCGATGGCCCAGGAGGTCAGCCGCGTGGTCAATGTGCTCACGCATCGTCAGCGGAAGGCGTTGTACGACGCTGTGCGCAAGGTCCGCGATGAAGTGGCCGCCTTGCTCGCCTCCCGCTATGGCCCCGACTTCAGCCAAACGATCCCCAACTTCCGCCGCGACCTGTGGGAACGCTGCGCACGGCTCTTTCGTTTCGACCTGGCCGGCGACGGGCAGAAGCTGGGCGAGAACGGCCAGCAGGCGCTGGCCGGGGCGGCCCCTGAATGGATCATCCGCGGTCTTCTCGACGCCCACGTGACCGAATTCGCGTTCGAGTCGCGAGAAGGCCGAGACAGCCGGATCTGGCGCGACGAGTGGCACGCGCGCTGCCGTTGCCCCCAGACGACAAGTCTTCTCTTCACGCCCCGTGTCTTGCCGGCTCCGCAGGACGGCCATCAGGCCGACCCGCCCGAGGAGTTCAGCGACGCCGACTATTGGGAGAAGCGGCCGACCTGCCTCCGCTGCCTTGAGAGATATCGACCCGTCCAGTTTGACGACCGCTATGTGTTCGTCCTGCCGGCCAAACTGGCTCGGGGGGACGTGCTTCGCGGAGAATCTGTCGCGAACGGCAGCCCGACCTTTGTCGTCGTCGGATCGCCGACCGGTCTTGCGGCGCCCAAGGCGCTGTTGGAGCGGTTCTTCGCGCTTCAGAACGAGGGGAAGGACGTAACGCTCGCGGAGGCGGAGCGCGATCTGCGGAAGAGGCCGCCGGTTGTGCCGAAGCCTTCCCGGCCATCGCAACCCACGCCGTCGGGGGGCTTCCCCACGTGGCCGTTGGTGGTCGCCATGATAATGATTTCAAACTTGGTAAGAACCTGTTCGCAGAACGACTCGCAGCGGCGAACTCCCACGCCGCCATCGACTCCGCTGAAGCTGGAGGTGCCCGAGTTGCCGCCCTACCCGCAGATTTTCCCACCGCAACGGCCACGGCCCAGCTCGTCAATCCCGACTGCGCCGCCCATTTGGACGGTTCCGGGCTACGATCTCCCGCCGAAACCGTCGGCCTCGCCCCCGCGGGCGAGTGGCGTGCAGGAGAAGGAGCGGCGCGAGGCGGCGTCACGCGACTAACCGACCATGCCCGTAGAACGGCGGCAGAGTCAGACCTTAGGGCGGCGGCGATGGGCGGATCCAATGGCACGAGCCGCGCTGGGGCAAGGTGGTCGACGCCCTGTTGACCCACGACGGCCAGAGCCGGACGGTGCTCACCTCGCGCCACCTGTCACCTCTGCACTTGACGTAAGTCAACAACCTTGTAAGAATAGAATATTGACGGATACTGACGGCTAGCCTTTTATGACATAGGAATTTACGACTTCCGTTTGGAGATTGGCGGCCACGACTTATACATCGAAACAGTCCTCGTCGAGGACGACCCCGACGATCCGACGATCCACGTGGTGAGCATTCACGATGCCTGAGAAGACCATCATCAATCAAACACCGCATTCGACGGGAAAGCCGTTTCCCTGGCGCTGCCCGGAGTGCGGAGAGAAGGAAGTGCGGCCTGCCGTCGTGCCGCACTGTTCCGAAATCAAGCACGACGGCCGCCTTTACACGGTCGAGGTACCGCGGCTCCACGTTCCGCAGTGCGGGGCGTGCGGCGAATTGGTCTTCGATAACGACGTCGACGCGCAGATTGCCCACTCGCTTCGCGCGCAGCTTGGTCTTTTGTCCGGCGACCAAATCCGGAAAAACCGAGACGACTTGGGCCTCACGCAACGTAGCCTCGCCGAACAACTCGGTGTGGCGACGGAAACCATCTCGCGCTGGGAAACCGGCGCCTTGACGCAGACGCGGGCGATGGACCGCTATCTACGCATCTACTTCGGCGTGCCCGCAGCCCGTGCCGCGCTGCTGGCGGCGGCCGAGAGTTCCCGCCTGGGAACGTACGTCGAAACGTAGAGCCGATCCGGGAGTTTTCCACAAGGTCGAAACTGGGACGCAGCTAGTATTGACGAGGTCGCCCCCCAGTCGTCGCCTCACCTCGCCAGCGGAGCGCGGTTAGGGCCATCAATCAGCTTACGATGCTCCCACGGCTTTCACCTCCGGGCGGCGACGTGTCCTGCGGCTGCGGATTGTTGGGTGATCGAAGTATCTGGCAATAGCGTGTCCTTGCCTCCATTTCAAGCGGATATGCTCAGGTGCTCGGATCGGTCCCCTCCCAGTTGACTCCTGGCGAGATCGCCCAGGTGAGCGAATGACGCCGCTCGTGAATGGCGCCGCCATCGCGAACGGGGTGGAAACCTTTTGGAACGGCGGTTGTTGATCCCGTTTGCGCGCATCGTACCGCGTTGTGGGCGCAGTAAAAGACATCTTCCAGTTCAACAACCTGTTCCTCGGTACGCGGTCGTGCGCGTTTGAGCAGATCGTCGACAGATGCATCGAGCCCAGGTAGAAAGTCGAGGATTATCGCGATATCTCATTTGATACCTGGCCCGATATCGGATCGGGCTGAGGGTCGAAACCGATAATCCAGGCCAGCGCCCACATATTTTCAAGACGCCATCCAATCGTATCATTGTGCAGTTTATGCGCATCTGCTCGGGAAAGCGCGACGATCTTACGTTCGTCTTCCGTCAGATGAGCCTGCAGGTCGTTTCTGTTGATGTAAGCGTTCAGTCGGGCAGTTGACACGGACGACTCCGCTGCATTGACCCAGGTGAACAGCGCATCGAGCGCCATCAGGCGCAGCGCCACTTCACGAATGGGTCGAAGTTTGCCTGCAACATCCGCGCGATGACCGGCGGTAGGCAGCCCTCCGGCAAAGTGAAACCCGCCAGTCTGAAGCATCTCGCGCGAATGCTTGCGGATGCGATCACCATGCGGATCGGGGATGTGGGCGTCCTTGGCAGTTGGATCTTGGTCGGGAGAGTCTATCTTCATTTCAAACGCGGGCTGGACTGGCCTAAAATCGGTCGGCGCCCCTTCAACATTTTGCTTCGGGTCTGGCTTGGAAGCGCGCATCGAATCCTCCTTCCTGCAACCATTTAAGTAAAGGAACGAAACAAGCACAACAGACACAACCGTTATTAAGTTAAAGCTTCGAGAGGTCGTCATAGCTCATCGCCCAACGGGTGCCACGGCAGCGGCCCCAGCCGCCAACTTTATCAGGTCTGACCTTCCAGCTATTCTACCAAGCTCCCACGGCTTGCACGACCAAGCCGCGGTCGCGCAGCGACTCTGCGGCCGTGGCGGGTTGGTGGTTACAGGCTCGGGCGCATTCTCATCGATGTCCTAACAAGACTGCAAGCAGAGACATCAAAGTGATTCCGATCATTCCGCCCACGCAGCAACGTCGCATGAACCGAACGGAGTTTTCTTCGGTCCGTGGAACGCCAAATGCGTCAAGCCAATACCATGTACTGCCCTTGAGCTTGGGGTAAGCGGCCTCCGGCCATCGCAGCCAAAGGCAGAGTGCCCAGACGAAATCAGCAATTGCCGCGAATGCTAAATGGCGAGGTCTTGTCCGGTCATATCCTGAGGCTCCACACCGCCAACGGTTCTCTGGTTGACACCAAGTTTTTCGCCGCTTGCCGTAGTATACTGCCACGCCAATACTTGTGGCAATCGCGGGGTCAAATTCGGATTTCGAACTTTCGTCATTGAAGGGGGTGTCGTATACCACGACTGCCAGCAGATTTCCGCTTCAGCTTGAAGCGCCGAGGCGGCAAGACCCACCGCACGGAATTGGTCCGCAAAGCCGTTCAACCAGCGGTTCTGGGTCCGCAGGAACGGCAAATAATCATCTAACCTCCCCAAGCGACGGCCACCGAAATCGCCGATCAAATCCGCCGCTGGGAAGGTTCAACCTGGCGACGAAGCGGGCATGCGTGCTTTCCTGCTCCACACCGCCGCGACCAGCAGCGTGCCGACCGAAAGCAACCACACGGCCAGCGCGGCGATGATAATCTACCATGCATGATTCGGCTCACTGCACCTTGATTTCCCGGCAGGGTTTCCCCGGCAGCAGGGTCGCAGCGGGGTCAAGCCGAGACTTTGCACTTTGTCATGCAAAGTGCAAAGTCTCGGCTTGACCCCGCTGTTCTCCGCTGTTCGCTGTTGAATTTGGGCAAGTTACGTTCTTCAGTCGCTTGCAGGACCGGCCCTTCAGAGGTAAACTGGCACCTGGCCCAAGACGACTGGAGAACTGACCGATGCCCATCAAGACATCCGGACCATACTCGTCCCTTTGGTTTAGTCGCGACGAATTGCGCGGCGGCGTCGATGCCCGGCCGCGGAGACGAAAAGTCGCCGTCGCTGGCCTTGACCGTAATTGGCAAGGAATACCGCCACGGCGAAGTAAGATCGTGACGAAGACGATGTGGTTAGCATTGTTGGCAGTTTGCTTGTTCCAGGGGAGCTGCCGACGGCCGGGCAGGTCCGATATTGTCAAGGCGGGTGGCACAGTAACCTACCACAATCAGCCTCTGGCAGATGTGAGCGTGACGTTTCTGCCCGAACACGGCCGGCCGGCGAATGGGACTACCGATGCCGCGGGGCGGTTCACTTTGAGCACATCGCAGCGCGACGACGGGTGTGGCACGGTTTTGCCTGGAGATGCTGCTGAAGGGCTTGTTGACGAAGCCTACCAAGAGATCATTGAAGCGATGGCAAGCCCGCCTGCTTGCCTGGCCGCGTTACATCGGCTACGATGAGAAGTGTTCCGTGACGTCTCCTTACTCTTTACTCTTGGAGTTTAGGCAAATGAAAACGACGCCATGTCCGTTTGCCTGCCTCGTGTCGATCCACTTCGCCGGCATTTTATCTGTCGCTGCAATCGTATACCCGTTCCAGGCGTCTCTTGCACAGGAAAGGGATCAGCAGTCGGAAAGGGAATCTCTGGCCAAATTAGCCAAGATGGCAGAAGATCCCAGCCCGCAAGTACGTGTGCATGCCGCCCTCGCCTACCGCGGCATTGGTGCCGCCGAAATGAGCAGTTCTTCACAACTGAGTGCTGCTTCGCAGTTGATCAAGCTCTTGCAAGATAAGGACGGCGGGGTCCGTGACGCGGCAGCGACAGCATTGGGTGATGTTGGGCCCGACCACGGGTCTTTCGCGGTTCGCGAACTGACAAAGCTCCTCGACGACAAGCTTTGGTACGTCCGTGATTCAGCGGCCGAAGCTCTAGGAAAGCTGGGACCCTTGCCGGGTGCTACTGAGAAGGTTGTGCCGAAGCTTACCGATATGCTTAGGGATCCGAACTGGCGGCTACGCTCGACGGCAGCGACAGCGTTGGGCAAGTTAGGGAGATATGCGAGTGCCTCTGCTGATGACCTTGCAAAGCTGCTACACGACAGCGACAGGGACGTGCGGAATGCTGCTGAGGAGGCATTGACGCAACTTGGTCGGCATGCCAAGACGGCCGTGCCTTACCTGGTGACGTTGCTGAAGTACGATGACGCGTGGGTCAGCAGAGCAGTAGTGCTGAAAAACGATGGCACGTCGGTTCACAAGGAAACAATACCGATGTCCGACGATAAGTCGGTTTGCCGAGCGGCTCTTCGAGTTCTTGGCAAGATCGGTCCATTTGCCAAGGAGGCGGTTCCCGCTGTGATCGAAACAGCAAACGGAAACAATGCGGGCCTCTGTCTGCCAGCGGTGATCGCTTTAGGCGAGATTGGGCTGGCAGCTAAGGAAGCTTTGCCGACGCTTGCCAAACTCGCAACCAATACTGAATGTTTGTGCCGATTGCAAGCAATCGAAGCCATAGAGAAGATCGGTCCAAGCGATTTGGCGGCGGTTAATGCGATCGTCCAGCTAATGGATGACCGATCCCGCACCATTCGTCAGGAAGCCGAGCACGCATGGGACCTGCTTGGTGCCAACGACATTCCTTCGATCAAGATAGTGGCTTGTAGCAAGGAGTTATCCGATCGGACCAAGGCAGTTAACAAGTTGCTTGACATCGGACAGCCCGCAGTGCCGTCGTTAATCGAGTTGGCAAAATGTGACGACACGGAGGTTCGTCGCATGGCGGTGGATGCTCTGGGGCAGATTGGGGCTTCTGCGAAAGAGGCGGTACTCGCTATCACTAGTTCCCTTCGCGATAAGGATCGACACCTTCGCTCCGCAGCGGCGATGACCTTGGGGCACATTGGCCCGGATGCCAGTCTGGCCGTACCGCAACTAACGGCGTCGCTTAACGATACGGACAGCTATGTGCGGGTGTGCGTGATCGAAGCCCTCGGGCGTATGGGTCCCGCCGCCCAACCTGCCACCGCCGGCCTGATAGAACGATTGGGCGACAGCGGTCCGCCGGTTCGCTCCGCCGCGGCTCGGACACTCGGTCAAATTGGCCCGGGAGCAGTAGCGGCTATCCCTGTACTGGAGAAACTCCGGCAAGACCCGGTAGATTATGTCCAACACGCAGCCGCGGATGCCTTGACCGCGATTTCGCGTGGCAACTCCCGCGATAAACGGCAATAAGCTTCTGAGTGGTTCCCGTTCACCGACATGTCCATACGTATCGCGGGCGGCTGATAGCTAAGCGTGTGCGTCAAAATTACTTGTACAAATTGACATTGGCTAGTTTGATGGT
>CAZTPX010000066.1:0-49163 GCA_964615095.1 uncultured Planctomycetaceae bacterium | reverse complement strand
CACCACCAGGGAGCCGGCCCCAGGTGGCCTGACTCCTTATGAATAATCCGGGCTAGGCGAGGGCGGCCTTCGAGCGACTACCGTAACCGTGCCCGACCTTGTCTGCGGCCAGCGCCAACCGACCACTACGCCAAAACGGCACTCAAAACGGCACCAAAAACCAAAACTTCTTCCGCTCCGGTCCCCTGTTTTCTCGGCCAGAAAGGCCATAAAATGGCCTATACAGCAACGAGGGAGCAGCGGGGGACACCCCCCTTCCGAATCATAATCCGCGTGTCCGGGGTTCGAATCCCTGCGCTGCTACCTTCACAACCTTATACGTCGTATAGGGTTGTGCCGTTTTTCGAGCCGTCGGATAATGGCGTAGAAAGCAAAACCGCACTGGAAACGGTGCTAGACTGATCTTGTAACTTATATTTGACGACGGTCTGGACCACCGCCGGTACGATCTCCACTCCTTGGGCGTAGAGACGGATGAGTTTCTCTCGGGCTTCCTCGTCAATTTGCGATTAGACTCCTCACTCCTCGCCCAACGTCGAGCGTTTTCGCAGCAGATGGTGATAGTGCTGGGCAAAGCGGTGGGCTTCGTCGCGCACGTACTGCAGCAGGCGCAAGGCATAACTGTGGCGGCTCAGCCGCAAAGGCTCGTCGCCGCCGGCCACATAGACCTCCTCTTCCCGCTTGGCCAGCGAAACGACCGTCGCCGGCCGCATCCCCACCGCATCCAGCGCGCTGAGCGCGGCGTGAAGTTGCCCCTTGCCGCCGTCGATCAGCAGGATGTCGGGTAGGGAATCGTCCTCGGCCGCGCCGCGGGCAAGCCGCTGGAACCGCCGGGAAACGGCCTCGTGGATGCTGGCAAAATCGTCGATGCCCTGGACCGTACGGATCCGCAGCCGCCGGTAACCGGGTTTAAAAGGCAGGCCGTCGATGAATCGCACCACGCTGGCCACCGTTTCCGTGCCGGCAGTGTGGGCGATGTCGATACCCTCGACGGTCCGCGGCGCCTGCTCCAAGTGCAATACCTTCTGCAGGCCGGCAAGCCCCTTCTTGGGATCGACTGGAAAGACCTCCGGCTGCACATGCTTGTCGAGCTTGCCGCGCTGGTCGAGCGTCTCCAGCAGGTGGATCTCGTCGCGCAGTCGGGCCGCCTCTTCGAACTTCAACTGTTTGGAGGCCGCCTCCATCTCGCGCCGCATTTCCTCCAGCAAGGTATGCTTCTTGCCCTCCAGGAATTGCTGCAGGCGGTGGATGCTCTTGCGGTACTCCTCCTTCGAGATCCGCAGATTGCAAGGGGCCGAGCATTGGCGGATCGAGGCCAGCAAGCAGGGGCGAAACCAGCGCCAGCGGGGATCTTCTTCGTCGATATCCAGCGAGCAAGTGCGGAATTTAAAGATTTTCTGCAACACTTGCAAGGCCCCCCGCAAACCGCGGGAGTTGGTGAACGGCCCATACAGCTTGCTGCCGCGGTCGCGGGGCGTGCGCGTGATTCCCACGCGGGGAAAGTCCTCGTGGGTATGAATTTCCAGGTAGGGGAATGTCTTGTCGTCGCGGAGGTCGCGATTGTATTTCGGCAGAATGTCCTTGATCAGCCGGGCCTCCATGAGCAAGGCATCGACATCGCTTTCGGCCAGCAGGTAGTCGATGTCGCGAATTTCCGGCACCAGGAGGGTCGTGCGGGGATCTTCGGCCGCCGCTTTGAGGAAGTAGCTCCCGGCGCGGGCGCGAAGATTTTTGGCCTTGCCGATATAGATTACCCGCCCGGCCGCATCTTTCATCAGGTAAACGCCCGGCGAGGCGGGAAAATCGCGGACCTTTTTCGCGGCAAAGGAGTTATCCTGCGGTTCGGCGGGGAACGACATTTCGGACATAACAGCGCGATCGAAAGAGTGATCGTTCTATTATACCAGCCGCTTCACTTTTCCGCCGTCAGGGCGGCCAGGCGATCGGAAAGCTCGTCCAGATGTTTCAACGCGGCTGTACGCTCCGCCTCGGGCATGGCCCCGTTTTCGCGGATGCGAATGCGCAGTTCGGAAATGCGGTTGCCCATGCTGGTGATGGCCGGGCGGGAAGAATCGATCTGGCCGACCTTGGCCTGTTCCTGCGGCGTGGTCAAGTCGCGAAACAATGTCAGGTCTTTCTGCCGCAGCACGAGGATGTCCAGGCGGCTGAGCAGAGAGTCCAATTGATCGGGGCTGAAGTCGCGCTTTTCGTGGAGTTCGGCGTCCAGGTTCCGCAGGCTGAGGTTGATGCCCTCGATCCGCGTCCGCAACTCGTCGATATTCACCTGGGCATGTTCGTCGGCCGGGGCGGGCGAGGGAGCTTGTACCTGGGCCGCTGTCGTATCCGGATCGAGCGGTTTTCGTTCCACGCGGTATTCTGCCGGCTGCTGCGGCCGCGGCGCGGCAATCTCCGCCAGTTGGCGGGGCGGCGGGAGCGGCGTGTCTTGGTGCGATGCGCGGGAAATTTCCGCCGCCGTCGCGACGGTTTCCGGATGCGATATCGCGCGCGGCCTGACGGCGGCCGGCGCCAAACCGGTCACCAGCGACTCAAGCGGCGGATCGACTGTCCGCGGCGACGGCAGTTCGAACGGCTGCCTTCGCGGACTGATTGCCTGCGGCTTCGCGTCTATAGCCCCTGCCTTGGCGACCGCTTCCACAGGGCGTTCCGGCGCGAGGACCGCCTTGCTCGGGACCACTATGACCAGGGCATGATGCGGCAGCGCGGGGGGCGCGGTCAATTCCTTGGGGTCGTCCGCGGCAAGCGCCGGCAAGACGCGCAACGGAGGCATCATCGCGGGCGGCACCCGTGCCGGTAAAGGCGGCCATGCGAGGTTTTCCGCATGCCGGATCGCGACAAACTCGGCCGGCCGTTTCAGGGGGCCAATGCCTGGGCGCGGATCGGGAACCCGCAGCGGCAAGGGCCAGCGGGCCTGGAGTGTCGGACCGGACGGGATCTCGGCCACCCGCGCTGCGGGCGCGGCCGGCTTGACTTCACCGGGCTTGGCAGCCGGCGGCCGGGCGAATTGCTTGACAAGTCGCTCGGGTACCAGGTCGATATCGTCGCCAAACTTCGGATCGGCCGGGAGCTGGCCAATCGAATCCTTGGCCGAGGCCTTGATAGCATCGGCCAGCCAGTCCATCAGCCGGTCCTGCTGTTCGGGCGGACTGCCCGATTTTTCCCATAGCGACCAGATACGATACCAGGCATCTTGCCGATCGACCATGTCGCGCGGCTGCTTGTGGAACGTTTCGTAGACCTGCCAGCGGTACTGCCGCACGAGCCGGCCGATGGCAGTCTTCTCGCGCTGATCCAATTGCCGCAGCAGCGTGACCAGTTCGTTCCAGCCGACGGTTTTTTGCCGCAGGATCTTCGCCACCCGGGCTTGTTCGCGCTGGGCATCCTCGGGCTTCATCGTCAGCAGCACGGCCCAGCCGTAGCGTTGTTCGACCAACCGCAGCCAAATTCGTTGGTGTTCCAGCGGCAGCTTGGCAACCTGCTGCAGGGTTGCCTGGGCACGTGCAGTCGGATCCTCCTCCTTGGCCGGGGCGGCCATCAAGGCGCAAGTCGTCAGCAGTAAACCCAAAGAAGCCGTCACAATCGTTTCACCCGCGAAATCCGGCACGAGCGCGCGGCCTGCGCACTCCCTCGAAAACGTAGGTTACCCCGACCGCATGTCAACCGGCAGATCACTCGCTGTCGTCTTTGGCGGCGGCTTTACCCTTCTTGTGCCCCACTGCCGCGACCTTGCGAATAGGGAACTTGGTGATCGGCACGAACTCAGTCTCGATGAACCGGCCGCTGAGGTGCTGCGTCGTATTGTAAGGAACGGCATAGGCGGCGGCCGCGCCGCTTCTCACGTCGGCGATGTAGAGGATCGATCTGCTCGGCAAGCTCGGCGCATTAACACCGCCGCGAACGAGATCGCAGTGCCCGGTAGCCATGAGGAACTTGGGAGACTTGTCCTCTTCTGTCTTGAAATCCTGCAGCACGTTGCGATAACAATGTTCGATCACGCCGAAACCGGTTGCACTCCTTACCGCCGTACGGCCAACCACGAAGGCGTGCAAGTCACCGGTCAGGTGGTCAAGAAAATACACCGCCTCGTAGTCCTCGACCGGGCCGGTGGCCATGCTGAAGCTATCGATCTTGTCCGTCGATACCGCGTGCAAAGGCACACTCGGCCAGAAGCTGGCCACGAGCAAACCGGCCAGAAGCCCCAGCCCCAGCCATACAACCGCACTTGTCCTTTGAAAATACCACGACATGGCACACCTCCCCTGTTTCGATTTTGGACTCCAGAACCTCTCTGGATGATAACCGGTTTCTCTGTGGATTTCCAGTAGGTCCCTTTTGCCGAAAGGGACTGTTGTGCTTCGAACCACGGGAGACGTTCTATATTTTTCCCCAGGTCAGCGCACATTGGTCCTTTCCGGCAGAAAGGACCTACTGGCAACAAAAAAGGTGGCACGCATGAAAACGTGCCACCCTAACCACTCGCGCTAGGAATTGTAGGAGCCGGCCCTCATTTGGGCTGCTCCGCCGGCGGCGGCAATGGCGGCGGCAGCGGCGCTGGCGGTTGGGCCTTGCCCGGTCCGCCGGCCGGGTCGAGACTAGGAGCGGGAACGGGTACGTACGGGGTGCCCGCGGGCATCGGTTGCGGCAACTGCGAGGCGGCCTGCGGTCCCAGACGGATCTCCCAGCCGCCGCCCAGGGACCGATAAACCTGGACCAGCCCCAGGCTGATCGCGGCGCGGGCCTGGGCCTGCAGATCCTGCTGCTGAACCAGGTTTGTTTCAATCGTGGCCAAGCGATTGAAGTCGACTGTGCCCACCTTGTACTGGCTGACGACGATCTGGAAGGCCTTGTCGGCGGCGACAACGCTCTCGGTCAGCATGCGCGTCTGTTCCTGCGACCGCAAGAAGGCGACCAGTCCGTCTTCGGTCTCCTGGTTGGCGATCAACACAGCGTTACGGTAGTCCAGCAGGAGTTGCTGGAACTTGGCATCTTGGAAGCGGACATTGTTGACGAGCCGGCCATAGTTGAGGATGGCCCACTGGAAGTTTGGTCCGACACTGCCATTGAAGGCCGCAGGGGTGAACAATTGCGAGGCATTCGCGGCCGAGTAGCCCAGCGTGCCGTTGATGGAAATCAGCGGATACAATTGGGCCTGGGCGATGCCGATCTGCTCGGCCTGGGCCGCAGCGGCGCGTTCCGCGCTGCGAACGTCGGGCCGCCGCTGGAGCAACTGCGCCGGAATGCCCACCACGGCGTCTCGCGGCGCTGTGGGAATAGGCCGCATACCCAGCCGGGCCTGCAAATCGGTGGGCGGAATTCCCAACAACGTGCAAAGCTGGTCCTGCGCCTGCCGCAGCGTGATTTCGAACGCCGGGATCGTGGACTCGGTCTGTGAGAGCGTGCTCTGTTGCTGGGCAACGTCCAGTTCGCTGACGCTGCCGGCGTCAAAACGGGCCTGGACGATCTTCAGAATGTCGCGCTGCAGTTTGGTGTTCTGTTTGGCCAGTTCGATCCGTTCCTGGGTCTCACGCATCGTAACATAGTACTGTGCCACGTCGCCCATGAGGGTAACCAAGGTGGCGTCGTAGTTTTCCACCGAGGCGTCCAAGTTGTCCTGGGCGCTCAAAATGCCGCGGCGGAACGAGCCCCAGAAGTCCAACTCCCAGTTCAAGTTGAATCCAAGGCTGCCAACGTTCGTGTAGGTGGGAACACCGCCGGGCACGGTAGCCCCGGACGCAGCCGTGTGCGTATAGCTGCCATTAAAGGTTTGCGTCTGTGGGAAAAGATCGCCGCGGGCAATCGCCAACTGGGCCCGAGCCTGGAGGATGCGCGTGCCGAAATCCTTCAGGTTGATGTTCTGCATGTAGGCCTGTTGTTCCAGGTCGTTGAGCATGGGGTCGTTGAAGACGCACCACCAGCGGCTCAGGTCGGCGGCATGGCTGCGCACGCGGACATCGGTCGAATCGATCCAGCCTGGCGCGACGGCGGCCTTGGCGCCCTGGTAGTCGGGGCCGACCTTGAAACCCTGGTGGATGTAGTCCGAGAAACTCGTACATCCACTCAGGCACAGGGCCGCGGCTAAAAAGTAAAACACATGGGACTGTCGATAGGCATGCTGCATGGTTGAACTCCTCATGCCGGCTGGTAGGACTCTTTTTGCGGCTGCCCGGATGGCTGATTTCTTTTCGCCGTCAGGCTTCCGCCGCGCAGAGTAAGGCAAGCACTCGTGGGATGATCAAAAGGATTTCACGGCAGTTGCCGTTCTTTCGACACAAGTGGCAAATCAGCGCAACGGGTCAAAAGAACCACAACCGTTTCCGTGGTTACCATCGGCAGCACCGGCGCAACCCTGACATTGGAAAAGTTGCGCGCCAAAGAACCGCTAGATCCCTTACAGGCCCAACGCGAGGATAATATGGCATAATCCACATATCTGGCACCCAAAACCCGGGAAAATCGCCGCACTTATCCCAAATTAACGGCAGTTGCAGATTCATCTTGACAGTCCGGCTGGCATTGCGGATAAATCGCACCCACGGCGCTTTTCACGCCCGAGTTTGTCGATTTTCTCCTCGCGATGAGGCATGCAATGGCCGAATCTCCTCCTCCGGTTCCTGCGATAACGCCGCCCAAGCGGATAAACAGGCATATTTTCGCCGCCCTGGCCTTGCTGGCCCTGGGGGCGGCTGTCGGTATTTGGTATTTATTCAACCAGACGACCGTGGAAACTCTGAAAATGGGGGCCGGCCTGGAGTTGAAATACCGCCAAGGACTGACCGATATCCTCTGCGAAGAGGCCGAATCCCGCGATCTGAAAATCGAGGTCCAATGGAACCGCCAGGCCACGGATGTCATCCAACAGATCAGCAAGCACGAATTGGATGTGGGAATCATTCCTGCTGGACTGTCAATTCAGGCGGATAAAGTCCGCCAGGTGACGATGCTGGACTGCGAGGCCCTGCACCTCTTCGTCAAACCGGAGCTTTGCGACCAGGGAATCGGCGGACTTCGCAACCGCCTGGTGTACATGGGGCTGCCGGGCACGGGAGCACGTTGCGTGGCCGAGGAGATTCTGAAGTTCGTGGGCCTCGTTGGCGGCCGTGACTTCGTTATCGATTCACGCACTTACGAGGAAATCGCCAAATCGCCCAACGGCATGCCGGACGCGATTTTTTCCCTCTCGCCCTTGCCCTCGCCGTTCGGCGAAAAGCTCGCGCGGCAGTTCGGCTACCAACTGATGGAATTGCCCATGGGCGATGCCCTCGCGCTGCGGAATCCTTGCCTTGAAGACATTGTGATCCCGGCCGATACCTATGGCGTCTGTCCGGCGGTGCCGCGGAAACCGATCCACTCCATCGGCATTCGCGGGCTGCTCATCGCACATCGCGCCGTGCCGAACATTGCCATCGAGCGTCTGCTGGAGGTCTTCTACGACAGCGATTTTACCCGCCGGGCCAACATGAAGAAGCTGGACCCGGCGCTGTTGCAGCGCATGAGCGACTATCCGGCCCATCGCGGCGCACTCGCCTACATCCACCGCAACGATCCCTGGCCGTTTCAGAAACTGCTGACGAAGTTGCAAGGGTTTGTCGGCTCGGTCGTATCGGTCCTCTCGGCCATCCTTCTGGCCTGGCATTGGATCCGCCGCAAGAAAGTCGAGGTGGGACCTTACCAGCAGGAATGCACGAGCCTGGACCTCGACGCCCAGCGGGCCGCCTGCCAGGGCGCATTTGGCGAGGCCGAATTGAGCGCCTGCTTGACCCAATTGGCACGGCTCAAGGCGGAAGTCCTGGAACAATACCACCAGTTGTTCCTGAGCGGCGACAAGCAGATCGTCGACACGGTGACCCGCATCGAGGGCCTGCAGAAACTGCTGCCCAGCCTCGTGCGTTCCAAGTTGCCCGCCAAGCGGCTCACGCTCGACTTCGGTCCACCTAAGGCAGCGTAAGCCAAGGCAGGGCGCCGTGCAGTCGGCGAACTTCGCAAAACAGGAAAAAATTCGAAATCCGAATATCGAAATCCGCGACCCGCAAGCGGGTACCCCGATTCAAAATGCAAAGGAAGGAAATTCAAAACCGTATTGGTCATTAGAGTTCTCCCGGTAAAGGTGCGAGTTCTCCACAACGCAGCCGGCGGGAAATTCAAAATGTTTTGACCATTGGAATTCTCTGATTTGAATTTGTTTCGTATTTCGACATTCGGATTTCGAATCTTAGGACAGATCGTGATCGTGTAACTCGGTCCACCCCGGAACGTGGTCCATCCTTCGGAATGGCTAATCCGGCCTTCGGCGGCGCTGGTACTCGCGGCTGGCGTTTTCCAGGATGCGGCGTTCTTTCCGCGTGAGGCTGTTCTCACCTTCCCGATGGATCTTCTCCAGGATGCGGTCGACATCCTCCTCAGCTATTGCCGCGTCGGCGTCGTCGGCGGGCTTGAAAACCTTGAGCGAAGGCTGCGAACGGCGCTTCAGCCAGGTGGAGGCCGATTGAGAAAGCCGGCCAAAGTTCCAGTGCAGGTTGAAGTAGGCCAAGGCGAATACAGCTCCGCCCAGGTGCGCCGAATAGGCAATGTGCTGATCGGCTCGCCCCATGGCGCCCCAGATATCCATGGCGATCGCCAGCACGCCCATGACCCAGGCCGGCATCGGAATCACGAACATGAAGAGCAGAATCCGCTTGGGAAAGTTCAATGCAAAGAGGATCACCACGCCGGCTATCGCACCGGAAGCCCCGAATAAAATGCTTGACTGACGCGGATCGAACAACCGGTTGGCCAGTACAAAGACCACGGATGAGAAGACCAGCATGACCAGATAGAGGCGGATGAATTCCCGCGTTCCGTACCATGCTTCAACGTCGCGGCCGAGGAAGAAGAGAACCAACATGTTGATGACAATATGGTCCACGCGCAACGGATCGTGGACGAACCCGCAGGTCAGGAATTGCCACCACATCCAGGGACGATGCAGCGTATCGGCCTGCGCGTCTTGAGCATCGACGTGGACGGAGAGCAAGTCGACTACGGGATCGTGGCCCCGCATCGCCTGGACCGAACCGCCGAGGATCTCCAGCACAAAGACGGCCGCGTTCAGGAGAATGATCGCGCCGATGGCCGTACGGGGAGCCCTCAGCCGAAAACCGCTGTTTCCTTGGCGGTAGTAGTCGCGATCGTAGATGCCCACTGGCGTCAGTTCGCCCCCGGTCCTAACTGGGCCATGGCGCGCGCACGGCGGTCGATCAGATCGGCCGCCTCTTTCTGCCGCCTGGCGATATCCTGGGCCAGTTTAAGGTTGTTTTCGATTGCGTTCTGCACGGCCGTCTGGTTGAAGCCGAGCATGCGCTGCAAGACCGCATAGAGTTGGGTCACCGCGGCAAGTTCCAGGCGGGCACGCTCTTTTTCGCCGGAGACCTGGGTCGTCTCCTTCTCCACCAAGGCATACTGCTTCTCGGTCTCCTCTTTGGCGGCCGCGAGGTACTCCGCATCGCGCTTGGTGGCCGCCATGCGGTCGAGAAACAGGGCCTCATGGATTTCGCAGTCGCGGAAAATGGCCAGGTAATCGCGGAGCGGCCGCTTCGTTTTCTTGCCGCCGGCGTCGCCTTGGCTATCGCCGAGAAACTCGTCCGTGACCGACTTCTTCTGGTCTGCCGGCAGTTTTGCGAAGGCGTCCGTGACCATCTTCTTCTGGTCTTCCGTCAAATTCTCGAAGGTCTCGTATTCGTCGGTGGGCATCAGTTCATAGAGCACCCAAGAGCCCTTGCTGTCGGTGATATTCTTGGCCACGGCAGGAGCCATCTGCGTAGTGCTGAAGAGCGAGATCTTTCTCTCGCTGGTGCCATCCACGCGGAACTCGCCCAGGTACTTGCCCGGCGATTGATCGTCACCTTCTTCAAACCCGTAGAGGAGCATGTTCTTGGCGAACGTGCTGGGCGTGGACTCGTCGGTCGTGACGTCGACCTTCATGATGCCGGCTGGGGTTGCAGTGGCTCTTTGCTTCTCGCATTTCGTCCAGATGCGACCGCGGCTCGCCAAGACGCGCCCCAGATCGATCCGCAACTGCTGCACGCCGATGGTCTTGTCGTCCAGCTTATGCTCGTGATCGGCAGTCAGAAGATCGTGGAGTTCCTTGCTGCGTTTCGTCAACGTATTCTCGAAATCGTTGGCCTTTCGCGACCAAAACTCGTAGGTCTTGACCGTCCGGGCCGCAGCGTGGAAGAACGCCAAGGAGGCGACGAAGATGAGTCCCAGCAGTATTTTGTTCCATATGCTCATACGTTAGATACTATTCAAGCCCAAAACGGGTGTCAAGCACGGACCTCAAAACTGCCGATCATATTGGATTCCCCCAAAGCCGAATCCCTGGGAAATCCAGTGCAAACCCCTGCAATTTCAGGGTTTAGATCACCGGGTGCGGAATCTGCGGTTTGGGAGCCATGCACGGCCTTGCACGGTTGTTTATGGCATTGTTGCAGCGTTTTTTGCAGCGCCTCGCCCCCCACCGTTGGCATTCCGGCTGCTTTTCGGTAATCGTCGTCGGTCACCTGCCAGTAGTGCCGCTTGGCGATCGCTTCGGTATGCCCCAGCCACTTGCAGACCTTGTATTCCGGCCAGCCGGCCGCCACCAACTCCGTGGCCCTGGTGGCTCGGCAGTTCTGGAACAACTTCGGCCACGGTTCTAGGCCGGCGGCCCGGATGATCCGCTCCATCCCGGTTCCCGGGGTATCGCCCCGCGGGCTGGAAATAACGAATTCGGCCCCCGGCTCGGCCGCGTCCCATGCCTCCTCCAGATATGGCCGCAACTCCGGGAAGATCGGCACCAGCCGGGTGGCCTTGCCGCAGTGCTCAGTCTTGGGGCTGTGGATCACCATCCGGCCGCCGGGCAGGTCCACGTCCTGCCATCGGAGCCCCATGTACTCTGACGGGATGCGGATCCCACCGAAGCGACTCAAGGCGAAGATCAACCGCCATCCGATGCTTGGGCAGGCGTCCAGGACCTTGGTGGCTTCCTCGCGAGTGACGAAGTAATCGCGCTCCCGGTTCTCACGAACCAAACAACCGCCGATCTCGGCAAACGGGCTCTTGCGAAGGTACTCGTAGCGGACGGCCGCATGAAAAAACTGCTTGGCGAATCCCATGCGGCGCCGTACGGTGTTATCGGCCAGCTTCTGGTTATCGACCAGCCAGCGGCGGAAGTCCTCGGCCTCGCCGGCCGTGATCCTGTCCAATGGCCGAGTCTCTCCAAAGAAGTCAATCAGGCATCGCTTGGTATGCCCCCAGGCCGTCTTCGTGGTTTCCTTCAGGTCGGTACGCTTGCGGACAAGCTCGTCAATGAACTTGCCAAGCAGCGGTACGGCCGGGCCTTCGCTGGGGGCAACGCGAGACACGACGAGACCGGCCTCCGCAAGCTTCGCGTGCAAGGCGTCGTCGAGCTTGTCGACCCAATCGCACGTCGAGACATCAGGCGGCCGATTCCGGCGAATCGATACGACGAGCTTTTCCACGCGATCTTGGATGTCCTTTGCCCGAAGTTCGGTCACGTCGCCCAGGGTGATCGTAACCCGATCAACATCGGGCCTCAGGCGGAACTGCAGCGACCATCGGCCGTTGCCCTTCTTGATGAGGCTTGCCATATCACGGGATCCTCTCTGGAAAAAGCGAAACCCCATTGGTCTTGTCAACGCGGGTATAAGACCGCGCGGACGGTGTTGCCACTCGTCGCAGGCCAATGGGGCTTCGGTGTACGTTGTGCAGAAACAACATCAGGAAGAACCTTATACTGTTTGCCGGCTCAAAGTGCCGACTGACTTTTGACTCTTTCATTATCGGCATGTCTACCATTTTGTCAAACGGAATTTTCATGGTTTGTCGTGTCGTCGCCGTCAGTCTTCACGCGGAAGGCGCCCGGCATCGGACGGGGGCGGTTTTTGTTCTTCGCACGCAACGCACTTCAGCCGACAAACCCGCAAGCAGTACTTCAACGCCCGCCGCAACCGCAGGACCGCCGCCGGGCCGCCCTGGTCGGGCAAGGCTTCGAGGACCAAGCTAAAGATGGGCTTGTCGCTGCTCTTGCTCATCAGAAGTCGCTCTGCTCGTTGGCTTGTGCCAGGTCGGTAAACGTGGTCTGTGCGGGATTCCATGCCAGCTTGACGGTTGCCTTTTCGCCGTTCCGATTCTTGGCGAGGATCAACTCAGCGTCCCAATCGACCCGGTTTCGAGTCTTCTTCTTGGTCGCCTCGTCGTAGCCTTCAAGCCAGATCCCACCCTCGGGCCGATGGATGAACATGACCATGTGGGCGTCTTGCTCGATGGCGCCGCTCTCGCGCAGGTTTGCGAGGGCGGGGCGCTCGTCGTCGGCAACCAGCCGGTTCAACTGACTGAGACAGAGGAGGGGCACGTTCAATTCCTTGGCCAGGGCCTTCAACTGCCGACTGACGGCGGCAACCTGTTGTTCCCTCAGTGCCCTGGGGTCGTCGGCGGTGATCAGCCCGATGTAATCGACGACGATCAGGGCCAACCCACGCTTGGCAAGCTGCCGGGCCTTCCGGCGGATGTCGTAGACCTTCAGTTCCGGTCGGGAATCAATCTCGATGGTCCGCTGCGAGAACTTGTTGGCCCCCTCGATCAACTTCGTTGCCTCCTCGCCGGTAATTGTGCCCGTGCGGATGGAACGACTGTTGACGCTGGACAACGCGCAGATGTCGCGCTGCACCAGTTCAACGTCGTCCATTTCCAACGAGACGAAATACACCAGCCGGCCGCGGGCCGCGTTGTAGCCCGCAATCTGCGCGGCCAGGGCGGTCTTGCCCACTGACGGCCTTGCCGCCAAAATGCAGAACTCGCCCGGAAACAAACCGCCCACTACGGCGTCGAATGTCTTGAAACCTGTGGGCAAGCCAAGATGCTGCTTTCGCCGCTGGATGGCTTCAACGCGGTCGATGAACTTCAGCGCCGCCGCCTGGGCGTTGACCCCGGCCTCCTCGAAGGTGCCCGTTCGGATTCCTTGGAGCGAGGCCTCGGCCTGGTTGATGATCTCCGGGACTTCCGTTTGCTCATCCCATGCTGACCGTAACAACTCCGTCCCCGCCTCGATTATTGCGCGGCGGGCCGCCTTCTCCTTGACAATCTCGGCGTAGTGGACGGCATAGGCCGCGGTGGGCACGGCCGTCATTATCTCCGCCAGGTAGGCGGATCCGCCAATTGCTTCAAAGTCGCCGGAGCTTTTCAGCCAGTTCCTCAATACGGCGATGTCGAGGGGCTTCTGTGCGGCCTGCATGTCGAGCAGGGCCTGACAGATTCGGCGATGGCAATCGAGGTAGAAGTCTGCCGGCCGCACTATTCGGGCCACGTCGTCGAGGACTTTCGGGAGGCAGAGAATCGAACCCAAGACGCCGCGCTCGTCGTCGATGGATTGCGGCGGCATGCGATCGAGAATTTCGCTGTTCATTTCGGCTGGGTCCTTTTGGTAAGCATCTCGTCGGCATACTCAGGCATCGTTGCGGATGATGGTTTGGATGGTGATTCCTTGGGCTGGCCGTTGTTCTTGGTCCAGTCGTATTTGCCCTCAAGGATCGCAGTAACGGTGTTTGGACGGAGGAACCAGTCAACATCCGGCCTCCAAGCATCGTCGCGATCAGAATCGAAACATCGGAGCGGAAACCGACTCAGCGCCTCCCGCCAATGATCGCGAAAGGCAGTTTCGCCCATCCGCGTCTTGAAAGCCTTCTTGCGAGTGGCGTTGTCGGCGAGGCACTTCCGAACACCAGGTGTTGCGTTCCACTTCTCTTGGAATTTTGAAAAGCCGGTTTCCTCCCCCGGCCGCTTGCGGCCATCAGGGGTAGGGCTAGGGTTCTTGGGAGTAGGGTAGGAATGTTCGCCCGAACGATCACCCGAACGATCACCCGAACGATCACCCGAACGATCACCCGTTGCTGCATATTGGCTTTTCCCTTGCCAATCACCCGTTGCTGCATATTGGCTGTGGCTGCAATCGCCGTCTGGCATCTGCTCGAATTCCTTGGGAATCGTGACCCAGTATCGGCCGGCCTGTCGAAGTCCCTTGTTGCCGGGGACGTAGCAAAGCCACCCGGCAGCAACAGCGCGATCGCGGGCCGCGTCAAGGGTTTTCCATGTCTGGGCACCAACAATGGGCGCCAGTTGCCCCGTGAAAAACTCGATTGGCTTCTTGTAGTGGCACGCATCTTCCAGGTGGGCAATCGTCGCGCAGAGAACCCACGCCAAGTGCCCGATGTCCTGGGCGGCACAAGTCTTCGCCAACAGCCGACAATAGCGGTGGGCAAAGAACTTTGGCCGGTCTCTGGGATATGCGGAATCGATCACGACGGAACCTCGCGAAAGGCTCGTCGGAGGATGCTGCCGAAGGTGTTTTCAACCATCGGTCGCCCTCCGGCAACGATCAGCGGCATGCTCGTAGACCGTCGAAGCTGCTCCAACTCAGACAGGTTTGTGGGGTTGTTGGCAACAGGGCTCAGCGCTTGGGAGCCCTGAAACGGTTGCCGGTGGGGCAATCTCCGGGTACGATTGAGATTGAACACGGTATTTCCTTTCGCAGCGCCCGGGCCGGCCAGCCTGGGCGTTGTCGTCTAGGGGGTGGTTTCTGGCTCTGAAGCCGCAGCGACGACGTCCTGGTGGCGTACGGGTTGGCTCGATCGCTCTTGGATCCAGGTCCGAAGGTCGTCGACGTAGAACCTCAAATTTCTCTGGCCGATACGGCAATAGGGGATCTCGCCCGCGTCGACGAGGTTCATCAAGCCGCGAAGGCTGATCCCCAAACTGTTGGCGCATTCTTGCGGCCGAAGCAGCAAACGAAATTCTGGGGGGCCGGCTTGATTACGCGCGGGCTTCATCGGAGCCTCCCGCCGTTGCCGGCTTCTGTGTGGAGAGAGAAAGAATCACGGCATCAGGATCAAAACGAATAACTTTTGGCGTGATCCGGACGGAAGGAACCCGGCCCTCTCTCGCCCACTCTTGCAACGTGGTGGGCCTAATCCGAAGTCTTGCGGCCATTTCGGCCGCCGTCAGTAGCTCGCTCATAATCTGCACTTCCTTGGGTCCGGAGCGGGAAAAATGTCCCGCCCCTTATTCCCCGGGAGTTATTCCAAAATGACTGGAATAACGAGCGCATACTGACAGACAGCAATGATTTACGGCGGAATAATCAGGGCGGAAAACGGGGGCTATTCCTCCCCCGCGTGCCCCTTAATGCCGGCCAGCTTCTCAGCCTGGTTTGCGGCGCGATGGTCGGAACGTGCCCCCAGGTCCAGCTTGGCGGGGTCCATTGCCGCGGGCTGGCTGTGGAGGGACTTGGCTTTGGTGATCTCAGGAATTGCGTTTCCGGCCTCCGCCCACTTCTTGACCGTCGCCAACAACTTGGAGACTTGCCCCTGTGTTACCCCCAACTCATCTGCAATTTTCTGTTGTGTACAACCAAGCTTTTCTGCCCAATACGCCCGAAAGGCTTCTGGTCTGGGCTCGCGAATCGGCGTGGCGTTGCCATGGGGGCGGGAAACCTCTTCTGGCGGATCCGTTACCGGCTGGACGCCAGAACCGGCCGCCGTCGATCCGGGGACCGCCGCGCGGGCTTGGTGACCGCCGGGAGCATCTGGGAGTATCGCTTCCAAGATCTCCTTGACCTGCTCGGCCGCTTTTCGCGTCACGTCGTCTTGTTCTTCGAAGCGTTCCCAGTCCACGTAGGTTGGAAGAACTTCCAACTCCTTGGATATTCCCTTGGCCTCTACGGTCTCGCCCGCCTCCCACAACACGGCCGCAGCGTCACGCGCAGCCGCCGGCCACAGCCAGCATGCAAAGCCCCATGGCTGAGGGCCATCTAAATACCCGGTAGGCAATGCAGGCTCTTCCGGTTCCGGCGGTGTGTCGGGTGTTGTCGGCAAGTGCAACATTTCCCAGGTTTCCGGGATATTCTTTGCCTCTTGCCGCATCTTCAAGTAGGCATCGATGCGTCGAATTGCCTCATCACAGTACGGGCGAAACGCCACATACTTTGACGGTTCCATAGAAGTGCTTTCCGTGTTGGTCGGGCCGGCCCAAGGGCGAGGGGCACGGAAAGCAGAAGCACCCGCCGCACAAGGGCCGCTTGGCCGGGGCTGTTGCAACAAGCCGCCGGCCGTCCCGATGTTGTCAATTTTACGGCGCTCTTCGACGTTCGGAAAGCCAACCTCGCGAGGGAATTTGCCCGCCGCCGTCGCTATACCGCCCGCCGCCATCGCCAAGCGTAGCCCAGCGCCGCGAGGGCAGCCGCGCCGAGCAGGCCGAGGGTGGAAGGTTCAGGGACCGGGGTGAGGAGGAAGGCTTCTTGCTGCCCGCCGTATTGGCCGTAACCGCAGATTTGGCCGTTGTCGTTGATACCTACGGCGTTCGTGAGCGTCCAACCAAGATTGGGATCTATCAAGTTGTTCAAGTCTTGCATGATCCCGCCGCTGTACAAGAAGGCGTGTATGTCGTAACTGCCGTTTGTATAGGCATAGGCATACCCCACGACCTGCCCCTGGTCGTTAATGCCATCGGCTTCACTTGCGTCTCTGCCCGGCAGTGCCCCGAGGCTTTGCATGGAACCGCCGCTGTAAAGGAAGGCGATTTGGCCGCTGCTGCTGGTATTGCCATAGCCCACGACCTGCCCGAGGTTGTTGACGGCCATGGCCTCGCTGTTGGTTCCGCCCGGCATTGTGCCGAGGTCTTCCATGGAGCCGCCACTATACAAGAAGGCGTGGTAGTTAGTGCCGTTATCGGAATCCCCCACTATCTGCCCGAGGTTGTTGATGCCAAAGGCCTGACTATTAGATCCTCCTTGAAGCGTGCCGAGATACTGCATGGAACCGCCGCTGAATAAGAAAGCCCCGTCGCCATTGCCACTCGTATAGCCCCACCCCACAACCTGCCCAAGGTTGTTGATGCCGTAGGCGTAACTATTCCACCCGCCTGGAAGCGTGCCAAGGTTCTGCATAGAACCGCCGCTGTAGAGGAATGCCTCTTGGCCGCCGCCGATAACTCCATAGCCCACGACCTGCCCGAGGTTGTTTATCGCCGTGGCGTCCGAGAGGTTCAATCCAGAATTGGGAGCGATCAGGTTGTTCAAGTCCTGCATGGGGCCGTTGCCACCGTAAAGAAAGGCGTCGGCGGAATTATTGCCCGTGGTATAGGAAGCACCCACGACCTGTCCGAGGGCGTTGATGCCAGCGGGCTGGCTAGCGCTTCCACCGAGCGAGCCGAGGTCGGTCAAGGTGTACTGCACCTGCCCCCAAGCACTCTCTCCAACGCCTGACAACAGAACCGCAACTACGAACCCCATCCGCCTGAACACGAGCGCGTTCATAGAACCGATCCTTTCGTTTTGCCGGGCCCGGCCGAGAGCGCCGCGGAAAAGATCGGTGAAACGCGGCGGCCCCGGTCGGCTTCGGCTCGGCGGGGAGCTACCCCGCCTGGCACCCAGCGCAGATCAATATAATTCGCTGGCTGAACAATTGCAAACTGATTGCCTCGCGCGCGCCTGCGCGCCCGAAGGTTTCGAGCCAGAATGCCGGAAAATGGGCGTTCGCTCCCCTCTCTCTCGGCCTTTACCGGCCGCCCCCCGCAGTGCGGAATCCTGCCAGTACTTTTCGTATTTCCGCGATGCTTTTCTTTTCCCGCCGCTGGTTCTCTTCGTCTTCCTCCCCTTGCTTCGCGCCCAAGGTTTTGTTGACCGCCTCAATGAAGGTCTGAGGGCTGGAGGCCGCGGCCATCATTTGCAGCAAGGCACCCTTGGACGGCGGCCGGGTGGCCAAGTGCCAGTTGATCTTGTTTACCCCGGTCGCCGTGCGGTCGATACAGACTGAGGCCCAGTTGTAGGCCCATCGCCTGTCATCGTCGATGTCGGTAGAGTCGGGCAGATCCTTCCACGGCGGCCCCTTGTCGGCTACAGCAGCAGGGGCCTCAGCGGCTGGCTCCCCGGCATTCGTCAGAGGAGGATACTTTGCCGCCGTCGCCTCCCACGCGGCTTCCGCGGCATCCTTTCGGCCCGCGGCCTTGAACTCCGTAAGTGTGGCATCCTTGAACGACTCGGCTTCAGCCCATCGGCCTTCGCCCCGCAGACGATTCATCAGACTCAACTTGTCAACCATGAAAAAGACTCCTTGCCCATTGTGAAAGGCGAAAAACGAAAATTTGTCTGAGTTTTCCAGACGCCCGGGGCATCGTCGCGGAAGGCCGGGGGAGACGGTATTTTTTCCTGCGAAGGGACCCACGGCCTGCCCGTCTTTCCGCATCGTGCTGGTCGTCGCCCTGGTCGCCCTGCCGGCTGTCGTCGGCCTGCTGGCCGTCGTCCGCATCGCCGCGAAGCCCGCGGCGCCACGTCCCACGCCGTGCCTCCGTCGCGATGGTCCAGGAAGGGGAAAGTATCGACCCGGGCAGTGATCGGGCGTCGGGCGTGATCTGGTGCGTTGCTGGCGGCCTTGCGAGGCATGCCCGGCGGCCATCGTGCCCGCTGTGTCAGTCGCTGCACTTCCTGAGACGTCAGTCCTCGAATTCCGGCTCGTAGTCTTCCATTGCCTCCCGCAGGAGCAGTTCCACACCGTACAAATGCGGCGGATTCTCCACCAGCACCGACTTGTTGACCAGCCGCACAATCCGCAGCTTCCGCCGCAAAAGCCGCTCCCTTGCCACCGCGTATACGTGCTCGTTCATGGCTCTGATCTCCGAAATCCATCAACTTCAAGTCTCGCCGGTCTAGTATCGTTCTAACTGGACCGCAGCGGAAGCCCGGCGGAAGTCGATCGCCGCCCAGTCGCGTTGACCGAAGCTTCCAGCCGAGTTCGGACCAACGATTGCCGCCGATCATCGCGAAGCCCCCAGCGCCTTCAAGACCTCGGCCCGCTGTTCTGCGGTCAGGTTACCGATTGCAGACAGCAGGGCCGCCAGATCGATTTGCAGCGGTTTTTGCAGCGGTTTTTGCAGCGCCTCCGGCGGAATCTCAGTTTTCCCCGTGAAAACCGGGGTTTGTTGGTGACAAGCACGGACATTCCCGGTATTTTCGCTCTGATTGCAAAACCCCCCCATTATACGGAGTGTTTCTTGGTCGGACGGGGCAACTTCCCCAAGAAATCGCTGTCTCTGCCGCATTCGCCCGGAAGGGGTTTTTTCCCGGCTTGGTTTGCGGGTAAAATCCTAGAAGCGTACCGAAGAAATGCCGAAAATACCCGCTTGTTGGAGTCCCGCCTTTAGGCGGAGTTCTTCAAGCATTCCGGCTAAAGCCGGGACTCCAACCCGCTCATTTCCTCCGAACGCTCGGGGTAGTCCCTTCACCAGAATTCAAGATTATGCACGTCCACTACTTGCAACACGCCGCTTTCGAAAACGCCGCCAATATTGCCGCCTGGGCACTCCAACGAGGGCATCGATTGACGCACACCCGATTGGACCTCAATGAGTCGCTCCCTGAACCCGAGGGGATCGACTGGCTCGTAGTGATGGGGGGGCCGATGAATGTCGATGAACACGACATCTACCCCTGGCTGGCCCGCGAGAAAGAGTTCCTGCGGCGGGCGATCGACCGCGGGATCCCGGTGCTCGGCGTCTGCCTGGGCGGGCAGTTGATCTGCGGCGTGCTAGGCGGAAAAGTCACCAAGAATCGGCAGAAAGAGATCGGCTGGTTCTCGGTGACATTTACCCCCGACGCGGCCTCATCGCCAGTCTTCTCGCGATTTCCCCAACGGGTTCCCGCCTTTCATTGGCATGGCGATACCTTTTCAATACCGCCCCGCGCGATTCGCCTGGCTGCCAGCGACGGGTGCGACAACCAGGCATTCCAGTACGGCCGGCGCGTCGTGGCCTTGCAATTCCATTGGGACTATTCGTTGCAGAGCGTGGAAACGATGATCCAACATTGCCGCGACGAACTGCTCGACGCGCCCGGCATCCAGCAACCGGCCGAGATGCTGGCCTGCCCCGAACGGTTCGAGGAAACTCGGGCGCTGCTATACGAGATGCTCGATAGGATGGCGGAAGAGAAATGACAAACCGGAAGGCAAGGAAAGCCGAAATACGAAACAAATTCAAAAACAGGAGGTTTGCCACGGATGGAACACGGAGCGCATCCGCGTTTCATCCGTGTTCCATCCGTGGCTGAATTTCTTTCGGATATCGGATTTTTCTTCTCATTCGGTGGTCGTTTCACCGCCCACCCTCTCCACGCATCCTTCGTCATCTCTCGCTGGGCTGTTGACGCGCGTGCTGACCGCATAGGTTTCCATCAGTTCGCTCGGATAGGGGCGCAGCAGCGGCAGAACCGATGCGGGCTGCTGCGCGACCGGATCGAGCCAGCGCGCGTAGTCTTCCGGGGCCACGATTACGGGCATGCGGTCATGGACGGGGCGGACCAGTTCGTTGGCCTCGGTGGTGAGGATCGTACACGATTCCAGCGACGAATGATCGGCGCCTTCCCACGCTTCCCAGAGGCCCGCGAAGGCCAGCGGGCGGCCGTCGCGGAGGTGGATGAACATCGGCTGGCGGCGTTTGCCCGCCTTTTGCCACTCGTAGAAACCATCAGCCACGACCAGGCATCGCCGCTGCCGCAGCGCACGGCGAAAGGCCGGCTTTTCCGCCGCGGTCTCCGCGCGGGCGTTGATCATGCGGCTGCCGATGGCGGGAGTATCGGCCCAAGGCGGCACGAGGCCCCAGTGCAAGAGAACGAATTGCCGCCGCGGCTCGGCTGACTGCGGGTCCATACGGACCACCGGCACTGGCTGCGTCGGTGCGATATTGAACCGCGGTTTCAGAAGCGGAACCTCGAAAAGCGAGAACTGCTCGGCGATCACGCGCGCCGGCGCCCGCAAGGTAAATCGTCCACACATACGGAGACTTCAGTTCTTGCTGAATCCGCCGACCTTGGCGGGAAAGTTCTCCCGACCCAGCGGGTTCTTCAGGAACTTCCTGCGGCACTCGGGGCAGAGATCGAAGCGGAGTTGCTGGCAGACTTCTTCGCCCACCTGCTCATCGTCGGCGTCATCCAAGCGCTCGATGATGTCCTGGATTTCTTCCAGGTGGTCGTTGTCGTCGTCTTCCGCAGCAGTGTCCATGGCGGCGAAAATTTCCATTTTGACCACATAACGAAGATCGTGTTGCGAATCGAGATCTCGCTTGCACAGATCGCACGAATACCGAATCATTGACCCGCTCCTTCTTCATAGCCGGCGCGGCCGGCTGGCGTGAGATGGTAGGCATCGCTCAATTTCATCCTAATGGCCAAGGTGGCTGTGTTGCAATACGTCTGAGAAAAAATTTTTTGCGCCGGGGGGCCAGTTTTTTCTCGCGGCGCATGTTCTAAACAGATGTATATGCATAGGCTTGCGGCCCCTCAGCCCCCACAAGGGCTAGTCGGGTAGCTATTTTACCCTCCTTCTGGATTTATGGCCGGTGATCTGGCGTATCGGGCAAAGATGCGATAAAATGAAGGGGTCAGCGGTCCTGTAGGGCATCAAGAGCCCGAACGGTAGCTCGGTTCGGGCGCAACTGGAGGAACTTGCCGGTGCGTGGAACACATCCGCCTCATCAACGTGCGGCCAAGCCGCCCGGGGTACGAAAGTCTTCCGGAACACTGGAATCGCTGCCTGCCGCGCCGCCCCCCTCTAGTTCGTTATGCGCCAGTGTCCTTGTGCTCAATCGGCTTTACATGGCCGTACATGTGATAGGTGTCCGCCGGGCATTTGCGCTGTTGTGCAGAGAATTGGCGGAAGTCATTCATCCGGGTGAGGAAGGGGTTTTCGGCAATTACACCTTCGAGACCTGGCTGGAGACCAGTCGGCAGCGGGCCCATTTCAAGCAAGCGGACGAAGACTGGATCCGCTCCGTCAATTTCGAGATCCAAGTCCCCCGCGTGATCCGCCTCTTGCGTTACGATCGCCTGCCCAAGCAAGGCGTGCACTTGAATCGCCGCAACGTTTTGGCCCGCGACGGCCATCAATGCCAGTATTGCGGCCGCCATTTTCCCGTCCATCAACTGAGCCTTGATCATGTGATGCCACGGAGTCGCGGCGGGCCGACTACTTGGGAGAATATCGTTTGCGCGTGTTTGGCATGCAATGTGAAAAAAGGCGGCCGGACGCCCTATGAGGCCAGGATGAAACTCGTCCGCCGGCCGGCGAAGCCGAAGCGCAACCCCTTGCTCGCGCTGAAATTAGAGAATCCCAAGTACCAGAGTTGGCGGACTTGGCTGGATGGGGTCTGCTGGGAAATTGGCGCGAGAGACTGACCAATCTGGCGGCCCGGTGGCATGCCTTAATCCCGGCGTTGCCGGGATAGGCATGTCTTGGCACAGCTGCTTGGCACACTTACGATTACAAGGCCCAAATCGCCAACCAACCCTATTCATGTAGTGGAACATTCTTCGCGAGTAATGCGTCTTGTTTTTTGGCGCAATCGTGTTTAAAATCGAGTTAGGAGTCGCGTTGCCGAATTAATATAGTGTGGTGCGCCTGTTGCCGAGCGTGCAACGGGCCGGGTGTGTGTCTCGTCGGCACGCGACTTTGAGAGCAATGCCATAAGGGGGCAGTTGTTCGTTGTTAGGGGACCGTTAGCGTGGGATTCTCCGAGATCGACCGGAATTTGTTGGAGCGCTGCCTTCAGAAGAAGCCCAGGGCATGGGAGGATTTTGTCGACCGATTCATGGGTCTGGTCTTGCACGTGATCCGGCACACGGCCCAATGCCGCAGCATCCGTCTATCGCCGGAGGATCGCGATGATCTTTGCGCCGAGGTCTTCTTGGGGGTGATCCGCAATGATCTTGCCGTGCTGCGGAACTTTCGCGGTCAAAGCAGCCTGGCGACGTACTTGACGGTTGTCGCGCGGCGGATTGTCGTCCGCGATCTCATGGCGCGCGGTCCCAGCGCGCGGCTTGCAGTCGGCCCGCAGCACGCGCCGCAGATGATCCCCGATCCGCACGTGGGCGCCGAGCAACCGGCGATCGACCGCGACGAGGTGCGGCAGTTGCTCGGCAGCCTGCAAGGCACGGAGCACCTGGTGGTCCGCATGTACTATCTGGAAGAGAAATCGTACCAGGAGATCAGTGCGGTGATCGGCATGCCCGAGAACAGCATCGGCCCGATTCTCAGTCGCGCCCGCGAGAAGCTTCGCCGCGCGGGCGTGAACTCGGCGACGAGCTGACTGTTCTTACTTCATTTTGCTCAAGGCGTTGTCGGCAGCCTGGCGGACGTCGGCATCGCTGTCGTTCAACAATCGAGCAAGATCCCCCGCAGCCGGCTTTGCCGCGGAACCGAGGTTGCCAAGGGCCACGGCCGCTGCTTGCCGCGTCCACCAGTCGGGACTCTTCAATAGTGCGACCAGCGGCGGGATGGCGATCCTCGCTCCGGGGCCGATCTTCAGCAGTGCATCGAGGGTGTCCCGCCGCGTCTGCCAATCTCGGCTCTTAAGAAACTTCGTGATTGTCGCCGCGGCTGGACTTGCCTCCGGTCCGATCTGGCCCAACGTGTCGACGACCGATTGTTGAAACTGGCAGTCATCGCTCTTGAGCAATTCAACGAGGGGCAGGACGATTTGGGACTTCGCCTGCGGACAGATCTTCAACAGGGCCTCGGCAGCGTTGTGACGTATCCACGGTTCCCTGCTGCGGTCATTGACGAGCGCAGCAAGCGTGTCAATCGCCGAGTTGGCGCTGGGGCCGATCTGCCCCAAGATTTCGATGGCCGCTTGTTGCGTGTCCTTGTCGTGCAACAACGCCATGAGACCCGGCACGGTCGAAACCGCCTGGGGACCAAGTCTTGCCAGCGCTTCGGCTGCGGCACGCCGGGTGTATTCGGATTTGTCGCGCAGCAAGTCCAGCAGAGCGGACATGGTCTTGCTGCCTGGTTCGATCCTGGCCATAGCCTCGACTGCGGGCAGGCGGTTCTCTGACTCCTTTTCATTGGCAAGAAACTCGACGAGCGCGGGGATCGCCGCTTTAGCAGCGGGGCCAATCCCGCCCAAGGCGGAAGGCGCCGCGTTGCGGACCCTGCTGCTGCCAAGGCGGGCAGGCGGCTTGGCCTTCAGCGCCGCGATCAGGGCCGGTACTGCGGACGCGGAATCCGGGCCGATTCCGCCCAAGGCTTTCGCGGCCTCCTCGCCAACATACTCGTCGCCGAGCAAGACAATCAGTTTAGGAACCGCCCGCTTCGCTTCCGCACCGATCTGGCCCAAGGCCCGGCAGGCCGCTTGTTGAATCTCGAAGTCTTCGTCGGCCAGCATTTCCATGAGGGCTGGCACGGCCGCTTTGGCCGCGCGGCCGATCTGTCCGAGGGCCGCCGCAGCCTGCTGCCGCGTGAACTGGTTGTCGTCGTTCTTGGCCACTTCCGCAAGCCGCGGTACGGCGGAAAGGGCGTCGGGACCGAGCTGCCCCAGCGCGGAAGCCGCTCGCCCGCGAATCGCGGTGTCCTTGTCTGCGAGCGATTCGATCAGCGGCAGGAGGGCCGATTTCGGCACGGGACGGTTCCTGTCCAGCGAATCGGCCGCGAAGTACCGCACGCCCGAGTCGCGGTCGTGCAGCAATTCCATCAAGGCGGGGACGACCGACGGTCCGAAGCCCACCGCGGCGCGGGCGGCGGCGATACGAACACTGCGGTTCTTGTCTTTTATGGTGGCCAGGATCGCCGGAATCGCTTCCGGTCCGATCGCCTGCAAGGCGCGTCGCGCGGGATCCTCCTCGCCCCAGTTCTCCGGTCTGGACCTTTCCAAGAGGTCGGGGATCGCCGCCTTGGCTTCGGAACCAAGGCTTGCCAGGGCCTGCGTGGCCGCCAGCCGGGCGTCTCGATCTTTTGCATGCAACTGTCGGATCAGGTCGGGGATGGCAGGGCTGTAGCCGGGACCGACCTCGCTGAGGGCCTTGGCCGCCGCCTGCCGGACCTGCGGGTCGCTATCCCTGAGAAGTTCGCTCAGCGCGGCGATTGCCGGCCTCGCGGCCGCGTGGTAATCGCCCAGCACCGACGCGGCTGCTGCGCGCACGTCGCGATCCTTGTCCTTGAGCGTTTGGATCAAGGCGGGTACCGCATCGGCAGTCTTGCAATAGTAGTAGCCCAGGGCCGCGGCAGACGCCACGCGCACGCCGCGATCTTCGTCCTTGAGGGCATCGATCAGGGCGGGCACGGCGATCCGCGCCTCGGGCCCCATCCACCGCAAGGCATCGGGAACGTCGCGCCGCCCGCGGGCCTGCGGGTCTTTCAGCAGGCGGAGAATGACCGGCAGGGCGGTCTTGCCGTCGGCGCCGATCCACATCAGGGCGAAGCCCGCATATCCGCGGACTTTTGCGTCGCGGTCGGCCAGTAATTCAGCCAGGGCCGGCGCGATCGGCCCGGCATGGCGGCCGAAATCGGCGCGGGCACTGTTCGGAACGTCGGCCCCGATGACCCCGATCGCCTCGGCGGCAGCCCGCCGCACTTCCGCGTCCTTGTCCGTGAGTAGTCTTCCCAGCGCAGGAACGATCACTAGGCCCTCGGGACAGGTATCGGCCTTGGTCGCCCGGGCAGCGGCGGCCGGCCCCTCGACAGGCACCGCCGGCGGTGCGAGGTAGTCCGGACCGATACCCGCCAAGGCATAAGCGGCCCCGCTGCGGACTTTCGGGTCGTTGTCTTGCAGCAGATCCAAGAGCGGCGATTTGTCGGCGGTCTTTGGGGTCGGAGCGATTCCTTGCAGGGCGATGGCCGCCGCCAATCGCACGCCGCCGTTGTGGTCGGCCAGCATTTTCATCAGGATGGGAATTGCGGCCTTGGCCTCGGCACCCATCGTTCCCAAACCCGACGCTGCTGCCGCCCGCGTGTCTGCATCCTTGGCCCCGAGCAATTCGACGAGAGCCGGGACCGCCGCGCGGGCCTTGGGGCCGAGTTGTCCCAAGGCATGCGCCGCGGCCCAGCGGACGTGTTTGTTTTCATGGGCGAGCAGCTTGGCAATCTCCGCGACGGCGGCCGGTTCCATCTTCGCTAGGGCCATCGCCGTCGACCCGCGGAGCGCTTCGCCCTTGGCTATAAGATTCTCCACAAGCGGCGGAATCAGCTTGGGGCCTAGATGCCCCAGGGCTTCGATCGCGTTCTGCCGTACCGCCCCGGCGCTGTCCTCCAGGGCGTTGAAGATGCCCGGAACGCCCTGGGGACCCATGCAGGCCAGGGCTTCAACGGCAATGATGCGGGGAAACTCCTCTGTGCTCTTCTGCATTTGAGTCACTGCGGGAAGGGCGTCGGGGCCGATCTTGCCCAGGGTTTGCGCGGCCAGCGAGGGGGTCAGTAGTTCCGGCTTCGAGCATACTTTCACGAGGGCGGGAATGGCCGGTTTCGCCGCCGGACCTAACTCGCCCAAGAACGCGACCGCCGTGATTTGCCCCGAGTCCGAGTCGTCGCCGAGCAGTTCGATATAGACCGGCACCGCCCGAGCGCCGAGTTTGCGAATCGCGGCGGTGATTGCCGCGTCGACCACCATCTTTTTTGGATTCGGGCGGGAGCCGTCAAACGTAGGGAGTGTCGCGCGAAACATCCTCGCCAAAGCGTGCGTGGCCGCCTTTTGCACGGCCGGCTCGCGGTCAACAAGCAGGTCGCCCAGCGCGGCAATCCCATCGGGACCGAAGCTCTTCAGGGCTAGCACGGCCTTCCGCCGGACTGCTGCGTCCTTGTCCTTTGCTGAGGTTGCCCACGCATCAAGCGTCTTGCCATCGAACGTCGCTGGTGGAATTGGCGACGGCGAGGTGGAGTTGGAATCGGCTGAAAGGCAAACGCCCACCAGCATGAGATTCAGTAGTGGATAGAAGAGCTTCATGTCTTGCGTCTCCTTGCAGCAGTAACGTCACGCATCGGGTCGCCCGTCCGACGCCGCCCGTAGCAAAGCGATCGGTGTCGAGCTACGATTCATTTTACGAGGGAAATGGGATGTTTGTTATACACGGTTGGTGTTCCCCTGTAACGGTACGGCGGACGGGCGTTTACGCCCGTTTGCGGCTTTAGCTGGTATTCGGCCCGGCATTCATGCCGGGGCTACGATGTACGGGGCGTTCGATTCGCGCTACGGGTGCCCGTGAATCCCGCGGGCCTCAGTCACCTCGGGTTTGCCGGCGGTCCAGCGGCCCGACGCATCGACCGTAAAGCTGCCCGACAACAACCACGAGGATCCTGGACAAACGGTTGAGCGTGAAGTACGCTGGAGCCGGAAATGAAATGGAGATGGGTTATGAAGAATTTGCTGCCAGTCGTCGTGTTGATTTTGTGTGTTTCCTGGGATTGCAGCGCGTCGGCCGCCGAGATCATTCCGGCAGAACGGTTGGCGGACTGGAGGCCGGGAGTCACGGTGGGCGTGCCGGGCGGAATCCCCACAAATCGCACCCATCTGCTCGATGTGACGCAACCTCCTTACCGTGCCGACAACACGGGGGCATCGGACGCGCAGCCAGCCATCCAGAAGGCGGTCAATGACGCGAAGGAGAAGGATGTGGTCTATCTACCGGCCGGCGAGTATCGGCTTGAAAAGGGAATTCGGATCTCTTACAAGAGCAACTTCACCGTACGAGGGGCGGGCCCGGAAAAGACGTTGCTCATGATGTATCCGGGGTGCGGCCCGGCCTTCGACATCGGGAGTTGCGGCGCGGGGGCGGACTGGTGGTATCCCAACAGGACCAAGATGGACATCAAGGAAGGTCCGAAGAGGGGGGCGACGAAGTTGAACGTCGGCGACGCCAAAGCCCTGGACGCTTACCCCAATGCGGGCATCGGGCAGATCGTGCAGCTTTCGCTGAAGAACGATCCGGCACTTCCGGTCATGCCGCAAGGGAGCTTTGAATACCTGAGAAGACAAGTGTCGCGAATTGTGGCGAAGACGGCGACGACGGTGACGATAGCGCCGGGGCTGCTGTTTGACCTGCCGGAGAGACTCGCGCCGGTGATGAGGCCGGCGGGACGTTGCGCGGAGTGTACGGGGATCGAGGACCTGACGATCGATGGGGCGAAAACCAACGCGCCGATCGGGATAAGGATGGACGTGGCATTTGGCTGCTGGATGAAGAATGTAGCGGTGCTGAACATTTCCAACTATCACATTTCGTTGGGGGACTCCATTCAGAGCGAAATCAGGCATTGCCACGTATCCAAGCGGAAAGGAGCCGGTTCAAACGGGGCGGGAATCCTCTTCGGGACGTGTTCGTTCTGCCTGATCGAGGACAATACGCTCGTGGAGCAGTTTCCGCACGTTGAGGTGAACGCGACGTGCGGGAGCGTGTTCGCGTACAACTTCTGCTATGACAGCGCAGTCTTCGTCGGCCACGACGGCATGCTGGGATGTTCGATAGACACGAACCACGGAGCGCACAGCAGCTTCAACTTGTACGAAGGAAACGTGGCGCCGCGGTTCCAGAGCGACGGATATCACGGGAGTTCGTCGCACGACACAGCGTTCCGGAACTGGTTCCACGCGACGAGCGAGAAGACTGGCGAGTTTTGGATCTGCGTGAACTTGAACCGCTTCACGCGGGACTACAGCGTCGTGGGGAATATTCTAGGACAGAAGCGGTACGCTTGGCAGTATGAGGTTGAGCCGCTGGGGTTCGCCTACGATAAGCACTACATCTACTCCCTGGGATATCCCAACATGGGGAATGGCTGGGCCAATGGGAAAACGGCGCAGTTGAGCAAGGGGAAACCTTGGGAGGACTGGGACAAGGTGAGGGCGGGCCGGCCTTACCCGGGGCCCAGCGGATTTCAAGAGCTCGACTTGGATGTGAAGGCGACGACCCTCTTGAAAGGAAACTACAACTACAAGGACCGCGGCGTGCCGGAGAGCGAATCGCTCGGCGGCGCGACGTTGCCCAAGAGCCTTTACTTGAAGGAGAAGCCTGCGTGGTTCGGCGACCTCCCGTGGCCGCCCTTCGGCCCGGACACGGATTTCGAGAAGAACAAGATTCCGGCCCAAGTGCGGTTCGAGGCGATGAAAAGGGTAGACAGGGGACCAAGCCGGAAATGAGGAACCGCTTGCTCGCTGGAGAGCATCTTACCGCACCATGGCCATCTGCGCCACGTCCCGGGCGCCCGCAGGGCCTCAGGACCAGGTCGGCGACGTCGTAGGTCTTCATGGTCAGGGATCTTGTAGCCTTCTATTATCCCCCAATTCAAGGCGCGGCGGACATCGTATCCGCCGGTACCGACCAGGCCGGAACTTCATAAACGTGCCATAGACAGACTTTGCAGTTCTCCTGGAAAAATCGCTTGACAAGCCGGATTCGACCAATCAAGATCGCAATGGTTTGCTTGCCGGTTCCCCCCGTAGGTTCTCAGAGGTTCCAGCACGCACGACAAGCGCGGAACCCCGTAAACGGTAATGGTACTACTTGGTAACGAAGGGATAATTCGATGTGTAATCTGTGCAACAAGTTTTCAATCATCCTGGCGATCGCGGCCATCGTCGGCGTTGGCCCAATCGCGGCTTCCGCCGCCGACTTGGCGGAGGCCGACGTGCAGGGCCTGTATGAGGGGACGGGCAAGGACGCTGCCGGCGAGTTCCGCATGGAGGCCCGCGTTGTGGCACAGGGGAATGGCAATTACAACGTTTTCGTTCGCCAGATCCGCGATGGAGGCAAGATCATCCGGACAGAGTTGACGGGCAAGACTGCCAACGGCGCGGTGAGCGTGGCGGGCAAGAGCACCGGTGGGGCCTGGAAAGGTCACTACGCCGCCGGTAAGATTCGCGGGGAGTCCGCATCGGCCGGCCTTTTCGAAGTCCGCCGCGTCGAGCGGAAATCGCCCACGCTCGGAAATATGCCGCCCCAGGGCGCCTTCGTATTGTTGGACGGAAAGGACTTTTCCAAGCTGGTACGGGCCAACGGCGCCGACCTCCATCCGGACACGAAGGACATCGGCAAGGATTGCTCAATCCAGATCCCCTCAGGCGGCATGAATTCAAGGCGATCGTTCCCGGGCAGTCTGGATCTGCACGTCGAGTTCCTGATCCCCTTCATGCCCACGGCGCACGGCCAGGGACGCGGCAACAGCGGCGTCTTTCTGCCCAACGGCGACGAGATCCAGGTGTTGGACTCCTTCGGCGAGCCGACCTACCTGGGCGGCGGTTGCGGCGGCGTCTACGCCTACGAGGATCCCGACGTGATGGAGACCATCGAGAGTCTCAAGGGCAAAGGGGAGTGCAAGTTCACACTGGCGTCGGCGCCGCCCCTGCAATGGCAGACCTATGACATCGAGTACCGCGTCGAGGCCAAGGACGGCAAACCCGTCGGCAAGCCGCGCGTTACCGTCTACCACAACGGCATCAAGATCCACGAGAATTGCGCGATCCGCAGCCCCAGCCCCGGCGAATCACCCAAGGGCAGGCTGCATTTCCAGGACCACGGCAACCCTGTCCGCTTCCGCAATATCTGGGTCCTGCTGAAGTAAGATCGCAGCTATCGAATTCATGCGTGAACGGATTGTTCAGATGCAGAAGTTGCTTTTGGCGGTTACCGCCTCGTTGCTTGCCGTGTCGGCTGCGATTGCCGCCGAGGCGGAGCAGCCTTTCGTGAGCATTGGGCTTTCCTCGGGCTCGTCGCTGCACGGCGGGAGCGTTTCGCCCCTGGATCCCAGGACGATGCTCGTGCAGTCCGACATGTCCAACGCCTTCTACAGCCACGACGGTGGGCAGACATGGCATCTCATTCACATGAAGTATCTCCGTGGTGGCGGCACGACGACGCCGGCCGAAAACGATCCCGCCGATGCCAACGTCATCTACTGGACCGACGGCCGGACCGTCAAAATGACGCGCGACCGCGGCGTGACGTGGGCGGCCGTCGGCCGGTCGCAGCCCTGGGATGAGAAGAACCACGTGCGGCGGATCTATCTCGACCCCGACCTCTCCGCGCGGCTGTTCGTGGGCGGCGATTCAGGGATACACGTGACGGAAAACGGCGGCAAGGAGTGGAAGCAGATCGAGACGGTCACGGGGCGGGTCTTCAAGATCGCGGCCGACCGCACCTCTCCGAAGGACAAGCGGGTCTACTTTGTCGGCACGTCCGACGGAGTGTTCCGCTCGGATGACGGCGGGGCCGCTTTTGCGAAGAAGGACTCGGGCCTGCCGCCAGGCGGGCTGACGGGCTTTGCGGCTGGGTCGAACCAGGAGGAAACGATCCTGTACGCCTGCACGCCCTGCACGGCCTCGGGCGGGAAGCTCGCTGGCGGGATGTTCCGCTCGACCGATAAGGGCGAGAACTGGCAGCGGTGCATGAACGCCGACATCGACGTGGATGCCAAGCTCCCGAAGACGGCCTACCAGTTCGTCACGACCTCGGACAAGAATCCCAAGCGGGCGTACGTCTGCTGCCTGGGCGTGCGCTTCTACCCTCCCGATCACAACACGATTTATCGCACGGACGATGCGGGCGAGTCGTGGAAGGCCGTTTACTTCTCCGACCCGCGATTCAAGGCCAAGGGCATGGAATGCAACGTGGAAACGGACTGGCAGACGGAGGCCCTGGGCCAGCGCTGGCAGAGCCCGGCGCGGGACCTGGAGATCAACGCCGGTGATCCCGACATGGTCGTGCTGACCCAGGAGCGGTGGTACATCTACACGACCGATTCGGGCAATCGCTGGAAGTGCGCGCACAGCGGCACGCGCTGGGTGAGCGATGGACAGGTCTCGTGGAAGAATAACGGGCTGATGGAGACCTCGTGCTGGGATTACCTCATTGATCCGTTCGACAAGCAGCGGCGCTACATCGCCCAGACCGACGTCGGCTTCTCGCGAAGCCTGGACGGAGGCGCGACGTGGATCTGGGGCGGGCCGGCCCTGCCGAAAGGCGTGGACAACACGACCTACCAGATCGCCTTCGACCCGGAGATCAAGGGCAAGATCTTCGGCGCGTTCTCGGCAACGCACGACATCCCCAACTACAACACGATCTACGGCGGCCATTGGCGGCCGGAGCATGCGGCCGGGGCGGTGGGCGTGAGCCTCGACCATGCCGCCACGTGGAAGAAGCTCTGGCCGACGAAGCTGCCGGTCACCTCGATCGTGCTGGACCCCAAGAGTCCCAAGGGCAGGCGGACGCTCTATGCCGCCCTATTCGAGGGCGGCGTCTGGCGATCCAACGACGATGGCAAGACGTGGCAGCAGTGCAAGAACGCGGGCCTCGGCAGCCAGAAGAACAAGCGCTGTCTCAAGCTCGTCCTCCAGCCGGATGGCTCGCTGCTGAACCTCGTGACCGGCAAGGTGAAGGGCCAGACGGACGGCGTGGGCCTCTACCACTCGCGCGACAAGGGCGACACCTGGACGAAGATCAGCCAGGGCCAGAAGTGGACGTGGCTGAAGGATTTTTCCGTCAACCCGCACGACCCCGACGATATCCTCGTCGGGGCGTCGCGCGACAACCCGGGCCTGTACCGCACGAAGAACGGCGGCAAGACGTGGCAAGTGCTGGCCGCGAAGGAGCGGGAGCACTTTGGCGGCTACTTCCACCCGGACCACCCGGGCTGGATCTACATGACATGCACGGAAGGGCCGACCGAGTGCGGCTTGTACCTGAGCAAGGACGACGGCAAGACGTTCCAGCCGTTTTCGGCGATCCCCTTCGGCAATATTCAGCGAGTGTGCTTCGACCCCAATGACTCCACGCACATCTACCTGACCACGTTCGGCTACTCGGTCATCGAGGCGCCGTTGGAACCGTAACGGAGGCGGGAAAGAAGCCCGCTGACGGTCCCGCTCGGGGTTAGGCTGGCTCTGTTGGCGGAGCAACTCATGGATTTTCTCTCTGCCGAGCACGACGACGGGCCCGACGCCTTGGAAATGTGCATGTGGCGGCCAGATGAAAGTGGTAGACGATCTTCTGCACTTTGCCGATTATGGTATAATTCACTGGTGAGGAAAGGGAGATGGGAAAATGCTCGATGATTCGCGGGATTGAATAGACCTATGCAAACCACAATCGATATTCCCGAGGAGCTGTACCGCCAAGTGGAGTCCAAGGCGGCCCGGGAAGGCGGCCCGGTGGGCCATCTGATTACGCGGACGTTGCGCATGGCGCTGGGCGAAACGTCCCTCGCCGGGCGACAGCGGATTACCTTTCCGTTGCATCACAGCACCCGGCCCGGCGCGTTAAGCGTCGAGGAGGTTCGCGCCGCTTAGGAGGCTGTTGCGCAGCAGGAGGACGCTTCGCGTGCCGGCACTCTGTGACGTGAATGTTCTGTTGGCCCTGGTCACTGACCACCACACGCTCCATGGTCTTGCAGTTCGCTGGGCGGACACCGTGCCCGCGGACGGAGCGGTATTGTGCCGCGTCGCACAGATGGGCTTGCTGCGGTTGCTCAACAACCCCGCGGTGATGGGAGAAAATGTGTTGGATGTCGCCGGTTGCCGGTCGCTCTGGCGCCGTTTGCTCGACGACGAGCGATTTCGATTTACCCCGGAGGAACCTCCCGGCCTCGACGTGGCCTTCGAGCCTTTCACGGTGGGACGGACTTTCAGTCCGCGCCTATGGACGGATGCCTGCTTAGCCGCCTACGCGCACGCAGCGCGGCTTACGTTGGTGACGCTTGACAAGGGATTCCGCGGCTTCCCAGGGCTGGCTTGCGATGTGCTCACTCCCTAGTACAGACGACACAAAGCAAAATGGCTCATTCCGAGGAAAGCCCGTCGTCGGCCAACCACTTCCGCGTATCGGCGAAGACTGCCTTCATTGCCGCGCCCGACCGTGGAGGTAGTGGTCGTGATTCGCGGCCAAATCCGGCGGCAGTCCTTCCGCTTTGCCTGCAACGTCCTTCAGGCGCTCATAGAGGCTGGGAATTCCCTCTTCCCTCTCCGCGAACGAACTGTCCGTGAGCAAGCGCACCTCCACCTCGATATTAATTACTTTAGCCTTTGCCATCCTCAGCCCCTCCACCAACACGAGCGCGATGTATACCAAATGATCTACTACATCCTGTTGCATGTCGAGTCGGTCCTCGGGGCTTGGCTGGCTGTCGGCGGCCAGGGTAGAATAATGGAGTCGCGATAACCACCACTTTGAAAGGCATAAACGATGAACGCGGACGCAATTCGGGAATGGCTGCGGAGAGAGCCCTTCGAACCCTTCCAACTGCGGCTTTCCAATGGCCAGTTTTATGAGGTCCGGCACCCGGAGCTTGTGGCCCTGGCCCGCACTCACCTCGCGCTGGCCGATCCGACGGCCGATCGTATCGAGTTCATCGCGCTGATGCACATCAACAGCATCGGGGCCCTGCAGACGGCTTGACCCTGGGTGAAATAATGATACACGAAGAACGGCGGGCTGCGCCGCCCCGCACAGCCACCGTCGGGGCCACGGCACAGGGCTCCGCAGTGGAACCGCTGCCTCGCGCGTTTGACTTTATGTGAGTTATCCTCCTCTTCCAAGCTTCTTGGCACAATCAGACTTACGCTTTTTAGAAGGTCGGGGGCAAACTGCCCTCACCCTAATCCTCTCCGGGGTACCCGGGGTACCCGCTTGCGGGTCGCGGGTCATGGAGAGGGGACATGTTGACGGAAATCCCGTCGTTTCTGGCTAAAGCCGTTACTGCGCGCGCTGTTCTACTCCTCCGCGGCGGAGGCCGGCGAGCCTTCCCAGCGGCTGCCCGGCGGCAGGCGCTCGCCCTTGGCCACCAGCGTCAACGGCCCCAGCACGACGCCCGCGCCGACAACCGTGTCGTAGAGCACCGTGGAACTCTCGCCAATCGAGGCCCCAGCCCCTATCTCGACGTGACCAACCTTCATCACACGGTCCTCGAACAAGTGCGTCTGCGGCCCACACCAGCCGTTCAACTCGGCCTCGTCGCCGATCCGCACGCAGTCGAACTCCGTCAGGTCGGTCGTGTCCATGTAGACGCCGCGGCCGATCCGCGCGCCCAGCAGCCACAAGGCCCACGGCAAGAGCGGCGTGCCGCGGAGGTGCGACAACAGGTTCGGCACCGCCAGCGATTCGTAGACGTTGGTCACCGCTTCGCTCAGCCAGACGAAGGGCGTCCACATCGGCGCCGCCCGCGGCCGATAGCGGCCCACGAGCAGCCACTTCAGCGCCACTACCAGCAGGAACGAGCCCAGCCCGTAGAACACGCCGGACCAGGCCAAGGCGTTGGCCACCGCGAACCACTCCACGTCTTCCGCTTCCGCCAAGGGCATCACCAGTTGCACGATGAGATAGCCCGCCGCGATGACGAAGGCCAACGGCAACACGATCCGCAGCGACTCGACCGCCGCGCGGCCCAGCTTCCGGCCCCACGCCGGCCGGAACGTCAGCGACTGGGGAAAACCTTCCAGCCGCTCGCGGGCCGGCAGCAAGAGCGGCGGCGAGCCCATCCAGGTCTGGCCCGAACGGAGCTGATCGTTCTCCGGCGTCCGCGTCTGCACGCCGATCAGCACGTCATCGGGCACGGCCGCGCCGTCCGCCACGTAGGCCCCGTTGCCCACGAACGAACGATTGCCGATTGTCGTGGGCCGCAGCACCACCCAGCCGCCGCGCTGCTCTTCGTCGCCCAGCATCACGCCGTCGGCGATGAACGTGTCGTCGCCCAGCGTGAGCAAGTCGGGCACGATCCCCACGGCGGTCGAGACCTCGGCGTGGCGGCCGACCTTGGTACCCATCAGGCGCAGCCAGCCGGCGGCGAACATCGACGCGTAGACGCCGTGCAGCACGGAGAGGCTGCTGTCCAACACGCGGTTCAAGAGCCACATGCGGCAATAGGCGCGGCCATAGATGGAGAAGATCCCCGCCTCTTGCCGCGGCAGAAAAAGCCGACGCAGCCCCGCCGCCAAGAACGCCGTAAGCGTCATCAGCACGAGGCTGGCCGGAATGCTCAGCAAGAAGTAGAACCAGAAGGCCGTCAGCGGATAGGTTTCGTTGCCTTCTTCGAACAAGTTCCACGAGTTAGTGTCGATCCAGTCGATGAGAATGAACCCGGGGAAGAGGGTCATGAAGAACAGGGCCGCCACCGCCATGCCCGCGACGACGAAGAACGCCGCTCGGGCCAGTCTTTTCAAGCGGCCGACAAAGGGCCGCGGCGGCAGCGGTTCGATGGGACGACCGCAGCGCCGAGCGGGCGACCCTTCCCAAGTTTCACCGTCGGGGATGCTTTGCCCGGCCGACAAGGCCGAAAGCCCGCCCAACCGGGCGTTATTTCCCACCGCGGTGTCGTTCTGCAAGACGGCGTAGGAATCGATCACGGCCTCGCGCCCTGCGCACACTGGCCCCAGCACGAGCACTCCCTGCGCGACACTGGCATTGCCAATGTGGACGGCCGTGCCCACACTCGCCCCCGACTCGATCTGGAGCAGATCAGGCGCGCGCACGTAGACCGAATCGATGATCACGTCGCCGCCGATCTTCGCTCCCAAGGCCCGTAGGTACGAGCAAAGAAACGGGGTGCTGCTGAGTAAATCGACCCGCGGCAACTCGCAGAGGCGGTCGGCCAGCCACCAGCGAAAATAGGTCAGGCCCCAGAGCGGATAGCGGCCGGCTTTCAACCGTCTCGCCACCAGCCATTTGCCGGCGATGGCCACGGGGAACAATCCCAGTTCGGCTAGCAGGAAGGCCACTACGGAGTAGATCGCCGCCAGGAGAATACTGTCGCCCGGGTCGCCCGTGAAATAGTGGTACACGAAGAAGGGAAAGAGCCAGGAGGAAATCTCCAGCAGCATCAGCCAGGGGATCACGGCGGCCTGCACTACCCCGCATAGCCATCGTCGGGGCCATGGTACTGGGCTCCGCGGCGGGACCGCTGCCTCGCGCGTTTGCCGTAGTTGCTCCATCCGCTCGGCAATCCGTTCCAAGTGCGGCTGGCGATAGACGTCTTGGATGCTCAACGAGGCGTAGCGGCGATCGGCCCGCAGCGTCGATACCAACCGGGCCACCAACAGCGAATGGCCGCCCAGGTCGTCAAAGAAATCGAGTTCTCCACGCAGCGGCTGGCCGGGAAAGAGCGGCCGCAGCGCCGCGTACAGGGCTTCCTCTGCCGCCGAGCGCGGCTTGGCGTCTTCGGCTTCTTCATCGACTGTAATGTCCAGGGGAAACCCGCTCAAAGCCTTCCGGTCCACCTTGCCCGAGGTGAGCCGCGGCAGTTCCACCACGAATTCGAAATGGGCCGGCACCATGTACCTCGGCAGGCGCTGGTTGAGCACCTGCCGCAGCCGCGAGGACGTGGGCGTGCTGCCGTTGACCGCGGCCACGAAGGCCACCAACTGCTCGATGCCCGCCAGCGGGCGGACTGTGACGGCCACGGCGGCCACCCCCGGCTCCGCGGCAATGGCCCCCTCAATCTCACCCAGTTCCACGCGGAAGCCGCGAATCTTGACCTGATCGTCGGCCCGGCCCAGGTAGAGCAACTGGCCGTCGGCATCGATCCGCCCCAAATCACCGGTGCGATACATCCGCGCGTCGTCGGCCCCGTTGGCCAGCGGATTGGCGACAAACCGCTGGGCCGTCAATTCAGGCTGGCCGAGATAACCGACCGCTACGCCCGGCCCGAAGATGCAGATCTCGCCATTCTCGCCGGGCGGCAAGGGTCGCATCTCGGGATCGACGACCAGCAGCCCGTAGTTGGGCAGCGCCGCGCCGATGGTCACCGGTTGCCCCGGCTGCAAGCGGGCCAACGTGGCCGAGACGGTGGCTTCCGTCGGCCCATAGGTATTGAAGAGACTCCGCCCGGGCCGAGCGAGGCGGTCGACGAGGGCTTCGGGGCAGGCCTCGCCGCCGAGGTTGATCAAACGCACTGAGGGCAACGGATCATCGATCAGGCCCATCAAGGTCGGCACGGCGTGGAGCACGGAGATCCGCTGCCGGGCGACCGCCGCGGCGATCCGTTGGGGATCGGCAACGCAGTCGGCCGGCGCGATCCAGAGCGTCGCGCCCACTAAGTACGAAATCCAGATCTCTTCGAACGACATGTCGAAGGCCACGGAAAAGCCTTGATAGACCACGTCGTCTTCGCGAACGCCGAGCACTTCATTCTCGCTCCGCAGGAAATGGCAGATGCTGCGATGATTGACCACGATCCCCTTGGGCTGGCCTGTCGAGCCGGAGGTGTAGATGACATAGGCCGGATCCGCCGGACAAGCGGCGACGTTGCCGGGCGACTCAATACCCTGGCGCGGAAGATTGTCGCGAGTCGCCGGAACTTCGTAAGACGGATTGGCAATCCGTCCTACAGGTCCATTGGCAATGGATCTCTTTCCGGCTTGTTGCAGCAGATCTTCGATGGCCCAAAGCGGCGCAGGAGAGCCAGTCAGCTTGGCGCCCCACTCCCGCGTGGTGATCAAACCGCAGGCCCCGGCGGCGCGAAGACAGAGTTCCACGCGCTGGCAGGGCGTGGTGGCGTCCAGCGGCAGCCAGGCGGCGCCACTCTTGGCAATCCCCGCCTGGGCGATCAGCAATTCGGCCCCCCGTGGCAAGTGCAGGCCGATCACCGCGCCGCCCTTGGCCCCCCGAGCAACTAGGTCTCTTGCCACGGCATCGCTAAGAGCGTCCAGCTCGGCATAGGTCACGACCCGATCACCCCAGACGAGGGCCGCGTGATCGGGGCGGTGGCGGGCGGTGGCCCGCAGAATATCGCCCAGGCATTCCTCGCGCAACAGGTGGGGGCGTGAAGGACCGCGTAGTAACATGCAGAACCAGAACTAAGGGACAAACCTCTATTATACCCGATCCGGACTCCCGCTTGTTACCCCGGTCCGACCTACTTTCGTGCCGGGGTAATAGGAGCGGCGTTTTTCGAACCGCCAGAAACGTATAACCCCAACGCCGCGCCCGGGTTCCGTTATTTCTTCGAGATAAAACGTTTCCCTGCTACAAAACGACTCGCAATCGTTAGAAACACGATTTTCGGTCGCGTTTTCCCCTGACGCGTTGCCATTTCACAACCTAAGGTTGTTGTGACTGTTCAACATTCCCAGGACCGACAAGTTGCCGTGAACCGAATCTTCAGCAGTTTCGCGATAGGCGTTACAATGCGGCCACAGAAGAAGCACTTCAGTCTTCCAAGGTTGGCGCTGATTGCCGTGCTCGTCAGCCCGGCTGCCGCGAGCGAAGAAGCCGCCCCTGCCGACCGCGCGAGCGCTCCGCGCACCACGTCGTCCGTTTCTGCGGGAATCCTCTCGCCCCGCCTTTCCGCGTTGGAGAGGGATCTGTTCGATCAGATTCACGACGGCCGTTTCGGAAAATTCTCGCTGCTCGAGGCCGGATTCATTGCCGGAGGGGTCGATTCCTGCGACGAGTTGCAAGCGTACTGCAAACGGTTCGACCAACTCGTCCAGTCGCTGCGCCAATCGGGCAATGTCCGAGGCATGCCCCGTACACGAGCGCAGGCCGTATTCGTCTTCCTGCACCAGACGGTTCTTCAGGGTGGTTATAATCTGCAGGCCAGCGACTTGCGCCAGGCACTGGACCACGGTCGTTTCAATTGCGTCACCGCTTCACTGCTGTTTAATTGCATGGCCCAGCGATTTGGACTGAAGGCCGTCGGTTTGGAAATTCCCGGCCATGCTATGAGCCGGCTGGAACTGCCACAGGAAACGCTCGATATCGAGACCACCTGCCCGCGCTGGTTCACGCTGATCGACAAGCACAAGGGGGTAAGTTCGCCGTCATCCGGCGGTCCTGTTCCGACGGAACCCGGGACGGCAGTCCGTGGCCCGCAGCCGGTGCGGCAGATCTCGGAGGTGGAGCTTGTGGCGACGATTTACTACAACCTGGGTGTCGATCGGCTGGCCGAGAAACGCTTTGCCGACGCGGCGGCGGCAAATGCCAAGGCGGTGCGGCTTGATCCGGACAATGCCACGGCCAAGGGCAATTTCCTGGCCACGATCAACAACTGGGCCATCGACCTGTGTACGTCGGGCGAATACGAAAAAGCGGCCGAACTGTTGCGGTTGGGGCTGGCGACCGATTCACGCTACGAAGCCTTTCGCTCCAACTACGTACAGCTTTTTCGCCAGTGGAGCGATCATCTTTGCCGCAGCGGCCGCTATGACGAGGCGGCCCGCCTGCTAGCCCAGGCGGCGCAAGAGCAGCCGAACGAAAAATTCTTCCACGAGGCCGCCATCGAGTTGCTACGCCGCTGGGGCGCAAAGTAGTCACCGAGAAGGGGAGAAGGCCCGTCAGGCGAAGTACAAGACAACTGGTATGTGTGCTTGTCCAGGGCAGCAGAAGCTTCTCTTCCCCTTTGCGCCTTGCGCCTTTGCGTGAGACCCGATTTGAGATGGCTCAACCGCATGAGACAGACCCCTACGTGATACTCTCCGCCAGTGCACTGAGCAGCGTGTCGACCTCGTCAAAACCCTGCCAGTTCCCCGCAGGCGGTCGCGCGACGACAATCACGTCGCAGCCTTCGGCCCGGGACGCCTGGAGCTTCTCCGTCGTGCCGCCGGCCGCGCCGCTGTCCTTGGTCACGAGCACGCCGGCGCTGCAGGCGCGAATGTGCCGTCGATTGTCGTCTACCGAAAACGGCCCCCGCCCGGCAATCACCTCCTCCGCGGCAATGCCGGCCTGGCGGCAGGCAATCAACGACTGCGGATGGTCCAGCACACGGACCGTCAACTTCAGCCCCGTGCGACGAGCTTGTGCGACATAAGGGAGCAGATTTCGCGTGCCCGTGGTGAGCAAGACGGGCCGGCCGTGGCGAAAGGCGGCTTCAGCGGCTGCCGCGTGGTCGGCGACGATCTCCACACCGGGCGCGGCGGGTTGAACGGCTGCCGGGCGGACAAAACACAAGCAGGGAATGCCCCGTTGCGCAGCGACCTGGACCGCCACGGTGTGAACGGTGACTGCATAGGGATGGGCCGCATCGATGATCGCACGGACGCCATACCGATCGATGAGTTCCGCCAGCCCGCGCTCATTCAAGGGACCGCTGCGCGTTTCAATATTGCCGTGTACGGGCATTTCCAGCGGGACGTCGGTCGCCTGAGAAACCAGCACGCGATAGCCGGCCTCGGCCAGGCGCAAGGCAATCGGCGCTGCATCGCTCGTGCCGCCCAAGAGCAGAATCATGGCGTTTCCCGCTGCAGGTAGCCGCGGGCGGTGACCATCCAGTGATCGATCCGCCGCGTGCTGCTGTTGCCGATGATGACCACGGTCCGCATGTCCACGTCCTGCTCGAGCAAATGGTCCAGGTCGGTAATGACCGACGACTGGTCGTCTTGGCCCGCCGAGGTGACAACTCCCACGGGCGTTTGCCCCGCGCGGACCGCCCGGAAGATCTCGACCGTTTCTTCAAGCTGCCGGACCCGCTTCTTGCTGCGGGGGTTGTACAGGGCCACCACGAGATCGGCGGCGGCGACCGATTCCAGCCGGCGGCGGATGACCTCCCAGGAAACCAGCAAGTCGCTCAGGCTGATCACGGCAAAGTCCAGCATCAGCGGCGCCCCCACGGCCGCAGCGGCGGCGCTGGCAGCCGTCACGCCCGGAACGATCTCCACCATAACGTGCAGATTCTCGACCTCGGCCAGTTCCAGGGCCAGCCCAGCCATGCCGTAGATGCCCGCGTCGCCGGAGGAAATCAAGGCCACGGTCTCGCCCGAGGCCGCGCGCTGGAGGGCCTGGCGGCAGCGTTGGACTTCATGCGTCATGCCGGACGCCACAAGCTGCTTGCCGGCGGTCAGGTCGGCAATCGCTTCCAGGTAGGGCGTATAGCCGACGACAATTTGGCTTTCCACTATCGCCTCGACTGCCCGCAACGTACGGTGTCCGGGGCCACCGGGGCCTATTCCAACGACATACAGCTTTCCCGGGCGATCGCAACCGTCAGGCCGTGGAGTATCTGCTTGGGAAGTACTAATCGGGTCCTCCTTCCTGCCAGGAGTGCCGCGGGTTCCGCCACGGCCGGCAAGTCTACCTTGTCTTGAACGAAGTCGGAATGTTCGAACGCCCGCACCGTGTTCCGGATTTCTTCCGCCGCCACCAGTCGCAGCGGTAGGCCCAACTCGCGGGCCGCTGCCCACAAGCCAAGCTCGTCGGCCTTGATCGCGGCGGAGGCCAGCAGCCGCACGCGAGCCAGGTCACCGTGGATCATCGCCAGCGCTTCGCGGATCGCGGCCACGATCGTGTCGGCGTCCGTGCCGCGGCGGCAGCCCACGCCGACGATCAGGTCCTTGACGGCCTCCGTGGTCGTGGAGATCACCGCTTCGGCGTCGAGGATGTTGGCCACATCGATCGCGAGCTCATTCGCGCCACCTTCATGCCCGCTCAGGAGGCTTATGGCCCATCGTCCGCCCACGTCGACAGCCACGACTGCTGGGTCGACCGTCTTGTGCCGGATACAAGGGGCGATAGCGCGGACAACTGCGCCGATGGGGGCGATATAGACCAGCCCGTGGTATACGGGAAATATCTCCCGTGACAGTTCCGCGAGGCGGTCGAAACGCCGGGCCTGCGGCAGGTCGGTGACACCGGAATGCAAGAAAAGGTCGCACGCCTCCCACGCCGCGGCCAGCTTTGCGGCCACGCGCGATCCCTCGTTACTCAGGCTGATTGCGGCGCGTTTCATGGGGAGGGCGGCGGGTGCATTGTGATAATTATGATCTGGTGAAAATGATCGCTTACCGAGCGGAAACAGCAATGGCAGTGATCGTGCGGGAAGAGTTGGCGCGAAAGGATGATGCCCGCGCGTTGCTTCGCGACCTCTTTCGCGCAGAGACCGACTTGTTGCCCTGCACCATCCGGGGGGTGCTAGAGGTCCGCGTCCACCCAATGGCCAACGCGCGTTCCAACCGCGCAATTGTCCATCTCCTCACCCACCTCAACGAGGCAAGTTTCTTCTACCCGGGAACGAACCAAATATTCGTCTACACCAGGCCCAGTGTCCCAGACCGAATCCACCTAATACTCCCGGAAGTCGGGAAATCTGACCCTAGACGGATGGCATCATCTCAACCGTCCAGAGCATAAATCGCTTAGCCACAGTGTACAACCGTTTCCAGATGCTAGCAATGGCAGTTTAGTATTTTTTGGGGCAGACGTAGGCAAGCGACTGATTTAAGAAGTTCCGGTTGACAACTAGGGGATAAGTTTGGCATAATTATGGGATACTTAACGACCAGTACCATCACGCTTTGGCTGCGAGTCGCACAAACTCACCTGTTCTGCCATGCCCAAGCCAAAAAATGTCACACCGACGCAGCAGGTGACGATTGCCACGACCCCTCAAGTGGTGAAGATCTTGACGCGCCTGGCCGAACAAGGGCTGCACGGCAAGAACATCGCGGAAGTGGCAGAGCGGCTCTTGAGCGAACGGTTGCGGGAGTTTGTCGATCAGAAAAAGATCCCTAGCGAAGAATTGAATACTTCGTGAAGCGTGGAGGAGGAGGTAATGCCGACTTATCATTCGCCATTGCCGGCAACCTCGCCTTATCAAGGACTTCACGAACGGCGGAGGAGTGAGTAATGAAGACCATAGAGACCATGATTCAGCCGGCCGTTCTCAGCGTACCCCAAGCCGGTGTCTACTTGAGCGTCAGTTCCGACACGGTGCGGCGGCTGATTCGCAACGGCACCATCCCCCACGCGCGGATTGGCAACAGCATTCGCATTCGCCGCGCCGACCTGGACGGTTATCTGGAGGGCCAAGTCTCGCGGCAGTGGCAGCCGGTCGACAACCGTGGCGGCGGCTTCGGCATCCATTAGTCGCCGCTGATTCAATCGAGAAAATCACATGAAGAACCTCTAGGTACTCCGGCCTGCGTTTTGTTGAGCCAGTCCCACTACGAGTTGTTTGAGCGGCCGGGAATTTCCGCCGCGATCCGCCGCTCGATAAGGCGAGCCGCCGTGAGCAGGTCGTCGGCAATATCATCCGCCGCGACCGTTCCTGCCTCCTCGTACTCCGCGCCATACCCTGTGCGGACCAGCAACGTCGTGGCGCCCACCTGCTTGCCCAACTCGATATCGCAGGGCTTATCGCCGATCACGAAACACGCGCGGGGATCGAATGCCAGTTCGGCCGCCGCCCGCCGCAACAAGCCAGGTAGCGGCTTGCGGCAATCGCAGCCGTCGTCCGGCAGATGGGGACAGACATAAATGCCGTCGAGTTCCACGCGCTCGGCCGCCAGCAGATCCCGCAGGCGATTGTGAATCTCCTCCAATCGCGCCAAGTCGAAATATCCGCGTCCGATGGCCGACTGGTTCGTAACCACGACCAGCCCCAGGCCCATGGCACGCATGGCACGCAGCCCCGCAGTCGCTCCCGACAGCAGTTCCATCTGGTCAGGGTCCGAAAGGTAATGGCGATCGACATTGATCGTCCCGTCGCGGTCCAATACGACAAATCTTCGCTGGCTCATCCCCTTGGCTCCGCCGCCGAAGAGAAAAAGGCCTCCGCCTGAGCGAACGACGCGGGCGTTCCGATGTCCAAGAACCGTCCGCCAGCGGGGTAGCCGTAGAGCCCTTGGCCGATCCAAGCGGGAAAGACCTCCCGCTCGAGCGACAGCGCGCGGTGTTCGGAAAGCGTTTCCAACAGCCGCCGTTCGAGCAGGTAAACGCCGGCATTGATCCAGCCAGATCCCGGTTCTGCGCCTTTTTCCTCGAAGGCCAGCACGCGGTCATCAGCGCCGGTCCGCACTCGCCCAAAACGTTGCGTGTCCGGGACTTGGGTCAAGAGGACCGTTGCCCGGGCCTGGCGGGCCTGATGTGCGGCAACCATGGCATTTAAGTCGAATTCGCAGAACGAATCGCCGTTCATCGCCAGGACAAATTCGGTTTTGGTCTGGGGCACTGCGGCTCGCAGGGCGCCGCCGGTCCCCAGCGGCATCGATTCCCGCGAATAGACCACTCGCATCCGACCGAAAGCAGACCCGAAGGTTTCTTCCACCAAATCCGCCATGTATCCGGTGGACAAGACAACCTCGCCAATCCCGGCTTCGTCCAGCATGTCCAACAAGTAGGCCAGGAAGGGTCGGTTGTGGATCGGGGCCAGCACCTTGGGCCGGTCGCTGACCACCGCGCGAAGCCGCGATCCCACGCCCCCTGCCAGGATGACCGCGGTAGTCGATGCGAGGTTGTCCATCGCTAACTACCCCCGGCACTCGGCGATCAACGCCGCTGCTCCTTGTTCTAACAACACGTTCGCCACGCTGCGGCCGAGCGATTCCGCTTGGTCCACCGTGCCGCTTTGCATGGCTTCGAGCTTTCGTGCGCCGGCTGGGTCGAGCACGCGGCCGCTGAGAATGAGTTGCTCGCCGTCCATCCGCCCCCAGGCGGCAATCGGCGCCATACAGCCGCCGTGCAACGCGGCGAGCAGCGCCCGTTCGGCCGTGACGGCGGCATGTGTTGGCATATGATCCAAGAAGGCCAGGGCCTCGCGCGTGGCTGTGTCGTGGGCCCGGGCTTCGATTCCTAACGCCCCCTGCCCCACCGCGGGCAGCATCAAGCTCAGCGGCAGGACCTGGGTAATGTGCTTGGCCAACGCCAGCCGCTCCAGTCCGGCCTGGGCCAGGATGATCGCCTCGTAGTGCCCTTCGTGCAACTTCCGCAGGCGGGTGTCGACATTGCCTCGAATGTCGCGCATCTCCAGATCCGGGCGGTAGTTGAGCAACTGCGCCCGGCGGCGGAGGCTGCCGGTCCCGACAACGGCGCCGGGCGGCAGCAGTTCCAGGCAGTCAAAACGGTCGCAGACCAGGGCGTCCGCCACGGGGGCACGCTGTGGAACCGCCGCCAAGGCCAGGCCCGGCACGGTCTCTGTCGGCAGGTCTTTCAAACTGTGGACCGCCAGATCGATCCGCTCGTCCAACAACTCGCGCTGGATCTCCTTGGTGAAGATACCCGTACCGGCGATGGGGCCGCTGGCAGTCTGCTGTTGATCACCGCTGGTCGTGATCGGGACCAACTCGACTTCGAAACCGCGCTGGCGCAGCTCCGCCGTCACCCAGTTGGCTTGCCACTGGGCCAGCAAGCTGGCGCGCGTGCCTAAACGTAGTTGCAGGGTTTTCATTTTGGAGTGCGGCGAGGGCACCGTGCGCAGCATGGTCTTCGCCGCTTTCTATTATTTTTGCCTATCTTCCACATGATCCCACAATTATCCTTGCTGTGCATCCAAACCGGGAAGGGGCATTTTGTCGCTCGCCTTGAGCCGCTGCAGGTCCTTCAGCGGCATCACCAGGCCACAGCTTACCAGGTATTGAATCGCTTCTTCGATCGTGAGGTTCAGGTCCACGGCCTCGCGTTTCAGGACCGTCAACGCATAGCCCGACACGGGCATCGGCGACGAGGGGATGAACACGCCCAGCACTGCGTCGTTGGCGGCGGCGCGAATGTCGCTAAGGCCGTCGCTGGTCACGAAGGCGATGCTCCACATGCCGGGCCGCGGGAATTCCACGGCCACGACCCGCGTGAATTGAACTTGCTTCTCGCTGAAGAAGAAATCGCACACCTGTTTGACGGCCTTGTAAACGCTGCGAATCAAGGGCAGCCGCTGGATGACCAGATCGAAGCGGTAGCCAAAGTATCCACCGATGCCGGCCGCCATGAACTTGCCCAGGATATACACCAGCAAGACGAAAAGGGCCAGGAAACAGGGAATCGCATACTGGGGTTGCAAGTAGGTGACGTCGACGTAACGCTGGTAAACGCCCCGAGCGGTCAAAGGCATCGCTTCGCCATCGGCATGGTTCTGCACTCGCTCATAGACTGACAAGGGCACGAAGAGCTTGTCCGGTAGTTGCTGGTAGGGAATGCCGTTGAGAACGATGATCCCCCGCGGGTTATCGACGATCGACGAGTCCTTGTCCTCCTTGTGGATACCGCCGCTGAGGCACCAGACAAGGGCCTCGCGAACGCCGTAATTGACCGGTTCCATCACGTACATCCGCGTGGTGTTGATGACCCACAGCAGAATCGCGACCGTCAACAGCGGCGGGGTCAACACCCCCAGGCCACGAATTACGGCCGAGCGGAAAGGGTGGGCCTTTTTCGCATCAACAACTTGAGGGGCAGAGGATGGCATCTTCAATCCGGTTGATTCACGGCCCGGCAATCACGCCAGCAAGACCGTAATACTAACCCGAAGCGCAAGCGAGGACAAGATACCGACCGGCAGTGCAAATATAGCTCACAGGTAGAATGGGTTTATACGCCGGCATGGAAGTAGGTCGGGCCGACCATGAGTACATGGTGCCCGAACCTGACGGAGCCACGGATGAAACACGGATTGAACACGGATTGGGGGGCCGGAAAAACGAAAAATCGGCGTGGCGGCCGGCCGGCCGATTTGTTACGCTCCGCGGTTGTCTCAAAATAGGGTTAGAATGCGCCGAATTCCCCTCGTCATCCTGTTTCAGACTTGTCTATGGCCGCTTGTGGGGTGCCAGTGGGCAGGGCTGCGCGACCCAGTTCCCGCCGCCCTGACAACCTCGCGGCGACTCTCCAGCGAAGGCAACGAATACCTGGAGCAAAAGCAACCGGAGCGGGCCGAAGCCAAGTTGGCCGAGGCCGTGAAGACCTGCCCCACCGACTGCGATGCGCGGCGCTATTTTGCGGAAACCCTTTGGCTCCGCAACGCACGGCCCGAGGCGGTGGCCCAATTGGAGGAGGCCTGCCGTCTAAGTCCCGATGCCGATCTCCGTATCCGACTTGCCGAGATGTACCTGGAAATGGGCCGCGTGGAGGAAGCGGAGCGTAACGTAAACCACGTCCTGGGCCAAGACCTCAAGCTGGCGGCTGCCTGGCGGGTCCACGGCCGGGTGCTGCGTGCCAAGGGCGATGCGCTTTTGGCTGTCGGCGACCGCGAAAAGGCCCGAACCATCTACTTCCAGGCCCTGGCCGATCTCCACCGGGCGGCCGGCTATGACCCTGCCGACCGGCAGGTAGTCGGTGAAACCGCAGCCGTTTATCGCAGTCTGGGGCAACCGCAGCGGGCCTTGGAGACCATGCAGAGCCTGGGGGAAACCTATTCGCCGGGCGAGGAACCGCAAGCGGTCTTGTATTGGACCGCTTGGGACTACATGGCCTTGCGGCGTTACGACGATGCCATAGCAAGTTTCACGACGGCCCTTTCGCGTGGCAGCCGTACGCCGGAGTTGTTCTATAGTCTAGGCGAGGCCCAATATCGCAGCGGCAGGAGGCAGGAGGCGGATGCCACGCTGCGACAGGCCCTGGCCATCGATCCGCAACATGCCCCCAGTCGGCGGTTGCTCAACGAGATCCAGGTGGCCCAGCAGGGTGGTACCACGCTGCGAAGGTAGCGACTGGAAAATCCTGCCCCCCGGTTGCACCTTGCGCGACTTCTGTCAAAATAATCGGCTAGGTTATTTCTCTGCTATCCAACCGCTTTGAGAGTCCCGGGGGAGCTTGCTGCCGCGCGGCGTCCGTAACGCCCGCACAACGCACGGTCCCCAGCGGGATGCGAAGGAGTTTTTCATGCCGCGACCTGTTACCATGTTCACGGGCCAATGGGCCGATTTGCCCCTGGAGGAATTGGCCAAGAAGTTCAAGAGTTTCGGTTACGATGGCCTCGAATTGGCCTGCTGGGGCGATCACTTCCAGATCGATCTGGCCTTGGCCGAGCCGGATTACTGCGAGCGGAAGCGCGAATTGCTGGAACGCAACGGCCTACAGGTTTGGGCGATCAGCAATCACCTCGTGGGCCAGGCCGTGCTGGACGTGATCGACGCGCGGCACAAGGCCATCCTGCCGCCGGCGGTCTGGGGCGACGGTAATCCGGCCGGGGTCAACGCCCGCGCGGCCGAGGAAATGAAGAACGCCGCCCGTGCCGCCCAGAAGCTGGGAATCACCGTGGTTAACGGTTTCACCGGGTCGAGCATTTGGCAGTGGCTCTATTCCTTCCCGCCCGTCACGCCGCAGGCGATCGACGACGGCTTCAAGCTGCTGGCCGAGCGTTGGAACCCGATTCTCGACGTGTTCGGCGAATGCGGTGTGAAGTTCGCCCTGGAAGTCCATCCCACGGAGATCGCCTTCGATCTGTACACGGCCCAGCGGGCCCTGGAAGCCCTGGGGCACCGCGAGGAGTTCGGCTTCAACTTCGACCCCAGCCACTTGATCTGGCAGGGTGTCGATCCGGTCGAGTTCATTCGCGCCTTCCCGGACCGTATCTTCCACGTTCACATGAAGGATGCGATCGTCACGCTCAATGGGCGGACGGGAATTCTCGCCAGCCACCTGAACTTCGGCGATCCGCGCCGCGGCTGGGACTTCCGCTCGC
>CAZTPX010000065.1:0-50606 GCA_964615095.1 uncultured Planctomycetaceae bacterium | reverse complement strand
CGGTCACGACCAGTTCCCGCGAAAGCTCGATTTCATCGCCCGGCCGGGCCGGCAGAAGTTCGCACGGCAGCCGTCCGCGGTCGAGTTTGCTGAAAAGTCTGAGGATCTTCTGCACGGGATCGATCGCGCCTTCCGGCATGTAAATCACCGGCGGGTCCATCTTCATCATCCGTCGCCTTGCGACATAGACCGGCAGGTTGACAATATGGTCCATGTGCGAGTGCGAAACGAACCACGTCGGCGTACCCATGAACGCCCAGGGCTGCGCGCCCAGGTCGAAGCCGAACTTCAACTCGGGGATGCGCCAGTAGGTTTGCACGGCAGCCCGCGAATAACCCTCGATCGTGAGATCCTTGTGGGTAAGCGTCTTAATGGGCAGGTTATTGATCATCCTGAATAAATCCGAAATCCGAAGTACGAAATCCGAAATAAATCGGAAATCCAAAGAAAGAAATTCTAAACCACGGTTACGATCGCATCTATCGAGCCGAGCGCAGCTCCGGGGAGCGCGCCCCAACAACGGCATCTGCAGTTTGTGTCATTCCGATTTTGCATTTTGTATTTGTTTCGGATTTAGTATTTCCGATTTCCGATTTTCCTCCTTCACGTGTTGTTCATAATTATCGACTTGCGAGGAGTCCAACGGTGCAGCCTCCGTGCCCGGCAGGATCCAGATTTCGCCGAACAGTTCGTTCTGCTCCGCGCGGACACGGTGGTGCCGCACCAGTTCCAGGACAGCCAGAAACATGCCGACCAAGGCCGACTTGTGCAAGCGGACGTCGAATAGTTCGCTCAACGACAGTCGGCCACGGGCGCTTAACAGGGCGAGGATTCGCGACATATGGACGTGGATCGGGGTATCGTCGTAGACGATGTTCGAGGGCTTGGCCGCCACGTTTTCGCGGATGATCCGGCCGAACGCGCTGACCAGATCCCAGAGTTCCACCTCCTGGATCGGTTCCTCGGCCAGATTTCGCTGCCGTGGCGGCAGATCGCTGGCCACGCGCGGATAGTGCTGCTGCCAGGCGCGGCTGCGCTCGTCGAGAATACTGGCCGCATCGCGATACTGCTTGTATTCCAGCAACCGCCGCACGAGTTCCTGCCGGGGGTCTTCCAGTTCTTCCTCGACCTCATCGCCGCGGGGCAGGACCTGTTGCGACTTGATCTCGATCAGAAGGCTGGCCATGGCCAGGAAATCGCCCACCGAACCCACGTCCAACTCTTTCAGAAGGGTCAGGTACTCCAGGTATTGGTCGGTGATGAGCGAGATCGGAATATCGACAATTTCCACCTCATGCTTGCGCACCAGGTAGAGGAGCAGGTCCAGGGGGCCACGAAAAATGTTCAAATCGACGTTAAAATCCATCGCTTGCGGATGCTATCCTACATTTCCTTGCTCAAAAAGACAATCCTCGCTATTATTGTAGACGGTTAAGAATATTACGGTACTCTCCTCCCAGTTACGCTTCGGATCGATCCAAACCGCAGCAAAGCAAGGGGGCCCCAAGCCCTTTTGTTTCTTACTCACGCCTCTATGAATCTCTATAAGTTATTGCTGTTATTGACTTTATCGCTCTTTGTGCCATTCGCTCCGCCGGCGGCGGTCATCTCCGCCGAGCAGGCCAAGACCGGGGGAAATGCCGAAAAGAAATCGCCCCAGCCCAAGGAGGACTATTACGAACTCTACAAACTGCTGGCCGACACAGTCGATCAGGTCGACCGCAACTACGTCAAGGAGGTCGATCGGCGTGAGTTGATCGAGGCGGCGATCCGCGGCGTTGTCGCCAAACTCGACCCCTATTCGGCCTATATTGGCCCCGAGGAGTTGGCCCAGTTTCGCAGCGCGGTGGATAACGAATTCGGCGGAATCGGCATCCAGGTCTCCATGGAGGACGGCGATCTGAAGGTCCTCAGTCCCATCTATGGCACGCCCGCCTATCGGGCGGGCATCCAGGCCGGCGATCGGATCGTGGAGATCGAAGGCAAGAGCACGGAAGGCATCCAGACCGACGACGCCATTCGCTGGATGAAAGGGGCCGAAGGCACCAAGGTCTCAGTCACTGTCGTTCATGCGGGCAAGTCGAAACGCGAAAGACTGACGCTGACTCGCGAGCGCGTCCACGTGGAAACCGTGCTGGGCGACCGCCGCAAGGCCGATGACCACTGGGAATTCATGTACGACGAGAAGTTCCAGATCGGCTACGTGCGTCTCAGCGCCTTCAGCCAGGACACATTGAAGGAACTGATCGCGGCCCTGGGAGACCTCAGGGAACACAAGGTGCGCGGCCTAGTCCTCGATTTGCGGTTTAATCCGGGCGGGCTGCTGCGTTCGGCGATCGAGGTTTGCAACCTCTTCATCTCCAGCGGACGCATCGTCAGCACCAAGGGCCGCAATACGCCGGAACACGTTTGGGATGCGCACGGCCACGCCTTTCTCGAAGGAATCCCGATGGTGATCCTCGTGAACCATTATAGCGCCAGCGCCAGCGAGATCGTGTCGGCGTGCTTGCAAGACCACCAGCGGGCCGTGGTCATGGGCGAGCGGACCTGGGGCAAGGGCAGCGTACAGAACATCATCGAACTGGAGAACGGCCGCAGCGCGCTGAAGTTGACCACGGCCGCCTACAAGCGACCCAGCGGCAAGAATATCCATCGGTTTCCCAATTCCAAGGACAGCGACGAGTGGGGCGTCATGCCCGACTTGGGGTTCGAATTGGGCCTGGGCGAGTTGGAAACCCACGAACTGCTGGTCGATCGCCGCAATCGCGACGTGATCGCCATCCACTCCGCCGCTGCGAAATCGGCCACCGCGCCGTCCATGTCCACCGCGCCAGGTGTCCAACCCGCGGTCGTGCCCCGCGCATCGCCTGCCTCCCTGGGGCCCACCTTGAAGGATGAGGCGTTGGCCCGGCGAACCGGAACGAGGCCCGACACGAACAAACCAAACGCTCCATCCGAGGCAAAGCCCGCAGCCGCAAGCAAGCCGTTTGTCGACCGACAACTGGAAATGGCGATGAAGTATCTGCGGGACAAATTGGCGAAGAAATAGCAGTAGCTTGGTTAGCCGGTAGTTGTACTCAGTACTCGGTACCCAGTACCCCATACTCCGCGGATGAGCTTTTACCACGTCTTTTGTTCCTCTTCCAGTCCAGCATCCGCAATCTACTAGCCTCCTCCCCATGCACCTTCTCACGATCGAAACAACTTGCGACGAAACGGCGGCGGCGATCATCACGAATCAGCTTGAGGTCAAAGCGTCGGTGGTGGCCTCGCAAGACGACCTGCACCGGAAATTCGGCGGCGTAGTGCCGGAAATCGCCTCGCGGGCACACCTCGAACGCATCTTGCCCGTGATCCATGAGACACTCCAGCGGGCAAATCTCGCGCTGGCCGACATCGACGCTGTGGCTGTTGCCAATACGCCGGGCTTGGCAGGTTCATTGCTGGTCGGGCTTGTTGCGGCCAAGGCGCTCTGCGTGGCGATCGACAAGCCGCTGCTGGCCGTGAATCACTTACAGGCCCACATCTATGCTTGCCGCATCGCCGCGGGTAGCGACGAGGTCTTTCCCTGTGTGGGCCTGATCATCAGTGGAGGACACACGAGCCTTTACCGTTGCCAGGGGCCGCTGGACTTTACGCTCCTGGGGGCGACGATCGATGATGCCGCCGGCGAGGCCTTCGACAAAGTGGCGGCCATGCTGGGCTTGCCGTATCCCGGCGGTCCTTCCATCCAGAAGGCGGCCGCAGGCGGAAATCGATCCGCCTGTGCTTTGCCCCGCTCGTTCCTCGGCGAGGACGATCGCCTCGATTTCAGCTTCAGCGGACTGAAGACCGCGGTCCGTTACCGCATCGCCGGGCCGGGGCGGCCGGACATGTCGCAGATCGAACTTAATCCCAAGCAGGTCGCGGACATGGCGGCCAGTTTCCAGGAAGCGGTAGTCGATGTTTTGTTGGACAAGACATTTGCAGCATTGCGCGGGAGCGGATTGCGGAAGCTCTGCGTGGGCGGCGGTGTGGCGGCCAATGCCCGTTTTCGCGAGCGCATGCAGGGAGAATCAGCCGCCCGTGGCGTGTCGCTTTTTATCGCTCCTTTGCGTCTCTGTACCGATAACGCCGTGATGGGCGCGATTGCCCTAGAACGCTTCAAGGCCGGACTATTCGAAGACCTCGACCTAGAGGTTTATCCGGGCCTAGTGCGGAGACAGGCCTCTCTCCAGCCGGCGCGAAGCTGAAAGGCTATCCCAGAGTGTTTGCGCGGCGCAGCGATGGCTTTCGTTTAACCTCGACGGCAATTGCCGCACCGCAGCATGCGATAATTGGATAATTTTTCAAAAGTGACGTAGATACTATTTGCGTCCTTGATAAAATAGGGTTATTATCAAGATCTACTTGCATTAAAACAGTCACGCAAGCGGTCCTTTTCCCTAATTATTTCTAATAGTGTCATTATGGCGGGTGCAACAATCACGGCTGCAGGAATGCGCGTGATGAAACTTCTGGTGGGGCGTTCTCCGCGCACGGTGAGCGAACTGACGAAACTTACGGGCGTTACGCGCACGGCGGTTACGGAACAACTTAACGAAATGGTGGCGGCCGGTTTCATCGAGCGCACGGTCGAGCGTCTCCCCGGCCGAGGGCGGCCGCGCCATCGTTACACGGCGACTCAGGCCGCACTGGTGCTGTTGTTTGCCAACAACCAGCAATTGGTCGTGCCGGCAATCTGGAAGGCCATCGACGAAGTTGGCGGAAAACGGTTGAAGCAAAAGGTCCTGCATGTGGTCAGCCGCATCGTATCGGAACATTACTTAGCGAAGATCACCGCCTCCGAGCCGCGGGAGCGAATCGATCAGTTCAAGGCCATCTTGAAAGAGGAAGGCGGACTGGTCGACCTGACCGCCAAGGACGGAGTGGTTACGATCACGAAGCGGACCTGCCCGTTCATCAGCATGTTCGACGAGCAGCGGCACGTGTGTACGATCGACCTGGAAATGATGACCGAGATTGCCGCCTGCCCGGTGAAGGTGATCGCCTGTCGCCACAACGGCGATCCCTGTTGCAAGGTCGAATTCGACACGCTTTCAGTCAATGGGTCGTCAGCGAAGCCTCTCGCCGCCGTGCGGTAGCTTTAGGACCGACGAATCAAAATCTTCCTTTAGTCGCCTTTCGCTCAGCGAAAGTTGCGATACTTTCGCGGAGCGAAAGGCGACACTCATTGATTCACCAATCCTTACGCGGCCCTGCGAACTTCGCGAGTCGAGTCCGCGGGCCGCCCTCGTCTGGCTTGTCCCGGCGCGATCAGGCCATATTCGAACATCCGCCGGCGAAGCTGGTGCCGATCGATGCCCAGGAGCCGCGCCGCCGCGCTCTGGTTATATCCCGTGTGTTCCAAGGTCCGCTGAATGTGTTCGCACTCGACCTCGGCGGCCGTGAGCCAACGTCCGCCGTCCGCCGTATGGCGAATCACCTGCCCGGCGGTCGATTCGGCCGCGTCGATGGGCAAAACCGTCGCCGCTAGCGTGTCCGGGAAACGTGCCGCCACATGGGGCAGGATCTCGGCGTCGATCAACTCGCCGGGACTGAATAGAATGGCCCGTTCGATGGCGTTTTCCAATTCACGAATGTTGCCCGGCCAGGGGTAGACGAGCAGCCGACTTCTCGCCGCTTGGGAAAGCCGTTTCAGAGGCATGCCGTTTTCGACGCTGAAGCGGCGGAGAAAATGCTCAGCCAGGACTTCGATGTCTTCACTCCGCTCGCGCAGCGGCCGAGTCTGGATGGAGATAACATTCAGGCGAAAGTATAAGTCCTCGCGGAACCGTCCGGCGGCCACCTCTTGCTGCAAATCGCGATTGGTGGCGGCAAGAATGCGAACGTCCACCGGCACGCCGTCGTGACTGCCAACCGGCGCGACGACCCGCTCCTGGAGAACCCGCAAGAGCTTGGCCTGCAATTCGAGGTCCAATTCGCCGATCTCGTCCAGCAGGAGTGTGCCGCCCTCGGCCGCCCGAAAACACCCCACGGCGTTGTAGGTGGCCCCGGTAAACGCTCCCTTGAGATGCCCGAACATGTGGCTGGCGAACAACGGGCCGGTAATCGACGCACAGTCGACCGGGACGAACCGGAGCGCGCAACGTGGGCTCAAAGTGTGGATGGCGCGGGCAATGAGTTCCTTACCCGTACCGCTGTCTCCCGTGATCAACACATTCGACGGAAAGGCGGCCACGGCCCGAATGATGGCCCGAGTCTGCTCGACCCATTCTGAACGACCGATAATGGCGTCCAATGCCTTGGCCTCCTCGCGCGTCGACGATACTTCACTTAGCGTGCTCATCGATATCCCCCTTCGCTACCACCCTTGATTTTCGCGATCGTTGCAACCGTGTCAAGCGTTCGGCGTTGCGAATTGACAGAACATTGCATTTCCACCCGTTAGATGGGTATTCTTGCGGCAGTTGGCACCACATTGACCGCGGAACGACCGGTTCGGCAGCAGGACACTTTTGGCCACAGCCCCAGCTTTGTCGCGAGTTGAGATGGTTGCATCTCCTGACAAGCCGCGCCAGACCGATATCTTGGGGGGATTGTCGGCGTTGGATTGCCCGTCGAATTCACGTCATTTCTGGAATTGTCCACTTAGGCCGACGGGCGCTCACCCTGCGCTTGCGGCATAGCGTCTGCCGGCGCCTGATCGCCGGCCGTTTTCCTTCGTCCCAACCGATCGATGACGTAAAAGAAGATGGGAGTGAGGAAGATGCCGAAGAGCGTGACGCCGAGCATGCCGCTGAAAACGGCGGTGCCCAACGTGCGGCGCATCTCGGCCCCCGCCCCTTCGGCGATGACTAGCGGGACCACGCCCAGGATGAAGGCGAACGAGGTCATCATGATCGGCCGCAGGCGGAGCCGGCAGGCCTGCAAGGTGGCTTCGTGACAGTCCATGCCCGACTCGCGCTGCTGCTTGGCGAACTCGACGATTAAGATGGCATTCTTGCTGGCCAGCCCCACCAGCACGATGAACCCGATCTGCGTGAAGATGTTGACGTCCATCCGCATCACGGCCACGCCGGCGATGGAGCAGAGCAGACACATCGGCACCACGAGGATCACCGCCAAGGGCAGCGACCAGCTTTCGTATTGGGCGGCCAGGACCAGAAAGACCAGGACCACGGCCAGCGCAAAAACGTACATCGCCGTATTTCCGGCCAGGTTCTGCATGAGCGTCAACTCCGTCCACTCGGTGGCCATGGAGGGGAGCAATTGTTCGTCCACGACCCGTTCCATCAAACGGATCGCCTGACCGGAACTCGTGCCGGAGGCCATGTTGCCGTTGATCGTGGCCGCCGGATACATATTGTAGCGGATGACCATGACGGGCCCGCTGATGTTGCGGATTTCGGCCAGCGTGTCCAGCGGAACCATCTTTCCGTCACCGTTGCGTACCTGGAGCTTACGAATATCTTCGGCCGTGCTGCGGAAGCGCGTGTCGGCCTGAACGTTGACCTGCCATGTGCGGCCGAAAGCGTTGAAATCGTTGACGTACAGCGATCCCATGTAGATTTGCAGGGAATTGAAGACTTCGTTGAGCGAGATCCCCATCGACTTGGCTTTGACCCGATCGATGTCCAGGTGTAGCCAGGGCGTATTGGCCCGCAGGCAGGTAAATACGCTTTCCAGCCCGGGCGTGGCGTCGCCCTTGGCGACGGCGGCGTCGGCGACCCTTTGCAGTTCGGCCAGCCCCAGGTTGCCGTGATCTTCGACTACCAATTTGAAGCCGCCGGCATTGCCCAGCCCATCGACCGGCGGCGCGCCAAAGACCGAAACCAGGGCCTCCTGCACCTCGTCGTTGAATCGCCCGCGAAGGGCGGCGAGGATCGCATCGCCGCGCTTGGCGGCTTCGTGCCGCTGCTCGAATCCGTCCAGCATCACGTACATCGAGCCAAAATTGGGAGCGTTGGCCCCCAGCAGCAGCGATTGGCCCGAGAGGGCCACCGTGTGCGCCACGCCGGGCGTCTCCCTGGCAATCCGTTCGATGTGCCGCATGACTTCCTGGGTACGTTGTACCGAGGCTCCGTCGGGCAACTGGGCGTTGACGATCAAATAGCCCTTGTCCTGTTCAGGGATGAATCCGCTGGGAACATGCGCAAAGCCATAGTAGGTCAGATACAGCAGGCCGCCGTAGAGCAACAGCGCGATGCTACTGATCCGCAGCAGGCCGCCCACGGCCCGAGTGTAGATGTTCGTCGAGAACGCGAAACCCCAATTGAATAGCCGGAAGAACCAGCCTAGCGCCAGATCCAGCACAACCTCGATCGGATCGCGCTTTGCCCCATGCGGCTTCAGCAGCAAGGCGGCCAGCGCCGGGCTCAAGGTCAGCGAATTGAAGGCGGAAATCACCGTGGAGACGGCGATGGTCAAGGCGAACTGCCGGAAAAATTGGCCGGTGATGCCGGTGATGAAGGCACAAGGGACGAACACCGCGCAAAGCACCAGGGCCACGGCCACGACCGGGCCGGTGACCTCCTGCATGGCCTTGATGGCAGCCTCCTTGGGCGGAAGTCCTTGGGCCAGCCAGCGTTCGACGTTCTCGACCACCACGATCGCGTCGTCCACGACAATTCCGATGGCCAGCACCAAGCCGAACAGCGAGAGATTGTTGAGGCTGAACCCCATGGCGGCCATCACGGCGAACGTGCCGACGATGGCCACGGGCACGGCCGTCAGTGGGATCAGCGTGGCCCGCCAGTTCTGCAGGAATACCAGCACGACGATCGCCACCAGCGCGATGGCGTCGCGCAGGGTCTTCAATACTTCCCAGACCGACTCGTAGATGAACGGCGTGGTGTCGTAGACAATCTTGTACTCGAGCCCCACGGGGAACCGTTTCTCCAACTCGTGCATCTTGTCGTAGACGGCCTTCGCGGTCTTCAGGGCGTTGGATCCGGGAAGCTGGTAGATCGACAGGGCTACGGACGGCTCGGTGTCGAGCGTGCAGGACTGATCGTACTGCTGGGCGCCGAGTTCGATGCGGGCCACGTCGCCCAAGCGGACGACGGAAACTCCCTGGCCGTTCTGGCCCGCCCCGGTCGTCTTCAGTACAATCGCGGCGAATTGTTCCGGCTCCAGCAAGCGGCCCAACGTGCTCATCGTCAACTGGAAGTTCTGCCCGGCGGGTACCGGCTGCTGGCCAACTTGGCCGGCGGCGACCTGGATATTCTGTTCGTTGAGGGCGTTGACCACGTCGCTGGCGGTCATGTTCCGCGTGGCGAGTTTTTCGGGATCGAGCCAGGCCCGCATGCTGAAGTCGCGCTGCCCGAGGAAGGTCACATCGCCAACGCCGGGCAGGCGCAGCAGTTCGTCCTTGATCTGGATGGTCGCGTAGTTGGACAACCGCAGATCGTCGCTGAGATACTTCCCCCGGGCATCCTTTTGCGACACCAGGTTGACGATCATCATGATGTTGGGTGATTTCTTCTTGACTGCCACGCCCTCCTGCTGGACGATCGAAGGAATGACCGGCATGGCGAGTTGTACGCGATTTTGCACCAGCACTTGGGCGACGTTCAGGTCGGTGCCGAGCTGGAATGTGGCCGTGAGCGTATACCTGCCGTCGTTGGTGCATTGCGACGACATGTAGAGCATGTTCTCGACACCGTTGACCTGCTGTTCGATAGGCGCGGCCACAGTGTCCAGAACCAATTGGGCGTTGGCGCCCGGATAGCTGGCGGTCACCTCGACCGTGGGGGGCGTGATGTCGGGGTACTGGGCGATGGGAAGGAAGAAGACCGCCAGGGCGCCAGCCAGCGTGATGACCGCTGAGAGGACGGTGGCGAAGATCGGCCTGCGGATGAAGAATTGCGAGAGCACGATAAGGTCCTAATCAGGGGGAGGATGCGCCAGTGGCCGCTTTCTTTTTTCCTAGGCGGTCGATAACGTAGAAGAAAACGGGAGTGAGGAAGATGCCGAAAAGGGTGACGCCGAGCATACCGCTGAAGACCGCCGTGCCCAATGTGCGGCGCATCTCGGCGCCGGCCCCCTCGGCGATGACCAGCGGCACGACGCCCAGGATGAAGGCCAACGAGGTCATCATGATCGGCCGCAAGCGCAGGCGGCAGGCCTCCAAGGTGGCTTCCTGCCGGTCCATGCCCGACTCGCGCTGCTGCTTGGCGAACTCGACGATAAGGATGGCGTTCTTGCTCGCCAGTCCTACGAGGACGATGAACCCGATTTGGGTGAAGATGTTGATATCCATCCGCATCACAGCCACGCCGGCGATGGAGCAGAGCAGGCACATCGGCACCACCAGAATCACCGCCAAGGGTAGCGACCAGCTTTCATAAAGGGCAGCCAGCACGGCAAAGACCAGCAGGACGGCCAGGGCGAAGACGTACATCGCCGTGTTGCCGGCATTGACCTGGAGTAGGGTCAGTTCCGTCCATTCGGCGGTCATGCTGCCGGGTAGTTCTTGGTTGCCCAGGGCATCCATGATGCCGACTCCCTGGCCCGAACTCGTGCCGGAGGCTAGATTGCCGTTGATGGGGGCCGCGGGAAACATCTTGTAACGGGTGATCATGACTGGCCCGGCAATGTTGTTGATCGCGGCCAGCGTGTTCAAAGGAACCATCTTGTCCCGGGCATTGCGGACCTGGAGCCGCCCGACTTTGGCGACCTCGTCGCGGAACGGGCCATCGGCCTGCAGCGAGACCTGCCAGGAGCGGCCAAAGATGTTGAAGTTATTGACGTACAGCGACCCCATGTAGATCTGGAGTGCGTCGAAAACGGCTTTCATGCCCACGGACATGGACTTCGCCTTGGTGCGATCGATGTCGAGGTACAACTGCGGCACGTTGCAACGGAACAAAGTGAAGAGCCCGACGAGGCCCGCTTGTTCGTTGCCCCGCTGGACCAGGTCGTCGGTCATCTGTTGCAGGAAGGACAGACCGTGGTTGCCCCGGTCCTCGACCATGAGCTTGAAGCCGCCGGCAGTTCCCAGGCCATCGACGGGCGGAGCGCCGAAGACACTGATGGCTGCCTGCGGGATCTGCTCGTAGCAGACTTTGCGCAACTGCATGGCCAGCGCCTTGTCGGAGAAGCGGCGGCCGCGCCGCTGGGCGAATGGATCGAGGATCACGAACAGCGACCCGAGATTTGGGGCGTTGGCTTGCAAAAGGATCGACTGGCCCGAGACACCCAGCGTGCTGTACACGCCGGGCATCGCCCGGGCCAGGCGATCGATCTGGGCGACGACGGCTTGAGTGCGTTGGACCGAGGCGCCTTCGGGCAACTGGACGTTGACGATGAGCTTGCCCTTGTCCTGCTCCGGGATGAAGCCGGATGGCATCTTGACGAATCCCCACCACGTGAGGCCCAAGAGGCCGCCGTAAATAGCCAGCACGAGCATGCTGCCGCGGAGGAGATGGCCGACCATGTGGGTATAGATCCGGGTGGACCAATCGAAGGCGGCATTAAATGACCGGAGCACAATATTCCAGGCGGCGGCCAACAGCGCCAGCGGCGCGAGTGGCGCCATCGCCAGCAGGCTGGCGATACGTCGGCCGATACCCGCCGATTCGCCGAAGGCCGCGCCGGCAAGATCGCGCCACCAGGCGGGTACGAGCGCGTGGCGATGATTCGTGGTCGCGTGCGAATGAGGCCTCAAGAGCAGGGCTGCCAGCGCCGGGCTCAAGGTCAGCGAATTGAAGGCGGAAATGACCGTGGAGACGGCGATGGTCAATGCGAACTGACGGAAGAACTGCCCGGTAATGCCACTGATGAAGGCACAGGGGATGAACACCGCGCAAAGCACGAGGGCCACGGCTACCACCGGGCCGGTGACCTCTTCCATAGCCTTGACGGCGGCTTCCCGGGGCGGAAATCCTTCGGCCAACCAGCGTTCGACGTTCTCGACCACCACGATCGCGTCGTCCACAACAATGCCGATGGCCAGCACTAGGCCGAACAACGAGAGGTTGTTGAGGCTGAACCCCATGGCGGCCATCACGGCAAACGTGCCGACAATCGCCACGGGCACCGCCGCAAGCGGGATCAACGTAGCCCGCCAGTTCTGCAGGAACAACAGCACGACGACGGCAACAAGAATGACGGCGTCGCGGAGCGTCTTGAGGACTTCGTTGATCGACTCGGTGATCACCGGGGTCGTATCGTAGCCGAAGCGCACATCCAAGTCCTCGGGAAAGTCGCGTTTCAACTCCATCATCTTGCGGCGGACGCCGGCAGCCGTGTCGAGCATATTGGCGGTGGGCGTCTGAAAGACGGCCATCGCCACCGACGGCTTTCCATCCAAAATGCAAGACTGGTCGTATTGCTGGGCGCCTAGTTCACAGCGGGCCACGTCGCGGAGCCGCACCAGAGGCCGGGCGGCGACGCCTTGGGCGGGCTTGCCGGCCTTCACGATGATCTCGCCGAACTGCTCGGGCGTGGTCAGCCGTCCCAGGGCAGTGAAGGTCGGCTGAAAGGTTTGGCCCTGTTGCGCGGGAGGCTGGCCGAGTTGTCCCGCCACAACCTGGTTATTCTGCTCACGAACGGCCGCGGCCACGTCGTCGGCGGTCATACTGAGCGAAGCCAGCTTGTCCGCGTCGAGCCATGCGCGAATGCTATAATCCCGCTCGCCCAGGAGCGTCACATCGCTGACGCCGGGCAGACGCATCAATTCATCGCGGAGGTGCAACATTGCATAGTTCGACATATAGAGCGAATCATAGCGGCCATGGGGCGAGATGAGATTGACGGCCATGAGAATGGCGGGCGTCTTCTTCTTGATGTTGACCCCTTCCTGCTGCACTTGCGAGGGCATCTGGGGCATAGCCAATTGCACGCGGTTCTGGACCTGCACCAGCGCCATTTTCAAGTCCGTCCCCAGGTCGAAAGTCACGGTCAGCACGTAGGCGCCGTCGTTGGTGCATTGCGACGACATGTAGAGCATGTTCTCCACGCCGTTGACCTGCTGCTCGATGGGAGCGGCCACCGTATCCGCCACCACTTGGGCATTGGCGCCCGGGTAAGAGCAGGAGACCTGTACCGTCGGAGGCGTGATGTCCGGGTACTGGGCGATTGGCAGCGTGGGAATCGCCACCGCACCGGCCAGAACGATGACGATCGACAACACGGCGGCAAAGATCGGGCGCTGGATGAAAAAGCGAGATATCACTGCGGTGGCTTTCTCAGGAGTGCGCTGCGCCAGCGGTCGGTTGGGCTGCCTCGCGTTTCACGGGAGTCAGTTGGAAAACCGCCGGAGCCGGCTTGACGGGAACGTGCTCGATCAGCCGGGTCTCGGACCGCGTGGGGCTCGCCAGTCTGGCCATGTCAACCTGTTCCGTTTCGACCGTCAGGCCCGGTCGGATTCGCTGCAGTCCGTTGACCACAACCCGCTCATTCGGCTGCAGACCTTCTTCGATCGCCTGTAGACCATCGAACGTTTGGCCGAGCGTGACACGGCGGTAGGCGACTTTGTTCTCCCCCTCCACGACGTAAACGAACTTCTGCCCCTGGTCGGTGCCGATAGCCTGTTCGGTCAACAGCAGGGCGCAGTGCGGCGGGCCCATTGAAAGCCGTACCCGCACGAACAAGCCCGGTATCAGCCGCGGCGGCGAGCCGGGAAACGTGTACGGGTTGGTAAACGTCCCGCGGACCTGAAGCGTGCCGGTCTGAGGATCGACCGTGTTGTTCGTGAAGTCGAACACGCCTTCCAGGGGAAACTTGCGTTCAATGTCGTCCGCCAATCCCATTTTCACGGGGATGATGCGATGGTCTTTGTTCTGGATGACTCCCTCGCGTACCAGTTTCTGGATGCGTAATACGGCCGGCTCCTCCACATTGAAGAAAGCCCGCATCGGATCAATCGATCGGATCGTGGTCAACAGGGTGTTGTCGGCTGCGACCAGGTTCCCTTCGGTCACGAAGGTCCGGCTGATGCGGCCGCTGATAGGAGCAGCAATACGGGTGAATTCAAGGTTCAATGCCGCCGATGCGACTTTGGCCTGGGCGGTTTTCAAATCGCCGATGTTCTGGGCCTGCTGAGCCAGGTACTGGTCGACATCCTGTTGACTGGCGGCCGATGTCTGCAACAACTTGGTATAGCGGACCACTTGGATGGCCAGCAGTTTCTTCTGGGCTTCGAGGCTCTCCACCATGCCCTTAGCCTGATCGAGAGCATCCTGGAACGGCCGGGGATCGATCTCGTAGAGCTTGTCGCCTTGCTTGACGACGTCGCCGTCTTTGAAATTGACTTTGACAAGGTAGCCAGTGACCCGCGCGCGGATGTCGACGGTGCTGGCCGCATCGGTATAGCCGGTAAACTCTTCGTAGCTGGCCACGTCTCGGGCGATGGGAATGCTAACAGTCACCTTGGGCGCAATCGGCGGCACGACAGGAAGCGGCCCCTCACATCCCATCAGGAGTACAACGGCGAACAAAGCAGTCGGGCAAGCAAAACGGCAGGACATGGAATTTATCCGTTACGCGGGAGGTCGAGGTATTGACACGAGGCCCAAGAAATTCCTGTCCAAGAATACGTCACGAATCGCCGGTCTGGAAAAGCACAAGACTTTTCCGGTAACCGTTGGGAAGTGTCGCTTCTCGCACATTCTTACAGTTGTGGAAATTAGTCCTCAAACCGGAAAAAACTGAAAATGCCGCGGGTAGGGAAAATACGGAGATCTGCCCCCCTCTGCTAATTGACAAGCCCGGCACCAGCAATTACACTTCACTCACGGTATTTCTACCGACCGTAATTCCTCTGCTGCAAAGAGCATATCTCTTGACACTGGTGTTGGAGTGAGTTTTTCGCACGAAGAGAAGCGGAAAACTGAAGACTCACCAAGGCGATACCGAACTGACAGCGGTAAAGAACTGTCCCGAATTTCAAAACGGAGACGACGGAGTGTCCGAGGGCGAATCGCTGGCGATTATCGGAATGGCCTGCCGCCTCCCTAAAGCAGCAACTCTTGCCGAATATTGGCAGTTGCTGATCGAAGGCCGTAGCGCAATCGAGGATGCGCCTGCCGATCGACTCGATCGAAACCTGTATTACGATCCCGTGCCCGGCAAACTCGGCAAGACTTACACTACGAAAGCCGCTCTGCTGGCTTTCCCCGGTTTCGACGCCCGGAAGTGTCCCTTGCCGTTGTCCTTTTTCGCGTCGGCCGATGTCGTGCAAACTTCGGTCTGCGAGGTGGCTGCGGCGGCCTGCCGCGATGCGGGCATGAACCCCTTTGATCTGCCCATTCGCAACGCGGGTGTTTATATCGGCCACACCTTGGGAGGGCAGATGGCAGGCGACCTGAGCTACGCGGCCTGCATCGAGGAAACAGCGCAGTACCTGCGCGAAGTGCCGGATTTCGCGGCACTCGCCCCAGCAGAACAGGATGCGGTTATCGCGGAGATCATCGCGGCGATTCGGGGACGGCTTCCGCTGCAAGATCCGCGGGTTCGGCCTGACGGTCGTCAGCGTGAAACCGCCTCTGAAATGCGTCGGCGGTTTTCGCACTGCTGTCACGAAGGATTTCCTTTTGCGGCCCGCTTCGCCTCCGCGATCATCGCCGAGGTACTGCAATTGACCGGTCCGGCGGTAACCCTCGATGCGGCCTGCTCGTCGTCGCTTCAGGCCCTTGCCGTCGCTTCACGGGCGCTGCGGCGGGGGACGATCGACATGGCCTTGGTGGGCGGGGCATCCTATGTTGCCGGAAGTGCGTTGATCCTGTTTTCCCAGGCCAGATCGGTCTCGGCCCGCGGTTCACGGCCTTTTGATACCGCCGCCGATGGTCTCGTCGCCGGGGAAGGGCAGATTGTCATGGTCGTGAAGACCCTCGACCGGGCCCTAGCGGACGGCGACCGCATCCATGCCGTGGTTCGCAGCATTGGCGTGGCCTCTGACGGCCGGGGAAAAAGTCTCTGGGCTCCTCGTGTCGAGGGCCAAGTTGAAGCCATGCGACGCGCCTACAGCGCCGGCCTCGACATGCGCCGACTGCAGTTCATCGAGGCCCACGCCACGTCGACCCAAGCCGGCGACGTCACGGAAATGACGGCGCTGGCCGAAGCCCTGCGCGACCAGTTGCCACAGGGCACGAAAATTCCTATCGGCAGCGTGAAGGCAAACATCGGCCACACCCTGGAGACTGCCGGCATGGCCAGCTTGCTCAAAGTCGTGTTGGCCATGCAGCACGAGGTGATCCCCCGGCAAATCAACGTCGAGAATCTCAACAAGGGCGTCGATTGGGACAGCGCCCCCTTTTTTGTTCCGCGGGACAATATCCCCTGGGCGGCTCCCTTAGACGGCCATCCGCGACGGGCTGCGGTCAATGCCTTCGGCATCGGCGGCCTGAATATTCATGTAGTGGTCGACCAGTTCACCGAAGCAGCCTGCCGTCGCGGGTTCTTCCCGCAGAATCCTTCTGCGGAATCTGTGAAAAGAACCGAGTCCGCAGCCGAGGCCACCAGGGCCGACGCTTCCACGAAGCCCGCCGTGGCATCATCGGCAACGGTGACGGCGGCGGATAGTGATGCGGTGGCCGTGATCGGCGTCGGTTGTATTCTGCCGGGAGCACAGTCGCCGGAAGCCTTCTGGCAGTTGTTGGAAAGCGGTCGGGACCCCAAGTGTCGCGTGCCTGCCGATCGTTGGCGGAGCGATCTGGCACGCGGCGACAATCCCGCGGAAGCTCGGCAGTTGTCCTCCGATCGGGGCGGGTTTGTCACCGATTTCGTCTACGACTGGAAGCGTCACAAAGTGCCGCCGAAACAGATCGCCAACGCCGATCCGCTGCAGTTCATGATTCTCGAATCGACTGACGCGGCCATCCGCGATGCCGGCTACGATCACCGGCCCTACGACCGGAAACGTGTTGGCGCGGTGGTCGGCACGATTTTTCGCTGCGACTTTGGCGCGCAATTACAAGCTGGCCTGCGATTGCCCGAATTCCGCCGGGAGTTGGCCAACGCGCTTCGTCGCCGCTCGCTGTCCGCTGCGCAGATTGAAGCCATTGGCGACCGCTACGACGACATTTTCTTGAAGCGAATGCCCGCCCTGCTCGACGAAACCGGCGGTTTCACGCCCAGCACACTGGCTTCGCGGATTACCAAGACGTTCGATCTGATGGGTGGCGCTGTGGCCCTGGACGCCGGATCGGGGTCGTCCCTGGCAGCCCTTGCGGTGTCCATCGACCAATTGCTTACGGGCCAGTGCGACATGATGATCTGCGCCGCCGGTCAGCGGTCCATGGAACTGTCGCTGTACGAGCAGTTATCGATTGCCGGGTTGCTGGTGAAAGACGAACCGCGGGCCGGGTTTGACGGCGCAGCCAATGGATTCGTGCCCGGCGAAGGCGTCGGCGTGGTTTTGCTGAAACGCCTAGCCGACGCCCGTCGCGATGGGGACCGCATCCGGGCGATTATCCGCGGTGTGGGCGGCGGTTTCAGCCGTTGGCCCGGGGAAGCCTTGTTCCTTGCCTCGCAGCGGGCGATGGGGGCTGCGCAGGTCGCAAAACGAGACATCGCCCTGGTCGAGGGCGCCGGTGCCGGTGTGCCCGAAGTCGATGCCGAAGAACTCGAAGCGGTCCTCGCCGCCTACGCTGACCCCGATCGGCGAAGGCCCCTGCTTTTAGGCTCCGCCACGTCGCAAATCGGCCGCCTGTTCGGCGCCTCGGGCATGGTGTCTCTCCTCAAGGCCATCATGGAACTGGACCATCGCAAGCTGCCGCGCACGTTCGCGATTGAACAGCCGGCGGCGATGGTCATGGAACACGACGGCGACGTTCAAGTGCCGCTCGCGGCGACAAAACTGGCGACGGAACATCGGGACGGCCGGATGTTCTGCGGAGTCAGTTGTTTCGATCTGCAGGGCGGAAATGCCTATCATGCCGTCGTCGAACGCGGCGAGCCGGTCCCGCTCGCCGAGCGCGCTGCCGTCAGCGGCGCGCGGCCAAACACCGCATCGACGTCCGCGCCACGATGGAAGATCGTTCGTTTCGGCGGGCAGACGGTCGAACAAGTCCGCAAGAAGATGATCGCCGTGCTGGAGAACGGCACGGCGGCGGAATTATTCCACGGCAGGGCCGTGCCCTTTGTTCCCACGGACCGATATCGCGTAGCGATTGTGCTTCAAGACGCGGCGGAATTGCTGGAGAAGTGCCGGCTGGCTGTGACGATTCGCGAGCATTCTCAGCGGGTTCTCCTGGAGAACAAGGGAATTTACGGGAACGAACTGCCGGCGCAGCAGCCGCGGATTGCCATGATGTTTCCGGGCCAGGGGGCACAATATGCGGGGATGTTGCGAAAACTGACAGAATCTGACGCCTCCGCTGCCGCCGTCTTGCGGGCGGTCGACGGTGTCCTGAAACGCTTGAACTATCCCGATTTCGCCGCCATGGCCTGGGAGGGCGGGGACACACTGGGCGTCGACGTATTCCACACGCAGCTTTCCCTGCTGGCGGCCAGCACGATTGTTTTTCAGACGTTGACTTCGGCAGGCATCGCGCCGTACTGCGTGGCGGGACACAGTTACGGCGAGTTCTCGGCCCTCTTGGCTGCGGGCGCGTGGGATTTCGAGTCGGCGGCCCGCGCTACCGATTTCCGCGCCCGCGCGATCGTGGGCTGCACGGAGGCCAAAGGCTCGATGTTGGCTACCGCGGCCGGTCCGGACACGGTCGATCGGTTGTGCCGGGAAATCGGCGGGCAAGTGTTTGCCGCCAACTATAACGCCCCCGACCAGACTGTCGCATCGGGCGACGCGGCCGCCATTGGCCGGCTTGCCGAGCTTCTGAACGCCGAGGGCTTCGCCGCGCGGATCCTGGCCGTACCGCGGCCGTTCCACTCGCCGCTGATGGAGGGAACTCGCGCGCCGTTACGGCAGGCACTGGCGGACATCCCCATCGCGCCCCCGCAGATCCCTCTGTTGAGCAGCGTAAACAATCGCTACGTGTCGGAGCCCGACGAGATCCGCGACCAACTCGCGGCGCAGATGACGGCCAGCGTGAAATATGTCGACCTAGTCCGGCGACTGGCCGACGAGGGGACTGACGTCTTCCTGGACGTCGGTCCGGGAAGCGTGCTGGCCGGCCTGCACCGCAAGATCCTGGCCGGAAGACAGGTACAGATCCTGGCCGCCAACGCTCCCAAGCGCGACGATCGGGAACAATTTCTTCGTGCCATTGCCTGCCTCGATACATTGGGTGCTGTCGGTGCCGCCGCGCCGCCCTGGACCGCCGACATCTTCTCGCTTCGTCCCGCGCCCGCGCGGCCCCCCGAGGCCGTGCCCGCAAAGCGTCAGAAAACGCTTGGCAATGCCGTGCCATCCGCGATCTCCACAAAACGGCTGCCCGTGCCCGCCGCGGCGCCTGCCGCACATGCCGAGACCGCCGTGTTGCCGCCAGTGCGGTCCCCCGCCCAAACCGGTTCGTCCCGGGTGGACGGCAGCTACCATGAAATGGGCTTGCGGCGCGGCCGTGGCCAAGCGCGGGACATTCAATCCTTGCTCGAACGCTACGCCCATATCGCCGGCACTCCTTGGGATACGCTCCCCGCAGTTTCCTGCGATGAGAAGATGATCTCTGCCCTGTTCGATCCGGAGGAGTTGGAAGAGTTCGGCGGATTGGCCGAGGGCGCTGAGGTGGGGCGCGGCGCGGTGCTCGCCCACAATTTACGACTCTATACAGAACAGCGGGCGACAGCGCTGCACGTCGCCATTCGCGCGCGCGGCAATGCGGGGGGAGGGATGCTCCATGCGGCAAACCAGGACGTTGCCCTGGCGACAGCATTCCGCGGTCTGCTGCGGCCGGAAACCCAAGTCTGCCAACTCCGCGGCAGAATCCCCTATATCACCTTTGGCATCGCAGGACAGGTCGGCGCGTGCGCGGGACTTAACGCCAAGGGAGTTGCCGTGACTAGCGCTCCCCTCTTGGACCGCCCGGCACATAGCATGATGGTTCCCGGACGACTTCACCCCGTGATCGTTCGCCGCATCCTCGAACAAGCGGCGGACCTCGACGAGGCAGTCGCCATCGTGCGGAACAGTCCGCGTCACGGCGCTTGGGGCATGTGCCTCAGCCACGCGCCCAGCGACCTCGTCTGTTACCTCGAATACAATGGGGAGCGCGTCTGCCTCGCGGAAGAACAGGACCTAGTCATCGGTTGCAACCACAGCCTGTTGCTGGGGGCTGGCGGCGAGGTTCCCGAGCATTCCCTGCAGCGATTGACGCGGTTGCGCAGCCTGGTGCAGCGGAGGCCGGGCGAATCGATCGACGCCGCCCGGCTGCAAGGGGCACTCCGCGATCGCTTCGACTCAGCCCGCGGCCGCGAGACTTTGCACCCCACGAAAAGCACTGTGCTTCGTTCCGACAACATGTTCAGCCTCGTCATGCACCGCAGCAGCGGCGATCTATGGATCGCACACGGCGACTTTGATGCGCAAGGACCAAAGGGAGACGGTCGAGCAGCGATCTATCGCCGCGTGAGTTGCGATCTGCCGGGGAATGTGGATCCTCGCGGTAATGGCGCGCCGCCCAGTACCGCCGCGGAACCAAGTGTCGACTTTCGCGCCGCGAAAGAAGGCGACTTTCGCGGAGCGAAAGGCGACCATACGACAGTTATTGATTCGCCGGTCCTTAGCACCGCTGCCGTTTCACAAGAGGTCGGTCCCGCTCAAGCCAAGGCGGAAGGCACGTGCCGCCGCTATGTGCTGCGCCTGGTCAAGTGCGAGCTGGCAGAAACCGCACCAGCGCCAGCGGGCCGCTCAGCGGTTGTTTTCGGCGACTCGGCGGTCGCCCACGCGATTGTCGATCGGTTAACGCGCGGCGGGCATCGCGCAGCCCTCTTGTCGCCACAACCTGACGTCGCCGCCGTCCTGGTGGAGTTCGATCGGATCTGGGCGGCGGGCCCCCTCCCGCACCTGTTCATCGTTTCGGCCGACGCCGCTGACCGCTTGGACGATGCCTCCTGGCAGAAACGTCGACAACAGGGTGTGATGTTTCCGTTCTTGCTCTGTCAAAAGTGGTTTCAGTCGGTCGTGGCGGCAAACCAATTGGCGGAGGCCTCACTCCTGGGCGTCGTTTCGCTAGGTGGGGACTTCGGCCTTTCCGGCCAGGTGCCGGCGATTGAGGGCGGGGCTGTCGCGGGGTTAATCAAAGGTCTGCGCTTGGAAACGGCCGTCGCGCAGCAGACGCCGATCCAGGTAAAAATCATCGATCGCGCTGCGGCAACCGACCCGGCAGCGGTTGCCGAAATTGTCGCCCGCGAGTGGCTCGGCGATTATCGCGACTGGGAAATTACCTACCGCGAAGGGGCACGTTACGTATTGCGTCCCTTCCAGCAGAACCATGCGGCCGAGGAAACTCCCCTGTTGCCAAACGCCCGAGTATGGGTGGTTACGGGCGGCGCCCGCGGGATTACGGCTGCCGTCGCCAAACAATTGGGAGCTCGCTGTGCGGCGAAACTGCACCTGATCGGCTCCAGCCCACTGCCGGCCATCGACCCGGCCTGGCGCAATTTGTCGCCCGAGGGCATCAAGAAGCTGCGGGCCGATGTTTGCAAAGAGGCGGTCGCCCAGGGTGAGGTCCCCATCCAACGATGGCAACGCACGGAGAAAGCGATGGAGATCGATCGCAACCTGCGGGCCTTTGCCGCCGCGGGAATCGACGTGACCTACCACAGTTGCGACGTGTCCGACCGCAAGGCGCTGGCCAACGTGCTTGATCAGGTCCGGGCCGCCTCGGGGCCAATCGAGGGTGTTTTACACGGTGCAGGTTTTGAGAGCGCCTGCTCGTTCACCAAGAAACAGGCCGAAAAAGTATCGAGGACCGTGGCGGCCAAGTTGGACGGTGCGGCGGCCCTCATGGAGTTGACGGCCAACGACCCGCTCCGCTACTTCTTCGGCTTCGGCTCGACCAGCGGCCGGCTCGGCGGCGTCGGCCAGACCGATTATTGCCTGGCCAATGAAATGCTGGCCAAGCTGGTTGACCGGTACGCGGCCGCGCGCCCCGAGGTCAAGGCTGCCACGTTCCACTGGCATGCCTGGGATGAAATCGGCATGGCGGCGCGGCCGGAGACCCGCAGTTCGCCCATCCTGCGGCACTTGAAATTCATGCCTCCGGCCGAGGGCGTGCGGCACTTGATGGCTGAGATCAATGGCGGCGTGCCCGAGCGGGAAATCATGATAACCGATCCCGACATGCTGAGGAGTTTCTATCCGGACGTTGGCGTTCTGCCCCCGATGGCAACAAGTGTCGCCTTTCGCTCCGCGAAAGACTACGGCTTTCGCGGAGCGAAAGGCGACCATGCGACAGTTATTGATTCGCCTGTCCGTACCCCCGATCCGCACGAGTATCCGATGCTCGACCGCATGCTGGTCCACGAAGGACCGGCCAGGATCGCCGTGGAGAGCCGGCTCGACCCGCTGAACGACCCGTTCCTCACGCAGCACATGCTGCGCGGCAAGCCGCTGATGCCGATTGTCATGGTCGCCGAGACGTTCGCGCAGGTAGCCGCACTCTTGGCGGGGCAGGAGCAGCATGTCCGGAGCGTCCGCGATCTCTGTGTCGTCGACGCGTTGCGGTTCTTTTCCGACGCGCCTCTTGCCGTGCGACTTACGGCCCAGGCGGCTGCGGAAGCGATCGAGTGCCGCATGACCAACGACTTTGTGAACCGTCGTGGCGTCCTCGTGCAAAAGGACCGTATGCATGCCACCGCGGTGGTCAATGTGGCGATAGAACCGCCCTCGCTTGACGTACACATGCCCGAGGCACCGTCAGTTTGGCACGGCGTCGATTATCCCGACTCGATCGTCATCTACCACGGCCCGGTCTTCCGCTGCTTGCAGCAGATGTCGATAACTGATGAAGCTGGATGGGGCCGAATAGTGGCGCCCGATCCGCAAGAGATCTTCGGGAGCCGCCCGGGCCGCCGGCTGTTCGTGCCCTGCGCGGTGCTCGACGCCTGCCTTTTCGCCTGCGGCATTTACCTCTGGGCCAGGGATTCCGGCGGCGTTGCCCTTCCCGAGGGCATCGGCAACCTGTGCCTCGGCAGATCGGCCCGAGCGGGTGAGGAGTGCCTCGTGCATCTGCGTTGTACGGCCCGCAAGAACCACCGCAATTGGTTCAGTTTCGACGTCTTCGGCAGCGACCGCTCCGTGATCCTCAGCGTTGAGGATTACCTTGCGGTTTCCATGCCAGCCGTCGGCGGTTCTTGAGGCATTGCCGTGAGATTTCCCGAAATATCGTAATGTCGAAATGATGGCCACGCTACGGAAGGAGCATTCGAACCATGATTGACTTGACAGGAAGGGTCGCCCTGGTGACAGGCGGATCGCGCGGAATCGGCCGGGCCTGTGCGTTGAAATTGGCCCAGGCGGGAACCGACGTGATCGTCAACTACGTTGCCTCGCGCACCGCGGCCATGGAAGTGGCCGAGGAGATCGTCGCCTTGGGCCGGCGGGCAAGCGTCGTGCGGGCCGATATCAGCGAAGAGGACGACGTGCAGTCGATGATCGACTTCATCCGCGAAGAGCACGGCCAACTGGATATCATCGTTAGCAACGCGGCCACAGGCGGGTTCCGGCCGTTGCTGGGGGCACGCTTGACGAACTTCGACGCCGCCATGCACACCAATGCTATGGCCTTGGTCTATCTCACGCAGGCTGCCATGCCCTTGTTGGAAAAAAGTGCGTCGCGTGCGAAGATCGTTCTCCTCTCCAGTCATGGAGCGCAGATCGCGCTCCCCTGGTACGGCCTGATCGGCGGTTCGAAGGCGGCCGCCGAGGCCATCGCCCGGCACTTGACGCTGGAGGTGGGCAATCGAGGTGTGAACGTCAACATCGTCAAGGCGGGGCTTGTGGAAACGGATTCCATCCGGCGTATCCCCGGCGCCGAACAGATGCTGGCCGGCCGTACGACAAAAACCATGGTCGGCGAGCGCGTGCTGACGGTCGACGACGTCGCCAACGCGGTCGTCTTCCTTGCCAGCCCTTTGAGCGACATGATCCAAGGTGAGACGATCACTGTGGACGGCGGCGCGGCAATCCACATTTGACGAGTGTGGCAGGATTTGTAAGAGGCTGGCTTATTGATCCCAAGACCCGCACCGCCACCGTTTACACCGGACCGGAACAATTGAGTTTCATTGACCATGACGGGGCAGTGTCCGGCGGCGCGGTCCTGCCGGGGTTCAATCTGTGGCTGACGGAACTGTTCGCGCGGGCCGAATCGCCGCTGGAGTCCCGCTTTAGCCGGAATCTTAGGCCATTCCGGCTAAAGCAGGGACTCCAACCCTCCGCCGCTGGCATCGGCCCTACTCCCCTCGATTTCCGCCTTCTGCTATCATAGTAGACGAAAAGCACTTGCTCCGTTGTCGAGCTTTTTTCCTGACATCATCCACTGAAGAATAGGGAGATTTTCCATGGCTGTGACTTCCCAACAGATTGAGACCTTTGCCCGCGGTATCCTGGGCGACGACCCCAACGTGCCCAAGTTGCCGGTGGAGAAATACCTTGAGGCCATTCCCCGGCTGAAATCCCTGGCCGACCTGCCCAGCGGCATGCCGGTCTTGATCCGCGGCGACGTGGACGCCAAGCCGGGCGCCAAGGTGGGCGAGGGCGACATCCGCCTCCGCTCCATGAAGGGCACGCTGGACTATGCCCGCCAAAAGGGCTGGAAAATCGTAATCTTCGGTCACATCGGCCGCGAGCCGGAGAAGTCGCTGTCGAAGGTCCGCACCCGATTGGGGGAAATCCTCGGCTGCGAGGTGGGCTTCATCGCCGACTGGCTCGATCCGGCGACGACCACGATCAAGGATGATGTCGCTACGGCCATTCGAAACGCCGCGCCGGGCAGCGTGATCATGTTGGAGAACACACGGAAATACGACGTCGAACGCGCGCTCTGGAAGGCCAAGGCGGCCGACTTGCCCAAGTTGGCCGATCGCCTGGCCAAACTGGCCAATGAGTTTGCCCAGAAGGTGGCCAAGGTCTACATCCACGAGGCGTTTTCGGCGGGCAGCCTGGACGCCTCCAGCGTGATCGTGCCGGCGGCCATGGACCGCGTGGCCCTGGGCGAGTATGAGGCCGAGCAGTTCGACGTGCAGCTTCGCGACTGCCTGGCGGCACAGCTTGTGATCTTCAGCGGTTTGAAGGCCGACAAGCTCGACGACATGGAAGCCATGATCAACCGCGGCAAGATCCGCCTGGTAATCTCGGCCGGCTCGCTCTCGGCCTCGCTGAAGAAGGCCGCGGCCGAATTGGAAGGCAAGGATTTCAATCTGGGCAATGCAGAGGACCCGGCTCACAGCAAAGAACCCATCTTCGTTCCCCGCAATCGCATCGACCAGGCCAAGAAGATGCTGACAGAAGGCCGAGCCAAGGGGATCGAGTTCGTGCTGCCGGTCGATTTCGTGCTGCAAGACGGCCGGATCTCTCGGGAGATCGGGCCAGGCAACGAGCAGTTCGACGTCGGCCCCGAGAGCGGCAAGCTGTTTGCGGACACGGTCACGCGGTTCATCGAGGCCCATAAGAACGATAAGCCGGCGGCTGTGGCCTTCCACAACGGCGTATTCGGCATGTTCGAAGACCCGCGATTCGAGAACGGCACGAAGGATTTCGTGCCGCAGTTAAAGCGGATGAAGGACGCGGGGATCAAGGTCTACATCGGTGGCGGCGAAGGCGGCACGTCGTTGGAGCGGTATGGCAAGCCCGACTGGGTAACCTATGTCTTCACCGCCGGCGGCACGGTCTTGAACGCCTTGGGCAGCGAGCCGGTACCCTATCTGGTCGCCCTGAAGTTGGCGGCGAAGAAGTAAGCCGCGAGGTTGCTTGAGGTCAATTAGGTCCTTTCTGCCGGAAAGGACTAATGCGCGCTGCGCCAGGGAAAGCTCAAAGTTTCCCAGTGGCGCGGAACACAAAAGTCTCTCTCGGCAAGAGAGACCTACTTGATAGTCTGCCAGACGGTTGATTCCAACGACACGAAAACGCGCAGGCACCTAAAAGGCGAGAGCACGAAAAGATGCTGGTTCATCGCTTCGTTCGTGTTTTCACATTTTCGTGCGCTGCCGGCGTTTCTGCGCGCGGGTCGCCGGGCAAGCCTCTACCGCTACGGGATGAGTACTTGCCGCATCGCTTTGTTTTGGTCTTCGGATTCCTGTTTGGCGCCAGCCTGGTCTTCCTCTCGCCGCCGTTCAGCGTGCCGGACGAGCCGGCACATTTCTGCCGCGCGTACCATTGCTCCGAGGGCAAGCTCTACGCCAAAAAGGGCGACGGCGTCGCCGGCGATGAACTGCCTGCCTCGCTGGCCGATACGGTTGCGATGTTTGACAGCCAGGACGTATCGGGCAACCGATTCAGGACTTCATGGACGAGGATCAAGAGCGCGTCGGGCATTGCCCTAGAACCACAGCGACGGCAGTTCATTTCGTTTTCGAACACGGCTTTGTATAGCCCCGTGCCCTACCTGCCGCAATCCTTGGCGATTGGCGTGGCACGTTTGTGCAGGCTGCCGCCGCTGGCGATGTTTTATCTGGCGCGGATGGCCAACCTGATCGCTTACCTGCTCTTGACCGCCGTTGCCGTCCGCGTCATTCCCATCCACAAATGGACGCTGGCCATGGTGGCCCTGATGCCGACAGCCGTCTATCTGGGGGCCTCGCTTTCGGCCGACGCCATGACGCTCGGCGTCGCGCTGCTGGTCTTGGCCGTGGTCTTGAATCTCGCGTTGCGCGGCGACGGGCCGGTCCGCCGCGGTTTGTTGGCAGTGGGTTTCCTGCTGGTGTTCCTGGCCCTCTCCAAACAAGCGTACGTCGGCCTGGCGCTGCTGTGCTTCATGGTCCCCGGTAAGCGGTTCTCCAGTCCGGCAACGCGCTGGCTGCTTGCCGTCATCTTGATCGGCGTACCGTTGGCGATCGATGCGGCGTGGACGTATTCGCTCCGCGGGCTGTACGTGCCCATGCTCCCCCGGACCGAACACGTCTACGTCGATCCGCCGGCCCAAGTCGGTTGGATCCTTGCGCATCCCGGGACCTATGCGGTCATGCTGCTCAAGGCGGTCTACGGCAACATCGATTGCTTGTCGATGGTGGGAACGTTCGGCTGGCTAGAAGCGCACTTGCCGCATTGGACCCGCGTCGCCTACTGGATCGTCTTGGGCACGACTGCCGTGCTGGACGGTGGCAATCCGCTACCGCTAAACCTTCGCGCCAGGGTGGTGGCCGCGATCACCTACCTATTCACTTTCGCGGTGATGTCGACTTTCGTCTACCTCTCCTGGACGTCCGTGGGGGCGCCGAGCATCGATGGAACCCAGCCGCGCTACTTCCTGCCCATCGTTCCCCTCTTGCTCTTGCTGCCGCGCGGTGGCGCAAGGCTGGCCGCCAGCCGGTTCTCGCGGGCCGTCGTTCCCGTCGCGGCCATGTCGATGACGATTGTCGCGGCGGCGGTAACGTGGTGTACGATGGTGAAGAACTATTATTGAGGCGACTATTCGACCCCCAGCGCCTCCAAACTGCCGGGCGAACTGATCAGGAGCACGGGCTTGCCACCGATCTCCAGCGTGGCCAGGCCGCTGACTTGCGCGCCATAGTTGAAGCGGTCGATCGCCGTGCCGTCGGCGGCCAGCACGTGGATCGAGCCATCGGCGGCCGGCAGAAGCCATTGACGCGCCGGGCCGGGCAGGAGACGGCCGACGACGATCGGCTCGACCGCCTGCTGCGTGCCGAATGGCAGATCGTATTTCCACGTCACCTGGCCCTTGGGGTTCAGGCCCACGGCCATAAAGTTGCCGCTGGCCAGTTGCTGGCTATCGGGTGCATAGATCATGCCGCACCATGTTTCCTGACCGCTGCCAGCCAGATCGGCATGCACCAGATACTGCAAGATGCCGTTGCAAGGTATCTTGATCGAGTCGCGCAGGTGGCCTGTGGCATCCAGGATCGCCAGCGAGTTCTTTTCGCTGACACAGAACAGGTCGCGATGGCCCTGGGCATCGGCCGAGCCGGGCAGGACCCGGCCGACGTCCAGCAAACTGCGGCAGGACCAGACCGGCGCGCCCTGCAGGGAAACACATTTCACGCCCACGGTGCCGCCGAAACCGACGTAGGCCTTCAGCACGCCATCGCCGTTGAGATCGCCCAGCTCGACGTCGGCCATACCCGTATTGCGGTATTCCAGGGCGTTTTCCGGATAGCTCAGCAGATACTTGAAGTTCTCGTCGAAGAGGTGGAAGCGCTGATACCAGGGGGCGAAAGCAGCAAAATATCGCTTGCCGTCGCCGCCCACGGCCGTGCGCAGCAGCGTGAAAATCTCCTCATCGGCCAGCTTCGCTTTGTAGGTTCCCAATGCCTTGCCCTCCAGCGAGATCTCCGCGATCGCCTTGTAGCCGTCGGTCACGTAAATCCGCGGCTTGCCGGCGGGCGGCGCGATGACCAGGATGTTCCCGGGCGAGCCGATCGTAGTACACTTCCAGAGCGATGCCAGACGCAGCTTCTTGGGGGCGCTGCGGGCCGCTGGCGGCGCCGCCTTGCTCTGCTGGACCGTGGCCGTCTGGGCCTCCTCAGAGAACTGCAAATCGACTTCCTTCTCATAGGCTTGCACCCGCTGTTGATACTTCTCTAGCGCCGCGGTGGCAAGTTCCTCGCCGGCCAGCAGCTTCTCTAGCTTGGCGGTTGTTGCGGCGGCGGCGAGAGGACTGTCGCTCACGATACAATCCTGCAGGATGCCCTTGGCATCCAAGAAGAAGGTGGCCGGCAGGACGGAAAGGCCAAACACCTTCGGAGTTTCGAGATTGGGGTCTCGCAGGATGGGCGCCGAGAGTTTCCACTGCTTGGCCGTGTCTCCAAGCTTCTTGGCCTCCACCTGCGCAGCGTCCAAGCTGATTGCGAAGACAGCGACCTTGGCGTTGTCCTTGAACTTGTCGTAGGCCTGCTGCAGACAGGGAACAACGGGCAGGCAGCTCTCGGCATTGCTTCGCCACAAGTACAGCGCGACGACCTTTCCCGCCAGCGCCTGGCTGCTCCACGGTTTGCCTTGCAAGTCGGCGATCTGAAAGTCGGGCAGCTTCTTGCCCACAAGTTCGAAGGGACCCGGATCCGTCAGGGCGCGATGGCACTGCGTGCCTTCGGGCACGGCGAACTTGAAGGCTCCGGGATCGTCGATCGCGCCGTCCATGTGGGCTCGCTCGAAATTGGCGACGATGCTGAGACCCTCCGTTGCCGGTTCACCGTCGGGGCCGGGCGGCACCGAGGCCTGGTGGAATTCCATGCGCCGCAGGACAAAAGTCTTCTGGTCGATCCAATATTCACCTGCGCCGTCCTCACGACTGAAACGTACGCGATAGCAGTCATAATCGCCGATTCGCCCCGATTGTTCGTTGAGCGCGAGGTCCTGGTCGCGCACGCCTTTGAGAAGCGTCAAGAGAGGCTTTTCCTCTAGCAGGAGCACTGCTTGCGGCCATCCGCTGGCTAGGGGGTTCAGCGCTTGGTCGAGCACTGGATCGGCATGGAGCATGTGCAGCTTGAGTTGCCGCGGGGCCTCCCGCAGAACCGCCTGGTGCGGAATGTCCTGGGAATATCCGAACCATTGCTTTCCGTCGCAGACGACCTCACCTTGATAGCACTTCATGCGCAACTTGTTCGGACGCTCGAAGGCGACCTTGAAATCGACACGCCGGGGCTCGCTGCTGCCCGGCACTAATATGTCGGCCGTGGCAAAGTCCTCGTAGGTCGATGCCTTCCGATAGATCGCCGCCATCTGCTCCAGGACTTCGTGGGCGGTCGCCGCGCCGCCGACCAAGGGCGCGGCGGACGATTTGGCGTCGTTTGCCGAACTGGCTGCGGTGTCGCCCGGACCCGACCCTTTGTTGCAACCTGCGGTTGGCAACAAACCAAGAACCATCGCAAAGACCAATAACCCGGCGTTGCAACGAGCCATCGCTGAGAATCCATTTGACGAGAAAAGCGGTAAGGTGGGCTTTAGCCCACCTCCTGGAAAAATACACAGCAAAGGCGGGCTGAAGCCCACCCTACGTTCGGCGTTCCATGCTACTTGCACGCAAGCGCGAAAGGGGCCGAAAAGGTCATTATTCTCAAACTGGGCCTCTAGGTAAAGCTCGACTTCTTGACCGCGCGGTGAAAGCAACGATAATGGGTAGCTGTGGGCGAAATTCCGCATATCTATCTACTTTACACATATTTCCTCAATGACCGTTTTGCGTTACGGGGTCGATTCATCGGTCGATCTGCAATTTGCTTCGGGAGCGACGTTGGAGCAGTGCGGAGTTCCGCAGGAAGCCGCACTGTCGGACCCAACGGCCGCGGTCGCTGCTGCGCTGGCACAGCCGCTGGAATATCCGCCGTTGGCCCAAACTGCCACGCCAGGCGACCGCGTGGTCGTGGTTCTGGATGCCCGATTGCCGCAAGTTGCCCAGGTTACGGCTGCTGTTATTCGAGTACTCATGGCGGCCGGTGTCGATGCCGACGGCATTACGATCTTGCGGAACGAAGCCGACATTACGGCGGCCGCGGAGAATCCCTTGCAGTTGGTTCCAGCCTCAGCGGTAGAGCGGATCCGCATGCTGTCTCACGATCCGGCCGTGCGACGGAACCTGGCCTACCTGGCGGCCGCGGAAAGCGGCCAGCCCATCCTTTTGAATCGCCTCCTGACCGATGCCGACGTCGTGTTGCCCATCGGCTGCGCGCAACGCGAGCATTCGGCCGGGTATTTCGGCATCCATACGACCATCTATCCGGAGTTTTCGGACCAAAATACGAGGGCACGATTCCGCAAGCACGATCGTTTCATCGGCAACGGCCACCATCGCGAGTTGCAGCAAGAGGTAAACCACGTCGCCTGGTTGCTGGGCGTCAATTTTTCCGTCCAAGTCGTGCCGGCGGCGGGCGACGGAATCTTGCACGTACTGGCCGGCCAGAGCGATGTGGTCAGGCGGCAATGCCGCGAACTCTATCGGGCGGCTTGGGGGCAATCCGTTCCGCATCGCGCCAACCTGGTGATCGCGGCTATTGAAGGGTCGCCGCGGCATCAAACCTGGGAGAACCTGGGACGCGTGCTGGAAAGCGCCTCACGCCTGGTCGAGGAGGGCGGAGCGATCACCGTCTGCTGCGACCTGTCGGCCGCGCCGGGTCCCGGCTTGCAGCGGCTTGTCGGGGCAGATTCGCGCGAGGAGGCCGTGCGTTTGATCCGCCGGGAAAATCCACGCGATGCCGTGCCCGCCCTGCAACTTGCCCGTTCTCTGGCGACAAGCCGCATTTACCTGCTCAGCCGCCTTGCCCCGGAGATCGTGGAGGACCTCGAGATGATTCCTATCGCCGGCCCGGAAGAAGTGGTACGTCTGGGGCAGCGCAGCCGGTCTTGCCTGATCCTGGCCAATGCCGTGCATGCCATGGTCCGCGTGGAAAACGAGTAATATCCATCAAAGTATCAGGCACACGCCGTGTGCCGTCCGCCCATGAGCACATCGCCTGAACGCATACGTGAAAACGTGGCCAAGGTCCGCAGTCGGATGGCCGCGGCTGCCGCTCGGGCTGGGCGTCGGGCGGAAGACGTGCAGTTGGTGGCCGTCACCAAGTACGTAGGAGTGGACGAGATTCGGGCCTTGGCCGCCGCGGGTTGCACCGATCTGGGGGAAAGCCGGCCACAGCAACTTTGGGAGCGTGCCGCGGAAGTGTGCGATCTGCCCGTCCGCTGGCACATGATCGGGCATATGCAGCGCAACAAGGTCGAGCGCACGCTGCCGCTGGTGGCGATGATTCATTCGCTGGACAGTCTCCGCCTGGCCGAGGCCATCCACGCGGCGGCCGGCACGTTGGGGCGAAGAGTGCCGGTTTTGTTGGAGGTCAACATCTCGCGCGACGCGGCCAAGCACGGTTTTACTCCCGAGGAGATCGAACTGTGTCTGCCCAAGCTGATCGGCTTGGCGCAGATCGAGATTCGCGGCCTGATGTGCATGGCCGGACTGGAAGGCGGCGGCGAGGAAGCCCGCCGCGATTTCTCGGCCTTGCGCACGCTTCGAGATCGATTGCAGGCGGGGTGCCCCGCAGACATTCGCCTGCACGAGCTATCGATGGGCATGAGCGGCGATTACGCGATTGCCATTGAAGAAGGGGCGACGATCGTCCGTGTCGGCTCGGCGTTGTTCGAATAAGCGACAGTCCAAGGGAAACCTACTGTGATGCTCGACCTACAGTCTCATGCCGAGGGTACGGTCCTTCCCGTACGGGCACAACCGGGGGCGCGGCGGAACGAGATCCGCGGAATCCAGGACGGCGCGCTGAAGGTCTGTGTCACGCAGGCGCCGGAGAAAGGCAAGGCCAACAAGTTGATCGTCGAAGTCCTGGCCAAGTGGCTGGGCGTGCGGAAGTCGCAGATCGAACTGATCTCGGGCGAAATCGCCTCCAAAAAGAAATTCCTCGTTCGCGAGATCGAACGGGAAGCTCTGGTCAATTTGATCAACACGAAGTTAGACGACAATCAGTAGGCGACGCCAGTTCTTTCGACAGACAAATAAGGGGACAGAAAAATAAATGCGGGGCAAACGCAGACGGAATGGTAGGAACGGTGCTCGCCCCTCTCTCTTGCCTTTCCCCTATTTCCCTTCCTTAATGTTTCTGTCCCTTCGTTTTTCTGTCGAAGGATTTCACCCTGCTTTCAGAACCACAGCCGCATGCCGCCGATCAGCCCATTCCAATGTACGCTGCCGATGTCGCTGAACTCGTAACCGCTGTAGAGTTCCACCGAGCGATAGACTACGCCGGCCGTTGTGCGAAAGCGGAACAGTCCCGCATGGCCTAGCGTACCGGCGTCGAGCACCGTCGAGAAGACCCAGGGCTTGGCCGGGAAAAAGTCGGCCCCATAGGTGAAGTTGAAGCCCAGGTCGGTTTCAACGGGGTCGTTCATCCAGTTCATTCCCAGTCCGGCACGAAACTGCGCATGGTCGCTTTGGGCGAAACGATAGGTCAGGTTGCAATCGCCTGTCCATAACTGATCCCATCCTCCGTCAGGCAGACGCTCGCCGAGACGTTGGAAACGAGTGTCGAATTCGAATCGCGAGGCGGTGCTGATCAGTAGATGGCCGTTGAAGCGGTCGAGGTTGTCGAATGCCTCGACGTAATCGGCGTCGAGCCGAACCGTAAACGGAAACGTTTCGGGAGGGTTGCTCGTGTCGTCGTAGGGGAATTGGTGCAGGTAGGGCGACTGGGCGTAGTCGTCGTTCAAGAGGGAATGTGGCAACCAAATCGGCGATGAAATGGCCGTGCCGACGACTGTAGCACCGAGAGCGAACAGGTCGCCTTTCAGTTCGTCAAGCGGTGAATCACCATCCGAATCGCCGCCGGAGGACTGGGAATTTGATGACTGAGAGTTTGAAGAGGCCGCTGGAGCTGGAGGCGGGGCCTCGCGCACATCGTTGCGAATCGTCTCCAGCGTTTGCGCATGCAGCAGCGCGGTCGCTTGCAGCAGCCCAACAGTCGCCGCTACCGCGATGGAAACCACGCGGATCGTCCGAACCTTGCATGGAATTACAAGCATGGCTCAACCCCGAGACCATTGCGGACGACGGACCGGACACAAAAGAAGGGGGATAGTACCAATTGTCAGTTGCGGGTGCAAGAGCAACAACCGGGGGGGCGGCAAATAGTCTACCGCCGATAATCCGCCCACCGGGATTGAGACCGACGGCAGTTTGAACGTAGAGCAGAGGTATCCGTCGAAAAGGGCAGATTGCTTCGCTTAGCGCGAAAAGCGGGATTTAATTTGGATATACTAAAAAGGTCTGGTCGCGGTAACGCTAATCTTCTCCCTGAAAGCTGTATACATGGCAATTCTGATCGATGCAAATCCTGTTCCCCAGGAGACAGTAGATGGTGTTCTTCGAGTTACGGCCACGCGTGTGACCCTGGACATGATTATTGCCGCGTTCAAGGAAGCAGAATCTCCGGCGGCTATCGCTGAACAGTTTCCGACGGTTGCATTGAAAAGCATCTTTTCCGTGATCACGTGCTACTTGCGGAGGTCTGGAGCGGGCGAGTGTCTTTGAAGAGCGGACGGAGTACTGGCTGGTCGACGTGCGGAGGGAGCGGCTGCTCTTCCGCACCACGCCAGTGGCGCGGACGGTTACAAGCCGGCGCCGGTGGACACCGATGGTTTCCAGATTTCGGCGGTATTCGACCGTCGATTTCGTCTCGAACGTCGGCGCGACGCCCGCAACCGCGGGGTCTTCGACCTCCAGTCTCGGCCGTGCGAAGGCTAGCGCCGCGGCCGGTTGGCGATTCTCTGCGTTATGAACCTCAGGCGTCCGCTTGTGGAACTCAGTAGGCGACGTTATACTCAACGTCGCTGAAATTCGTGATCCAGGGTAGGCTCGCCGGCAAGGTTGATCGCAATGTCGAAGTTTGAACTTGATCGCCTGATTTCCTACGATGACGAATCGCTGCTTGCCGAACTGCGACGTGTAGCTGCTTTTGTTGATTCGCCGTTCCTGTCGGCGAAGGCGTTTGACAAGCACTCCAAGGCGCATTCGTCGGGAATCCGTCGGCGATTCGGAGGATGGCGGCAAGCACTTGAGCGGGCGGGCCTTGCAGATCGGTATAGCGGAAGGCCATGCGCCAAACGTATTGTCGGCCGAACATTTTCCGACGAGCAACTGCTCGACGAACTCCGTAATGTGGCTGCGAAGGTCGGCGGTAAGCCCCTGACTATTGAGGTCTTTAACCAGCATGCCGACATGAACGCAGAGACGGTGAGGCGGCGGTTTGGCTCATGGTGGGCCGCTTTGAGGCAGGCGGGCCTCGAAATCTCGAGTTTGGGCAGGCGTTATTCCGACGACGACTACTTTGAAAATCTGCTTGCCGTCTGGACCCATTACGGACGGCAGCCAACCTACGGCGAGATGGATCAGATGCCCTCTTCCATTCCGTCCGGTGCCTATGAGGCCAAATGGGACACATGGACCAAGGCTCTGCTTGCATTCCTCGAACGGGTGAACTCTGACACCCAGGACCAGACGGAATCTCCCCGTGTCGTTGAGGATGCGAGGGCCCGGCCAGCGGCGCGTCGGCGTGCAACGCCTGGCCGTGTTAAAGACGTAGACCAGCATGACATCAAGCTGGGATTGCGGTACGAGGTATTGAAGCGAGATCGTTTTCGCTGTGTGCTATGCGGGGCCAGCCCCGCGACGCACCTCGGCTGCGTGTTGCATGTGGACCACATCATTCCATGGTCCAAAGGCGGAAAAACGATACCAGAAAACCTTCGCTCTCTCTGCGAACCCTGCAACCTCGGCAAGAGCGACAAGCTGGAGGAGTAAGAGGGACGGGCGCACATATTCAACTATCCGCTTACTACTCCGGCATAGAAGCTAATCAATCGTAACCCGAAGTTCGCTCCAATAGAACACTGCGATGGATACCGTCTACATCGAAACATCTATCGTTAGCCATGCAACCGCTTGGCCGAGCCCTGATCCGGCGACCGCAGTTCTCCAACAGCAGGCCAAACGCTGGATGGACGAACAGCGTCCGCTGTATGATGTTGTCACCTCGCAGGTGGTAATCGATGAGGCGGGCATGGGCGATCCTGATGCGGCCAACCGGCGATTGCGGATGCTTGACGGGATTCCGATTCTGCCTTTGAATCCCGAGGCCAACACGGTTGCTGATGAAATCGTGAGCCGATCCATGATGCCGCCATCCGCTCGAATCGACGCGCTGCACGTAGCCATAGCAGCCTTGGCCAGCGTACAATACTTATTGACGCAGAACTGCACGCACATTGCAAACGCTCACGAGCTTCCCCGCATCTACCGATTGCTCGATGAAGTTGGCCTGTCCGGAATGCTGATATGCACGCCGATCGAATTTCTTGGAGGAAATGACAATGACCTGTAATGCGATACTTGATGAACTTCACGCCGCTCGGCGAACGATACTTGCCCAGTACGACGGCGATATGGCTGCCTACCTGAGAGATGCACAAACGAGACTTGAAGCATCGGGCCGGCCAATCGCACAGCGCAAACAGCGAACAATCCGATGCGCCGGAGCGACAGAGTCCGGCGTCGTACCCCGTCATGATCGGAAGTCCGTCGAGACCAGGTAAACCCGCGGCGAGCGAGGGATAATCGGCCTGTTCTATTCCTCCTGCTGTCGCAGCCGCGACAAGACGCTGAAATCTTCCAGCGTGGTGGTGTCGCCCATCGTTTCCCGCCCAGCGGCCACGTCGCGGAGCAAGCGCCGCATGATCTTGCCGCTACGGGTCTTCGGCAATGATGTCGTGAAGCGGATATCGTCGGGCACGGCCAACGCGCCAATCTCCTTGCGCACATGGTCCTTGAGTTGCTGCCGCAGTTCCTCGCTCGGATCGAATCCGCCGGAGAGCGTGACGAACACCGCCACGGCCTCGCCCTTGAGTTCGTGCGGCCGCCCCACGGCGGCGGCCTCGGCCACCGCTTCATGGCTCACCAGGGCACTTTCGATCTCGATCGTGCTCAGGCGGTGGCCGGAGACGTTCAAGACGTCGTCGATCCGGCCCATGATCCAGTAGTAGCCGTCCTCATCGCGGCGGGCATTGTCGCCGCACAGGTAGCTGTGCGGGACCTCGGCCCAGTATTGCAGCTTGTACCGCTCGTCGTCGCCCCAGATCCCCCGCAGCATGCCCGGCCAGGGTCTGCCGATCACCAGCCAGCCGCCCTTACCCGCGCCTACCGGCTTACGGTCCTCGCCCACAATCTCCGGAAACACGCCAGGCAAAGGCCGCGTGCAACTGCCGGGCTTGGTCGCCGTGACCCCAGGCAGCGGGCTCATCATGATGCCGCCGGTCTCCGTCTGCCACCAGGTGTCGACAATCGGGCAGCGGCGGCCGCCGATCTTTTCGTGAAACCACATCCAGGCCTCAGGGTTGATACCTTCGCCGACGCTGCCTAACAGCCGCAAGCTGGACAGGTCGTATTTTTCGATCCAAGGATCGCCCCACTTGATGAACGTGCGGATGGCGGTCGGCGCAGTGTAAAGGATGTTGATGCGGTGCTTCTCGATCATCTGCCACCAGCGGCCGCAGTCCGGCGCGTCGGGCGCCCCTTCGTAAAGGAAGACTGTCGCCCCCGCAGACAAAGGGCCGTAGACCACGTAGGAATGCCCCGTGATCCAGCCCATGTCGGCCGTACACCAGTAGATGTCCTCGTCGCGGATGTCGAACACCCACTCGGTCGTCTTTTTGGCAAAGAGGTTGTAACCGGCCGTGGTATGCATGATGCCCTTGGGCTTGCCGGTGGAACCGCTGGTATAAAGGATGAACAGCGGTGTCTCGCTGTCCAAGGCTTCGGCCGGGCAGTCGTCGCCGGCTTGCTCGACGAGCTCGTGCCACCAGAAGTCGCGGCCGGGGAGCATTGTCACGGCATTGCCGGTGCGGCGGAGCACGACGCACTTCTCCACGGTCGGCGACTTCTGCAAGGCGAGGTCGACGTTCTCCTTCAACGCGAGTTGCTTGCCCCGCCGCCAGCCGCCGTCGGCGGTGAGGATCACCTTGGCTGACGCATTGTTGTTCCGCTCGGCGATCGCCTCGGCGGAAAAGCCGCCGAAGATGACGCAGTGGATCGCCCCGATCCGCGCGCAGGCCAGCATGGCAATCGCCAGTTCCGGCACCAGGGGCATATAGATGGAAACCACGTCGCCCTGCGCGACACCCAGTTTCTTCAGCACGTTGGCGAAGCGGCAGACCTCGGCGTGCAGCATCTCGTAGGTCAGCACGCGGGTATCGCCCGGCTCGCCCTCCCAGATCAGGGCCGCCTTGTTCCGCCGCTGGGTTTGCAGATGGACGTCGAGGCAGTTATAGGAGACATTCGTCTTCCCACCCACGAACCACTTGGCGAACGGCTCGTCCCACTGGAGCACCTTCTGGAACGGCTCGAACCAGTGCAACTCGGCGGCCATGCGGCCCCAAAACCCCTCCAGGTCCTGGGCTGCCTGGCGGCAGAGGTTCTCGTACTGCAGGGTCGATCCGATGCGGGCCTTGGCGGCGAACTCGTGCGGTGGCGGGAACAACCGCTCTTCCTTCATCACGTTGTCGATCTGGCCCGCGGATTGGAATGTCATGAAATACCCCCTCACTTGGGCTGGAAAATGACAGACTAGATAATCTCAGAAAAAGCTGACAATACCGCCCATTGCCAATTCTAACGCACGGTCAATCGGTCCACAATAGCTTATCGATCAGTGTTGCTTACCTTCGACGTCTCAAGATGCGTCCGAAAGATCGAATCAACGAGTCGAGCACAGCCCGACGTCAAGCGAGCCAACACTTTTAGCTGATCCTGACACGACCTATTCGGTGATTCGTTCGGATAATTGACTCGATGGGAGACTTCACCCCATACTTCGTCCATCAACGTCCGAACTTGGACCTCGCATGTGACTCTGGTGCGCTGGTTCGCCTGAATCACATAGTGTATTGTCGTGTACATTGTCTCCCGGGATCGAGTCGCAATTCCAAATTCCTTAAACAGGCTCTCGTACTCTATATCCCAGCAGTTCGCGGTCGGTTCTTCCACCAAGCGAAGCTGTTGCTCTGCAAGGACGCCCTGGATTGCCAAATGGATGTCGCGTACTTCGTCCGTGTGTAAATGGATGATTCGTATGCCGGCTAAGTCGGTAATTCGGTCAAAGAGCGTCGTGTCGTCGATCACATCGCCCTGTACGGCCTTGCGCACGAGCTTCTGGCGAAGGTGATCGGGATCTTTGACGCGGTATTTGATGAATTGGGTACATCGCGCCAATCCGGCATCGTTGCGGAAGTAAGCCATCAGTGCTTGCGCAAAGTTCTCAAAGAGATGGCGGTTCCGGACAAAATGTTCGACTGCGGCCTCAATGGACTTTCGATTCCTTTTCGTTAGTACGTCATCTCCCATGATTCACGACCTCCTCCGGGACGCCTCTGGCACATACAAAGGCGACGTGGTCTTGATGATGTGCTGCGCGATCTCGCGAAAAGCCTTTTTAGCAGCATTCTTTTGTTCCTCATAGCTACTGGAGCATTTCCAGAGTGGAACGCCTTCACGTTGTGACAACTGCACGAGTGAAGCAAAGTCCTTGACTTTGCCTACGATTGGATCGATTGAACCGTCGGGCGCCAACGCCGGGTCAAGTGAACGCAACACCGCTGCGACATGCTCATATACCTGCCTTTTGATCTGTCGAAGATACTTCGCCGGCTCCTGGGCCATCGTTTGGCCATACTCCTTGAACCTTTGGGGAATGTACCCCAAGAACCTCGGATTGCCCCGAAGCAAGTCCGCCCCGTCGGGGGCTAGCGAGGAAATCGTCCGTGCGTCCAGAATCCACCGCTTCAATGATTCGCCAAGCGTACTGAGCGCCCGCACGGAGAAAAGGTCACACGCAACCGGAACAATGAGAAAATGCGAGTCGAGCAAGAGGACTCGATTCAATGGCCCGATGTTCGGACCAGTGTCGTAGAAAACGAAATCAGCGCGGCTTTGTTCACTCACCTTGGAGACCAGGTTGCTGATGGATGCGGTTGCGCGCAGGCCACCAAGACGTCGTTTGAAACTGTCGGTCCAGGCTTCGGCAAGAAACTCTTCGTACTCGAACAATCGGATGTCACCAGGCAATAATGCGAGGCCACCGACGTTTTTTGGCTCGATTGTCTTTGCGTCTCCAATTCGCTCCACTAGCGGCTTCACTGCCGTCCAAATCGTTTGGCCTTCCGGACCATCGGAGTGGTCCAGCAGATTGTCAACGACATCATCAGCAAGGAGATAGGAAGTCAAATTGCACTGCGGATCGCTGTCAACCAAAAGCACGGACTTGCCTAAGTCGGCGAGTGCGCATGCGATGTTTACGGCAAGGGTCGTCTTTCCGACGCCGCCTTTGTGATTGTAAATGGTTATACGAACAGGTGAGCCGCTCATTCACATTTCTCCTAAATTCGAGTCAATTCTCCGGCCGTTTGTTGTTTCGCGTCGACTTCCGTGCGCGGCGAGCACGTACGCTTGCCATGACTTCCTTTGCGGCCGCGCGATCGGGAAGAGCCTCAACATATCTTTCCCCCTGAGCCGATAGCTGTTTGGCCCCTTTTCCTGCAGGCACGAGCAACCCGGCATTTGCTGCGTTGGTCATTGCATATGCGCTGTTTGAGAACTTCACTTGCGCCGCTTCCGTATTCAGCAGGCTGATGTCAACAGTCTTAAAATGCGGAATCCCGCGGAAGTGCGTAAGGTAGTATGCCAAACAGGCAACCCGTTCAACATCCGTATGTGGTTGCTTTTGAAAGAGAAAGTCTTTGGGCGAGAGTTCTGCACTATTTGCGAAACTGGTCGTACGGGCACTCTGCGTTTCAGCCATTTGTGTCGACTGAGCAACTGGTCTGAATACAGATTCGCCATGCGCATCGGAGAAGAAAGTCTCGACAGTATGCAGTATTCGTCTACGAGTATTGCCGTCGAAATCCAGTAAATGATTGATCATCTCGCTCACTGCCGTGTGAACAGTGCGTTCGTCAATTTGTGTTTCTGTGCTCATCGGTATCCTCGAAATAGGCGGGCCACTATTGTGCGACTGTATTTAGCACTAGTATAAAATATATCGTGTTGACGAGTATTTGGCAAGCCGCACAATGCACCTCAATCCTCGTGAGAGGCCCGTGGCGAATTTTGACGGGTAATACAAATGACAACAGACGTTAATATACTGTCGAGGGGTGCAGGTATTCCTCCATGCCCACTCGCCACCGTTTGAGAAGTGACGACAACTGACTCTTACGTTTTCACGATCGACCGGTAATAATCAATCGAGCGCCGCAGACCCTCGTCGAAATGTACTGCCGGTTCGTAACCCAAGCATTTTCGCGCCTGGGTGATGTCGGCCAGGCTTTCGCGGACGTCGCCTACGCGCGGCGGTTCGTGCCGCGGTTGGACGTTCGTGCCGAGCAACTCATTGAGCAGTTCGATCAGTTTGAGCAGATCGGTTGCCCGGCCCTCGGCCACGTTGAAAGTACGGCCGGCCACGCCGAGGGCGTCGGCCGCCAAGAGATTGGCCTGGACGACATTGGCCACAAAGACGAAATCTCGCGACTGCCGGCCATCGCCAAAGACCACCGGTTGCCCCCCGGCGAGCATGGCCGTGATAAACAGCGGGATCACTGCCGAATAGGGGCTGGCCGGATCCTGCCGCGGCCCGAACACGTTGAAATACCGGAGGGCCACAGTCTCCAGCTTGAACGCCGCCGAGAAGGCGTGACAGTAATGCTCCGAGGCCAACTTCGCCGCCGCGTAAGGCGAGAGGGGATCGACCAGGTCCGTCTCGCGCTTGCAACTCAACGGCTGGTCGCCATAGGCGGCTGCCGAGGCCGCGAAAACCACGCGCCGCACCCCGAATCGCCGCGCGGCATCCAGCACGTGTACCGTGCCCGTGCAGCAAGCGGCGTGGCTATCCAGCGGGCGGTCGATGCTCCACTGGACCGAGGCCAGGGCCGCCTCGTGGAAGACGCAATCGACCCCCGCAACCGCCCGGTCTACGGTTGCGGCATCGACCACGTCGCCCTTGATCAGTTCGATACGGTCGCGAAAAGAGGCCAGGTTCGCCAGGTTGCCGGTGCTGAGGTTGTCGAGCACGCGGACCCGGTCGCCGCGCTGAACGAGCGCCTCGGCAATATGAGAACCAATAAATCCGGCGCCGCCAGTTACGAGGAAAGTCCGCATAGTTGTAGTTGTGTCTCCTTTTATTCCAAACGATTGTAACAAATATGACGCAAAAGGGAATCTTGGCCCCTTTCGCCCCTCAAAGGGAGCCTGTTCGATTACCCCTGCCGTGCCCTATAATTAAGACACGCAGACAGGATGCCTGCCACGTACCACGCCAAACTGGAGAATCAGCGCCTATGTCCGATGGATTTCCCAATCCGATCAGTAATCCCTACTATCCATCTTCTCAGCCGATCCCCCCCTTCGGCCCCGATCCGCGCCGCGAACCTCAAAGTGGCGGGATTCGCCTCGGCTGGGCAATTTGGGTGCTTCTGATCTTGCTCCTGCTGGCGATCTCGCCGTACTTTGTGGAACAGATCTCGTTCGCCTACGCGCGGGGCAAGCAAAGGGCCGAGGCCGAAGTCGCCCGCGAGTTGCTCGACGAAGGCCACGGGTCCACGATCGGGCAGTATCGCACCGTGGTCAAGGCCGTGCAATCGTCGGTTGTCGGCGTCAAGGCCTCACGCAATGTCCACGCCCAGGAGAACGATGAACTACCTTTCTTCTTCGGCCCGCGCGGCTGGCGCGAACAGGACCAGGGGTCCGGCGTGATCGTCGACTCCGAGGGCTACATCATCACGAATTATCACGTCGTGGACCGCGCCTCGGACGTCGAGGTCGAGCTCAGCGACGGCAGCCGGCACCAGGCTAAAGTCGTCGGCACCGATCCGGCCACCGATCTGGCCCTTTTGAAGATCAACGCCGGAAACCTAACCGCTGCGCCTTGGGGCAAGAGTTCCGACATGGAAGTCGGCGATCCGGTCCTAGCGATCGGCAATCCATTCGGCCTGGCCCGCACGGTCACCGCGGGTATTCTCAGCGCCACCGGGCGGCATGCCGTTGTGGAACACGTCAACTACCAGGACTTCCTGCAAACCGACGCCGCCGTGAATCCCGGCAACAGCGGCGGTCCCTTGGTCAACATGAAGGGCCAGATCGTGGGCATCAACACGGCGATTGTCGGCCCGACCTACCAGGGCATCAGTTTCGCCATTCCCAGCGACATGGTGCATGACGTCTATCTCCAATTGATCAAGTCGGGAAAGGTCGCCCGCGGTTGGCTGGGCGTGGAGATGAGGCAAGCCGGGTCCGACGAGGCGGCGAAGCCGGGTGTCAGCGGCGCGCTGGTGTCCAGGGTGTTGCCCGATTCGCCCGCGGCTGCCGCCGGCATCAAGCCCGGCGACATTATCACCAAGTGGAACGGCAAGCGCGTCGGTGGTCCCGCCGAACTGGGGCTGCAAGTTGCCTGGTCGAAGATTGGCGAGAAGGCCGCCGCGACCGTTCAACGAGGCGACGAGGAGGTGAAGGTCACGGTCACCGTTGCCCAGCGGCCGGAAAAGTTGCCGTGAACTATGGCAGAATCTCGCGGATCGGGAGCTCCACCACTGTCCGTCCATCGATGACTAGCGGGACTTTGTCTTCGATACCGTAGAAGTCTGAGCGCGCGTAATCAGCGCCCGAGGCGGATTGAGTACAGTCGGAGTAGACCTCAAGGCGGCGATCAACGATGTTTACAATCCAGTAAACGGCGATGCGGGCGGCTGCGTAGAGCGATTTCTTGTAAACCCGGTCTCGCGGCAGGCTGGAATCGGTAACCTCTCCCACCAGAATAACTTCGGCCGGGCCGGGGTGGCGATCGAGGTAGTCGAGACGATCGCCACGTACGATAACCAAGTCCGGCTCCGGTTCGCTCTCGGCGAAAGTGATCGGCTGCTGCGAATTGACAAAAAGGCCTTTTGGAAGGTACTGATGCACAGCCTCATGAACGAGTCCCGTTACCGTACTGTGCAAAGGTGATTTCGTCATTTTCTTTACGATCGCTCCGTCCAGAAGTTCCACCGGATCGTCCTCAGTAAGGATCCCGGCGCGGACCATTTCGTGGTACTTCTCCACGCTCCATGGCCAGAACGTGAAGGGCGCTACGGCAGTAGATGCGGAAACAGGTGTTTCCGGGCCGGCAGCCAGCGTTGCAGAAGAATCGGTTACAGTAGCCATTGATGGGGATCCTGTCGCACGGGCAACGTTCCCATTATTATATACTCGCAACCAGCGTGGCGGAATCCGGCCCTCTTAGAAATCGTACCACACGCCCGCGCCGATAAACTGCTGGTACTGGTTATAGAATTGCCGCTCGAAGCTGAATCCGTCGAAGTATTCCAGGCCCGTGCGGAACGTGTGGCCGGTGGGACCGCGCCACTGCCAGCCGGCTTCGACGGTGACGTTGCCGCTGTAGTTCAAGTCCTCTTCGACCTTGGAATTGATGGCCGCAAACGGCGCGCCCCAGAAACCGTTGGGCTGCGAGGGACTGTAGTCGATGCCGAACTGGAACTCCCACGGTTGCGCGCCTCCGTCCACGTGAAAGGCCCAATTCGCCTCGCCATAGAATCGCAAGTCCGGAATAGGACGATAGGCCACGCCCAGCACGAGTTGCTCGCGGACATAATTCAGCCGCACAAAGTCAGGGTGCGAAAGCATGTACATGTCGCCTAGGTGCGAGCTGAGGTGATAGTAGCCGAACTTGAATTCCCATTTCCCTTCGCGATAAGTGAAGGGAAAACCGATGCGGAAGTCGGTCGCTACCATGTTGCGGTTGCTGTCCAGTCGCGGCAGGGCCACGCCGTCGACGTCCAATTGCCAACCGTCCGGCCAGGCCGGGTCCTGCGTGCCGTAGCGGATAATGCCAACATGCCCGCCAAGGCTACCATCCCAAGTCCATCCAACCTTCTTGTCGTAATACAATTGGCTGCCCAACCGGCCTTCCTCGTTGCTGGCCAGGTAGTTCTTGAACATCAGGCCGTCGGGCAAGACCTGCCAGGTCCAAGGCGGCGTCCAGGTGGCGTCCGGCGGCGCGGCGGAGTTCGGCAGCGCGGCAGGCGGCCCAATGCTGGGCATGGGCTCGTCCAACGGCGGCGCTGCCGGAACGATTTGCGGTGGCAGCCCAGACATGTAGGGGCCCGGTAGATAGGGTCCCGGCACGTAGGGCCCCGGCATGTTGGAAGCCGTCGTGGCGCCGGGCTGGGTCATCGCCGCATCGCGCGTGTCGAGTACCGTGAGCGGCATCGCCGTGGGTTGTGCAAACCCTGTTGTTGCCAACATGGCCCCGCCGAGCCAGCCCAGCAACACTACCGCAGTTCTTCCGCCTTTCACACACATTGCCATTTACACCGAGTATCCCTTCGGGGGCGAAAGTCTACCGACGGTCATCGCTAGAGATCAAGATCGATGTTGGAATGGCCAGAAAAGCGAACTGGCGGAGGAGTTGTAACGTCTTGGCTGCCAAAGGCTTACGTTGTTCAGTTGAAATTTAAGCGCAACCGGGATTCCTGCCTAGTAGGCATGCGACTTGATTCCGACGATTTCGCCCTTGCGGCCCCACTCGCCAGTTTGTATAAACGCCGTTTCTTCTTAACACCCAGCAGGGGTATTTGCTTTTCGACAGGACCGATGAATCAACAAGTGTCGCAAGAATGAAGGAAACGCGATCGTGAAGCGGATTCTGGCTGTGCCCGCTCGTGTGCTGGAGTTCCTGCGGGTTGCCCCTTTGCAGACCAGCCTGATCTTGTGGTTCGCGCTGTTTGTGGCCGTGGGGATCAAGAGCCTGGTCTATCCGGACATTCATAGCGTCTACCCTTGTTACGAGGGCGCGGCGCGGCTCTGGCAAGACGGCAGAGATCTCTATGACCTGAAAACCACGGGTTTCATCTACCGCTATGGGCCTGTCTTTGCGCTTTCGATGGTCCCGTTGGCCGCACTGCCTTCGGCCTTGGGCAGTTTGCTCTGGAACTGGTTGAACTTCGGCCTTTTCTTTGCCACGCTGTGGAAACTGGTCCAGCGCGGCCTGCCCGGCGATTGGACCGTGCGCCACCGCGCGCTGTTTCTCAGCCTGGCACTGCTGGGAACGACGCGAACGATTTGGAGCGGACAGAGCAATCTGCTGGTCTTCTCGCTAGTGGCCTTGGCCACGCTGGCCATTCAAGACCGGCGCTGGTGGGGGGCGGCTTTCCTGCTGGCGATCTCCGTCCAGATCAAGGTCTGGCCATTGGCCGCGGCGCTGCTGCTGATGGCCTATTGGCCGTGGAAACTGACGCCGCGGTTTTTGGCCGCGACGCTGCTTATCGCCGCCGTCCCGCTCTTGACCAAGCCTTGGGGCTTTGTCTGGCGGCAATACGTCGGTTGGTACGATCTGCTGGTCGGCCCGGCGCAAATCCGGCACACTTATCGCGATGCGTGGACGCTATGGGAAATTATTCACGAGCCGGTCAACGCCAAGGTCTACGTGTTCCTGCAACTACTTTCGGGGGCTGCCGTCCTGGGCCTCTGCCTGTGGCAACTTCGCCGCGGGCTTTCGCTCCAGCGGCGTTTGCTCTTCGTGCTCGTCTCCTGGGCCGTATGGCAGATGACGTTTGGCCCCGCGACCGAGCGGACCACCTTCGGGCTGATCGCTCCGTTGTCGGCATGGGGCCTGGCAACCGCCGTCCAGCAGCGTCGCGGGCGAGTGTTGATGACTATGGCCTTCGCGCTGATGACTTGCGGGAACTTCGGTGTCATCGAGCGAGCGCTGATGGACTGCGCCCCCATCGTGCTGGCCGTTCATCCGCTGGGGGCCATGCTCTTCCTGGCCTGGTTCCTCGATTGGAATCATCACGCGGCAGACGGGTTGCCGCGCTGCGCGGTCACGGTGACTGCCGCGTCGCCAACCTGCGGACTTTCGCCGATGGCCGCGGAGATGGTTGCCGAGCCACGTTAATCGCTACGCCATGAAGCCTTCCCGACGAAACCAAGGTCCCGCCGACAAGCGTCCGCGGCTATTCTCTGCTTGGCGGCCGCTGCTTGTCGGAAACCTGGCCGCCTATTTGGCCCTGGCGACCGCGTTTTCCATTTGCCAGACCGGCTATTTCAACGCGGACTTTGTCGGCTATGCGACGATCGCCCACCGCCTGCTGAGAAATCCGCAGACAGCCATCTCCGGCTACTGGTCTCCCCTGTATTCCTGGTGCATGGCTCCGCTGATACATTTCGGAATCGACGATCTGACCGCGGGGCGAGTGGTCCTGGTGACGGGAGGGACGATTTATCTCCTAGCGGTGTTCGGAGTGGTATGCCGATCGCACGTGGCCGATGAACGCCGCAACCGGATGATAACCGCGGCGGTGATGGCCGTTGCCGTGCTGCAAGCTGCGACGTGGGTCACGCGCATGATGGATCCCGACTTGTTGGCCGACGGCCTGCTGTTCTGCTATTTCTATGTGGTCCTGGACCCCCTATTGCCGCAAAAGCCGTGGCGCGCCCTGCCGGGAGGAATTGCCGCGGGACTGGCCTACTTGGGCAAGGGCTACATGCTGCCCTTCACCCTCGTGCATCTGCCGGCGACGTTGCTGCTGCGCTGGTGGATCGCGCGTCGCTCCGAGAAAACCGGGCCGGGCCTGCGACGCTGGGCAGTCACGTGGATCGCATTCCTTGTCGGGCAAGCCGTTGTTGCCGGCCCCTGGATCGCGGTCCTGACCTCGCACTACGGACATTTGACCTTCTCCACGGCGGGCGCTGCCAACCACGCCAACATGGGCCCGGGCGCCTTCGGCAACGATCCCCTCTGGAATCCGGGCATAGCCGCCGATTTCATCGCCGATCCGCACTTCGGACCCGACTGGTCGCCGCTGCAAGACAGCGAGCATTTCCTCCAACAACTCAAAGTGCTTGTCTACAACGCCAACAGTTGCATCCCCTTCCTACTCCCCTGGGCCGCGCTGGGCGGGATCTTCGCAGTGGTCGCAAGAATCCGTCGCCGCCGCTCCACGGAGCAGGCTGTTCCCCATGATGGCTTCCCGGGATTGGGGTGGTGCGCCCTGACGGTCTTCCTGTACTGCGGCGGATATTGCCTCATCAACCTTGAATCGCGGTATATCGTCCCCGTCACCGCCCCATTGCTGTGCCTGGGCGCGATGCGCATTGTCTCCGGCGTTTTCTGCGCGCTCGGAACTCGTACGGAAGAGACTCGGCCGCCCTGGCGGCGGTCGGCCTGGTGGCTCGTGCCCATCGTCTTGCTGCTTTCGCTGCCGGACTTGCACCGGTTGGCCATCATTCCCTTGAAACATCCGCAGTCGGTCGGACTGGCACGGTTTCGCCGCATTGCCGAGCAACTGCACGACGCCCGAGTCTTGCCCAATCCGTTCGCCTGTAGCCGCTGGCACAACGGCATGAATCTTTCCTATGCCGCCGGCGACGTGGCCAATTATCTTGGCTCGCCGCTGCCCGACGCGGCAACCAGCATGATCGAGCAACTCCAGGAGAGCGGCGCTACCGTCTATCTTCGCTGGCGTCAACCGGACGACAAATCAATCCCACACAGCGCGGTCGATGCGTTTGATCCTGCTGCTATTCCCACCTCGCCGTGGAAACTGGATATGATTATCAAGGACTCGCAACCTCCCTCGACGACTATCGAGGTCTATGCCCGAGCGAAGCACAAGCCCAAGTTACGCTGATTCGTTCGCCGCCGGTAAAGACGGCATGAGTCAGAAAAAAGTATTTTCCGCGGCGTTTCTCCGGCCTTCGGCCGGCGCGACCAACCACCGTTTCGAGTCGTGCAGTTGTGTGACCTGGTCACAAAAAAGGGCCTTTTGGCGTTTCAACCGCGATTTTGTACGTCCACAGGCGGGTTCGGCTTCCCCTAAAGGTCGTTGCTCGTACAGCGGAAACTGCGGGAATATGATCGCTTGACACTCTAACGATAGTTTCGGCACAGCCAAAGGCCGTTGCCATTTTTGTGCCATTCTGTACCATTTCCTAGCCACTTTGTACCATTCTGTATCATTTTCTACCATTTTGTGCTGAACGTGTTCATGCGTACCGTATATAGGAGTAGGACACACGGCGCTTTCTCGAAGCTACTTAAGTGCAGAGTCATAAAAAATAATTAATTGCTGCCACGACAAGTGCGGCCGTTCGCGCCCCTTGCGCGGGTGTAGGGTGGGTCGAGGCACGAGACCCACGCGCCACAGTTTCCGCGCAGCCGCCCGCGCGGACGCCGACTTGCGCAAGTCGGCGCCGCGCATTGCTAATGGCCCCCGATTCGCTACGCCGGGGGCTGGTCAAATTGTCAATGAACAAATGCACGCGCAGAACATTCAGGCGTGGCTGAATCTTCTTCAGCGCGCTTTATACCCACATAATACGCGGCGAATCTCCGCCGCATTGCGCGCGGGACGCGAACTTGCGTCGCAAGTCCAATCACTCGTTGCACTTTCGGCGTCTGTTGCCCGGCCTGTTTCCAACGCCGACGCCGGAACTCTGAGTGCCGTAACTGTGCTGCGCTTGTTCCGGCCTACAACTTCTCCCCTTCTCCCTTCTCCCCTTCTCCCCTTCTCCCCTTCTCCCCTTCTCCCCTTCTCCCCTTCTCCCTTCTCCCCTTCTCCCTGCTCCCCGTTTCCTGTCGCTGAAAAAAACCGCACGTCCCGACAAATAATCTTCGGGCGGCAGGCGTAATGTTTCTATGTGAGGCACAAAAACAGAGACCTTCACCAACCCCTAGGCAAAACCATGAAAGAAACGAATGACACTTCGGCCGGTGGCAGGCAGCGGAAGCAAGCCTTGCTGCCGCAAATCAGCAAGCTCGCCCAGGAGGGCCTTAGTTCACGCGCGATCGCCGAGAAACTCGGTCGTTCCACCAGTACCATCGCTCGTTGGCAGCGCGAGATGCGCGACAAGTCGCACCCGCAGGAACCACCGGACCCCGCCGAAAGGTTCGCCCGGAAGATCAAGCGCTACCGCTCGATCTACCGCAAATTGATTGCGGCCTGGCGCCGCTCGCAGGCCGACAAGCAAGTGCGCGTGATTGAGAACAGCGGCCCCGCCGACGCCCCGGCCGCCGCCAAGAAAAAACGCTCCGTCCGCAAGGAAACGCAGACGGGCAACGCCGCCTATCTGGCCAAGGCCCTGGACGTCCAGCGACGCATCGACCAACTCGAGGACCGTCTGGCCGCCCTTCACGATAGCGGGGCCGAAAGCCCGAACGGCGACCGCTCCCCTCTGGCGGACCTCAGCGACGAAGACCTGGAAAAGCTCACCTACGACGACATGGACACGATGAATGACGACGAGCTCTTCACCGTCTCCGCCCGGCTGCGGGCCAAATACGAACGCGAGGGCGTGAAGAATCTGCGGCCCTTGATCACCAACGAAGAGCTCCGCGCTATGACCAGCGAACAGCTTGACGCCTTGGTCAATGAATTGCGGCAGGAAATCGCCTGTAGCGAGTAAGTTGCCGCCAATTGATCGCAACCTGTCAAGTAGGTCCTTTCTGCCGGAAAGGACTATTGTGCGCGGCCCTGGGGGAAGGCCTGGACGTTTTCCCGCGGCCCGGAGCACATTGGTCTCTCTCGGCAAGAGAGACCTACATTCCATCCACTAACCATTTTTCCACGATCATGACCCAAACGTTTTCCCAAACCAATTTTCGACGCGCGTGCCGAGAACAGGCCCGCCTCCACCTCCTGCCGTTCACTACCTACACCAAGCCGGACTATGTGACCAACTGGCACCACATGGAACTGGCCCGCAAGCTGGACGAGGTGGCCGCCGGCCGCTGCCAGCGGCTGATGATTTTCATGCCTCCGCAGCACGGCAAGAGCGAGCTGGTCTCGCGTCGCTTTCCGGCCTACATGCTGGGCCAGAACCCCGACCTGCGGCTGATCTGCGCCACGCACACCGCCGACCTGGCCGTGAGCATGAACCGCGACGTGCAGCGGATCATGGCCGGCGAGGCCTACGGGCAGGTCTTCCCCAAGACCCGCACCGGCGACAAGCCCGGCCGCACGTCGGCGGCCCCGTTGGCCCGCCGCACCATGGACCTCTTCGAGATCCCCGGCCGCCGCGGCT
>CAZTPX010000064.1:0-50746 GCA_964615095.1 uncultured Planctomycetaceae bacterium | reverse complement strand
GGCCGCCCCGCAGGGCGGCCACGTTGAGAGAAACGTGAAACCGCCCCGCGAACGCCGCGAGGCGCAAACAACAATCGAACAGACACACTGCTCCCGCGCAGTGCGGGGGCGCAACGAAATCCCTGAGTCCCACCACGCAGGCGATGAACAGGGTTTAACGAACTTCTTAATCCAGCCGCCAAAAGATATGGCGGCTAATCGCGCGTCATGCGTAACTCACGCCATACTCAAAGAAGCGAGCATGGCCGATGAGCCGGCGCGGGGCAGATTCTCCAGGCGCCCGGACTATCTTTACCGTGAGCGTTGCGGCCTGCCGGGCATCGCAGATGGCATCCGCCTGCCATAGAGCCATCGAACTGTCTCTCCGACAGGTAACACCGGGATCTACATGGGATTGTGACACGAAAAGCGATTTTCTTTAGATCGCAGTGTCCGCCGAGATCCTAAGTCGGCCGCTCAAGACCATCCTTCGATAAGAGCGTCCACTGCGAGTTTGACTTATCGAGCCCGGCATGTCACACTGATCGCAGGTGCGTAACAATTAGCAAGGAGAGTAACGCCTTGACACATGCTGGAAAAGAGCCGGCCGAGGATACAAAACGAGCCGTCCGCGGGGCAATTGAACTCGCCGGACTGGAAGTGCGTGATTTGCGGATGTTCAAGTCCACGGCGGTGGAGGGCAGGATAGTAGTCGGAGCGGCGAGTCCTGCGGGCTGGCCGCACGAAGCACCCGCGATCGAGCTGCTTGCCGTGGTTGGTTTTGACGGGTCCATCGGTGAAATCGAGATTCGATGCGCTGCGACGGATGGTGACCCGCTGATGGAAATGTTCAACGCCCCACACATAAGGCAATGCAATTGTCGACTCGCAGATCTGCCGGCCACGCTGAAGGAAGTGTGGGTGGCACGCCGTGAAGTCATCGCAAGATTGGACGCAGGCGAAGCGGCGCCGATCTTCGACGGTAAGTGGCAGTGGGCAATAGTCTTTCAAGACCTGCCCTGAAGCCAACTATCAACCGTTCGGGTCCCTAAGCCATCTCCGTTCACGGTCGCAACGATTTGGAATGTGTTTGCGGGCTTTCGACATGGGGGCCAAAATCATCTTATGTTGGTCAAAACCCGGCGTATCGAAGGTCCAAAAATGACCCGGCAATACTTAACACACCCCTCTATGTAATTATGCCGCGGTTTTTGACGAAATTTAGTATGAATGGGGGGGTGGTGGTTGAGTTAAGCAAGCCGCAGGGCCCCGTCGCTGCCACCCGTGCCTTTCGGTCTTCCCTGTGTGGCGATACATTATATTCTTGTCGATATTTCTGTAGAGAGCCGTGCGAGATTGTGTTTCAGGGAGTACCGCATTGCCCGTCGAAGTCAAACTGCTCTTCCACCCTGACGTTCTCCGGCAAGCCTTGACTCCGACGCTTTCGTGGCCGAGGTGAAGGAGCTGCGGGGCAAAAAGAATCCTTTGAGTGCCGCGGCGCTGAAGAACCTGCGGGAGTACACCCGCACTGTCGAGCCGCTACAGGTGCTGGCCGCGGAGGCGTTGGGGCTAGAACACGAGATTGCCCGGCTGGTGAACACGGCCTATGGTCTGACGGACGACGAGGTCCGCCTCATGTGGCAGACCGCGCCTCCCCGCATGCCCGCGCCGCCGCCGGGACAACCGTAATTCACGTCGCTCTGCCCCAACCTGCGTACCTGGCCACCGATGAGGCGGCCAGGCACGCAGGCGGAGCGGGCATGTCGGGGTAAGAGAATCCGTGGGTTGCATCCCGGTATGGCTGACGTCATTCAAACGGCGGGATCTCGTCCTCTGCGACATTGTCTCCATCACGATGATGTTTCCCGCTCCGCTGTTTGTGCAACCACTCGTGAGCCAACAGCCGTCCAATCAGCCCGGCCAGCTCTCGCCGTCCTTCCGCAATCTCCGGCGGTTGGGTAATCGGCGCTACGGCGTCCGAAGAGTCATGCTCGTGAGAATCTATTGAATTCATAGGACAGGTTCCATTTTCTGAAATTGCTTCGGTAAAATACATCTTTGCTGAGCGCGCAAAAAAAGCCCGCGGTGTGCGAATCACTCGCACAGCGCGGGCAAGAGTAAACATTCAGGCTATCGATGGGAACGGATAGCTATTCGGGCGCCTAACGACCCGTCTCGCCTTCCGCTTGGTCTTCCGGCGGTGCGTTCGGCTGTTCGGACGCCTGGTTCTCAGGTCTCGGCGACGTCTTGACCTCCAGTTCCTTCCGGCGTGTACGGCCGTCGGGAATCGGCAAGCCGCGGACTTTGTGCCACCAGCGGATTGCGCTGGTAACCGTGTTACGATCGACCTTCAGCGTGTCGGCGATATTTTGTAACAGCATCTTCTGCTGATAAAGGACCATCACCTTGTCGGCAATCTCCTGGTACAGCGGCGGCTCGAAGTGCTTCTGCGTGAGACTCGCACGGCGACTGCGACCGTCGGGCATGACGAGACCGCGAGACTCGAACCAGTACTTCAGGAGCTTGGTCACGTAATTGCGTGCGCACCCTAACTCCGTGGCAATCTTGGCGTTCATCATCCCGGTGTCGTAGAGGGCCTTTGCCTTCTCCGAGATCGCGATGAACTCCGGCGGCTCGCGGTAGTCGATCACGACCTCGATGCCGTCGTCACGGCCCACGGGCCGCACGCCGGTCACGCGTTCGATAAGGAACGAAAGCAGCCGCACGCGAAATCGGCCCTGAAGCCAACCCCTCTGTGCCTTCCGCTCGCCCATCTGGAACAACTCGATTCGGCCGCCGGTCAAGAGTTCGATGATCCGTCGAGCCTGGCCCAACTGCGCGTCCGTGCGGCTGTTGGCCGCCTTGGTGAAAATGTCGCCGAGTTCGCTCAGCATCGCGCGGACCTGCTCCGGCGCCGGCGGCATGATGACGCGGTTTTTGGCCGCCTCGATCGCGCTGAGTTCGGCTTCGATCGCAACCCGCTCACCGTTGAGCTGCTTCAGCAGCCTCGTGGTCGCCGCTTGTTCTTCGTCGGTCTCCCCAGGATTTCGCCTGTTGAAGTCGATTGTCTTGCGGATCTTCTCCAACTTCGTGCGAAGCCGCCGCTCGACTTCGGGATCGGGCCGCTGGGCGGCATCGGCTTCCCGTTGACAAGCGGTGACGATCTCATCGACCAGATCCTGGTCGAGTCGAACCAGTTCGGCCAGCTTCTCGCAAGTCAGCCGCAAGGCCAAGGCGCGGTTCAGATGCGAGTACAGCGGGCGTGTCTCCGCTTTCGTGGCCCGGCAAACCGGGCAGAACACGATACTCGCGTGCGCACCGCCGACCACCAACTGCCGAGTGTGTTCCGGGCAGACAAACAAGGCACGCAGCAGATTTGGCAACGACTTTCGGCCGTCCTTCGGCTTACGGCCCGACTTGGCCGACTCCTCGGCCAGCCGCTTTTGGGCGGCATACCAAATCTCATCGGAAACGATTCGCAACTCCTCAAACTGACCAGACTTGAGCGGTTCTGGCCGAGGAACACGCTGGGCGTAGTCCTTTTCCGAAGACCACTTCGTCTCGGCCACGCCGTACGACCAGAACCCGCGATAAGCCGGGTTCATCAAGTGCTTGCGCACCAGGGCATGGGTCCACATCCCTGTAATCGACTTCTCCGGCGCCGGTGCATTGTCGTCGTCGTTCAGCAGCCGGGCGATCTCGCTCAGCCCCATGCGGTCAACAACAAACCAATTGAAAATCTTTTCGATCCACGGCTTGGTCTCTGGATCGATAATGATCCGCCGTCGTGGCCGCTTTCGTTTCGTCGTCTCGCCGGGGACCTCTTCTCCCTTGAAGCCGAGGGTCAAAGACGTGCAGACCATGCGGCGAATGAAGAGCCCTTCGTGGGCGGCGCGGACATGCGCGCCGTACATGCGTACGACGGCCTCATCCAGTGCGGCGAACAATTGAAACGTCGTTCGCCACTTTTCACCGTCGGCCGTGTCGATGCCGGACTTCACGAAGATTGCCCGGATGCCCTTCTCGACGACTTGCTCCTCGACGAACTGCAGGGCCTTGTATGTGCGCCGGAACAGGCGGTTGGTGGAGAACACGAGGAAGGTGTCGAACCGTTTCTCCGTGATCGCTTGTCGCAGCGCGGCCAAGCCAGGCCGTCGGTCTTGATAGCCCTTGACAGCCAGGTCGAAATACACATGCTCCCGCGGGATGAAGATCCCCAGTTGGTAGGCCGCCTCAAAAAGGGTTCGGATTTGATCGGCCAAGGAATCTTGAAAGCGCGTGCTGAAACGGGCGTAAAGACTGCCCAGCCCCTTTGCCTGATCGCGGGGGAGTTTCTCATGGAACTCCCGTACGATTGCGTCGATCTCCTGGTTCGTTTTCTCGAGCAGCTTTCGCCGCTCCTCCTGGATTTCCGCCCGCGTGCGGCGGATCTTGCGCCGCTGTTTCGAGGACATCGGGCCACTGATGGAGCGGCGATCCCAGAAGATCGTGAGCGGATCCGCTGCAGCAGGATCATCGTGCTTGCCATCGGTGGCCGTGATCATCGTTGGCGTTTGTGCCGTTCCCATACCGGGGTGGGCATTGACGGCGGCGGCCAAGATGCAGGCCGCGAGCACGGCCAGTGCGCCGCCCAAGAGCAGGGCGATGGCGCCGGCAAAATACGAACGGTTCCGGCCCTGCACCAGCAAGGCCATGCCAGATGCACGCATCTCGGCCACGAGGAAAGAATTCCCCGCGTTCACACACAAAACACTGTTGTTCGCGTTCATGGGAGTAACCTCCAAGATTATTTTCGCTGCGAGGTGCCCACGCTCGGCGACCGTGCCAAGCTTCGTGGCGCACACGATGTCGCAACGATCTACGGGACAGAATAGAAAAGAGCGATCACACGCCGATCACATGCCGTGATAGCCGGAAAAATGCGGGAAATCGGACGAAAATTGCAAGAACCGTGGTATTACAGCGAGTTCGAGGATGTTGGAGCCGTACGCGACGGAGGTCCTCGCCGTGACATCCGGCCCAAACTTGGAATTCAACTGGCAATCTCTTGCCGTCGTCGGGAAGAATGAAGGGACCAGAACATATCACCCCGGACTGGCACAGTGCAATTCAGTCGGGAGCGACTTTGCCTAAAGGAGGCGTATCGCGGTTTACATGCTCCTGAAGAAGGCGACGAATCATTTCGAATTTGGCAAGCACCTGCTCCACCGCCGGCAATAGTGCCGCCGCCTTGCTGCCCTCGGGGAAGCCGGCAGCATCTATAAACGGTTCCACCAACCGATTAACGTGATCGAGGAACTGGGCAAACCGCGGGCAACACGCGGAGGTCATTGCCACCGCTTGCGACGCCGGCTCCTTACGCTTCCTCTGCCGACGGTCGTAGGCCTGCTGGGCAGTCAGGCCTGCCAGATCCTGTTCGTGGTCGAAGGTTCGGGCGATCGCCCGGGCACGGAAAACCTTCGACTTGTCGAGCCTGGACGTCTTAAGAAACTGCTCCCAGTGTCCATGTCCAAAGCTCTTGCGGAGTGCTTCTAATGCCTTGCCCAAATGCCAGTAGTGGAGCGCCAACGCCTTTTCGCTATCCAGAATCAACTGATACTGAATCTGGACATACGCCATGATTTGTTCCGGGAACCACTCCGAATTGGGCGTACCGAGTGGCAAAAATGGCAATTTGCAACTTTGGTCGCCGGGCTCTTCGGCTATAGACACTTTGGGCATGGTTGGCATCCTGGATCAAGGTTAGGATGCATTTATCCAGGTTCAATTTACTTGGGATCGCTCACGCCAGGATCACACGACGTGATCTTGACCAAGAGACTTACTTTTTCTCCGACATCGCGGCGAGCCATGGCAGATAACGCGAGGAGACGGACCGTAACCACCGGAGGTGTTTTTCTCGCTGTAACAGATCTTGTCTTGGTCCTACCCGAGCGGCGTAGTAAAATGCCTATTGGTACAGTTCATGGTGGTTAGGGGAAATACAAACATGGCTAAGACACGAAAGAAGGCAAAGCCGTCGCCCTTTGCGGACGAACTGAAGTTGCCACGTCACATCCAGGAACTACGAACGCAGTACTTGCGCGTTAAGTCCCCCGCCGTCGCGATGCGGATGTGGGAACGTATGCTTACGGACAAAGACAAGGAGCGGCTAGGAGGCGACTTGGATAAGGCTTACCAGAAGTACAGTACGGCAGGGATGTGGATGAAGCTTCGTGGGGTCTCGCTGGAACGTGCCCTGATCGATGTAGCCCATGGGACGGGCTTTCTCGACCAGGTTACCCGGGACTGGTTACTCCGCGAGGTCGGACAGCGCTATGACGATTCCCAACGGACGGTCGATGAGGCCATTTTCCAGAACAAACTGGTCTTGACCGAAAAGCCGAAGCAGGCATTCTGGAACGGCGAACCAATCGAGATAGATTGGGACGGGAAAGACGCGGCGCAGTGGAACTTCTTTTGGGAACTGAGCAGGAAACGCAAGCGTTCCCAAACCATCGATCATATGGACATCGGTGAGAAGGCGACTGCGTCTACGTTGTCCACTCGCAAGGGGCGGTTGGTCAACCATCCCGGCTTCCCGTCTAGCCTCAAGATGTGGATCAAATCGAAGAAGTGTAGTGGGTACTGGCTGGATCTTCCGCCGCAGGACATTCGTATCTTCCTCGTGGATGAAGAGGGGAAGAATACAGAGTGGACCGGCTGATCGTTGTCCGCTTAAAGACAGCGGCGTTGGGCATCGACGTCACGCGAGGCAACGGACCTGCCACAACGTCATGGATTGACCATTGTGCTGCCGGGAAGTAATACATGACCACCGCGATGGTCGGTATGAAGAGCTAAGATCTCCCCTATTCATTATGCCATGTTTCTTGCAGAAATTTAGTATCGAGTGGTGGGTTAAGCCTATGCTTTAGAAGCCTGGGTGACCTTACACTCGGCCATTTGCTCACGGCCCAAGGGCGAGTCTTCTGCGAGGCTGGAGTTTTTCAGGCGGCGTAATCGGAAATCACACCACATGACCTTGACGTGATCGCGACTTGGTAGTCTCGGGATGCAAGAGATCCAGGGGAGTGCCCCCAGTTACATCTTGATGCTGACCGATACGATTCATGTCGGAGGAACTATTGATGTACAGAACGGGCACGGGGGGCGACTCGGGATAGCCCATGCTGGCTTGCTTCACCAGTTGCGGCGCCTAATTTCGACTGTCCCGGCGCTAAGGATTCTTTGGCCAGACGTGTCTTGTTTTACCTGTCCGCTTACCCCGCCCCGAATCCCGCCCTGTACCCCGCCCAGGATCTCCAAATCGAACCCCGCCCCGGCAATCTGTCCACGTCCGCAGGACAGAGAGTCTGAGACGATCCGGGCACCTTTCGGCCAGGTAATTGTGAGACGACGGGCCATATACTCTTAGACGTAGCACCAGTAGCTTACGCATAATCTCAAACTTTGCGAGCACCTGCTCCAGAGTAGGCAAGAGCGCAGCAGCTTGGCTGGCGCCGGCGAAGCCTGCGTCGTCGATAAACGGATCCGCCAGCCGGCCGACGTGGTCAAGGAGACCCGCAAACCGGACCGAATCGGCACGGCTTTCGCCAGCAGGCGGCTGCACCGATGCCTGTTGTGTCCGCGACCGATGGGTGGCGACAGCTAATGGCCCTCTCATGATATTATGACACGTTTTTCATGAAAATTTAGCATGTTCAGGGTAGTAACTATAACACTCGCGTGTTCCATTGAGGCCATGGCATCTTCAGGGCAAATCGACTCGCACCGGGCTTAATTTATTTGCCAAGCGTGCTCGTTCCGCCCATTCCCAGCGCGTCAACGAACGGCTCAGCCACTCGCAGGGCATTCGCAGCTTTCTGGTTGGACAGGAGGGCATGATGGACAGGCTGACGGCTGTTGGTTTCAATACCGCTTTGCCGGGATCTCTGTTCGAAAGCACGTTCAAACGGCTTTTGCTCCGGCTTCGGCTACGCCTGCGCCTCCGCAAATGCCGCATGGGCGAGGCCAAATTCCCCAACCCGAACTTTCATAACGCCTGGTACAAAAAACGGGGGCAGGCCAGCATGAGTCAAGAAAGCCATTTATATATTATGCCACGTTTTTGGCTGAAATTCAGTGACTGCGTGCTACCACCTAGATGGCGTGTGAATTCGTAGCCCATTGCTGGCGTCTTTGCCCACATCCTCCCCTTATCGGCCAACATTCGCATTCTAACGCTGAGTAGTTTATCCGAGGTGCTGGAGGGAAGGGTGGATCGGCGTGAGCGTTCGGACCGGCACGTCGGATAAACAACGATCGTTTTGTAAATCACACCGCGTGACTTTGCCGTGATCGTGATTTGGTAGTCTCAGGATGCAAGATCCATCGGGCGCGGCTCGGTGGAGGCATCTTGGGTTATCGATCGACGATCCATGTCCGACGAACTACTTTCCACAACCGAGACGGCAAGGCGTTTGGGAGTTTCCCGTGCGACCTTGTACGCTTGGCTTGGTGAGTCGGACAACGGCTGCTTCCTTCTTCGCGGGCAACCCGTGACCATCCAATACCTTCAGAGCGGCGCCAGGGGACAGGGCCGGATCAAGATCGAGGCCCAGGAGGTCGCGCGCCTCCGCGACTTGATGCGGGTCCATCCCAGTCCCCAAACAGTGCGCAGACCGCCAATCAAACAGACCCGGTACCCGGGAATCGACGTTGTACTCGGCCGCCCGAACAGTTAGCCCGCGAAAGTCTGTCGCCTTCCATTTTACCGTCATTCGCTCCTTGTATCCTCTTAGCGCGAGTTTGTGCCACGGTTGCGCCGACTGCCGCCCAGAGCGGCTCCTGGTAGTGCTGGCCCCACTCGCGGCCATAGTGATCAAAGGCCACCTTGGGCGTGTCGCCAATCAACTCGGCCAGCGTCTCGATCGAGCAACCGGTACCTCCGTTCCAATAGCCCGAAAGCATGCGGTGGGCGAAGGTGTGGCGACAACTATAGCACGAGTATCGCCGCCGGACCGGATCTTTGTCCCAGCCGAGCGTGGTTCTGATCTTCGAGAACCGCCCGCGGCCAGTCACGGGCTTCCATGCCTTTCCTTGTGTATTGACGAAAAGCGGTATTCCGGAACCTTTGGGCGCCGACTTCATCAGCCGCCGAGTCAACTCCGCAACCTCCGGCCGGATCGGAATCTTACGGGTCTTCTTGGTTTTCGACGAATAGACCCGCCACATCATCCCCCGTGGCGTCTCTTCGACGTGGTCGGCCATCAACCTGGCCAACTCGCAAAACGGCCGCAGGCCCGTGCGGATCGCCGCAAACAAGAAATGCCGAAAACATTCATCAGTCGCTGAAAGGATGGCCCCCTCGTCGGCGTCGCTAAGGGAGTGAAGGCGTGGTTGGGGTGGCGGCTTTTTCAGTCCGCGTAGCGGATTGGGCACGTCATGCATCGCTTGGGAATGATTGAACGCCGCCAACACGATGGCGATCACGTTGCGGCGGGTCGCCAGGGCCCACGTACCGTGACTCGCGACCCAGGACTTGACATGGCCCCGCTTGAGTTGCGAGACCGGCAACGCGCCCGCGAAACTGGCAAACGCGTTGAGGTAACGCACCGCGCTATCACAATGACCGGCACTCAACGTGCCATGTTGAACGCCCTGCTGACAATACTCGATGTACTTCGAGCAGACTTCGGCCACAACCCATTCACCGTGTCTCGATGGTTCGACCGTTGGTCGCCAGCGACCGTCAGCCTTCAGCCGAGCCAGAGCCAGATCCGCCCCGGCACGGTTGTTCTTCCCACGCACGGGCTTTCCGTCCTCGTCGAATAGTCGTACCCGGCGTTTGGTGCCCGGTGGTGTAAAGTACCAACAGTCGGTCTGCTTCCAGTGCCATGCCTGGCCGTGCCGCTGGCGGCGCATCTTGGCAATTGTCTTCATCGCTGCTCCTCCTGGCGCCGACGCTTCCCTTGCCCCTGAAGGTTGGTTGACCTCTTGGCAGTCGATTTCTGCCCGGGCCGACTTGGTGGTTTCCTTGAAGCCGTGGCCTGAAGCTTCGGACCAGCCGCCGTGCCAGGCTTCGATGCTGGCGAAGCTGCGTCAGCCTTCTTCCCGGCACCGATGGCCGCCCAAAGAGGATCTTGATAATGCTGGCCCCATTCCTTGCCGTAATGATCAAAGGCCACCTTGGGCGTGTCGCCGATCAACTCGGCCAGGGTCTCAATGGAGCAACCGACCCCATTGTTCCAATAGCCCGAAAGCATCCGGTGAGCAAACGTATGTCGGCAGGTGTAGGAGGAATACTTCGCCTTGCTCGGATCCTGGTCCCAGTGCAGTTTCTTCTTCAGGTTCAGAAAGCGGACGACGCCCGTCATCCGTTTCCATGGCTTACCTTTCGTGTTTCGGAATAGCGGAAGTCCCGATCCCCGTGGCGCCGTCTTCATCAGTTTGCGAGCCAAGTCCGCTACCTCGCGCCGTACCGGGATCTTGCGGGTCTTTTTCGTCTTGGACGAATAGACCCGCCACATCATGCCCCGGTCATTCTCTTCGACGTCATCGGCCGTGACTCGGGCCAATTCGCAGTAGGGGCGGAGGCCGGTGTGGATATCAGCAAAGAGGAAATCCCGGAATCGCTCTTCGCAGGCACCGTAGATTGCCTCCTCGTCCTCCTTGGTAAACGATTGTAGGCGAGGCTGCGATGCCGGCTTCTTGAGGCCTTTGAGCGGGTTGAGAACGTCAAATTGCTCCTCGGCGTAATTGAACGCAGCCAGCACGATGGCGATGACGCTGCGATGGGTCGCAAGGGATCGCCAGGTGGGGTGACTCTCGATCCAGGTCTTGATGTGACCTTTCTTCAATTCTGCAACGGCCAGAGCGCCGCAGTATGCACAAAGGTCGTTCAGCCAGCTTGCGGCGTTGACGTGATGTCCCTCGCTGATCGTATGGTTGGCGACACCCCTCTGACAGTACTGCAAGTACTCCGAGCAGACCTTGGCCACGAGCCATCGCTGCCGGTTCACGGTGTCTGCATTGCCCGAGTCGGTCGCCACTTTCACCTTGGCCAAGGCGGTCTCGGCGGCTTCTTGGTTGTCCTTGCCGTTGATTCGCTGTCCCTGTTCATCAAAGAGCGGGACCCGCTTCTTCGTGCCCGGCAGCGTGTAGTACCAGCAATCGGTTTGTTTCCAATGCCAGGCCGATCCGTGCTGCTGGCGGCGTTGTTTTCGGTTTCTACCCATGGTTCATCAGGCGGCTCAGCAAGCCACCTGCCAATAGCCCAAATGTTGACGGGAAATCAGGGAGATGGGATACTCAGATGAGTTTCGCCCGGCACGTCGCCTGCAAATCGCAGACGAGCGGGCCGGGTTTTTCCTGTCCGAAGATTCCATCTCAGAAATAGGTGCGGCATGTGCCACCACGTTTCATCCCTGTGGGATTCACATTCCCCAAATTTACTAGGTCAGTTACTACATAAAATAACTACATTCATTCTTACCCTCGTCACCCTTGGATTGTCAATAGGCTCGGGAAAAACAGGTATTTGTGCGGCAAAACGCAGTGTACCTAACATTGTACTTATACTTGCCGACGACATGGGCTTCTCCGATGCGGGCTGTTACGGCGGGGACATCCAGACCCCCAATCTCGACTCGTTGGCCCGCAACGGCTTGCGCTTCACGCAGTTCTACAACACGGCCCGCTGCTGGCCCTCGCGGGCCTGCATTATGACCGGCTACTACGCGCAGGCCGTGCGCCGCGACTCGATGCCAGGCGTGGCCGGCGGCATGCAGGGCGTGCGGCCAAAGTGGGCGCGGCTGCTACCCGAGTACCTCAAGCCGTTGGGATACCGCTGCTACCATTCCGGCAAGTGGCACATCGACGGAAAGCCCTTGGAAAACGGCTTCGATCACAGCTTCGACGTCAACGCCGCCGGGCAGAACAATTACTTCAAGCCCGGCGCCACCGACGACGGCCGGCCAGTCCCGCAGACCCCCGACTACTACGTCACCACCGCCGTGGCCAACCATGCGATCCGCTGCCTGCGGGAGCACGCGGCGAAATACGCCCAGCGGCCGTTCTTCGAATATCTGGCCTTCACCTCGCCGCATTTTCCCTTGCAGGCGCCAGCGGCGGACATCGCCCTCTACCGCGACGCCTATCGTGCGGGCTGGGACGCCATACGTCAACTGCGCTACGGACGCATGCGGAAGATGGATATCGTGCAATGCGGGCTTTCCGCGCTCGAACCGTCGATTTGGCCGGACTGGAACCTGGCGGAGGACAAACTCCGCCAGCAGATCGGCCCCGGCGAGGTCGGCCGGGCCGTTGCCTGGACGAACCTGACCACAGAGCAGCAAGAGTTTCAGCCCATCAAGATGGCAATCCATGCGGCGATGGTCCATCGCATGGACATTGAGATCGGCCGGGTGATCGAGCAGGTCAAGGCGATGGGGGCGTTGGATAACACCGTGATCCTGTTCCTTTCCGACAACGGGGCCAGTGCGGAACAGATGATCCGCGGCGACGGCCACGATCCGGCCGCGCCGCCGGGTTCGGCCGGCAGTTTCCTCTGCCTGGGACCGGGCTGGTCGAGCGCGGCGAACACGCCCTTGCGGCTGCACAAATCGTGGGTCCACGAAGGCGGCATCTCGACGCCACTGATCGTCCAATGGCCGGCCGGCATCAAGGCCCGCGGCGAACTGCGGCGGAATCCCGGGCACATTACCGACCTGATGCCCACGCTGCTCGACATGGCCGGCGGCCAGTGGCCGCGGACGCTCGACGGCAAACCATCGCCGCCGCTGCACGGCAAGAGTCTAGTGCCGGCCTTCGCACAGGATGGGGCGGTAGCGCACGATTTCTTCTGGTGGTTCCACATTGGCAACCGCGCGCTGCGCGTGGGCGATTGGAAAATCGTCGCCGCCAAGAACGCGCCGTGGGAACTTTACGACTTGAGCAAAGACCGCTGCGAATCGGTCAACCTCGCGTCGGCGAATCCCGAGAAAGTGCGGGAATTGGAGCGACTATGGACGAAGCGTGCCGCCGAATTCCGCGCCCTGGCCCAAGAGGACCTTCCGCCCGCCAAGCCCAAGGCCCCAAAGTGATCGTAGGCCGGAACAAGATTGTAGGCCGGAACAAGCGCAGCGCAGTTCCGGCATGCTCCAGAGGAAACTCGCCACTATAGGAACTGTACGAGAGGGAATCCAGGCGGGAATTCCAGGAACGCAAAACTTCTGTGGGTGGAGGGCAGGCCACAACCCTGGTGGGTTGAACCGCCTTACGGTGTGACTGCCTTGAGGGTATTTCGCACCGGTTCGCCCGGCACGTAAACCCGGGGCGTCCCGTAGATGCTCCAGCCCGGTGTCCCGTAGTAGGCGCGGTAGGGCGCCACGACCGGCGCGACCGCCACGCTGGGCGCGTAGTACGCCGCGTAAGATACAGGCGGCGCATAGTAGCTCACGTAAGGCGCCGGCGCATAGGCCGCGGGAGCATAATAGCTGACGTACGGCGCGGGCGCATAAGCCGCGGGGGCAGCGTAGTAGGTGGCGTAGGTCACTGGGGCGTAATCCACCACCGCGGGCGCGTAGCTGGTTGTGTAACTCGGCGCCACCGGTGCGTAGGCCGCTGCTGCCGGTGCGTAGGCCGGCGACAAACCGCAACTGCACTGGGCATAGACACTAGAAGCACATGCGATCAGGGCAATGACCGCCAGGGGAACGAATCGCTGATACATGGAATAATCTCCTTGGGTGAATTTCCCGCACGAAACTCCTGCCAACTTGTTCCAGGAGCCATTCGGAGCCGGCTTTCTCTTCCTCCCGCCGGAAAACTGTGGAATAAGTTCTGAAAAATCGCCGGATTTATTTTGTCTTCTACTTCCACGATAGTCAGAGGGAGCCAATTCGGCAAGTGGCAGGGGTGGTTCGATAATCAACATTTCTGGCTATTGAAAACAAAAGTGCTTGACACCGTTGTAGCAATTCACTATATTGGGGGTAACGGCGACAGCAAGAAACGGCTCTCCGCCAACTCTGGGACGATTGTGGTGCGGCCGTCCCGGCTGCCCGAAAGGTAGTGGCGCACGAGGGCAGGCGGGACGCCTGCACTACAAACCTGGCGGAGAGCCCAAAAAATATACTCGGCTGCCGTGGCAGACGGATCGGAGTGGATCGCATCCCTACCTCCCTACCGGCCCCTTTTGGTCCGGTATATCTCGGGAAGCAGCAAAGCCCGAATGCTTGCGTTTTCGCCCGTTTCGATCTGCTGCGGCAGCCAGTTTTCTGTTCCCAGGCAAGTGCGCCAAGAAAACGAAAAGCCCGCTCAGTAAAGGCGGGCTTCTCACTTCAGGATTTATCGAGGGAGAGGCGGTACGCCAAACGCGGTCATCTGCTGCCCATGTTTCCTATCGAGCGAGCGATGGAACCCGGTGTGTCGGCCCTCCCTCTCTGCTGACCAGCTACCAAAACTATAGCATCGGGCGGCAAAATTGGCAAATGGATTTTTCCTGCTCCGATCGCCGATTCATCATCCCTCATCTCTGTTCCCACGCGACCTCTCAGGGCTTCACGCCCAGTGTCTTGGCCAGCGCGGCACGATATTGCTCCCGGTTGAGATTCTCGCCTTCCCGCAAGCGCGTCAGGCCGCTGGTTTCCAGCGCCGTCATCCAGGGATGAAAACGTTGGATGGCCAGCTTCACGATCGGCGACTGCGCGGCGACGGCCGTGCCGGGCTTCTGCAACTCGGCGCGGGCACACTCCATGATGGCGTAGTCCACGCTCATCCGCGAGATTTGTACTCGCCGCAAGATATCCGCTTCTCCGGCGACACGCCTCTCGGCCTCTGCCCAAAGTGCATTGGCCGGGCAAAGCAGTTGATTGTCGAGATAGGGTTTCGTGGGCGGATCGAAAATGTGGACGTGGATGTTCTCCCGCTCGACCCGATCGTGCAGCAGATCGATGTATTGCCGGATGGGATGGGCCGCCTTACCGTAGAAGCCGTCGAGGAACTCCTGCATGGCCTGCTCCTGATCGTAGTCCGGGTCCCAGAGGAACTTGGCCGTGAGGTAGCCGCCCAACTCCGCCAGTTCGCTATGGGGCGTATCGTAGGTGTCCTGCTCGAAGATGCCTTTCACGTGGTTGGCGATGAAGAAGCGGATGTTGGGCCGCCGCACCCGCTGGTTAGGAAAGGGCATGAGGTAATGGGCGAAGTCGGTCGTATAGTCCCAGATCCAGAGCCGCTGGGAAACCTTCGACCAGGCCTGTAGGTCGTCGCGAAAGGCCCGGTTCTCGCGGCTGTCGCAAGTGGCCAGCGGGTGCGAGAAGCAACACTCGATGGAGCACAGCCGCACGATCACGTTGGGCCGCGGCCGCATCGTTTTCGGGGCCTGACGGGTCCATTGATAGGCGAGCGTTTCCACGACTTTGCCGGGAAACTCCTTTTCCACCGCCGCCGCCACGCGATTCACCAGGTTCAACACCGGCGCGCCCTGGCTCCCCTCCTGCCTGGCCAGGGCCTGGCAGCGAGGACACTCGCAGTGCAGGTCAGTATCGTTCTGCGAAACAGAGAACACAGTCGCATCGGGCTGTGCCCGCATAGCGGCGCGGATCTGCTCCGTGCAGATGCGGATCACCTCTTCGTTCGTACAACAGAGTTGGGCATAGCCGTTTTGCCGTTTGCCACCCACGAGCGAAAAGTACTCGGGGTGCGCGGCAAAGTACTTCTCGGGCGGGACCAACCGGGCAAACGTATGCACAAAGAACCCGTCGGCAAAGCGCACGCGGCCGCCGTGCCGAGCTTCCAGGCGGGCCGAGCTGGAATTCATGCGGTTCCGCGCGCACCAATCGCCGTCCATGCATTCGAACGTATACGGTTCGCGGTATTCCAAGACCGGTATCTTGGTTTCATCGATGGGCGCCAAGGCGAGGCGGGCCACGTGCGGAATGTGGCTGACGCCGGGGGAAAACCAGCGGCAGCCGAGGTGGTCTTCCAGCAAACCGTAGACACCATAGAGATTGCCGCGCAGTGCGCCGCCGGCGATTACCAAGTGTGGCCCGACGGTGCGGATCACGTAACCCTCGTTGCCCAACCGCGGCAGGTCAACGGCCGTGCCGAGAGCCTTCAAATGAGTGTTGGCGCCAAGCACAATTTCGTGGCCGGTAGCCGCTTCGCGGTCAGTGACGATCGGCAACTCGGCGGCGGAGATCTGCTTTAGGAAAGTTTGCAGTTCCTTGGCCGCGTACTGGGTCGATGGCGAGGCGTCGGCTGCGACCACGATGCGATAGTCCGACTTGCCGGCGTCGGCCAGGACAAGGTCGGCGGCCCTAGCGAGAGACGTGGAAACAAAGGTGGCAAGGATCAAGAGGGCGGAGAGGAAAGGTCGCGTCATGGGTTTTGGTCCACAGTGTAAAAGTCAAACCAAAGAAAGCATAATGGATTCACAAGGGCAAGTAAATCACTTGTCCCTCCCACTCACCCTCACGGCTACACTCCGCCAGGATGATGATATCCGTAACCGCCGCTTCTATGGAGATTGTGCGAGAAACTTCGACAACCCCGGGCATCGACAGGTGCGTTCGAGTTCGATCGTATGCGAAACCGACCAAGGCGTTGACGTCGTGCGACAAAACCAGTCGCCCCCGCTCCGCCGCCCAAGCCAAGACGTCTGGATCTAGTTTAGCGCCAAGTCCTACATCCTGGGCGCGAACAATGTCCAACGCAGGACAGCGTCCCAAAACGGCGCGATAGAGATCGCCGTTAAAACACTCGTCGGCCAGGAAACGGAGCACGTTTCTTATCCTTCGCGCCGTCGGGCCAATAATCGTTCCCGGAGACCATGGCGATCCCTTCCGGTCTCAACGACCTGGCGAAGTTCCTCCGCAGCCTGACGCCGCTGGGTCAGATAGGCGTCGATTTCGGCCGTATGACGCAAATAATAACCAATCGCGGCATAGACGTCGGGCAGTGGCACCGTATCGTATGCCGCAGCGATTTGCTCGGGCGTCGAACCCAACTGGTGTTCCGCGATCAGGATGTCAAGCGTGACGCGCGTTCCGCCAACGCGAATGGCACCATCAGCGTCCATTTTCAAAGGAACTGGATCGGTTTGGATTGCAATCGACATGCGGCCGAACCCCTAGGCACGAATTCTCGTTCAATACTCATTATAGGTTCCATGCGGTGCAGCCGACAGGCCGATGTCGGGATCGAGGGATCGAATCTCAAACCCCTCGTCGGTGGATATGTTCCTCGACCACATATCAGCCACCACCAACTGCCAAAACGGCAGGAACTTCATCCCAGATCTCAATCCAATGTTCGGCCGGACGCCGTTTTCGGCAGGCTGCGATTCCTGACTCCTTTGAGTAAGCCGTTTCATAATAACCAGTTGCGTCACGGCCGCGAGTATTGGCGCGCCACTTGCTTTCCCCATTAAAACCCGCGCAAAAGTGCGCAAGTTTGGCAGAAGTACAAACCCCCCCGGCCACGAGAGTTTCGAGGCCAGCTATACAACCCATTGATCCTTGAGGAGTTGCGGAGGCACGCATGGCGAAGAAAGACAAGAAAGAGACTAGTTCCGGTGAAGAGAAAGTTCAACTCCAGCCCCTGGGCGATCGGGTTGTCGTGGAACGCGAGGAATCGGAATCCGTGACGTCCGGCGGCATCGTCCTGCCCGATTCGGCCAAGGACAAGCCCACCCGCGGCACGGTGATCAGTGTCGGCGAAGGGAAGCTCAACAAGGATGGCAAGCGGACGGCCCTGCAGGTTAAGTCGGGCGACCGTGTCCTCTTTACGTCCTACGCGGGCGAGCAATTCAAACTCGGCGACCGCGATCTGCTGTTGATGCGCGAAGACGACATCCTCGCGGTGATCGACTGAGAAAATCCGCACCTGCAGGGTGGGCTTTAGCCCGCCGCCTTAAACTATGCCGCAGGGGCGGCCTAATGCCCACCCCACGGCGATCACAAAACACATTCACACTCAGAACCAGCGGCGAGAGCCATCGCCCCAAGAGACTTGAAGGAGAATTTTAGCCATGTCGAAGTTGATTGCATTCGATCAGGAAGCCCGTGATGCCCTGCGCCGCGGCGTTTCCAAGCTGGCCCAGGCGGTCCGTGTCACGCTCGGCCCCCGCGGGCGCAATGTCATTCTGCAGAAGAGCTTCGGCTCGCCCACCGTCACCAAGGACGGCGTCACAGTTGCCAAGGAAATCGACCTGGAAGACGTCTATGAGAACATGGGCGCCCGCATGGTCCGCGAGGTCGCCTCGAAGACCAGCGACAAGGCCGGCGACGGTACCACCACTGCCACCATCCTGGCCGAGGCCCTCTTCAACGAGGGCCTGCGGGCCGTCGTCGCGGGCGTGAACCCCGTGCAACTCAAGACAGGCATGGAAAAGGCCGTGGCCGACATCACCGACAAGCTCAAGAGCATGTCGATCTCGGTCAAGAACAAGAAGGAAGAGATCGCCCAGGTCGGCACCATCGCCGCCAACAACGATCCGGAAATCGGCAAGCTCCTGGCCGACGCCATGGAGAAGGTCGGCAAGGACGGCGTGATCACCGTCGACGAGGGCAAGAGCTTGGCCACCGAGGTCGAGTGGGTCGAGGGCATGCAGTTCGATCGCGGTTACCTCTCACCCTACTTCGTCACCGATCCGCAATCGATGGAAGCGGTGCTCGAAGACGCCTACGTCTTGATCCACGAAAAGAAGATCTCCAACATCAAGGAATTGGTGCCGATCTTGGAGAAAGTGGTCAACTCGGGCAAGCCGCTGTTGATCATCGCCGAGGACGTCGACGGCGAGGCCCTGGCCACGCTGGTGATCAACCGCCTCCGCGGCACGATCAAGGCGGCCGCCATCAAGGCCCCGGGCTACGGCGATCGCCGCAAGGCCCTGATGGAAGACATTGCCATTCTCACCGGCGGTTTCGCCATCTTCGAGAGCCTGGGCAAGAAGCTGGAGAACATCACCCTGGCCGATCTGGGCCGGGCGAAGAAGATCGTCATCGATAAGGACAACACCACGATCATCGAAGGCGCGGGCAAGAGCGCGGACATCAAGGGCCGCATCGAGCAGATCCGCCGCGAGATCGAGAACACGACCAGCGACTACGATCGCGAGAAGCTGGAAGAACGCTTGGCCAAGCTGGCCGGCGGCGTGGCCAAGATCAACGTCGGGGCCGCGACAGAGAGTGAGATGAAGGAGAAGAAGGCCCGCGTCGAGGACGCCTTGCACGCCACGCGGGCGGCGGTCGAGGAAGGCATTCTGCCCGGCGGCGGCGTGGCCTTGCTGCGGGCCGCAGCAAACGTCAAGCCCAACGGCTTGGTCCACGAAGAGGAAGTCGGCTACAAGATTGTGTTGCGGGCCTGCCGCGCGCCGGTGACGCAGATCGCCGACAACGCCGGCCAGGACGGCGGCATCGTGGCCGAGAAGGTCTCCGAAGGCAAGGGCAACTTCGGCTACAACGCCGCGACGAACGTCTACGAGGATCTGGTCAAGGCCGGCGTGGTCGATCCAACCAAGGTCACCCGCACCGCTTTGCAGAACGCGGCCAGCGTGGCCACCTTGATGTTGACCAGCGACGCCCTGGTGGCGGACAAGCCCAAGGAAGAGAAAGCCGCGCCGGCCCCCGGCGGCGGCGAGGACATGTACTAATCGGGCAGTATGAATGGACACGCCGCCGGTCTTGTGCATGCAGGACCGGCGGTTTTTTTGCGCGCGTTTGCAAGCCGCCGCTTGGAACCGGTATACTCGGGGGGAAGAAATCGCGAGATTCTGGTGCGAGTACTCAGTACCCAGTACCCCGTAACCGCAAGACTCGCCGCCATGGCCACCGATCCGCAATCCGGAACGTCACAACGCCGCGCGAGACCGCATCACCACCATCCCCGTCGCCCGCCCGGATTCTGGATCTGGGTGCTCGTGGCCCTGGCCTGCATCCCGGCTGTGGGTACGGTGTTATACAGCGCGGGTGGCCCGGCCTGGATACTGACGGCGATCTTTTTTGGCAGCATCCTTCTACATTATTTTCGGCTTGCAGCCGAACGAAGGCCGCTGGACCGGACGATCTACAGCGGCGCCTGCCTGCTGTCCTTGTTTCTCTCGATATACGTCACTCTGACGGGACCATTTGGCGTACTCGGCTTTGATCCCTGTGCGATTTGCGCGCTGAGCATCTTTGGGGCGATTCCAGGCGGCTTGGCGGGATTCCTCACGGCGGTCTTAATCGAGGCCACAAGGTCGGTCTGCGTGGGCACCTGGATATTGCGGCGCAAACGGCGCACGAAGAACAGAAGAACGGACGCCACTTCGACGCAGCGGCGAAACGACGACGTCCTGCCGCTGGAAAGGCCGCCATCAAATTTCTTGCCGCGCCGTTTCGGCGTCCGCGGGATGCTGGTCTTGGTGACACTGGCCTCCTTCCTCATGGCCTTGATGCAGGCCTTGCGCGTTCCGGCCGGCCCCTTCCTCGCGGTGATCGTCTTTGTTGCCGGCGTGTTGAGCGGCCAGGTCCTGCTGTTCCGCGGCCGGAAACCGCTGGCCGCCTCGGCCTGGGTCGGCGGGGTCTTGTTGCCTGTCGAGGGGATCCTTGCGGCCTTTATGAGTCACTTATGGAGAAATGGCGGGTTGCCGGATCTCTGGCGGCTCATAGGAGACAATCTCGTTGGCAGCATTTGCACAGTGCCTGCGGGGATCGCGTTGGGCACAGTCGTCGGCGTCTTCGCGGGCGGTGCGTACGCGGGCATGGACGAATTCTGCCGGCGCTTGTTCGGCGGCTGGCCCCGCCTGGAACTGCTGAGCGCGACGGCCGACGATATCGACATGCTCCTGGCCTGGGTCAGCGGCCCACAGTTATTCCAGCGTTGGTCGGCCGGCCAACTGGAATTTCCAATGGACCGCCAGCAATTCTCGCAGCGCTTCGAGGCGGTGGCGGACCAGCTTCCGGTACGGATGGCGTTCAAAGCGGTTGAAACGCGCACAGGAAACATGGTCGGATACGTGGAACTCGGCCACATCGGCCACCAGCGGCACGTGGCCTTCGTGGAATTTCCGCTGGTTGCACCCGACATCGCCGATCGCGATTTGCTGTCGGTCCTGTTGTTGAGAGCGGTAGCGGAAAAGGCCTTCGAACTTGGATTCCGGCAGCTCGGGGTCCGTCTGCATAGCCGGGAAGACGAGCTCGATCGATGTTGCCTACGGGCCTGGGACGGCGTCTACAACTACCAGATGGCGAACACCAAAGGTTTTCTCGGCGCCCGTTACTTCGGCTGGCTGTCGCCCTGGGGCTGAAATGCGGTTACCCGGGATTCTGACCGAGAAGATATACGGCACATACATTGCCTTCCTGGGCAGCCATCACTAGCCAATGCTTTCTTTGGCCAGGATCGTCACAAGCAAGGCCGTAATCGTACATAGCGGGAGCAAAGCCCTCCTGACCAGCCGCTCGAAGGCGCCGTTTTCTTTCGTAGGGATCGCGGTTTTCGGGGTTGAACCGGTGCATAACTCCAACTTCGCATGACAGAACTACTCTTGCCGGCTAAAGTCAGCAGCACGCGGCGTGCCAGAAGCCACAGTAAACCTCTCTGCTTGACGCAACTGGTTATCCCAGCGGTGTTTTGGGATCGGCGGCCGCTCTCGTCCTCAAGTGTTCTGCCCGCGAACGATGCGTGTTTTGCCATGCAATGCGGCAATCCCGCCGAAGATTTCCGGTTTCCACAATCCGTGATCTTGCGATACAATGCTCCTATGAAGGTCATCTCTCTCCAATCCGGCAGCAACGGCAACTGCATCTACGTCGAGGCGAATGGCGTCAAACTCCTGTTCGACGCCGGGATTAGTGCCATTCAGGTCCAAGAGCGGCTCGCCCAGCATGGCCTGGATGCGACTGCGGTCGCTGCGGTCCTGATCTCCCACAACCATGTGGACCACTGCCGCAGCATGGGAATTCTGAACCGCACGTTCGGCTTGCCGATCTACGCCACCGTCCAAACCTACGAGGCGGCCAAGCGATTTGCACCGGGTGCCATCAACGACCTTCGGCATTTCGTGGCCGGGAAGATTGTGCGATTCGGCAAGGTGACGGTGGAGACCATTCCGACCCCGCACGATGCCGAAGATGGCGTGGTTTTCGTGGTGGACGACGGCAAGCGCCGCCTGGGCATTCTGACCGATCTGGGGCATGTCTTCGACGGCCTAGCCGATGCGATTACATCATTAGATGCCGTGCTTCTGGAGAGCAACTACGATCCCGAAATGCTCGCCCATAGTGCCCGGCCTGAGTGGCTCAAGAAACGCATTGCGGGGCCGGAAGGGCATATCTCCAACTTCGAGGCCGCCGAGCTTCTGAACAGGGCTGCCGCGCAGCGAATGAAATGGGCCTGCCTGGGCCATCTTTCCCAGGACACGAATACGCCAGAACTGGCCTTGGCAACGCATCGCAAGATTCTCGGCGACCGGTTACCGTTGTACTTGGCGACCCGGCACGAGGTGAGCGGCGTGATGGAAATTTGATTCGAAACGGGCTTGGCATAAGTCATTACTATCATTCCCCGCCGGCTTGAAGTGGGTAAGCAGCGGGCCGGAATTCGAACTCTTTTTTCCACGCAGGGATTGTGCTAAAATACTCCAACTATGAGGTTTCGTCGTCTTAACGCCGTAACAGTTCTTGTGCCGCTGCTTGCCGCGTGCCTCATGCTTCTTCTACTTGCCGGTTGCGATCGGCCGCGCGCGAATGATCAAGCGGCAGTCGTCGAGAAACCCGGCAAGACGGAACCCGGCCAGCCTTCTGAGACACCGGCGGAAAACAAACCGTTCGTCGGCTCCAAGACCTGCCGCGATTGCCACGCCAACTTCTACGAGATCTGGTCGAGCTCGCGCCACGGCTTGGCCATGCAGCCTTATAGCGCCGCTTTCGCCCAAAAGGAGCTCAAGCCGCAAATCGCCGACATAACCATCGGCAAGCAGTCGTACCGCGCAGAGATCGGCCCGCGAGAGGGCTGGGTCCGCGAAACCAGCGGCGACCAGGAGAGGCGCTACCCCATCGCCCACGTCATGGGCGGCAAGAACGCCTATTACCTCCTCACGCAAATGCCCCGCGGCCGCTTGCAAGTCCTGCCCGTGGCCTACAACGTCCAGAAGCAGACCTGGTACGACACGGCAGCCAGCGGCGTGCGCCACTTCCCCGACCGCCGCCAGCACGACGAGGCCCTGCCCTGGACCGATCGGCTCTTCACCTTCAACACCACCTGCTTCGACTGCCACGTGAGCCAACTGGCGACCAACTACGACCTGAAGACCGACACCTATCACACCACCTGGCGGGAAGCGGGCATCAGTTGCGAGTCGTGCCACGGTCCCGGCGGCGAACATACGCGGGCGATGGAGGCTGGCGTCAAAGGCCATACATCCAAAGACATCAAGATCATCCGTACGCTGGAGTTCAGCCACGCGCGGATGAACGACATGTGCGCCACCTGCCACGCCAAACTCGTGCCCCTGTCCACCGGTTTCATCGCCGGCGAGAAGTTCTACGACCACTACGACCTGATCACGCTGGAGCACCAGGACTACTATCCCGACGGTCGCGATCTGGGCGAGAACTACACATTCACCTCCTGGTCGATGAGTCCCTGCCTGAAATCGGGCAACCTGGACTGCAACCACTGCCACACGCCCAGTGGCCGGCCGCGGTTCGAAGGCCGCCAGTCCAACCAGTCGTGTCTGCCCTGCCACGCCCCGATCGTGGCGAACTCCACAGCCCACAGCCACCACAAGGCGGATGGCACGGGCAACTCGTGCATCGTCTGCCACATGCCCATGAGTCGTTTCGCCGCCATGGGGCGGACCGATCACTCCATGCGCTCCCCCACACCCGCGGCCACGATCGCCTACAAGTCGCCCAATGCCTGCAATCAGTGCCATGCCGACCACGACGCCCCATGGGCCGATCAGTGGGTCCGCAAGTGGTATCCGCGCGATTACCAGGCCGAGCCACTCCGCCGGGCGGCCCTGCTCAACGCCGCGCGGAACGGCCAATGGCAGCGCCTGCCGGAAATGCTGGCCGACGCCCGGGACCAGCGCTTTGACGAGATCTACCGCAACTCGCTCGTGCGGTTACTCCGCGGTTGTGCGGATGCCAAGAAGTGGCCCGTGCTGATCGCCGCATTGGACGACGCCTCGCCTTTGGTGCGGGCCAGCGCCGCCGCGGCCCTGGAAGGCCATCTCAGCAACGAGAGCCTTGCCCCGCTGCTCCACGCCACGGACGATCCCGTACGGTTGGTGCGGATCCGCGCCGCGGCGGCCTTGGCCCCCCTGCCACCCGAGCAGAGCGCCGTGGCCGCTGCCCGTCGCCAAGCGCTCGAACGGGCGACCACGGAGTTCAAGCAGGCGATGGCCGCGCGGCCCGACGATTGGGCCTCGTATGCGAACCTGGGCGGTTACAACATGGAGAGCGGCGACTTTGCCGCGGCGGTGGCGGCCTACGAGACGGCCTTAAAGTTGGAGCCGCGGATGGTGGGCGTCATGGTTTCCATTTCCATGGCCTACTCCAACTTGAACCAGAACGAGAAGGCCGAGGCCTGGCTCCGCCGCGCGCTGAAGGCCGAGCCGGGCAACGCCGCAGCCAATTTCAACCTGGGCCTGCTGCTGGCCGAGGCGGAACGCTTCGACGAAGCGGAGAAGGCCTTGCGGGCCGCGCTCAAGTCCGATCCGCAACTCGCCCCGGCAGCCTACAACCTGGCCGTGATCCGCGGCAACAAGAAGGATTGGGCCGAGGCCGTTCAATGGTCGCGCAAGGCCCACGACTTGCAGCCCGAGGAACTGAAATACACGCACACGCTGGCCTTCTATCTCAACGCCAAAGGCGAATTTGAGGCGGCCACCGCCTTGTTGCAGAAGGCGATCAAGGAGAATCCGCTCTTTCTCGACGGTTACAGTTTGTTGGCCGACATCTACGAGAGTCGTGGCGACCGAAAGGCAGCGGCCCAGGTGCTAGGCGATGCCCTGGAGCAGCCGGGATTCCCCCTGCGATTGCGGCGGAAGTGGGAGGAACGGATAAAGTCGCTTTATCCATAACGCCCCAAGAACGTCTTAGGGGGCGATGATTTGTCCAGAGGTAGCCAGCGGATGACCTCCCGTGGAGGATCGCAAACGGGCGTGTCGAACGCTGCACCCTGCCAGTGGATTCCTCCTGGGCCGTCCATTGTGTCGCCGTCCTTGATTATCGGCCCTTTATGAAGCACATAGTCGGCCGCGTTGCGAACGAAATTCGCGACTTCTGAGGCGTCGTACCGGCCTCGTTCAAACGCCGCTTCGTGATCGCAAACGTCGAGCTGTGACATGCCAACCGTGTCCATGAGTAGCCAAGGGTGTTCCTGTTCGAGGTTGATGAGTCGGACATTAGACCAAACTTCCAAAGACTGAAGGCCGGTGGTGGTTTGGCGTTCAAGCAACCTGTCGATACCTTCGGCAGTCTGAAGGACTTCACCGTTGGGGTTGAAATAGCAGATCGCACCGGGGAGCGAAAGGAGGGCACGTCCGATTCGAGTCACAAAGAGAAGCTCGTCCAACGGTTCATAATCAGCCGGCATGACAGGTGTGTCGCGCTCGACCTCGCCAAATAAGTAACTGCTTCGGACACGAATGAACTTTGTGTGTCGCTCTGGGACCGATTTGCCTTCCGGCCAATGCCAACATTGAATTGCGGCGCGGTGGAGGTTCCCCGGATAAGCGCCTGGACCGAAGTGCCCCATTGACCAAGCACCAAACAGTATTGTCTCGTTTTTCGGGTCGCCCATTTGATCCGGCCACTGCCGGTTGACAATGTCCACGGAAACATGCCCGTTCACCTTCGGTCGGTAGGCGATAGTTAACGACGGCCCGCCGAATGCCCATTCCTCCGTTGTGTCCCGTCGACTTACTACCCGATATTCATGAAGGCAGCCTGACATGTCATCGAGTGTGGCCTCTTTCTCTAACAGGATGCTAATTCCCTGAGTGAAGAATCCCTTGTGAGGCATTGAGGTTCTCCTTGACTGGCAACGGGGATAAAGAACTGATCGAGCTTGCAGTTTAGGAGACAACCACTTCGGGATCAAGAATCTGTACGGCGCCAAATCGTGGGAAATGCTTGGTATTGAACGTAAGCAAATGCGAAAGGCCATGCCGCTCCATGGCTGCAACGAGACGCGCATCGTGGGTCGGTTTTCCTTGGACACGATGTGCCGCAACTAACTTCTCCCACCGTTCCAAAATCCCCCGCTCGTCTCGCAACGTAGGAAAAACCGACTTGAACGCAAGGACATTTGCCTCGGTCTCTTCAATGGTCAAGCCGAGTCCGTTCTGATCTGCGGGCCGAGTGGCAACCGTCCAGTACTCATAAATGATCTGCGGAACCACGCGAAGCTCGTGTTGCCCATCCCGTAGGATCTTGACTGCGCGAACGGCGGTTGCATGCATGGCATGACCAGGCTGCGAGAGACGCCCTAAAATATTGGTGTCGATAAGGACTCTCATTCACCGCAACCATCGTAAATGCTTTCCCGGCTAAAATCCGCGTCGGGATTACCTTGCGGCATCGCAGCAATAATCGCGTCGAACCGGGCATGCCACTCGTCGAGCGGCAGCATGGGCGATACGTCATCGTTGGCCAATCTGTCTCGCAATGCCTCTAACGTCAGGGTTTCCGCATCCATGCCCGTCGCAAGCGTGCGCTCCATGAGCTTGACTTCGGTATCGGGTGGTAAGTGTAACAGCAGGTTCATGTCATAATTCTATCATGAAAGGCACGTCGTGGAAAGACAAAAGCCGCTGCGCGGCAAGCCAAAGCACTGATGAATCACCGCACTCCAAAGTTCTTGCGGAACCAGTCCCGCAAGGCAGCGAAACTCTTCTCCCGTTCGGCCCGCTGCGCGGCGTCCATGCGGGCCGACAAGTAACTGTCGAAGACCACCAGCTTGGCAAACAGGTCGGCCGCCGCTTCGTGCGGATGATAGATGTTGGCCGACTGTGGAAAAACCTCGCGATAGGCCCGCACGCTCAGCAACTGGGTGTATTGCGGGTGGCCGTCGGCCGATTGCTGCACGCGGAATTCGTCGCCGTTGCGCGTGACGGAAAAGGCCAACATCGTGAGATCCGCCTGCATCCGCTTCGGTCCCCGCCCGTCGCTGAGCGCGCACAGCGGCCAGATATACTTCGTGCCCTTGGGATCCAGGATCGGAAAGACCCAGGGGCAGTCCACCGCGTCGGGATTGAGCAGTTGATGCTCGACGATCCAGGGGCAGACGACAATCGTCTTGGCGCGGACGAATCCCCACTGGCCCACGTAGAGCGAGTCGAACAAGTCCGCGTGCGCCCGCTGGAAGACGTGCATCTGCTCGTGCAGCAAGAGTTCCATCTTGTCCAGCGGCACGTGCCGTTGCAGCAAGCCGGGCCGGTCGCCCAACAGCCAGCGACAGATCGGCTCGGAGAGCACGATGTGTTTGCCGCGGGTGTGCGGCAACCCGCCCTCGATGTTGCCGGCAACCTTGAGGAAGTTCCACGGCATGGCGGCGAACTGCGGATAACTCTTGCGGACCGCCGGATCGATCAGCGCGACCAACTTGCGGATGGCGGCCTTCTCGGCGGCAGTGAATTCGCGGACGGCTGCCTGGTAGCGGCGGCGACACTCGGCCCGTTGGCCGTCCAGCGTGGCGGCGCTGAGTGGTTGGCCCGTCTTGGCCTCCATCTCCATGGGCTGCATGCGATCGAAGTAGATCGGGTCGGCAAGAATCGCCGCGCGGCCGGCGGCCTGGTCGGCGAAGGAAACCTCCGGCGCAGCTCGCATCAAGGCGGGAAAAGGGACTGTCAGCAGGAGGAAGCAAATGATGATTCTGCGCATAATACATGAACCTGTGCCGGGAAAGCGTCGGATGTGTACCGGGCAGACGGATATTCTACCCGCTTCGGCCTCGCGCGTCATCTCCGCTATGCAGCAGGCGTTCGAAATGCGATAATTCACCGGCAGGTTGGGACCGATGTATCCGGCACACTCCGTGTGCCGCCTGCAACGGCACACGGAGTGTGCCGGATACATTCCTACATCGCGTAACGCCATCCGGGGAAAAGGGAAAGAAAAGCCGTGCATCCGCTCTACCGTATTGTCCTACTGATCGTTGCCGTGGCGGCCGCGTGCCGATCGCTTGCGGCGGAGGACCGTCCATTGTCCAAGCTCGCCTTCACGCGCGCCGAAAAGGAACTGCACTTCGACACCGGCGTGCTCAAGGGCACGCTCGGCGCGGAGGGCAAAGCACTGGGACTGCGGCCCGTCACGCATGTGGCCACGGGTGCGCAGATCGGCGGGGCTTTCGGCATCCTTTCGCCCTATCGCCTGTTGACCGCCGACGCCCGTTTCGGCACGGCGGCTTGGGACTGGGCTAACACGTGGGAACTGCAGGCCGACGGCGCGGCGCGGATCCACTGGTCGGCGGACAAGGAACATCCGTTGGAGATGACCGGTGTCTATCGCTGGTCCGCCGCCGACACGCTGGACCTCGAACTGTTCGTCAAGCCCCAGCGCGACCTGCACACGTTCGAATTATTCCTCGCCTCGTATTTCAACGGATTTCCATCGGCGCAAACCTGCGTACGGCTGCCCGGTGCGCCAGGCGGCCTCGCGCCGGAGTTCAGGGAGGCTGCCAAGGCCGACGGTGATTGGCTGACGTTTCCTCGCGACAGTGCGGTGGTCCGGACCTTTGCCGACGGCCGCTGGAAACGTCCGCCCAACCCGGTGAACTGGAAGATGATGCCGGGCTTTGCCGTGCCGCTGGCCTTGCGATACGACGCCAAGAGCGGGCTGACCGCGCTGCTCATGTCTCGGCCCGCCGACTGTTTTGCCGTCTCGATGCCCTACGGGGAAGACCCGCATCGCTCGGTCTACCTCTCGCTTTTCGGTTGCGATCTCAAGGCGGGCAAGGTGAAATCGGCCAGCGCGCGGTTGGTGGTTGGCAAGGACATCAGCAAAGTCCGCGCTGTGGAGCTTTATCAGGATTATGTATCATCCCGAAGGGATGCAAGCAATTAGCCCCGGGTCGAAGCGACCCGGGGGTTACGATCGCAGCGCGATTTCCGACCCCGGAAGGGTCGGTTTTATGATACGATACCTTATAACCGGTGGTGGCGCTGCGCTGACCACCGGCTAATGGCTTTGAACCCTCCGGGTTCGTTTATCATACGAAACATTCCTATGGCCACCCTTCGCGAAGCATTGGCGATCGCCCTCCAACACCATCAGGCTGGCCGGCTGGATGCCGCCGAGGAGATCTATCGGCAGATCCTCGCCGTCGAGCCGAATCACTCGGATGCCACCCATCTGCTCGGTGTGTTGGCCGCCCAAGCGGGCAACCACGAGGCCGCCATCGAACAGATCGGCCGGGCGATCCACCTGCAAGGCAATGTGCCTTTCTACCATTTCAACCTGGGCGAGGCCTATCGTGCCTTGCAGCGCAGTTCTGAAGCGGCCGCCTGCTACCGGCGTGCCCTGCAATTGAAGCCGGACTACGCCGAAGCCCAAAGTAACCTGGGCTCCGTGCTGCTCGATTTAGGCCAGCCGAACGAGACGGTAGCCTGCTGCCGCCAGGCGTTGCAATGGAAGCCCGAGCTTGCCGAGGCCCACAACAACCTGGGCAGCGCCTTGAAGGCGCAGGGCAAGCTCGACGAGGCGGTCGCCTGCTATCGCCGCGCGCTGGAGTTGAAGTCGAACTATCCGGAAGCCCACAACAACCTGGGGGCTGCGCTGCACGACCAGGGCAAACTCGACGAGGCGGCCGCCTGCTATCGCCGCGCGCTGGAATTGAAGCCCGACTATGCTGAGACCCACAACAACCTGGGCATAGCCCTGGCGGAGGCGGGCGATCTTCAGCTCGCCGAAGCGTCGTTCCGCACTGCCTTGCGGCACAATCCCCGTTTCGCGCTGGCGCATTATAAATTGGCGGAGCTTCTCGGCGGCGGGCTTCCGGACCAGGACCTGGCAGTGCAGCGGCAATTGGCGGCAGAAACCGAGTTGCCCGCCGGGCAGCAATTATTGCTGCACTTTGCCCTGGCCCACGTGCTGGATGCGCGGGGCCAATACGCGGAGGCCGCGGAGCACCTGCAGCGCGGCAACGCGCTACAACTTGCCCAGTGGCACGAGCACGGTCAGGACTACGATCCCAGCGTCTACGCTTCCCTGGTCACGCGGATGATGGCGGTCTGCACGCCGGAGTTCTTCCAGCGCGTCGGCAGTTTCGGTTCTTCCAGCGAGGTGCCGGTGTTCGTCGTGGGGCTGCCCCGTTCCGGCACCACGCTCGTCGAGCAGATCCTGGCCAGCCACTCGCAGGTCTTCGGCGCGGGCGAGATCCACCTGGCCGGCGACACGATGGCCGCGCTGGGCGGACAAGGCACGGACCCCATCGAGGGCCTCCGCCGCTTGAGCCGCGAGACGGCGGAACGGCTGGCCGCGCGGCACTTGGAGAGTCTTCGCGCGCTCGATTCCGCCGCGCTTCGCATCATCGACAAGCTGCCCGATAACTACCTGTTTCTCGGCCTCTTGGCGGCCCTCTTTCCGCGGGCCAAGCTGATTCATTGCCGCCGCGACCTGCGCGACACGGCCGTCTCCTGTTGGATGACACATTTCCGCGAGCTCCGCTGGACGAACGACCCGCAGCACATTGCGTCGCGTTTTCACGAGTACCGGCGAATGATGGAGCACTGGCGGCAGGTTCTGCCGGTGCCGCTGCTGGAAGTGGATTATGAAGAGACGGTGGCCGACCTGGAGGGCGTGGCGCGGAAACTGGTGGCCTGGTGCGGCCTGGCCTGGGAGCCGGACTGTCTGGATTTCCATCGGGCGAAGCGGCCCGTGCGGACGGCCAGCGCCATCCAGGTGCGGCAGCCGGTCTTTGCCACGTCGGTGGGCCGGTGGAAACACTACGAACCGTATCTGGCCGAGCTGCATCGCGGGCTTCCGAGCGGGTAGCGAGCATCTTGGTCCATTTCAGCGAGTCAGAAAAAATGCTCCCCGCGGCGTTTCTCCAGGTATGGCCGCCGCGGCCAACCCGCCGTATCGGGTCAGCCAGTGGTGTGATCTGGTCACAAAAAAGGGGCCTATTGGCGTTTCCAAGGCGATTTTGTACTTCCATGGTTATATTCGGATTTCACTAAAGGTAGTTGCGGCTCAGCGCAAACTGCAGGAAAAAAACGCTTGACACTCTAACGATAGTTTTGGCACAGCCGAAGGCCGTAGGCAATTTGTTACCAATTTGTATCCATTTTCTTGGCACACGTTACCATTTTGTGCCATTTTGTGCCATTTTTTTGGTATGTGTTCATTGGTATAGTATCTAGGGGTAGGACACATGGCGTTCTCTTGAAGCTATATAAGTGCAGAGTCATAAAAATAATTAATTGTTGTCGCGGCAACTGTGGCCGTTCGCGACCGTTGCCCGGGCCGTAGTTGGGTCGAGGCACGAGACCCACGCGTCACAGTTTCCGCGCAGCCGCCGGCGCGGACGCCGACTTGACCAAAGTCGGCGCCGCGCATTACTAATGGCCCCCGGTTCGCTACGCCGGGGGGCACCACTATTTGCCCCCGGTTCGCTAGGCCGGGGGCTGGTTAAATTTTCAAAGAACAAATTCACGCGCAGAGCATTCAGACTCGGGCGAATCGTGCTGAGCGCGCTTTATACCCAATAATACGCAAGGAATCTCGCCGCCATTTGCGCGCGGCGCGGATTTTGCGCCCGCTGTGTCCCGCCCCTGCTGGGCTTGGGAACTACAAACGCCGCCTCGCCAGGCCGTTTCGGCCTTTCCCATCATTTAGGTCTTAGGTCTTTGATTCGAAATCTCAAATCCCTGATTCGTGTCATTCGTGGTTTCCTCTGCCCTGCGCAAAAGACCTTTACAGAAAAATGGCGGACAGAAAGATGGGAGGAAAATAGGGAGAAGGAAAATGGGGGAACACTGAAAATCAGTAGTTAATGCATAGAGAACTCGTCGACGCCCCCGGCCATAGATGGCGTGTTGTGAATCGTCGAGTTCTGCGAAGGTGTTCCCCGCACGCGCGGGGAGGAACCGATGCTGCGGACGGCGAAGGCGGCCTCCGCGTCGCCCGCCGCATACACGCGTGGATCGAAACCGTGAACAACACGGGATAAATCCCGTGCTACGCAGTCGCGCAGGCTACGGCCGCCGGTCGACCCAACCCCTTGATCGCGGAAAGCAGCAATAAACCGAATTTCTAGATCCGCGACCCGCAAGCGGGTACCCCGACCCAAAACACGAGGGAAGGAAATTCAAAACAAATCGAAATCTCGAAATTCGGGCATGGCCGATTTCGCGGCAAATCGCCCTCACCCTCTCCCGCAGGGCGAGGGAGAGGGAATCCCTGGAGCTACGGTTAGGACCCGCCGAGGCTGCTCCAAAGACGCGATGCGCCAGAGGAAAAACGGCCAGGAGCCGCAAGCCGAACGGCAGTAAGGACCAACCGGACCTTCCGGGGATATGACGATTGTCTCATTGGTGACGAGACAATGCCTGCCGACATGCTGCTTGCTTTGTGTCGTCCGCGCTGACACAATTGCGATTGTGTCAAGTGTGACCGCAAACGACGAACAATAAACTTATGGCAAAGAAACGAAGGAACCGCACGCCAAACCGCAGTCCTGCCGTGCGGAAATCGGACGGTCTTGGGGCGGATTCACCGGATCGTCTGCTGATCGACATCCGCAGCCTGATCGAGTAGGCCCGCCAGCAGGTGGCGCGAACTGTCAACTCGGTCATGGTCGCGCTTTACTGGCAGATCGGCAAGTGCATCCGCGAGGACGTTCTGCACGAGCAGCGGGCGGAGTATGGGGAGCAGATTGTCCAGACGCTGTCTGGACAATTGACCGCAGAGTTTGGGCGAGGCTTCAGCCGGCAGAATCTGTTTCGGATGCTCCGCTTTGCCGAGGTCTTTCCCGACGAACAAATTGTCTCATCGCTGATGAGACAATTATCCTGGACCCACGTGATCTACATCATCCCGCTTGATGATCCTTTGAAACGCGACTTCTATGCCGAGATGTGCCGCATGGAACGGTGGAGCGTCCGCACGCTCCAGAAGAAGATTGACGGCATGCTCTTCGAACGGACAGCCTTGTCCAAGAAGCCGGAGCAACTGGTCCGCCAGGAACTCGACGCCTTGCGGGAGGAGGACACGCTCACACCGGATCTCGTCTTCCGCAACCCCTACCTACTTGGCTAAGGCATTGTGCCGGTGACATCGCTGCGCTCAGTTTCTTGCCTGGCTTGGAATTAAAAGAAGCGGGCCGCACGACGCGAAGCGAAGGCGTTGAAACGGCAGGCGACGGCCGTCGAGCCGGGTGGTCATGGTGCGCAGGTCGGCGATTCGCCCAACGATGCTGGCTCGCAACAGGAAGCAGAGATCCCTTTCTAATGCTGGCCAGCGGAGGGCATTGCTGGCAGTTGGCAAGCTTTGCGATCAAGGCCGGCTAGGCCGGCACTGGAAATTATTTGTGAACTCGCCCGTTTGGGGCGATCGAACAAATGAAACACTTTGTTTCAAATTTTTAAACAGACTCATCACCGTTTTTCCGGCCGCGATTTGTGGCACCCCGTAAACACAGGGGGAAAAGGCGGCAAGCTCCCCCTCGCGCCTCGCGGCCTGTTTCAAAAGATGAGGCAGATCCCTGGCAAATCCATCACCTTCGTTGATGAAAATTTGAAAGAGAACGCAGGCCCGCTTCCGTAACTCAACGAAAATCAAGGAACCACAGAGTAAAACTGGCGGAAGGCCGCTGCTCTTGCCGGTCACCGAAAGCGCTGCCCTACCAGGCGGTTCTTCGGCCATATACTCCGGAGCGCCAAGAAACTTCTGGGCGTTCGCCGGGGCCGCGCGAATTAGTCCTTCCCGGCAGAAAGGACGTACTCTTTTCCCCCCGCTACCGATCACTTCTTGATCGCCGCTCCGCTAACTTCCACGTGATCGAAGAGCACCTTGTTCAGGCGGCCCTGGTTGTGGCTGCACACGCCCAGGCCCAGATAGATCGTGCCGGATAGCGACAAGTCGACCTTGCCGTGCAACGTCCACTGGCGGCCGTCCGGCGACAAGTAACCGCTGATCGTGGAACCCGTGCGTGTGATCTTCAACCACGGCTGGCCGCCGCCGCCCACTAGCTCGCACGCGCCGCCCGACTCGCGACGGAAGAGGAAATTGCCGCCGCGCCCGGGCGTCAGGGCGATCATGGCCATCGCCGAACCAGGCTCCAGGCTCTGCCGGATCATCACGCCGAAGCGGGACCACTCGTGCGTGTCTTCGAAGGCCGCCACATGCACCACCAGCGATACGTCGCCGGAACAGGGCAAGTAGACAAAGTGCAGCCCGTCGGCCGGACCCCAAAGATCGTTGCCCGCGCCGGAAACCGTGAAGGCCTTGCTGGCCGCGCTATGGCTGGACTGGCCGGCCTGCCCCACAGCGCCGATGTCGGTGGCCTTCCAGCCCTCGGGCAGCCGGCGGGCCTCCGGCGCGGCGATAGCCGCCGTCGAATCGGCGCTCTCGGCGGCATCGCTGAGGGCGGAAACCACGTACCAATACGTTGCCCCGTTGGTCACGCTGTCGTCCGTGCAGGTCGGCGTCCGCAGGGATTCGGCCAATACCGTAAACGGACCGGCCGCGGCCGTCGCGCGTTTCACACAGTACTCGCTGGCGCCGGGCGCAGCCGTCCAATCCAGAACCACCCGCCGATTGCCGGCGATCGATCGCAACCCGACGGGCGCCGGCGGGGGCGCATGGGGCGTGGCGCAGACGGACGGCGATCGCGGGCCTTCGCTTGTCGCGCCCCGCGCGGAGACCGCGTACGTGTACGTCGGGCCGTTGTCCACGTCGCTGTCCACATATTCGATCTCCGCCAGCGGCGCGGCCGGCACCCAGCGGGCACGACCGCCCGGCGTACGGTACACGCCGTACGCCGTAGCGCCGGGGCTGGCGGCGAAGGTCAGCCGCACCTGCCGATTGCCGGCCACGGCGGAAAGCGTCTGCGGCGGCGGCGCGCTGCCGACGGTCGCGCTGGCTGTTGCCGACTCGTCGCTGCGGCCCTGGTCATTGACGGCGGAAACCTTGTAGTAATAGGTCTCGCCGTTGCGGAGCGTCGCATCGCGGTAGCTGGAAACGGCCTCGACGGTTCCCGCAACCGCATAAGGCCCCGCGGCCTGGCTCGCCCGACGGATCGTATAGCGCACCGCGCCGGCGCTGGCCGCCCAATGCAGCGTCGCCTGGCCGTCGCCCGGCACGGCCGACAGGCCGGTGGGCGGATAGGGCGCGTGGGGCTTCTCAGGCTCGAGCACGTACTGCATTGCATCGCCCGGCCCCAGTTCGACGGCCAGGTCCAACGACGGATCGGCGCTGAGCGTCACGTCCTGGCAGGCCTGGGCATAGGTCTCGCCCGGCCCAAAGCGCCGGCCACGATACATCCCGCGCTGCGGCATGGTTACGCGCACCTCGAGTTTTTGCGGAACGTTCTCGAAATTGACGCAGTTCAGCAGCACGCGGTCCGAGGTCCCACCGCTGCCGGGCAACGCGGGGAGGGCGGCCGTATCGACCGCACGGAAGTAGACCATCCGCCCCCGCACGGCGTCGGCATTGAGATAGACATACGGCAGCGGCGCGCCGTGCGTGGCATAGGCCAGGGCCAGCCGGCGATAGGTCTTCAGCCGGCAGTCCTCGCCTTTCATACCGGGATAGGCCCGCAACGTAGTCGGGTGACTGGCGTCGAAGGGGCCTTGGAACAGTCCGAACTCGTCGAAGATCGCTGCGTGCTGCATGGTCCGCTCGACCACGGCAACGTGGGCACGCATAATGCGGTCGAAGGCCTGGTTGTGGGGCTGCGTGGAGGCGAAATGCGTGCCGTTTTCTTCCGAATGCCAGTTGTTGGTGCCGGTCTCCGTGTTGAGGAACGGCTTGGGCCAGCCGTCGTCGACACCGCCGCAGGTCTTGAGGTTTTCCACGAAGCTGCCGCCGCGGTCATCGGCGTAAGAGAAGCCGTAGGAATGGCCGTTGGTGACCTGGCAGAGGGCCTCGACGCGTCGGCGATTGGCCGCGTCGGCATCCCAGTTGGTGGGCGTTCCCCGCCCGCCGCCGTAGGCCCAGCCGGGGGCCACGGTCCGCACGTGCGGCGGCTTGACCTGATTCACCCAGCGCGCCGTGTTCAGCGTCTCGGCCATGCCGCCGCCGAACATGCACGGCTCGTTGGAAATCTCGTAGAACTGGATGTAGTCGCCGTACCTGGCGAAGAACTGCGAAATCGCGTCTTTCATCGCTGGCGGCATCGAGCCATCGGGCTGGTTATGGAAATGCCCCGAGCTGACGTTATCGGCCACGACGGTCATGTTCAGATCCCGCAGCACTTTCAGATATTCCAGGCGGCGGGGCTGGAGGCGATCCACGTCGTACCAGAAATCGGCGCGGACCGTGTTGCCGCTGTAGGCCACGCCCATCCATTCCAGGGCAATGCGGGCCAGGCTCAGCGTATCGTCGTTGACGAAGAAATCGTTGGCGCTGTGCTTGAGCGTGGTGCCCAGGTAGGCCACGGCGCCGTGGATCGGCTCACGGGCCGGGGCGGTCAGGGCCTCCAGCCGCAGATAGTCCCAGTGCCACCAGAGCCGCGCGTCGGCGCTGCTATCGCTCCACATCGGGCGGCAGGCCCTCAGCGTCAGCACGTTGTGACCGGCGACCAGCAGTTCCCGGGGAATGTAAAGGCGGTAGGTCTTCTTCCAGGCGTAGGGCGAGCCGGTCTCCGCCGTTCCCCAAAGCTGGATGAGGCCGGCCATCAAGCCGTTGGAGAAAACGGCCATCTGCGGGCCGTCTTTGGTGCCGTGCAGGAGTTTGAAGGAGAACATCGCGCCGTGCGGCGGCGGGGCATCCAAGGTATAGGCAATCTCCAATTGCGGATGCTCGACCCCGTGCAGACCCTTGCCGGCGGCAGCGGGCTCGCGCGGCGCGGCCTGGCCCGGGGCGATCTCGATTTGGCCGGCTGCGGCGCGGTAGTCGACAAATTCGTCGCACTTGTCATCGGCCCTGCCGATCTGCCAGAGCGGCCCGGCGGCTTGCAGGTTGCAGGCGGCCATTGCCGCCAAGAGAACGATCCACGCACATGCTTGCGAAACTTTCAACGGTTGTTCCTCGATTCGTTGGATGATATGCTCGGTTTCTCGATGATAGTTGGTGAATGTGCTGGGTTCAAGGCTGTCCAATGGGGCCAGAGACACAAGGGGCACACCGGAGAAAGTCGTAAACCGCTTCTCTGTTGATTCGCCGGCCCCTGCGCAAAGGTATTGGTGCAGGCTTGCCAGCCAAGGCCGGGATTAGTAAACCAAAATTCTCTTTGCGCAGTCCTTCGTAGAGGTATAATTAAGGGAGACAACCGAACGCGATAACCAATGCACTGGTGATATTTCCAGCTTGAACCCAAGTAAATGCCTGAACTTTTTTTGAACTTTGTTGAGCAATGTTGGCTGGTCATGCTGGAGATGGCGCCCTACTTGCTATTCGGATTTGCCCTGGCCGGCTTGCTCTCGATCTGGATCTCGCCCGAGTGGATCGAGCGGCACCTTGGCGGCCGAGGGATCGGGCCGGTCGTAAAGGCCACGTTGCTGGGCATCCCGTTGCCGCTCTGTTCGTGCAGCGTGATACCGGTGGTGGCCTCGATGCGGCGGCACGGGGCCAGCCGGGCGGCGGCCACATCATTCCTGCTCTCCACACCGCAAACCGGCGTGGACAGCATCGCCGTGACCTATGCGCTCCTGGGACCGATCTTCGCCATTTTTCGGCCCATCGCCGCCTTGATCAGCGGCGTGTTGGGCGGCGTGCTCGTGCTGCTGTTCGGGAAGACAAAATCCACGCAGGCGGACATGCCGCCGGTATGCACCGATGCATGCTGCTCGGGCGACCGCAAGAGGCCGGCCTGGCGACGGGCCGCACAGTATGGATTCAGGACCTTGCCGCGGGACCTGGCTTGGCCGCTCTTGGTCGGCGTGGTCATCGCCGGAGCGATGGCCGCGGGGGCAAAAGCCGCCGCGTTGCCGACCGATAGCCTGCAGACGCATCTGGGCGGAGTGCTTTCGATCTTGGTGCTGATGGCCATAGGGATCCCGCTTTATGTCTGCGCCACGGCGTCCGTGCCCATCGCCGCGGGGCTGATCCACCTGGGTGCCTCGCCCGGCGCGGCCTTGGCCTTCTTGATCGTCGGCGCTTCGACGAACCCAGCCGCCGTGACCACGGTCTGGAAAGTGCTCGGCCGCCGCACGACGGTGGTCTATCTGGTCACGGTCGCGCTGAGCGCCCTCGTCTGCGGCCTGGCGCTGGACGGGCTTACCAGTTTGCTCGTACACTGGCGGCCGCAGCTTGAGGCCTGTACCGCGGCCGCCTGTGGCAGTCACATGACGGAGCACTTTGGGTTTTGGTCGCAGGTCTGGGCCGTGGCGCTGTTGGCGGTGCTGCTGAGCTCGAAGCTGCCGCTGGGCGGCAAGCCGAAACCGACGGAAACACCAGCACGGGACCCCGAGCCGCAGCCTACCTGCGGTTGTGGGTGTACCCAAATACACGTCATTGGACGAAGCCATTGACGGCCGCGGTCATGCGTTCCAGAATGTTCGCTCAGCGCGCAAAAAAGGCCACCGGTTTGTGAGGGCATCTTTGGCAACGATTCTCATTGGTTGCCAGATTCTTCGGATAGTCCAGTATGCCAAGGGGTTGTGAGTATATCTCCCTTGGCAATAACTCCGAAAAACCTGGCTCACACGACCGCTTCACGACCTGCGGTGATCGGCGTTTCGCGGCGGACGATCTCGCCCGTCAAGGTGTAGACTTGCCCCGTTCCGCCATCGTAGCGAGTTACGGGAACCCCGCAAGTTTGGTAAAATGGGCGAGAGTCCAATTTCAAGACCGTGATCGCAACCGGCTTTGCTATGCCGTCACACGACTTCACTTTCCACGTGATCGCTTCGACGCTGGAGAATGAGACCCGCTTGGGCCGCGTTTTGTTCTATCCCGAGGTCTCGGCCTACGAGCAGCGTGGAGACCGTCTGCGCAGTGTCCTTCGGGAACTGACAGTTGCCGAGATCAAGGCCCTGCCGTTCCTGGAACTGCACCGGCGGCACGTGGCGGGAACGCCCGAACTACACGAGACGATCGTCGAGATCGCGCCGCCGGGGCACGGTCCCGCCTGGGAAACGCCCGTTCGCTTGCGCTTCCACGCCGTGTGCTGGCGGCACGGCGAGGCGGCGGCCATCGGTTACGTGCCTGCCCTGGACATAGAGGTCGTCACCGGCCGTTGGGAGGAACTTCTGCGGCAACTTCCCGAGCAGATCCGGTTTGCCTTAATGCGGACACGGGCCAGCACGTCGCTCCGGGAACTGGCCTGGCTGGATCGTTGGCAATCGGTCGAGATCGAGACGGTGCAGTGGACGATGGACCTGCCCACGCCCAAGCAACTCGCCCAGCGGCGGCAGTCGGTTGCTCCGAAATCGGTGCTCGAAGACGTGGCGACCGATCTGTCGAAGGCCGGTGGCGTGGAAGTCTTCCGCCTGGACGATACCGTGTTGCGGTTGGCCGATTGGCTTTGGGGGACTGCGCCGCGAAGCGTGCTCCTGGTGGGACCGTCCGGCGCCGGCAAAACGGCGGCCGTGCGGAAACTGGCCGCGACCGATCCGGCCGTCCCGCTGTGGTCCACCAGCGGCGCACGCATCGTCGCCGGCATGTGCGGCTTTGGCATGTGGCAGGAGCGATGCCAGGCGATCTGTGCCGAGGCCGTCCGGAGCAAGGCGGTGATCCACTTTGGCAACTTGATGGAATTGATGGGCGTGGGCCGGTCGGTTCACAACGATCAGGGCGTCGGTGACTTCCTGCGGTCGTCCATCGTCCGGGGCGACTTCCTGGCGATCACCGAGTGTACGCCGGAGCAATTGGCGCTCATCGAGCGCGACACGCCGAACATGCTCGAAGCCTTCTCGCGGCTGGAGTTGGGCGAGGCGTCGCCCGAAGAAGGTCGGCGGATTCTCGACGAGGCGGCCCGTGCCTGGGCCGGGAAAACTTCAGTAGATACCGCCGCGATCGAGACGCTGGACCGGCTACACCGGCGCTATGCCACGTATTCCGCCTATCCCGGCCGGCCGTTACGTTTTCTGAAGAACCTGTTGCAAGACTCGCCCGCGTCGCCCGGCCGCCGCATCGCCGCTGCTGATGTGACCGCAGCCTTCTCGCGCGAGACCGGCCTGCCGCTGGTGTTGCTGGAACCCAGCCAGCGGCTCGACCTGGACGTCACCCGCCGCTGGTTCGCCGAGCGCGTGATCGGGCAGGTGCAGGCTGTGCAGACCGTCGTCGATCTGCTGGCCACAGTCAAGGCCGAATTGTCGCGGCCGGGTCGCCCCATCGCGTCGCTGCTGTTCATCGGACCGACAGGCGTGGGCAAGACCGAAATGGCCAAGGCCCTGGCCGAGTTCCTGTATCGCGACCGGCAGCGGATGACGCGGATCGACATGAGCGAGTATGCCGACCCCTTGGCGGCCGATCGACTGATCGGCGGTCCCGCCGGCGAAGGACTGTTGACGGCGAAGATCCGCGAGCAACCGTTTGGCGTCGTGCTGCTGGACGAGTTCGAAAAGGCCCATCCGCGGCTGTTCGACCTGCTGCTGCAGGTCCTCGGCGAGGGGCGGCTGACCGACGCCTCCGGCCGGCTGGCCGACTTCCGCAACGCGGTCATAATCATGACCTCGAACCTGGGCGTGGAATCGTTCGGACGGCAGCCGTCGGGATTCGGCCGGCCCGATTGGACTGCCGAGGCCCAGCAACATTTCGTCCGCGAGGCCGAGCGGTTCCTGCGGCCGGAGATGTTCAACCGCATCGACCGGGTTGTGACGTTCCTGCCGCTGAAGAAAGATACGCTACACCAGATTGCCCGGCGTGAACTGCGGCTGCTCGACCAGCGTGAAGGGATTCGTTACCGCAACCTGGAGACACATTTTGGCGATTCGGTGGTGAACGAGATCGTGCGGCTGGGCTACGACCCGCGCTACGGCGCCCGCCCGATCAAGCGGGCCGTCGAGCGACACCTGCTGGCCCCTTTGGCCGCGCGGTTGAACGCGTATTCGGCCGAGACGCCCTTGGCGGCCGAGGTCGATTGCGACGGTCAAGACATTCGCGTTTCGGTGCACGGGCAGCCCGCCGACGGCGGGACCCTTGCCGGTCGGATTCCGAGCGGACGCCAGGGCCTCGCCGCACTGGCCGAAGAATGCGTCGGCCTGCGGCGAGCGGCTGCCGAAACCGGCCGAAGTCGCCCCATGACCGATCTTTGCAACGAGCTGTTCCGCCTAGAGCGAACCGATCGGCGTCTCCGCAAGCGGGAACTGAAGGATGCGCCGGGCATGCAAAGGGAACTTGCCGAGCGGCTCGACGTGCTTCGCGGGCTGGATCGGCGGATGGACGAGATCTGGGATGGAACCGTCGCCTTGGAGGAGCCAGTGCTTCTGAGTTGTTTTGGCGAGGCGGAACTCGATGCGGATCGGACTCAGAAGGATCTGCACGCCCGCCGTGAGGATCTGGCCGCTTTGCGACTGGATCTGTTTAGACTCCAGTTTGACAAGCCCGACTATGCGACCTTCGTCATCTACGGTGAGGACAATGGTTGGTTGCTCGCGCTGGCCGAGGCGTATCACGGCCTGTTCGCCCAGCAGGGCAAGGTCCATGCCTATCAACTGATCGGCTACAGCCAGGCGGCACCGGCCGACGTCCGGCGATTTCCGCTGGGCGATCGCGATTCGGCGGACCCAAAGTTGCGGGAGCAAGCCAATGGAACCCGGCTTCAGGCCGAGCGGTTCGAGGATCGGGGCCTGTACTCGTCCGAACCCACCCCCGCGCTCCGCGGCATCGCCCTCTGCCTGGAAGCCCGGCTGGCATGGCCGCGATGGGGCGCGGAATCCGGCCTGCACGAATTGATTTGCGAGGCGAGCAAACGGGTCGCGTGTCTGGTCCATGTTAGCGATGCACGGATTACCGACTATCAACCGCCCGCCAAGATCGACCGCAAGGAAGGGATCGGCGGCCAGGACGTGCGGCGGGTCTACGATCGGCCGCGGAAGTCGGTGGAAGATCGCCTTTCGGGCAAGCGGCAACGGTGGCCGGGCAGCCCGGCGGAGATTATCGGCGCTATGGTGGAGGATCACCTGGCACGGCAGGTGAAAGAGTGGTTCCGCTCATGAACATCGAAATTCTAGTCCTGGTCGAGCCGGATGCCGAACCCGATGAGGGCGGGTCGGTATACCGCGTGCGCCCGCTGTTCTGCGAGGCCCCCGAGCGGACCGACCGGACCTTGGCCACGGCGCTGGCTCGCCTGGCCGAGAGGCTGGAGAAACAACTCGACTCGTTAGGCCGCGACGGCGAGCATGGGGTGTTGGCCGCCTGGAGCTTCTCGCCCGACGTCGATCTGCACTGGCTTGATCTGCGGCTCGATCTGCGCGGCGAGATGTTCCGCGGGCATTTCCCCATCGTCACGTTCCGTCAACTCGATCGGACGTTGGCTTTCTCGCCCTGGCTTGACGAAGTGTGGTTCGAGGTTCCACATCTCAAGCGGCTTGACGAACAGGCGACGGAGGTCTACGCGCGCTGGTTCCGCAATGCCTCGAAGCAGCGCGAGGAGTCCGCGCTTCGCGAACTGCTCGGCCGCTTTCGGAACAGGAAGAAACCCTGGATTACGCTTGTGGAACTCTCGGTCACGACGCGGATGGATCGCGGCAGGTCGACCGAGCAGGGCCTCGCCTTGCTGGACGGACTGGAAATCGGCAGCGGAGCGGACGAATTGGAAGCGGTCGGACGCTGTCTGGACCATCTCTATCCCGACGGGCTTGGCCGGGCCGTATGCCGCGAGGAACTGGTCGGGGAATTGGAACGATTGCTGGAGTCGGGCGACCAGCGGCCGTTGCTGCTGGTGGGGCCGCCGATGGTCGGCAAGACGGCGCTCATCCACGAGTTCATCTATCGGCGGGGAGAACGTCGCGCGGCCCAGCATGAAACGCCGCTCTCCAGGCCGGACGAGAACGTCTGGCTGTTGAACCCGCAGCGGCTGATATCCGGCATGTCGTACGTCGGCCAATGGGAGAACCGCCTGCTGGCGATCCTTAAAGAGGCGCAGCAGCGGCGGCATATTTTGTATTTCGACGATCTGCTGGGGCTCTACCACGCGGGCGTGACCAGCCAATCGACGTTGTCTGTGGCCGACGTGCTCAAGCCCTACGTCGAGCGCCGCGACGTTCGCGTGCTGGCCGAGGCCACGCCCGAACAGCTTCGCGTCTTTCGCGAGCGTGACCGGGGCTTCGCCGACCTGTTCCAGATCATCCGGGTGGATCGGCCTGGCGAGGAGGAGACACTGCGGATCCTGCTCAGTGTGGTGCGGATGCTGGAGCTTCGCTATGGCGTGCGATTCGGACTGGATGTCTTGCCCACCGTGCTGGAACTGACCCGTTGTTGGCAGCCGGAGGCAGCCTTTCCCGGCAAGGCGGCGGGCTGGCTCAACCGGCTTGCTGTGAAACACCAGGCCGCCGCCGTGGGCCGCGATACGGTGCTGGAGGAATTCCGCGCCACCAGCGGCGTGCAGGTGGCTTTTGCCGACACACGCGCGCGGCTGCTCCGCGAGGACATCTTGGACGAGTTGCGCAGGCGGATCATCGGCCAAACGGCAGCCGTCGAAGCGATGGCTGACGTGGTATCCGTCGCCAAGGCCCGGCTCAATGACCGGCAACGGCCCCTGGGCACGCTCTTCTTCCTGGGTCCGACGGGCGTGGGAAAGACCGAGTGCGCCAAGGCCCTGACCCATTACCTCTTCGGCGACACCGCGCGGCTGGTCCGTTTCGACATGAACGAGTTCGTCTCACCGCAGTCGGTGGCCCGGTTGGTCGGCACCTTCCACCAGCCCGAAGGGCTCTTGACCGGCGCAGTCCGGCGGCAGCCATTCTGCGTCCTGCTGCTGGACGAAATCGAGAAGGCCCATCCGGACGTCTTCGACCTGCTGCTACAAATCCTGGGCGAGGCGCGGCTGACCGATGCCCTGGGCCGGACGGCCAGTTTCGCCAGCGCGGTGATCATCTTGACTTCGAACCTGGGCACGCGGCAGGCGGCCCGCGAAGTCGGTTTCGCCCCGGCCGGATCGGCGGCCGACGAGGTCTACCTGAAGGCCGTCGAGGAGTTCTTCCGCCCCGAGTTTCTCAACCGCCTGGATCGGATTGTGCCGTTCCGTCGCTTGGAACACAGGGAACTGGAGCGGATCGCCCGTACGATCCTCGCCGACGTGATGGGCCGCGAAGGGCTGGCGCGGCGCAAGTGCGCTATCGAGTTGGCCGGCGATGCACTGGCGTGGATGGTAGATCGCGGCTATCACCGAACGCTGGGTGCGCGGGCCATGCGGCGAGCGGTCGAGCGGGACCTGGTCCGGCCGATGGCCCGCCAACTGGCCGCGATCTCGCCCGACACGCCCACGATCATGAGCGTGGGGCGCGGCGGCGACGCCCTGGCGGTGCGGGTCGTACCGCTGGCGGAAGTCCCGCGGAAGGCCGAACTCGCGCGGCCCGAGCGGATCGACGAGCCCCAGAGGCTTCTCGCCCGCGCCCGCGCCGTGCTCGATCGGCTTCAGCCCGCCTACGAGGCCCGCCGTCCGGCGATGCAAGACGCAGAGGGCCGGATCTCGCCGCGCTATCATTGGTACCTGGCCGTGATGGAGTTCCTGCGGCAGACCCGTGCGTTGGCGGCATCGATCGCCGACGAATTGAACGGCCCTCGTCGAGGCAAACGTCCGCCGCTGATCCATCCTAAGCACGGCAGGGTGCGGTTTACGCTGGACTCCCCGAGTCGCCGGATGCTGAAGGAAATCTACGCGGCCCAGGACGTGGTGGAATACGTGAAGGGATTGGCGGCTGAAATGGCAAAGCAACAGCCGAGCGAGCGGGAAGAGCAGCTCCGCCTGCTGCTGGATCGGCTGGCCTTGGCCGACATGCTTGCGCCCAGCACAGCAGGCTGGCCGCCCGAGCGGGCGCTGGTGCTGAGCCGCGGCATCGGCGAATGCGACGCGGCCCGTTCCTTCTTGGCGGATCACTTGTGTTCCAAGTACAGCTCAATCCGCCCCGATTGGGAGCGGCCCCAACAGGGGGAAGAGCCCGAAATGGCGTTCGGGCTGGAGTGTACTCATTGGCGACACTCTCGCCGTCACGCCGGCGATCGCGCCTGGTGGGAGGAATTGCCCGCTCGCGACACCCATCACGACCGCTATTACTTCGACGTGCTGCTGGCCGTGGGCTACCGGGCGCAGCAGTTTCTGCATTATGAAATGGGGACGCATCTGTTCGTCTTGGCGGATGGACGGTTGGAGCCGGTGCAAATCGTCGTGGCGGCGGTCACGGAAGGCCAGTCGCATTGGGACGTCCTGCTCGATACGATAAAGCGTCACGAGCTGGCGATCGAAGCCATGGCCCGCGGAGAAGCGGCCGACGATCCGCTGGACTGGCGGCCGACGATCGGCGTTTATGGACCGAACCGCTTCATCACCGATCTGCAAAGCGGGGCTGCCACCTCGGGCGGAGGCAACTATTCGCACCCGGATCGAGGCCTGATGGCATCGATCGCTTTGCCGCCTGAGTTTCGCGATTTGCTCGATGTTCGGGGTAAACAGTAATGCCCGTCCACCGCGTGCCGCTGTTGGTTTGGCAAGATTGGGAAGGCTTCTGGACGGCTGCCCCGCTGGATCCCGGGCTAAGCGGAGATGAGTCCGCGGCCGTGGACGCGACCGCCGAGCGGGCCGCGCGACAGGTTCAGAGCTACGTCGAATGGTGGTTCGAACAGAACTCATGGCCTTTTCCTCCGGATTTCCTCGAACCCGAACTGATCCACGCGCGAGTTTCCATTCGACCACAATATCGAGAGTCGGATCGCGTCTATCCTTGCGAGGATGAACTCGAACTGAAGGTGGCCTGCGTCCATGGGCATCTGGAGAGCGGACTGCTGATCTGCTCCATGCCCACGCTCGGCGCGGCGTTCCACTTCTATCAGCCGGGCGATCTGAAGCGGATGATCGCCGAAACGGTCCGCCGCCGCTTGGCGGACCAGACGCCTCGGCAGCTTTCACGCTATCTGCCGCCGCGGGAAGCCCGCATCGAAGAGGTTTCCGTGCACGCGCCCGAGCCAAAGCGGCAGCGGACCATGCAGGCCGAGTTGCCGACGCTCGTCCAGGTGGCCCAGGCGATCGGCGAGCCTGTCTTCCGCCGGCGGTTCGCCTCAGCCTGGCAACGGGAGTCGGAGGTGGCCGACCTAGTCCGCAAGCTGGGAGGCGAAAAGGCCAACGTGGTCCTCGTCGGCGAGCATGCTTCGGGCAAATCGACCGTGTTGGTGGCCGCGGTTCGGGCCCTGGAGCGAAGCCGCGACGGCGACGAACAGCAGTCGTCCACCGTTCGCCATCGCTACTGGCTCAGCAGCGCGCCGCGATTGATCGCCGGCATGAAGTACCTTGGCGAATGGCAGAAACGCTGCGAACAGGTCATCGGCGAACTGTCGTCGATCGACGGAGTCCTCTGCGTGGAGAACCTGTTGGAACTTCTCTTGGTGGGCGGCACGGGGCCCGCGGCAAGCCTCGGCGCGTTCTTCCTGCCCTACCTGCAAAACGGCCAACTCCGCTTAGTGGCCGAAACGACCCCGGAGGAGTTCCAGGCATGCCGTCGGCTGTTGCCGGGCCTGGCCGACGTCTTCCAGGTGCTGCGGCTGGCGCCGATGGATCCGCCGCGGGCGCGGGCGGCGCTGGCGGCGGTGGCCGCATCGCGGACCCGCGAGACCAAGGTTACGGCCGAACCCCAAGTCGTTGAGACCGTAGACCATCTCTTCCGCCGCTTCATGCCCTACCACGCCTTGCCCGGCCGGGCCACGCGGTTCCTGACCGCGCTGTTCGATGAAGCGAAGAAACAGCGCCGCGGCGAAGTCCGCCTCTCGGACGTCGTCGAGTCGTTCCTCGACCAGACCGGGCTGCCCGAGGAGATGCTCCGCGACGATCTGCCGCTGGCCGTCGAGGAGGTGGAGCAGTGGTTCCAGAAGCGGATCATCGGGCAGCCGGAGTCCTGCCGGATCGCCGCGGAGGTCATTGCCACCTTCAAGGCCGGCTTGAACGATCCGCGCCGCCCGGTCGGTACGCTCTTGTTCTGCGGCCCGACGGGTGTCGGCAAGACCGAGTTGGCCAAGATGATGGCAGCCTATTTGTTCGGCCACGGCAAGCAGGCCGAGCGGCTGATCCGGCTCGACATGAGTGAATTCGCATCGCCCTGGAACGCCGAGCGGCTGGTGGCCAAGGACGACCAAACGCCGAGCGATTTCCTGCAAAAAGTGCGGCAGCAACCGTTCGTCGTCGTGTTGCTCGATGAGATCGAAAAGGCCTCGGCCGAGGTCTTCGACATGCTGCTGGGAGTGCTGGATGAAGGACGACTGAGCGACCGCTACGGGCGCACGACGATCTTCCGCAGCGCGGTGCTTATTATGACCTCAAACCTAGGCACGGCGAAGGGGAAGTCGATCGGCTTCAACGCCCGCCCGGCGGGCGCCTATGAGGCGGCGGTCCAGGATTTCTTCCGCCCGGAGTTCTTCAACCGTATTGACGCCGTGGTTTCCTTCCAGCCATTAGATGTGGCGGTGTGCCGGGCAATCGTTCGCAAGGAGCTTGCCGATCTCGGCCGCCGCGCAGGGCTTTTCAGAGCTAACCTGCGACTGGCAGTCGGGGATACGCTGGTCGAGCATCTCGTGCGGATTGGTTTCGAGTGGCGCTACGGTGCCCGACCACTGCAACGTGTGTTGGAAACCCACGTGGTGACGCCGCTCTCGCGGTATCTCCTGGCCCATCCGGATCAGCGCGAGACGGAGGTCCGGCTGGATGTGGACGCGGATGGGAATGTAGTAATAGGGTAAAGGACGGTGCGGCCAGTCATATACTGCTCGCGGTCACGCCTGGTTAGCGGGCAAGTGCGCGAGATTTACGGACGCTGGCCTTTAACCTGTTTTATTGGAAGGAGTTACATATGAGCGACGCGAGCGCGCAAAAAAAGCCCCCGGAAAGGCTGTGTCCCAGGGGGGCGAAGGACACTGACTTTTCCGGGAGCGATTGGACGCTTCCGCGCCTGCCGTGGTCGCCAATCCTTGCGGACGGGATGCACTAGGCATGCTATGCGTTTGAAACAAACCGAGGAACCGCATGGCGCTCGATCGAATTCAGGAGCGCTCCGGGGTTCTCGGTAATCGAAGCGGGCCGCCCACTTCCTTGTAGGCGGTTGTTCGCTTCGTGGTCCGCAGGAAAACCGCCGTCGCAGTCTTCCCCGTGCAGACCCACCCACGTGGATCGTTGCTCGTTGATTCACGACTCGTTATCGCCAAGACCACATCCGTGCGGCGGCGACAGCGATCAGGTGAGGGGGAAGATATGGCTTTTCGCTTTTTCGGTCAAGGCCGGTTTCTTGTACGCGCCGAAAAATCTCGAAACCTTGCCGACAAGCGCCGCTCCAACGCGCGGAAGGAACGAAAGTCTAACGCGCAGAATGCCCATCCCTGCGCAATCCAGCCTATCCGTCCGTCGTCTCTTGAGCCAGCACTGCTAGCAGTGCTATTGTAGTATCTGAATTGCCGTATCTGTTGGAGTTCCGGCTTTAGCCGGGAATGCCGCCGACCACGAGTACGCGGTGCCCGGGCGGAACTCCAGCGCAGACCATAGGCATCAATCGGCGCGAGACACTACACTAGCTGCCGGGCGGAACGACGAGCACCAAGTTCGCAGGATCGCTGCTCACCAACCGCAATTTCACCGCCCCAGTCTTCGCGGCGATGGCGGCACGAAATTCCTTGGGAGTGCGAACGGCCTGCCCGTCAACGTGGCTGATGAACATGCCGCGCCGCACACCTGCCAGCGCAGCAGGTGTACTCTGATCGACCTCCAATACGACCACCGCGCCGTCGACGATCGATCGGAAAGATTGCGGCTGGTCGGACTCGAGGAAAGCCGAGGCATAATCGACTCGCACGCCGCGCCAGGCCTCGGGCTGCACGGTGACGATCTTCCGTCCGCGGACCGGGAACTTGCTGAGCACGACGTCGATCGTCTGCCGCGTGCCGTTGCGGATGACGCCCAGATGAGCCACGGCCTCGACGGACAAGCGGCCGACTTCCAAGACCAGGCTGTCGGCATCGTGGATCGGCGCGCCGTTGACCGAGGTGATGATGTCATCTTCGCGCAATCCCGCACGGGCCGCCGGCGTGCCCTGTTCAACGCGGCCGCGGATACCCTGTATGCCGGCGGCCAGTTCTGCCTCCTTGAGATTGTCGGGCCGGATACCGAGAAAACCGTATTCCGCCTCCCTGCCCTGCATCAGCGCATCGAGCACGCGGCGGAACGTGGCGTCGACCGGAATGGCGTAACTGGCCGACGACTCGTAGCCTCCCATAGCCGCCTGAGATACGCACAGGCCGATCATTTCGCCATGAAGGTTCAGCAACGGTCCGCCGCTAGTGCCCAGGTGCAATTTGGCATCGGTCTGGATCAAGCCGCCATAGTGGTACAACGTCGTCTTGCCGCTGGGATCGGTCTCGTCGGGGACTGGCGGGGCCTTGCGGCCGAGGTTGGAAACGATTCCCCAGCCAGCACTGGCCTGACCGTCGCGGGCGATCGCATAGGGGTTCCCAAGAGTGACCACGATCTGCCCCTTGCGCAAGCCAGCGGCATTGCCCAGGCGGATGGGAACCATATTGGCCGAGGCGGCGGCGTCGGCACCGTCGATGCTCAACACGGCCAGATCGCTGCGCGGGTCGGCCGCCTTGATCCAGGCGCGATAGACACGGCGGTCGGAAGTCGTGATGTAGTACCTGTCGCTTTCATCGCCCAGCACGTGGTTGGCGGTAAGGATCAGCCCGCGACGATCGACCACCACACCGGCGCCGTAATGGTTGGGCACGAAACTCGGATCGATGGGCAACACCTTGTGCCCAAAGGGATCGGGAGCATACTCCAGGTGGGCGGAGTCGGCACCAGGTTCTTTGCGGACCCGCGCGACCGCCACGACCGATTTTTCGGCCGCCGCGATCGCCTGGACCAGTGCATTCTCAACGGCGGCGGCGGCACCGAGGCCGGAAAGATCATCGCCGCCAACGGCTGAAAAAGGGAAAATCGCCGCCAACGTCGCCATCGCGACAAAACTCGCGACGAATCGGCAGAGATTTGAATTACCGCCTATCCTCGTCATGTTGGATTCTGGTAAGGTGCTAGGGCTTCAACGAAACTGGCCCGATCAAGACAAGTGTACTACCGAGACCCAATAGAGGCAACCACCCAAAGGACCGGGTAAAACCGACGAATGACGAAAAGGCCGCAGAACAGCTCTCCTCTTCGTCATTCGTCATTCGAACTTTGGTCATTTGGCCCGATTATTCTTCTGGCGGGGTCTCGTCTTCACCGGCTTGCTCCTCACCGTCGGCAGGAACGACGGGCGCCGATTTGCCGCTGGCAACCGCGTGCGTGGCGGTGAGCTTCTCGCGCAGCTCTTCTACCAACTCCGGATGCTCCTTGAGGTAATCGCGGGTCTTTTCACGGCCTTGGCCGAGTTGCATCTCGCCGTAGCGGAACCAGGCACCGGTGCGCGTGACCAACTTGGCCTCGGCGGCCAGGTCCAAGACATCGCCCTCGTAGCTGATGCCGTCGGCGGCCATCATGTCGAACTCCGCGGTGCGGA
>CAZTPX010000063.1:0-51083 GCA_964615095.1 uncultured Planctomycetaceae bacterium | reverse complement strand
CGGAACATGTCGGCGGCCGTGCGGCCGTGGACTGTCAGCGCGGCCCCGCCGGCGTCTTCAACGGCCTGAGCCACGTCGCCAGCATTGATCGAGTCGCGGCACGCGCCGAGGCGGATCTTGGCCGTTACTGGTGTCGGTGCGCAGGCCTTCGCCACCGCCGCAACAATCTGGCCGACGCGCTCGGGATCGCGGAGCAGATAAGACCCGCTATGCGCCTTTTCGGTGACCTCGATCACCGGGCAGCCAAAATTGATATCCACGACGCTGAGCCGGAATTCCCGGGCCAGTCGCTGGCCAACCTCTGCCATGAGCGTGGGGTTGTTGTCCCAGATCTGTGCCGCCAAGGGACGGGGTTCCTCCAGAACGCCCCAAAGCCGCTCGGGCGGTCGCTCGTAGCGGGAGTCAATCTCCACAAATCCTCGGGCACTGAACATCTCCGTGGCCGGCAAACCGACACCGCCGTACTGTCGAACCACCTGCCGGAAGGCATAGTTCGTGAAACCGGCCATCGGCGCCTGAAGAATCGGCGGATCGATGACCAGCGGACCAATTTCCAGCGGACGAATCATAGGGAGCAGGGATCCTGTAGGGAACGGCCGGGCACCCGCCTGCGGGTCGGTGCCGTTCCGGAAAATCTGGAACGCCATCGACCCGCTGCGCGGGTGCCCCGCTGTTCCCTACAGCACAGGTTCATTCCACCATTAGCGCGGCGACCAATTTCTCGGCCGGCGAACTTGCGGGAAGAGTTGCGCATGCGTACTGGGCGATAGCTCGATTATATGCGGTCACAGATTCCAAGAAAGCGGAGGTCTCGTGGGCCTGAAGGCCGATGCGGGCAAGCACGCGTTCGACCGACACTCGGCCGGCCATAAAATCCGCGGCAGCCGCGGCCCGCGATGCGTCGGCGGCGACTACGACGGCGGCCCGAGCGGTAATCACCGCTTCACGCCGGGGAATGATGGCTTTCAGACGTAGGTGCGACCAGGAATAGTTGTCGGACGACGAAGCAGGCAACGGCCAATGGCCGACGAAGGGAAGCGAGGCTGCCTGTGGGAGCGTCTTTTCGGTTCCCAAGCCAGTCGCGGCGGAAAGCTGAAAGCGGGCCGCTGTGCGTTCCGCCTCGGTGTCGGCTCGATCCGCCTCGACCGCCAGGCGGGCCGCGCGAAGTTTTAGCATCGCCGTGGGTAACGGAGGACTTTGAGCGGAAAGCGTTGGCCGCAGGGCTTCCAGCCATTGGGTTTGTTCGGCGAGATTCTGATACTGAGCCTCCACTTGGCAAGCAGCCCAATAGGTCTCAATGACCGTCGTTCGGCTGCCCGCCGGGCTCATGCGCAGGCAGTCGATTAGGCGCAGCACTGGTGCCTTATCGGCAGGAAGTCCGCTCGGTTGGCCTACAGCCGCCGACAGGTTACGCTCCGAGTACAAAATGGTGGTGAGCTTGTTGGTTTGCGCGGCGGGCGTCAGGCCGGCGAGTCCTGCATACGCTCCTTGCACGGATGTCTGCGCAAGGCCATTTTCGAGGACCGGCTTTTGGCTAGAGCGCGTAGTGGGACCGCCGGTCGCTTCTCCGTCCGCGGGCGGCGATGCCGCTTTGCCCGGTTTCTCCGGGACCAGAGGGATAGCCGATTCCTGCGGCGGGGCCAGTTGGGGTGCCTCGGGCTCGTTGCCGCGCAGCGAATTGGGAACAACGGCGGGTGCGGTTTCGATAGGCGAGGTTTCTTCCGCGCCAACCGGCGGGGCCATTTCCGGCGTCGTACCGGCAGCAACGGGCGGCCGGGCGCGGGTTGGCTGGTTGGGAATCGCAGGCGGGACGCCCGCACCACTGATTGCAGGCGGGACGCCCGCACCGCGAGTGGGTGCCGGCGCCAAATAGGTTGCCGGGAGCGTGGCGGTTGTCGGCAGCGGCATTACCGGCTGGGCGGCCGGCCGATTTTGCTTGATGAGCGTGCCGACAATGATGTCGGGAGTTGTTTGCGGCGGAACGACTGCGAGAGCGTAGTCGGCGATGTCATGGTTATAACGGCAAACGGCGGCCAAAAAAGCCCGTTGTTGCCGGATATGAGAGTCCAGGGCGGTGAGAACACCAGCCAACGACTCCTGGCCGCCGGCTTGGAGTTCGATGGCGGCGTCCAGCGTGTCTTCGGCCGCCAACAACGCTGCAGCGTGGCCCTCGACGGCCCGGCCGCGGAGCGGCAGGGTTTGATCGAGCATGCGGGCGCGTTGCGGTGCCTGCTTCCCGGCAAACAACTGGGCGAATTGTGTGCGATAGGGCCCGACCAGAGGCCGGTCTTCAGGCAGCGGCAAGGGCGTGCCCGGCGTCAGGAGCAGGATCTCCGCCAAATCATGTTGGGCGGTTGTGACCTGCACCTCGGCCTCGCGAACTTGTGCCGCGGCGTCCGCCTGGGCGGTACGCAGATCAGCCGCTTCGCCGTTTCCGGCCCGCAGTCGCGCAACCCGCTGTTGGCGTTCATAGCAACAACGATATTCGCCGATGGCGTCCGCTAATTTCCAATAGGCGTGGATGGCTTCGGTTTGCCGCTGACGCTCCGGCGCCGTGGCGACGACCGACACCAAGGAAACCGGCTGGCCGCCTATCGTGTTTCCCGTTGGTAGCGTAAGGGCGTCGGCCACCAATTGCGCGGTTGTCGGCCGTAGCGGTGAGGACTGCGGTCGGGCGGCCCCAGTTGGCGAAGCAGCGGGAATCGAGGACGTGGAGGACTGGCCTGCATTCGGGTGGCCTGCTTTTTCGTCTGCGGTGGAAGTGGCCGCAGCGGTTGGCCTTTGCGGATTTGCGGCAGGTGGCGCCGTAATCGCTGGGAGGGAAGGACTGCCGCCGATCTGGCTGGCCAGCAGCGAGCTTAACAGCCATGAGTAGTAGGGCATTTGACAACCTCCGCAAGAAAGCGACATGGAAAACTATCAGCCTGCCATTTTTTTGTACCGGAGTCAAGCCGGATTACCCCGCCGTGGGGGTGAGGGAGGTTTTGGCTCTTCCGGTTCTAGGTGCAAGCTGGACGGTTGACCGCGCTGGAGTCCCGCCTTTAGGCGGTAATTCCGCCTAAAGGCGGGACTCCAGCAGACGTTTTGCGACGTTCACACCTAAAACCGGAAGAGTCGAGGTTTTCCAGCATGGAGAAACCAAGGATATGGTGCAACAAGCGAAGTAAGCTAATATGCCGGTTTGTTGAAATGAACCTAGCGAAAACAGGTGCGGCGCGTTACACTTTCCCTATTCCCAAGCCTTTCAAGTTATGTAAATCTGAGCGTTTGGGAGACAAGGAGACCAGGACTTGATACGTGGACGTTATGGTTTACTAATCGGTGTGGCCGTGGTCGCGATGTTGAGCGCGGCTGCGGGGGCCGGCTTGTTGCTGGTCTTCCCGTCGCTTCCCGATCCGTCTGTTGCCACCCGCCAGCAGTTGTTTCACTGGCTGGTTCTTCGCGACTTGAGCCAGGAATCGGCGGAAACGCGGCAGAAGATTCTCCTTCGCCTGGATGCCGAATTCGAAAAGGCCGGCGACATGGATTCGGTGATCGGCAATTTGGAAGAATCCCGCCGCCAGATGCTCTGGCACAATGTCACGCTGCTGATGGAGCCTTGGTTAATGGGTAAAGTGCAGCAGTACTCGCAATTGCCGGCGTCCCAACGAGTTGATTACATCGATCGTTTTCTGGATCGTGCGGAACTTTGGAACCAGGTCGGGGCGGCCTGTTTGACGAAGGATTCCGGACCGGGGTCCAACGGCGGTACCTCAGCCAGCAAATTGATCATGGAGCAGATTCAGCAATGCAGCAACCGGGCTGGGCCGGAACAGCGCCCACAGATCGCAGCGTTCATGGCGGCAGCACAAGTCCGCTGGTTGTGGCGGCAGTTGCCCTCCTTCGGTCGGCCGGGTGGTGGCGGACGGCGCTCGTAGTCCCGGCTTTACAGCGTTCGGAAGAAATGCCGAGAACGCCCGATTGTTGGAGTTCCGCCTTTAGGCGGCGTTTTCCGCATTCCGGCTAAAGCCGGGACTCCAACCGGCTCATTTCTTCCGGACGCTCCAAAGCCAGCACTGCGATCGCGTGGCTACCGTGGGAGCGGCCGGCGGCGAGGTCCGTAGTCGGCCAGACCTCTCCGCCCCAAGTAGTCGTCGCCCAGGCAGTCATCGTCAAGAAGGCGAACGGGCACGTCGCTGCGCAAGTGCTCCGCCAGAACTTCGAGCTTTTCACGCGTGCCCGGTATCGAGTCGGGGGCTTCCAGTTCGCTGAAATCGACCGTATGTGGGAGGAATTCCCAAAGCCCCATTTTCACTGCTTCCAGGATGGAGTTCGACACGGCCATTTTCCTTATTCTCAAGGCCCGGATGGGCCTCACCTACTGTAGTTTTCAGTAACTAACCCCAGTATCCCAGCTTGCCTCGGCGTGTCAAGCAGCGAATGCTTGAATTCGTGCGCTAGTGGCCGTTTTAATCTGTGCAAACCGATCGTAAGCGTGTAGACTTTTCGTATCGTAAGCATTGGGGTAAGATTGCGGCTGCAGGAAGAAGCGAGTGGACTACCAGAGCATCACAACAGATAGCCAGCTAGCCGAGTTTTGTCAGGAAATGGTTGCCTGTCCTTGGATTGCGTTGGACACCGAATTCGTCTCCGAGAATACCTATCGGCCCGAACTTTGTTTAATCCAAGTCAGCACGCCCCAGCATCTGGCGATGATCGACACGATGGTCGTCGAGGACGTACAGCCTTTCTGGCAGGCTGTGGTCGACGGCGACCATGAGACCATCGTCCACGCCGGCCGCGGCGAAATGGAGTTCTGTCTCTTGGCCGTCGACCGATTGCCCAAGCAACTCTTTGACGTGCAACTTGCGGCCGGATTGGCCGGCATCGAGTATCCGGCCGGCTATGGGACGCTGGTCTCCAGGCTCTTGGGCGAGTCATCGCAAAAGCAGGAAACCCGCACCGACTGGCGGAAGCGGCCCTTATCGAAACGGCAGATCGACTATGCCGTGCAGGACGTCTATTACTTGGGCCTGATCCGCGATCGCACCTACGCCCTCTTGCAGGAGCTTGGCCGGCTTTCGTGGCTGCAGGAAGAAACGGAGGCCTGGTGCAAGGAGCTTCACCGCGCCATGTCCAGCGAGCGCTGGCGGCGGGTGTCGGGCAATTCGGGCCTCGACCAGCGGAGCCTGGCGATCGTTCACGAGTTGTGGAAATGGCGCGAGGCGGAAGCGAAGCGTCGCGATCAACCCGCCCGGCGCGTGCTGCGCGACGACCTGATTATCGAGTTGGCCAGGCGGCAGACGGCCGACGTCAAGCGGATCCGGGCCGTGCGCGGCATGGAACGCGGCGATCTGGTGCGCCGGATCAACGACATCGCGGCCAGTATTCAACGTGCCCTGACGTTGCCGGCCGAGGAATGTCCGCCGCGCACGCCGCGCGAGGCGACGCCGCAGCTTTCCGTGCTGGGACAGTTCCTCTTTGCCGCCTTGGGCAGCGTCTGTCGTCAGGCCCACCTAGCCCCCAACCTAGTCGGCGGGCCTAATGACATCCGCGATTGGATTGCCTGGCGGCTGGCCGGAACGGCCGACGGGCACGCTGAGCATCCGCGCCGGCGACCGAAGCTCGCCAGCGGCTGGCGGGCGGAATTCGTCGGCCGGCTCTTCGACGATCTGCTGTCCGGCAAGACGTCGATCCGCATCGGTGACCCGGCCTCGGATTTCCCGCTGATCTTGGAGTAGGACAGAACACGTCTACGCCCCGCCCAGCCCCAGCCGTTCCCGCCGGTACTTTCCGCTCTGCACGCGTTCCACCCAACGGGGATTGTCGAGGTACCACTGCACCGTCCGACGCAGGCCGGACTGGAAATCGTGCTGGGGTTTCCAGCCGAGCTCGCGGAGGATCTTACCGGCATCGATCGCGTAACGCCGATCGTGGCCGGGCCGGTCCTTAACATAGGTCATCAGCGAACTGCAGGGCGAATGGGGCAGGCCCGGCCTCAGTTCATCAATCAGGGCGCAGACGCGGCGGACGATTTCGATGTTTGGCTGTTCGCAGTTGCCGCCGATGTTGTAGGTCTCGCCCGGCTTGCCGTGGGTCAACACGCACCACAAGGCGCTGCAATGGTCCTCGACGAACAGCCAGTCGCGGACGTTCATGCCGTCGCCGTAAATCGGCAGCTTCTTGCCCTCGGCCGCGTTGAGGATCATCAGCGGGATCAGCTTCTCGGGGAACTGGTAAGGCCCATAGTTGTTCGAGCAGTTGGTCACCAGCACCGGTAGGCCGTAGGTGCGGTGGTAGGCCCGGGCGAGATGGTCGGCCGAAGCCTTGGAGGCCGAATAGGGCGAACTGGGGTCATAGGCCGTCTCCTCCGTGAAAAGACCCGTCGGCCCTAGCGATCCATAGACCTCGTCGGTCGAGACGTGCAGGAAGCGGAATTGGCTCTTTTCCGGCTCGGCCAACTTGGACCAGTAGCGCAGGGCGGCGTCGAGCACGTGAAAGGTGCCCAATACGTTGGTGACCACAAACTGCGACGGATTATCGATCGAGCGATCGACGTGCGACTCGGCGGCGAAATGTACGACTGCCGCCGGCCGATGCTCGGCAAAGGCCCGATCTACGGCAGGCCGGTCGGTGATGTCGGCTTGGACGAAGGCGTGCGCATCGCTGTTGATCACCGGCTCCAGTGAATCGAGATTTCCGGCATAGGTCAAGGCATCGAAGTTGACGATCCGGGCCTGACCTTTCGCGATCGTGGTCCTGACGAAACAACTACCGATAAAGCCGGCGCCGCCGGTGACGAGGATACTTTGCATGGCTGAGTCACAGAGGGAGAGAAAGCGGAATGAAGTGTTTCTCGGTGGGGTCGTTGCTCTACATTCCCTTGAAATGTTACTTTTGTGCTTTTTGCGGGGAGTCGCCTGCTTTGCGCCGTCACTTTGGAACACTCCCCGGTTTACTCACGAGGTCGTGCAGATACTGACCGTACTCGTTCTTTTGGGCTTTGGCCAGCCGCAACAAGGCCTCGTTGTCGATGAACCCTTTGATCCAGGCGACCTCTTCGATGCAGGCGATCTTCAGGCCCTGGCGCTGTTCGATCATCTGCACGAAATTCGAGGCCTGCAGAAGCGACTCGTGCGTGCCGGTGTCGAGCCAGGCAAAACCGCGGCCGAGGATTTCCACTTGCAACTGACCGCGCTGCATGTAAATGCGGTTGACGTCGGTGATTTCCAATTCGCCGCGGGGTGACGGCTTGAGGTCGGCGGCGATGTCCAGCACCTGATTGTCGTAGAAATAGAGGCCGGTCACGGCGTACGACGATTTGGGCTGCTTGGGCTTTTCCTCGATCGAAATCGCCTTAGCCTGGGCGTCGATCTCCACGACTCCGTAACGCTCTGGGTCTTTGACCACATAAGCAAAGACCGTGGCCCCAGCGGTCTGGCAACAGGTACCCTCCAGCATCTTGCGGAACGACTGGCCGTAGAAGATGTTGTCGCCGAGGATCAGGGTGACGTTGTCTTGGCCGACGAAGTCCCGGCCGAGAATGAAGGCCTGGGCCAGCCCTTCGGGACGCGGCTGAACGGCGTAGGTAATCGAGATGCCGATCTGGCTGCCATCGCCCAACAGGCGCTGGTAGGCGCCGATGTCGTCCGGCGTCGAGATCAAGAGGATGTCGCGGATCCCGGCCAGGATGAGCGTAGACAACGGGTAATAGATCATCGGCTTGTCGTAGATCGGCAGCAACTGCTTGCTGATCGCCCGCGTAACCGGATGGAGACGGGTTCCGGCCCCGCCGGCCAAAACGATACCTTTTCGTCCACGCGCTGGGGTGGTCATAAGCCCTCCAGGAAATAAGTTCTCACGTCGAGCTTTCCCGCGGAACGTGCCGGCGGGCGATTTCGTCGCGCAAGCGGGCGGCCCGCTCGTACTCTTCGGCGGCCACGGCCTCGGCCAACTGCTCGGCCAGTGTCTGCCCGACTTGGTATTCCTTGCGGAGCGATTCCTTGAGTTCGCCAAGTTGGTTGACCAGTTCGTCGGACTCGAACTGCTCTTCCGCCTCGGCGCGGACGAACATTTCCCGCATCGCCTCCAGTCCCTTATTGATCTCCTCGATGGCGGCTTCCGGGCCCGATTTCTCCAAAATCGCCAAGGCCAGCGCCTGGGTGCGATGGAAATAGACGAACGGCCGATAACGCTCGTGCGAGGCCGTCCATTCTTCATTGGGCGAATGGGCCGCCACAAAATCCATCAGGTCCAGTGTGTGGTCGGCGTCGGCCACGGCACGGTCGAACTCCCGCAGCGCCAAACAGCAAATTCGCCGATGGTAATACTGCACGAACTCGCGGTCGATTTCAAAACACTGCTCCTCGGTCAAGACCATCGGCTCGTCCTGTGCGCCAGCCAACTGACTCTTCAGTAGGTCGAGATACGTGTCCATTTCGCCGGGATGCTCCCCATCGGGCCGGCCAGTGAACTCCATCTGCAGCAGCCCCAATTCGATCCGCATTTGCAGCACCTTGCGGCGGCCGGAACCCCGCACGATTCTCGCGCTAATCACCCCCGGACGGTAGGGCCATTCCCGAAGTACGAAATCAATATCCTGATTCTGGGCCATGAAAAGTACTTTTATTCAGCAGGATCAATACACACATTCCAAGCTATTATAACGGATGCAGAAAAAAATACGATGAAGTCCACCCGTAAGGACTAGTCATCCCCCCGCAAACGGCGGTCTTGCTTGGCAGATGACTGCCGGCGTTTTGCCTGGAGCCGGCGTTCCACCGAACCTCGCGTGGGACGCGTCGCCCTGCGGTGTTTGGGCGGATGCACAACTCCCAGCAACATCGCACGGAGTTTCTCCAAGCAGTCCTGCGAATTGCGCCACGCGTCGCGATAACGCTGGCTGGTCACCAGCAACTCGCCCTCCGTGGTAAGCCGGTTTCCGTATTTCTGCAGAAACCGTTGCCGCACTGCTTCCGGAAGCGAGAGACTACCGCGAACCGGCCACCGCAGCACGGCCTTGCTGTTGACCTTATTGACATTCTGCCCGCCGGGGCCGCTGCTGCGTGCGAAAGTAATCTCGAACTCGGCAAGTGGGATTTGCAATTGGCGGGTGACGATGAGCATCAGGATCAACCATAGACAGGAACAAAGACATCCCCATTATAGCGTATTTAGGCCATCAAGTCGGCGAAGGCTTTCTTGGCATGCATCAACAGTTCCTGGTAATCCAGCGCCTCAATGTCTTCGCCCAGCAATTCCACGTCGAAGAATCCATCGTATCCCGCCGCGCGAATTGCGCAAACGATTTGCCGCAGCGGTATGGTCCCCTCGCCCAGGCGGCAGCGGTTCTGCTCGCCCTGGGGAGGGCATTTTGCGTCGCCAAGTTGCACCAAGGCGATTTGCGAGGCGATTTGCGGAATCCGCTCCACGAGATCCGGACTCTGCCCCAAGTGGTATGTGTCCAACAGCAGTTTCACCTGCGAACTCTTGACGGCCTCGATGATTTCCAAGGCGTCGTCGAGATTGTTGAGAAACGTACAGCGGGCCGCACAGCCCGGATGCATTGGCTCCAGGGCCATCACCACGCCGAACTCCTCGGCCAACGGCACAAGTTCGCATAGTGCTCCTTGCACGAGGCGGCGGGCGTGGTTGAAGGTATGGCCGGCCCGCGTGCCGCTACACACGATCAGGCACTTGGCCCCCAACGCGGCGGCAGTTTGCAGAGCGTCGGCCGTATCGGCCACGCTTTCGCGATAACTGTGACCTTCGCTGCCCGTGAACCCCCCCGCCCAGAAAAGATGCGAGCACTTTAGGTGGTGTTGCCGGATCAGTTCCAAGGCACGCTCCTGACCGCAGTCGGAGATCTTCTGCCGCCAGACGCCAATAGCCTCGATACCGGCCGCAGCATATTGCGTCACGTCTTCTTCAAACGACCATCGATAGGTCGTGGTTTCGTTCAGCGATAAGATTGCCATCCGTGTCGGCTCCAAGAGTGACCTTAGTATGGAGGATTGGCGGAATTCTGTAAAGTCGGTCTGGCGACGGGGCCGACGTTAAACAATTGCTACCCCGCAGCTAGCAGTGACAGCAACGGGCAAGACTGAACTTCGCACGGTTTGAAATGATACGATCCATACTAACCCGAAGCGCCAGCGAGGGAATAACTTACGGCCCTCGCTAGCGCTTCGGGTTAGTATCGTATTCAGCCACGAGAAGTATAAAGGGCCAATTGCTCTTGACCCGCATTCGATTCCGGGTGAAACTGGCCGGCCCGGATAGTGTTTCTTCCCCAGCCACGGTCCCCGCGGTGCCATCATCCATGGCGATCCTGCCACGATATGTCCTCGGCGAAATCCTCAAAGTCTTTACGGTCTCCGTTACCGCACTGACCATGATGGTCGTGTTGGGCTTTGTGGGCCGCGAGGCGACGGCCCAAGGTCTGCCGCTGCTGCCGACCCTGCGGCTGATTCCCTATTTTCTCCCGGAAACGTTGCGGGTTACCGTGCCCATGACTCTGTTGCTGTCGTGTACCACGGTTTTTTCGCGGATTTCCGGGGCGAACGAGGTGGTGGCCATCAAGGCCCTCGGTATTTCGCCGATGGTCCTGCTCTGGCCCGTGTTCATCTTTGCTTTTGTGATGAGCCTGATTACGGTTTGGCTCAACGATCTGGCCGACTCCTGGGGCCGCATCAACATCCAACGCGTGGCGGTCGAAGCCGTCGAAGAGATCGCCTACAGCATGTTGCAGTCCCAGCGGCGTTACAGCACCAACACGTTTTCCATCAACGTCAAGGACATCGACGGCCGCAAACTGCAGCGCGTCACCCTGACCATGATGCAACGCGGCAATTCGCCCAGGATGACGATTACCGCGGAAGAGGCCGAGCTGCGGTGCGATCGGGCCGAAGGCGTGCTCAAGGTTTATGTGCGCAACGGCGTGATCGAAACGGGCCAGAACATCAGTACGGTTTTCCCCGACGTGCAGGTTTTTCAAGTCCCGCTGACCGAAGCCAGCCGTGCCCATAGCTCCAGTGCTTGGACGAATCTATCACTGAAGACCCTGCCCGAGGCGATCGCCCTGGCCCAGACGCAACTCGAGCAGCACGAGCAATTCATGGCGGCGCTGGCCGCGTATGAAATGACTTGCGGCGATTTTGACGATCTGACGAGCGATCAGTGGAAAGACTTTGAGGCCACCAAGAGCGACTTCACGTCGCGATACTATCGGCTGCTTTCGGTGCCGCAGCGCCGCTGGGCGGGCGGTTTCGCCTGCTTGTGTTTTGCGTTGGTCGGCGCGCCCATGGCGATCTGCCTGCGCAACCGCGACTTTCTCACCAGTTTCTTCGTCTGTTTCTTGCCCATCCTGATCGTCTATTATCCGCTGATGATCGAGGGGGCCGATGCCGCCAAGAACGGCAATCTCCCCACGATTGCCGTTTGGGCCGGCAACATCATGCTCATGCTCTGCGGCGTCTGGTTGCTGCGCCGCGTGATCAGGTACTGAGCTTGACCCGCTTTGCCGCCGGCCACCTTCCGCTTAAGATAAGGGAATGAGCAGTTTCTACGACTACGACGTTCTGATCATCGGCGGCGGGCACGCGGGTACCGAGGCGGCCTTGGCGGCGGCCCGCATGGGGGCCAAAACGGCCTTGCTCACGACCAATCTTGATACTATTGGCCAAATGAGTTGCAATCCGGCTATCGGCGGCGTGGCCAAAGGTCAGATCGTGCGGGAAATCGACGCGCTCGGCGGGGCCATGGGCCGCGCCATCGACGCCACCGGAATCCAGTTCCGCATGCTCAACCGTAGCAAAGGGGCCGCTATGCACGGCCCGCGGGCACAGGCCGACAAGCGGGCCTACCAGATCGAAATCAAACGCCTTTGTGAAGAACAGCCGAACCTCAGCCTGCGGCAGGAAACCGTCGACGACGTCGTCACGCAAGGCCAAGGAACCACTCTCCGCATTGCCGGCGTTCGCGTGGCTGACGGCACCCTGTATCGGGCGGGCGCTGTCGTGCTCTGCGCAGGAACCTTCATGCGGGGCCTGATCCACGTCGGCCAGTCGCAATCGTCCGGCGGGCGCATGGGCGAGAGCGCGACGCACGGCGTCAGCGGGGCACTGCTGCGGCTGGGGTTCCAACTGGAGCGTTTCAAGACCGGCACGCCCATGCGCCTCAACGGCCGCACCATCGACGTCGACCAGACGCAACTCCAACTCGGCGATCATGATCCACAGCCCTTCTCTTTCCTCAACGACCGCATCGATTGCCAACAACTGCCCTGCTGGATCACGTTTACCACGCCCGAGGTTCACGAGCTGATCCGCGCCAAGCTGCACCAGGCGCCCATGTATACCGGGCAGATCCAATCGACTGGGCCGCGCTACTGCCCTTCGATCGAGACGAAAATCGTCCGTTTTGCCGAAAAAGACCGGCATCAATTGTTCCTCGAGCCGGAAGGGCGGCGGACCAGCGAAGTCTACGTCAACGGACTGTCCACAAGCCTGCCGCGCGAGGTCCAGGACGAGATGATCCGCATGATCCCGGGCCTGCGCCGGGCGGAGATCATGCGCTATGGCTATGCGATTGAATACGATTACGCCCCGCCCAATCAACTGAAGCTCTCGCTCGAGACCAAACGGGTTGCCGGGCTCTACTTTGCCGGACAGGTCAACGGCACGACGGGCTATGAAGAGGCCGGCGGCCAGGGCCTGCTGGCCGGCGCGAACGCCGTGCTGGGCCTCCAGGGAAAAGATCCCTTGATCTTGCGGCGCGAAGAAGCCTACCTGGGGGTCATGATCGATGATCTTGTGACCCGCGGAGTCGACGAGCCCTATCGCATGTTCACCAGTCGGGCCGAGTACCGCCTTTCGCTCCGCGGCGACAACGCCGATCGCCGCTTGACGCCCTGCGGCTATGCGCTGGGACTGGTCAGTGCCGATCGCTGGCAGCGATTGCAGCGAAAGCTTGACGAGATCGCCCGCGTGGAGCGGTTGATCGAGGAAAATCGTTTCGAAGGGCTGTCGTTGGCCCAACTGCTGCGGCGGACTGAGATCCAGTGGTCCGATCTGGCCGTCAGACTACCGGAACTGTACGACGTTCCCCCTGAAGTTGCCCAGCAGACGGTCTACGATGCAAAGTACGAAGGTTACCTTGTTCGCCAAGATGCGGACATTCAAAGACAGCAACGATTGGCAGCTCGCAAGATCCCCGCCACGCTCGATTTTGCCCGGGTCCTTCATCTTCGCGCTGAGGCCCGCGAAAAGTTCGAGCGTGTGCGGCCGATGGACTTGGCCCAGGCGGGCCGAATCAGTGGGATTACACCTGCGGATTTGGCAGTGTTGATGGTCCATTTGGAGGGTGGCGGCAGACCATAGTCAAATGGGTCCGTGCTGCCGGGAAAAGATGAAGGTGTACTGGCCTGCGCCAAAATCGGATGATGAGGCGGAAATCGTACGTCCAGTGACAGCCATCTCACCCGATTCGCCGATGCCAAAGACGAAGTCAGAAAAAAGTGCCTTTGGCGGCGTTTCTCCCGTCCTGGCCGCCGCGACAACCCGCCGTTTCGGGGCAGGCAGTGGTATGATTTGGTCACAGAAAAGGGCCTCTTGGCGTTTTTGCGTCGATTTTCTACGTCCACGGGTGTGTTCGGCTTTCCTTAAAGGTCGTTGATCGCACAGCGGAAACTGCGGGAAGACCAGGGCTTGACACTCTAACGATAGTTTTAGCACAGCCGAAGGCCATAGGCATTTCCTAGCCACTTTGTATCATTTTCTGGCGACTTTGTGCCATTTCCTAGCCACTTTGTGGCATTTTGTGCTGAATGTGTTCATGCGTACAGTATATAGGGGTTGGGCACACGCCATTTCTTGTAGCTATTTAAGTGCAGAGTCATAAAAATAATTAATTATCGGCACGGCAAGTGCTGCCGTTCGCCACCGTTGCCGGGCCGTAGGGCGGGTCGAGGCACGAGCCCCACGCGCCACGGGTTCCGCGCAGCCGCCGGCGCGGACGCTGACTTGGGCAAGTCGGCGCCGCGCACTACTAATGGCCCCCGGTTCGCTACGCCGGGGGCTGGTTAAATTGTCAAAGAGCAAATTCACGCGCAGAGTATTCAGCTCGGGCTGAATCGCTTCAGCGCGCTTTATACCTAATAATACGCAACGAGTCTCGCAACCATTTGTCTCGGGTTAAGACGATTTTCCTTAGTGTGGCCATGATCAAGCGCAGCGCAGTTCCGGCATCGGTGGCCGCGGCTTAGGGATGACCAATTCCGGCGTCAGGCGCGATCGCATCCCGAGGCAACGCCCTCCCACGGACTGTAGCGCGGGTGGCAAAGTCAGAAAAATCCGCCGGTTTTATCTTGCTCTCCTTTCGAAAGGACCCTTTGCAGGAAATCAGGAACGCTTAACAGCGTTTCTCGCTTGTGGTAGAATGGGCCGCAATGGCAACGGATAGAGCAGCACGCGAGTACATACTGGGCCCTCGCGGCGGGTCGGAAAGGAACACGGATTCTTATCGTTCAGCGGTTACCCATTGATCTTGCAAATACCTACAATTGGTGGATACCAGCCTTAGCCCCCGGCGGGACTTGCCGGTACAGGCTTTGTGGCCACTCAGTGCGGTCCAACGGAGAACTACATGTTAGGGCTACAACTGCGAGATGAGTTCAAAGGGCGGCGTCTGAAGGGCACGGCCATTGAACTCACGAACAAGAACAACACGGGCGCGACGCAGATCCCGGCGACGGATTTCCTCCGTATCACGTACCCGTCCGCCGACTTGCTGAAGACGCTTGAAGCGGCCGGTCCGAACCAAGGTCGCCCGATCACGCTCAAGGGCGAACGCGGCCAAGGCAAGTCGCACCTTATGGCTGCGCTCTACCATGCGCTCACCGATGTCACCGCCACGCAACAGTGGCTCGACCAATGGGCCGGTCTGCTTCCGAATTCCAAGATCGGCAGCATTCATTTGCGTGGTGGAATGCACGTCGTCAGCGAAAGCCTGCACCGGCAAAGATACAAGCATCTTTGGGACCTGCTTTTCGAGAAGCACCCCCACGGCGGCTACTGCCGCGGCAAGTGGGAAGGGCTGGGCACGAATAAGACCGACATTCCCAGCGACGAAATCCTCCTAGAGATGTTCCGGCACACGCCCACAGCCTTGATCCTCGACGAATTCCAGACGTGGTTCGACGGGCTGATCAGCACCAAGCAGTACCCCTTGCGGGTCTGGGCGTTCAACTTCGTCCAGATCCTCTCCGAAATCGCCAAAGAGCATCCCGATTTGCTGGTCCTCGTCGTCTCGGTGCGCAACGGGAACACCGACGCCTACCAGCAGATCCAGCGCGTGAACCCCGTCATCGTGGACTTCAAGGGACCAGGCGCCAAGAACGACCGGCTGCGCTTGATGCTGCATCGCCTCTTTGAGAACCGCCTCCAGGTGGGCAAAGGCCAGATCGCGGCGTTGATCAACGCGCATGTCACGGAGTACTTCCGTCTCAAGGACTCCCCCCCCCGGCGGAACACGATCGGTTGCGAAGTGAATTCCACGAGGCCTGGCCCTTCGCCCCACACCTCATGCAGTTGCTCGAAGACCAGGTCTTGATGGCCACCAACGCCCAGGAAACGCGCGATCTGATTCGCATTCTTGCCGATTTGTTCAAGCGATGCGGCGAGACGTCGGCGATCATCACCGCTGCTGATTTTCGGCTCGAAGACGAGGAAAGCGGCATCGCGGCGCTCTTGGATTCCGTCGCCAATCAGCATCACGCAAAACTTCGCGAGAAGGCCCTGCGAAACCTGGTCGCGGTGAAGGATGCGGTGGCCGGCACCGGCCATTGTATCCTTAAGGTAGCAATGAAGATCTTTTTCCACTAGGAGCGATAACATGACCTACGAGGGGCATATCGAGAACGGCGTCGTCGTCTTTGATCGGCCGGTTCCGTTGCCGGAGGGGACCGGCGTTCGCGTCGAACCGCTGCTGGCGGTTGAGCGACGGGAATCGCCGTCGCAGGAAGAGTTCTGGCGGAACCGAACGCTCGACGAGGTCGCCGCCGAACAAGGCGTGAAACCCATCACCGATTTGGACGAAGCGCTCGGGGGCTGGCCGGAAGACGAACTGGATGACGGATTCGAGCAGGCTGTCGCGTCATGGCGCGAGGCGGAATTGGAACAATCCCCATGAACGACACTGTGCTGCTGGATTCGGATGTGGCAAGCTTTTTATTCAAGAAGAGGCGGCGCGCGGCCTGATCAAAGTAGCACACCCAGAAGAGACGCCCCTTGTTGTCGATCCGTTTGCGGGCGGTGCGTCAATCCCCCTCAAAGCCCTGCGCCTCGGCTGTGATGCTTTCGCCAGTGACCTGGCGCGATAATTGAAGGAGACGTTCGATGTGCGACTTGAAGACCATTAGCTATCGTGGGGGAATCGTTCGCTTTACGATTCCGCAAAGCTGGAAAGAGGAGTACGAACCGGAGGGCGGGGCCACATTCTACGAGGACGCGCCGGATTCCGGCACGTTGCGTCTAAGCGTCCTAAGTTGTCATTCGAAAGGCGCGAAGACGTGCCAGCAAATGGTCTCCGGCCTCATCGCAGACGGAGGATATGAGACCTTGCAGGAGGGGTTGGCAATAAAGTCGCACGTAGACAGCGCGGAAGAGAAGGGCCATTGGCTGGAAGTCCACTATTGGGAGGTTGCCGTTCCCGTCAGTCCCGACCGTCTGCGCATGGCGATCTTCTCGTTCACGATTCTTGCGGCACACGCGGATGAAACAGACGCGCGGCACGATATCGAGCTACTCGATCGCTCGATCCGCGGGGCTGAATACTCGCGAAGCCAAGGTCTTCCGAGTGCTTGCGATGAACTCTTTCAAGAAGAGCTGAAAAAACGTGGGTTAGTTTTCTCGATCACACCGGAGTGGCATTATAAGATCGCAATCCAAGGCACGGACTACACGGTCAACTTGGAGAACATCCGTCGAAACTATGAACGGGACGACGATGCGGGAATCATCATCCGCTTCGTGGATAACGTACTTCGAATGCCTGAACCGACTCCCCCCACGTGGATGGAAGTCCAGCCCTATCTTCGCTTTTCCCTGGAACCGTCGAACTATGTCTCGGGTTTTGACGACGTACTCTTTGACCGGATTTCGGACGAGCTGTACAAAGTTTATGTGTACGCGCGCGCGGATGGCTCATGGATCTCGTGGGTGTATGAGTCCTGCATGAAAGCCTGGGGAGTTGATCGCGGGGAGGTTGTGCGGCAAGCCGATTCGAACATGCGAGATCTCGTATTGCAGGCGAAATGTGAATTCCAGGAGATCGATGGCGTCAAGTTGGGCATGTTGGCAATGCAAGAGACGACGTTCAAGGCGTCGCTGATCCTCTCTTCAGCGTTTCGAGACCTAGTGGCCGGCGTGATCGGTTGGCCCGTCTATGTTGTCGTGCCCTGCCGCGACTTCGCCTTTGTGATTTCCGCGACAGATCGCGATTTTCTGGGACGGCTCGGCCGAGTCGTTGTCGATCAATATCGCAAGTCCGGGCATCCGATCACCAAGGACGTTCTCGAGGTTTCCGATGACGGAATCAAGGCGATTGGCACCTATCCGGACGACCATGAGAAGGCATAACCACCTTCAAAGGTTCCGCTCACGCCCCGCACGCATAGCGAGAACGATCACGGCCAAGTGTCCGGCCCTGGTGGCGATGCAACGCATGGATGCTGTGAGGCGACGTGCGCGTGAGGCGTGGCACTTTCGCCTAGGACGGGACCCTAAGCATCAAGTGGTTTTTCAGCCGAGCCGCCTGCCGCCAAATAGTTCGTCTGCCAAGTCTAGCGGCTGACCGCCAACCTCGGCGAACGCGCGGACCATCCCGCCTCACGAAAGCCACATGTACTTTGCCCAAGAACCCTATTTTTAGGCATAAGCTCGTAGGGTGCCCATAGTCTACATGGCCGTGGAAAATGGGGGACGACGGTAGTCTGGAATCTTGGCAGTGCTTGGCAGAGGACATTTGGGAGTTTTACAAAGCGTTCTAAGCCGTTTTACTGTCGTAACTTAGGGAGTTCACATTCGTATTGACTAACTTGGGAAGATGGCTATAATTGCGTCCGTTGGCAAACTCGGTAATGTCGGCATTACTGGATAAAGTTGCCGATTAGCCCGGTTTTGAGACGTAAGGGCTTTGCGTACCCACCGAATTAGGGCCATGTACACGGAGGACTAGAGACCCCCAAATGCCTGCCGGCGGCGTGACGGGATCTCGCTGAAAGTGGCTGAGAGAAATACTCGGCTAAAGGGATGGTGAAGATGAAAACGGTTTTCACGACTGGAGAAGCGGCCAAGATTTGCAAAGTCAGTCAGCAGACGATAATCCGTTGTTTTGATTCCGGACAGCTCAAGGGCTTTCGCGTTCCCGGCAGTCGGTTCCGCCGCATCCCCCGCGACCAACTGTTCAGCTTCATGCGCGACAACGGCATCCCCACCGACGCCTTGGAGAGCGGCAAGCGGAAGGTCTTGATTGTGGATGACGACGCCGAACTGGTCGAGTTGATCAGCGACGTGCTGGAGCGGGACGGCCGCTTCGAAATCCGCACCGTGAACAACGGTTTCGATGCCGGCATGATGGTCAAGGAATACCACCCGGACCTCATCGTCCTGGACGTCATGCTCCCGGACATCAACGGCAAGGAAGTCTGCCAGCGGGTGCGTGCCGACCACAACATGGACGACGTGCGGATCATCTGCATTTCCGGCATGGTCGAGGACGACAAGATCGCCGAGCTGAAGGCCGCCGGAGCCAACGATTTCATGCACAAGCCGTTCGAGGTCGAGAAGTTGGTCGAGCGGATGTGCCACCATCTCGACATTGAAGTTGTCCACGCCTCGTGATTGCGCTGCCGCCCCTCGTTGCCACGTCGCGACGGTCATGGTTGCCCATGTCCGATGCCGCGGCAGCCAGCTTGGGTGAGTGGTTCCTGGCCGACGTGCAATCCCGGCCGATCGAGACCTTGGCGAACGTATTGCAGGGCGAGCCGCCTTTGGCCCTCTGGCTGGCTTTGAAGGCCGATCGCCTTTCTTCTGCGCCGCCGCGAAGCCTTGCGGACCTGGCGGCGCTGCTGGCGGAACATGGGCTGCGGTGGCTGCAGTGGGATGCCGGTTCCGCGCTGCTGGAGATCGATCCCGTATGCAGCGATGCGCTGGCCACGCGGATTGCCGTGGCCGTCCTTCTATCCGAACTGGCAGCCGAGCTGGCTGCTGAAAATGGCCGGGCAACGAGCCGACAGGCCAGGCTGCTCGGATTGCTTCGAGATCCGGCCGAGTGGCTGGACGTGTTGAAGCAAGCCGGTTCCGCGCACTCCAGAATTCGACTGCCCAAGTGGCTTGTGGCGAGTCAATTCGATCCAGCCGCCGTGGAGGCCGTGGAGCAGGCCGCCAGCCGCATTGCTGCCGCGCCGATGTCGCCCAACGGCAGCCAGAATCCGCCTGCGCTTGCGGATCAAATGGCCGTTTCGCCGGCGTATCTTGATCGCACGAGGGAGTTTGCTGCCCGCTGGGGCGCCTCGCATCCGGCAGCCCGATGGCTAAGTACCTTGATGGCGAAACTGGCGAAACTGGCAGTTCTAGAACGATCGTTGGGCGAGGCGGTCGAGGCCGAGAAGATGGCCGCGATGGCCGAGTTCGCCGCCGGGGCAGGCCACGAGATCAATAATCCCCTGGCCGTCATTGCCGGGCGGGCGCAACTGCTCTTGCGCGACGAATCGGACCCGGAGCGCCGCCGCGATCTGGCCCTGATGAACACGCAGGCCATGCGCGTACACGAAATGATCGCCGACTTGCGATTGTTCGCCACGCCGCCCGAGCTGCAATGGCAATCCGTCGACCTGAGCTTGCTGGTTGGCCGGCTGGCCGAGGAGATGCGGCCCACGGCCCAAGAACAGGACACGGTCATGTCCTGGGCCGAGACGTCAGTTTCGGTCTGCATCGAAGCGGATCCCGTGCAGTTGACCGTTGCCGTTCGCGCGCTCTGCCAGAACGCCCTGGATGCGCTAGGCCAGCGGGGGCGGATCGAGATTGCGGTGGCAAGTGACGGCGAGGAAGCGTTGATCACGGTTGCCGACGACGGGCCGGGCATCTCGCCCGAGCAGCGGCCGCACATCTTCGAGCCGTTCTATTCCGCGCGGCAGGCCGGGCGCGGCGTCGGTATGGGGCTATCGAAGTGCTGGCGGATCGTGACCTGCCATGGCGGCCGCATTGAGGTCGGCAGCCTCGGCGGAACGGGGGTCGTGTTCACGATTCGCCTGCCGTTGAAGCGGCGGGAAGCGAACGACTAAAGTCCTGATGCTGTGAACGACCCCACCGACCCTGCCTCCGTGGTGGCGTCGACAGTGGCTTTACTCTTGTTGAACTCAGTAAGGAGCCGTCACGCCGCCTTCTTCCGTAGCTTTTCGGTTTGCGCCTTGGGCGAAGCGTCGCCGGGCAATTGCCGCCGACCGCGGCGAAAGTGGCGCCAGCCAACGGCGGCGATCAGCCCGAACATGACGGCAACTGCGACCCATTTGCCGTAAGCCATCCAGGGCAGCGGCAGCCGCCCAAACTCGACTTGCAGAACTTGGCCCGCGGGAAACTCCCGTCCGGCCGAGGCAAACGTGGCCGATTTCTCATCGGCTGCGGTCCGGCTCAGCAACTCGCAACGGACCTCGTCGGGCGCCGTGCCCTCGATCCGGACCGTCACGTTGGAACACGGCAAGTCCAAGGGTCGCTGCCACGACAATTGCTGCCCGGTGGTACGGAGCACATAGGTGTATCGCAGTTCCCTTTCGCCGGGCGGCCAGGGAACGCTCGTGACCACCTTCTTGCTGAACACGGTAAACCGCCGCCCGAAAAACTCTTGCGCGAAGGTAGTCCGCTCGAAATCGGGTGGAATCGAAAGCTCGAGCGTCATCGGATCGGCGCCGGGCTGGGCTGCCTGGCCGACATAACACGTGTGTGACGGGTTCTCCAGCAGCAACGACTCCGTGACCTTCAGCAATCCCGTCTCGGGACGGATGACGATGTCCATTTTCTTCAACACCAGTGGATTGGGACTGGCGGCCGCGTCGCAAACCGAGAGCGCAGTCCGAGCTATCGGTTCGAGATCCGTCAAGCGGATCCGCCGTCCGGGATAGAAGATGCCGTGGCGGGTGGCGCCGGCCCGGTAGACGAGTCGATCGTCTACAGGCAGTTGATCGAAACGGAATCGGCCGTCTTCACCGCAGACGACGTCGCGATAGAGGATAAACTCGCCTTTGACCTGCACTTGCAGGATGACCGCCACCTGGCAAGGGACCGCTGCGCCGGTTGAGGTATTGACGACAGTGCCCTCGATCGTGCCGGCGATGGCGGACGCGGGCACGGCGGACAGGACGGAGACGACGGCGAGGAAGAGGATGGGTCTAATCTTCATGGTGCTAGTGTAGTGATTCAGTCAGATGGGGTTTTATGCTCCGCGCTGGAGTCCCGCCTTTAGGCGGCAATTCCGGCTAAAGCCGGGACTCCAACGGACACCGCAATTTTGAATCACTACACTATGCGGCCCGTTGTCGCGCAGGCCGCTGTTTATCGAACTGCTCTCGCAAGGCCTCGGCCGTACGCCGCAGGCGACGTTGTTCGCCGCCCAGTCGCAGCATGTAGGCCAACACGGCGAACCAGACGATCAGGTATGCAGTCACGAAGGTAAGCATGGGGTAGTTCCTTTCAATCTCTTTCATCAATCGTTTCCCTGGCCACTAGCCTTCCAAAACGCGAGGAAAATCACCGGCCGTTTCGGAAAGCGGTGGCAAGCCACCGCACTCCATATCTTCCAGCATGTCGGCGATGCGCAGTTGCGACCGCCGCAGCAGTAGGAGCGTCGTAAAGAACACGGTAAAACAGACCACGCTGATCCCCAAGACTACGCGCATGGCCGGTTCCATGTGCGGACTTTGGGGATGCACGCCGCGAAACCAGCGCGTGGCCATGACCACCAGCGGCACGTCCAATGCGCCGACGATCGCCACGATCGCGCCCATGCGGGCCTGGCGATGCGGATCGTCGACGCCGCTACGGAGCACGAGGGCCGCCGAATACATGGCCCACAACACGAAGGCAGTTGTCAGCCGCGGGTCCCAAGTCCACCAGGTGTTCCAGGCGGCATGCGCCCAAAGCGAACCGGTAATCAGCGTCAGGCTGCAACAAAGCCAGCCGATCTCCAGGGCAGCCCGCGACCAATGGTCCCAGGCCAGGTCGCGGCGGGCCAGGTAGATTCCGCCCGCGACGGCCATGAAAATGAAGCACGCCAGGCCCATCCAGGCCACGGCGACGTGGATGTAGACGATCCGCTGGGCATCGCCCATCGTCTCTTCGGTGGGGGCCAAGAGGCAAATGGCGGCGATCGCCGCGGCGACCATCACCGCGACAGCGGCGTACCCTAGATAGCCGACAAACCCGCGGCCAGAGGCAGTTTCCGGCATGAATTATTCCTCCACAGCGTATTCGAAAAGGACGATTCCGGCGGTAATGAAAATGATCGCGAAGGCCGCCAACAACTGCACCCACCGCCACCAACTCGGGCCGAAGTCGTGCTCGACGGCAAGTCGCGTGGCTTCCGCAGCGCCCAAGACCAGCGGGACGACCGCCGGCAGGACCAGTAGCGAAAGCAGATAGGAACTCTGCCGGCCGGTGTTGACCACGGCGGCAAGCAATGTGCCCGCGGCGGCGATCCCCAGGTTTCCCAGCACGGCGACGGCGACGATCGGACCAGGATGGGCTAACAGCGGCACGTCCGTGAGGATGGCGAACAACGGAATCAACACGCATTCCAGCGCGGCCAGGGCCACGACGTTCACCGCGAGTTTGGCCAGGTAGACGCAGGTCGGCGAGACGGGATAGCTCAGCAGCCCTTCCCAGCAACCATCCTCGCGCTCGGCGGCAAAGGAACGGTCCAGGGCCAGCGTGCCCGCGAAGAAGATCGTCAGCCACAACAGGCCGCCCACGATCTGCCGCAGCCGTTCGGGCGGGAGGTCCGCTTGCATGGCGAACATCAGGGCTACAACCACGCCCAGCAGCAACATGGCAGGCCAGACCCGCAGCGAACGGCATTCGGAGAGCAAGTCCTTGGAGATCATCCAGTAGAGTTTCTTGACCATGACTGCTCATCTCCGTCAGGCAACGCGGGCCGCACTTAGCCCCTGGACCGCAGGGGACCAGTGGGCCACGGCAGCCGGACTGGCGGCGTCTGACAACAATCGGCCCTGGCGCAGGCGCAGCACGCGATCGGCCAATCGCCGCACTTTCAGCTCGTCGTGGAGGACAAAACACAAGGTCCGGCCCTGCCGCCGCAGTTCCTGCAGCAATCCGCTGAGCCAATGGTCGGCATCCGCGTCGAGGCCCTCGAACGGTTCGTCCAGCAAGAGGATCGGCGGGTCGTGGATCAACGCCCGGGCCAGGCTCGACCGCTGCCGCATACCCTTCGAGAACACCGGCGGCAGACGGTCGCCGTGGGCCTGCAACCCCACGGCTTCCAGGAGCGACTCGGCCCGCTCCCGCGGCCGGGCCACGTCGCACATGCGTGCGGCGAAGATCAGGTTCTCGCGGAGCGTGAGGTGCGGGTACAGGCGATTCTCATGCGCGGCCATGCCGATCAACCGGCGGCTTTCGTGTTGCCCCCGGGCTGGCTCGCCGAACCAAAGAATGTCGCCGCTACTAGGGCGAATCACGGCGGCCATCGCGCGCAAGAGGGTGGTCTTGCCGGCCCCGTTCGGCCCCGTCAGCACGATGCTCTCGCCAGGCGCAACCGCCAGGTCGATTTCGTCCAACACCAAGCGGCGACCGAAGCGCTTGGTCAGGCGGCGAACTTCGACAGCCATGCAGGAATCAGTCACGATGAACCTGTGCGGTGAATTTTGCGAGGTGTGGACGGGGAACTATGGCATGCGCCGCCGCGCGGCCCGCCTTCGACGCCTGGCCTTGCCGCTGCGGCCAGAGGGCAATGATCACGCCGACCAACCCTACCCAGCCGCCCAGCCAGAGCCAGCGCATCAAGGGGTGGTCGATCAACGTCAGGTGGATCTTATTGGCCACGCTTCCGCCATGCATGATGACGTAGAAATCCCCGCCGAAAGTGGAATGGATCGCGACTTTTGTACCCCATTGATTCTGAGGACGATAGAGAATCTGGGCAGGCCGAAGCATATAACTCGAACCCGCCGATTCCTGGACTTCCAGTTGGGCGGCGACGACGACCTGCTGGCGGCGGTCCTCCTGCACCAAGTCGGCATAACGGATCGTGCGGCCTTGGAACTCGACGCTTTCGCCGCGGGTCATGGAAAGGTCGGTCTCGTGACTTCCCAGCGACGAGCCGGCGATTCCGATTGCCACACATCCAAACCCCAGGTGGACGAGCAACCCGGCGAAACCGCGGCGCCGCCGCACAAAGGAGTCGAAGAGCACATTCATCACGCTCGGCCGTATTGTATTTCCATCACGGCGGAACGTGATGAGTACGGTAGCCAGCGCTAGGAACGTCGATGTCAAGAGCGCACCCACTAGGCCCGCAACGGACAACCCCACCGGACTGCGAACACCGCAGACCAGCGCGGCAAGCATGATGAGTATGCCGACAGCGACAGTGATTGCCAACAGGCGAACGCGTGGGCGCGTGGGACCGGCACCCCAACGGACCAGCGGCACGGCGGCCACCACGACCAGCAAGACAAGGCCGGTTGGTATCAGTACGTTGTTGTAGAACGCCAGCCCAACCATGATCGGCGCCGCCGAGAACAGGCTGGAAACGGCCCCGGTGAGCGTGCCGGCAAAGGTCGTGACGGTCAGCAGCGCCAGGGCGACAATTCCCAACAACACCAGGCCTTCCCGGCTCCAAAAGGAAGCCAGCGGTCTTTCGGCCACAAGTTGACTCCGCCGCCGCCAGACCAGCAGCGCGCCGCCTACTAGGCAAGCGGCAATCCACAGCAGGAACATCCAGCCAATGGGCGACTTGCTGAAGGCGTGCAGGCTGCTGAAGATGCCGCTGCGGGTGAGAAATGTGGCAAAGTTGCACAAGGCGAACGTGGCAAACACCAGGAAAATAGTTGTCTTCTTGAGCGTTCCTTGCCGCCAGGTCATCAGTCCGTGAATGAATGCCGTGCCCGTAAGCCAGGGCATCAGGGAGCCGTTTTCCACGGGGTCCCAGGCCCAGTAGCCGCCCCAGCCAAGTTGTTCGTAGGCCCACTCGGCGCCCCAAAGTACGCCGCCGCCCAACGTGGCCCAGGCAAAGAGCGACCAGGGCCGCGCCGCGTGCAGCCAGACCGCGTCCAACCGGCCCGAGATCAGTGCCGCCGCCGCCAGCGCGAAGGGAACTCCCCAGGCCGCATAGCCCAGGAACACGATCGGCGGATGAATGAGCATGGCCGGATGCTGGAGCAAAGGGCTAAGCCCCTCGCCCTTGGCCCCGGGCGTGAGCGCCGGCGCCATCGGGTCTGCGGCGAAGGTCATAACGGCCAGCAGGAACACGAGATAGGTCATTTGTACGCCGAAAGCCAACTCGCGCAGCTCGTGCGGGCATTGGCGGGAAGTCCAGCGGAAGAGAATCGCCAGGACGGCGATGAACCACGCCCAGATTAGCAGCGAGCCGGCCTGTCCAACCCAAAGAGCCGACAGGCTATAATGCCAGGGCAGCAGCGGGTCGGAGTATTGTGTCACGTACTGGAAGCGAAAATCCTTGGCCACCAGGGCGTAGGCCAAGAGCATGATGACGATGGAAAGCGCGGCGAATGCCGTCAACGCCGCGATCCAGGCACTGCGGCCCAGCCGGCGGTCCTCGTTCCGCGCGCCGACAATCGCCGCGAAGGCCGCATAGCCCGAGCCAATCATCGCAAGCAGCAGGCACAGTTGTCCTAATGAGGTCATCGCACGGTCTCTCCCGTCCGCTGGTCGGCAACTGCCTGGGGCTGTTTCTTGCGGGCGTCGTATTTACTTGCGCAGCGCGTGATCAACTTGTCGCCGCGGAGCAAGCTAGATCCTTCCACGCGGCCTTCGACGACCACCTCCATGGGTTTGTCGGTCGCCAGATCATCGGGAAGGGGACCCTTGCAAACGACCGGCATGCTTCTGCCCGCCTCGCCCAGCGAGAAGCGGGCTTCCTGGCGGTCCGGCGCAATAGCCAGCGAGCCGGGCAAGATCGTCCCGCTGACGCGGATCCGCTGGCCGGCAACCTGTGGTTCGTTGTCCAGGCACTCTTGCACCGTCATGTAGTATTGCCAGCTTGACGAGGCGCCCAGGTAGGCCATATAGGCCGTGACGCCTGCCACGACGAGACCTGCAATTGCCAGCTTCTTTCCCGTGGACATTCTTGCCATGTTGCTGCCTTTTCCGCTTGCTGGAACGACAATCTTGTGGGGGAGGACAATAACGGTTGGCGACTGTCCTGTCAATGCGGATTCGCGGCCATTTGCACGGGCGCACGGGTTTGGGAAATTAGCCCGCGGCACACGGAAAACTTCGCGTTTGGCAACATTACAGTGGAATGCAGCGACGACCCCACCGAGCCGGGTACCCTCTGGGTGTCGGTCGGTGAAGAACGTTGAACGGCTAAACGAGCCCCATGCCCAACCTTCGTCCGCCGCCTCGCAGCCTGGGCCGCCGAGGTGGCGAGGCGGCGAGGCGGCGAGGCGGCGAGGCGGCGGACGACACGTGGTGGCGAGACACTTTAGCCATCCAGCCTTTTTCACCGACCGACACCCAGAGGGTACCAGGCTCGGTGGGGTCTCCCAAAAGCACTTCATTCCACTGAAGCGCTATCGAGTCTACGACTCGTCACTGGCATCGGCTGGTTTCTCGGGGATGGGCAAGACGCGGATATAGAGCACCAACAGCCCAATGACGATCAAGATCGGAACCAACGAGACCGCCAGCCAATAGCGGCGGTACTGGTACTCCTCCAAGGCGTGATCCGCCTTGCCCTGGACTTCCTTCACCACGCTTTCCCCGTCGCCCAGGGCCTTTTTGACCACATCGACTTTGAAACTGTGGACTTGGGTGCGTGCATTGGTCAGCGCATCGGAGGCCTTTTGGAGATTGAACTTCGGTTCGCTGACTTCCATCCCCTTCCTCTCCGCCTCGGCAAGTGTTTCATCGGCATGGAGGATACCGTTCTTGAGCTGGGCCAAGCCGGCGTGGATGGCCTCGGCAGCCTGTGCGCCGGCGAGGGTAGCGCCGTACTTCTCTTTTCCCGGCTCGTGGCAGCGGATGCAGAAAGCGCCCTGCTTCATACCCAGGAAATCGTCCGAGGGCTGGCGAATCTCATGATTGCCATGGCAGGCAGCACAACCCGGAAGCCCTACGGCTTCGAATTTGTGCCGCATTTTGGTTTGCGAGAACAGTGCGGCGATTTTGCCGTGGCAAGCGCCGCAGGCGTTGGCGACAGAGTCCATCTGCGGCGGCGCAGCGCCGTGATTGCCGTGGCAGTTGTTGCAAGTCGGTGCGCTGAGGTCGCCTTTTTCCAGCAAGGCCTTGCCATGCACGCTCTTCTTCCAATTGTCATATTCGTCGCAGAGGAGCGGCTTCCCGTTATACATACGCCCCTTCATGAGTTCCTTGTCGGAATGGCACTTCTTGCAAGTCTCAGCCACCTTGGTGTGGTAGACCGGCGACGCGGGTTCGTTCACGGGGCGAATGCCGTGCGGCTTCCGATCGATCGCGTCGCCGTGCGGCTGATCGTGGCAGGAGATGCACGTCGCCACATTCACATCGCCTTTCTTCAAGTGCTTGCCATGACCGCTGGTCCAATACTCGGCAAGCTGATCGGTGCGGGGCGACGGATTGAAATGCCGCATGTATTCAATGTTGGAGTGGCAACGGCCGCAGAAGTCGGGAACGTCGGCAGGCGACAGCCGACCGTCGCGGTTGACCGTATGGAAATCATCTTTGGCCTGGTGGGCCTTGGGGTCGAGCATGGTCGGATCGCCGCCGTGACAGTCCTGGCAGCGCAGGCCCTTCCGCCAGTGCAGGTCGTTCTTGATGGAATCGGCCGGAATGTAAAACTTGTACTGGGACGGATCTTTGGGATCCCACGAATCGGGTGTGGTGTGGCAGATGATACAGGAGTTGTCGGCATCGGGAATCGGCTTGATCTCGATCACCGCGGGCATCTTGGCGGCGACCGGTTTGGTTTCTGCCGGTTTGCTTGCGGGCGGCTTGCTTGCGGGCGGCGTGATCTCGGCGGGCTTTTCGGTCGGCTTTTCCGCTGGTTTGGATTCGGCTGGCTTGGTTTCCGCGGGGGCAGCAAGCTTCTTATCATCAGCCGACCGCGCCGTCGCCGTTGGCTCCGGGTTAAACGCCGCCGATCCGGCAAGGCCCGCCCAGCCCGACAGCAGGGCAAAAGTCAGAAGAAACAGTGTTGTTTTCATGGAGTTGCCTTCACGAGGTTCCTTCGGGGTTGGCGGCGGCGGCTGGTGGGGCTTGGGCGGGTGGATTCTGGGGGGGCTTCATCATCAGGCTTCGCGCAGTCATGAAAATGATGAACGCCACAAACACGGCGGCAAAGAAATTGAGCACTCGCCGCGGCCGACCGGACGCTGCGCCGCGGTCCAACAGCGGCACCATCGCCACGATCAGCCCAACGAAGCCGAAGAACAGAATTCCCAACGTCTCCCCTTCGATCCATTTGTGGTTCTCGCTGGGAAGGTAGGCCGGCAGGTCCTTCAAGGCCTGGAACATGAAGAGGAAGTACCACTCAGGCTTGATGTTCGGCGGGGCTGAGCCGAAGGGGTCGGCCTTTTGTCCCAAGTCTGTAGGGGAGAGGGCCGCCAGGGCCGCGAGAATCCCCAGGGCCAGATACCAACCGACCATGTCCCGAAATAGGAAGTGCGGAACGAAGGGCATGCTCGGCGCCTTCTTGGCGCTGCCGTACTTCTTGATCATGTCTTGCGGCACGCTGATCTCGTGTTTCTGCACCAGATACAAATGTACGCCGACCAGCGCCAGGGCCGTCAAGGGCAGGATAACCACGTGCAAGGCATAGAAGCGGGCCAGGGTATCACCCGTAACATTCTCGCCGCCCCGCGCCATCAGCAACAGATACTTGCCGATCACCGGCACGTTCTCCGCGATAGCCGTACCTACGCTGGTGGCGAAATAGGCTAGTTGATTCCAGGGCAACAGATATCCGCTGAAACCGAACGTCATGAACACGCCCAGCAAGGCGACGCCCGTCCACCAGGTGAATTCCCGCGGGCCGCGGTAGGCCCGCATGATATAAGTGGTCAAAATGTGCAGGAAAAGAACCCCGATCAGCAGATTGGCGCTCCAGGAGTGGATCGAGCGGAAGAGCCAGCCGAAATCGACTTCCGTGACGATCGACCGTACGCTTTCGAAGGCCTGGTCGGGCGAGGGCTTGTAATACAATGACAAGAGGATCCCCGTAACCACCTGGATTCCAAAGAGAAACAGCGCCATCCCACCCAAAAAGTAAAACAACTCTCGGCTGTGGATGGGCACGCGTTTATGGGCCGCCAGTGCGGCCGCGCTGTCCAAGCCCAGTCGCTCGAAGAAGAATGCCTTGACGGCCTCTTTCCAGCCCTGCGCCTTCAATTCGTCAGGTATCGGGTTTTCAGGCTTTGCGGGAGACAATGATCTCCTCCTCTCCGGGTTTTCCACCGCCCTTCTTAACCGCTTGATAGACTTCCAGCGGGCGGGGCGGCGGACCGGCGACGTTGCGGCCGTTGAGGTCGTAGACGCCGTTATGGCAATTGCAAAAGATATCTTGGCTGGCCGCGCGATACTCGACGGTGCATTGCAGATGCGTACAGACCGCATTGAAGGCCCGCGGCTCGCCATCGACCAGGATCAGCAAGCAAGGCTTCCCGCCAAAATTGAAGGGCGGCGGCCAGACGCCGGTTTTTTCCGCTTGCTTGAGCTCGTTCATCCGATAGGGCGCCACCACTTCCAAGGCGCCGGAACTTGTCGCCGCCCTCGGCCGTAAGAACCTGGCTACAGGGTAGAACAAGGCGGCCAGCGTAGCCGCGATGCCTCCCCCAAGGAATCTCGCCAGCCAAGTGCGGCGTGGAAACGAATCGGACATGGACAACCTCCGAGATTCGATGATTCTCCAAGCGGCAAGAATCTGACATTGCTCCCGCTTGCGACGAACGCGATAATCTGCCAGCAACGAACGACAATAATATCATTTGCAGCGCAACTCCGCAACAGGCAAGCCACCGGTCGGCGTAAAATTGACGCGATTATTTGCCAAAAATCATGCTACAAACTCCCGCGTCCAGTTGGCTGCTGGCTGTGTGTTGAACATTTTTGCTGAACAACGTTTCCCGCTTGTTGACTTCACAGATTTTTCTGGTTAAAGTCAAATGTTCATTCACGGCGGACCGGGCCTGCGCGGGTGTGCGAGTCCCGGGTCGATGCCGAGAGAATGGTGGCATAACAACCTACATGGAACCTGTTCGTGCATTCCGAGATGCCCCGGCCGTACCGGGTGCATTCGGTTCTCGGAGAGGTTCGCGAACGATGGGAGAACGAGCATGAAGTTACGGCAACGCGTGTTGGCAGGCCTAGCCACGGCACTGGTTCTTGGTGCATGTGGAATTCTCGTGCAGAGTGCGCGGTCGCAACCGCCTGCTGAGCCGGCGGGTCCCGCGGTGACCCCGCCGGCGGACCAGACCTACGTGGGCACTAAGGCCTGTACTGCCTGCCACCTCAAGCAGTGGATGGCCTGGAAAAAGACCAAGCACTACACGGAAGCCTTCAGTAAACTACCCGCCAAGTACAAGACTGACGCCTCCTGCCTGGCTTGTCATTCGACGGGCTTTGGCGCGGAAACCGGTTTCAAGGATGAAACCAGCACTCCAAACCTCGCCGGAACGACCTGCGAAGCGTGCCACGGTCCGGGCAGCAAGCACGTCGCAGCGGCGAAGCCGTTCATTGCCAAGAAACCCACGGCGGAAGAGTCGCTGACCTTGCGCGGCACGATCTACAAAGTGTTGCCCCAGAACGTCTGCATGCGTTGCCACGCGACGCAAGTCCACAAGGAACATCCCAAGTACGACAAGGAGTAGTCGATCGGGAAATTGCGGTAAAACGCATCACCCCCCGAGGGGCGCAGATAATGAGAATTGCGTTAGCGGTGTTCTTCACGACCGTCTTGTTGGCAGGGGCGGTCGTTTACCGCTCGTCGATCGCTACGGGGGCGCAGGCGCCGGTCACCGACGCCAAGCCCCCGGATTCTACTAAGCCCGCGGATACGAAGCCCGCGGATACGAAGCCCGCGGATACGAAGCCTGCGGATACGAAGCCTGCGGAGGCCAGGCCCGCGGATGCGAAGGAAAAGAAGGACCCCGCCGCGTCGGGCAGTGCGGGCGAAAACGTCGGCAAGGCGGCGACGCCGGCTGCGGGGGCCAAGAACGACGGGGGCGGCGCGGCGAAAGCGGCCGAACCGCCTAAGACGGTCCCGACTGCCAGCGGGGCTGGCTCGTCGCCCGCCGCCTCGACCGCCAAGCCGGCCGCCGTGACTCCTGTCGCCGCCAAGCCGGCGATCAAGATGCCGCCGCCCAAAGGCTCGCACCTCAAGGACGACGACAACATGTGTGTCCAGTGCCATACGACGGCCGAGGCATGGGACCCCAAAGACCCGGTCCAATACCGCTTCTATATGCCCCTGGACGGCTTGAAGAAAGACGTCCACTTTCAAAAGGGCGTCAACTGTGTCGATTGTCACGGCGGCGATCCCACCATCATGGAGCCCAAGGCCCACCAGGCCAAGGACGACTTCCGCAGGAAACTGCCGGAGATCGAGAAATTCTGCGCATATTGCCACGAGAAAGACGTGGCCATCCTGCGCGCCAGCCCACACAAGGACGCGAGTTGCCTCGAGTGCCACGCGCGGACGGACGCGCAGGGGACGATCGTGCCCCACTCGATTTCCGCCAGCATGAAGGAGAAACTGGCCGACCAGGTGGGATTCTGCGGCAAGTGCCATTCGGACGACGGAGTAAAGGCCGGACGTGCCAAGAAGGACGTGATTACCGACCTGCGCAAGAGCGTCCACGCCAGGGCCGGCGAGAAAAACGCCCAAGGGGAAGGCACGCCGCTGGGCTGCGCCGAGTGTCACGGCAAGTTCAGCCATGGCCTCTTGCCCGTCACGGATCCCAAGTCGCCTGTGCGCTTGATAGGCCAGGTACAAGCCTGCGGCGGCTGCCACAAAACGATCGAGAAAGATCGAGACAAAGTGGAGAGTTTCCTGCGCAGTGTCCACGGTCAGGCGCTGGAAAAGAAGGGGCTCACGGTAGGGCCGGGCTGCGCCGATTGCCACGGCTCCCACAATGTTTTCCGCGCCCGCGATAGACGCTCTACACTTCATGAATCCAACGTCGCCGATACCTGCGGCAAGTGCCACCAGGGAATCGAAGATCGGCTCCGCGCCAGCGTACACGGCCGGGGCGGCCTGGGTGGAGAGGCCGATCGTCCCGCGCCCGGCGGCACGAAACGGCAAAAACCGATTTGCACCGATTGCCACCAAGGGCATGAGTTGCAGTCGCCCGAGTCGGTCGCCTTCCGCGAAGCCGAGCCGGACCGTTGCGGAAATTGCCACGCGGCCATGTCCAGTTCCTATAACTTGAGCATGCATGGCAAGTTGACGACCCTAGGTTATGGCCCAGCCGCCAAGTGCGCCGACTGTCACGGTTCCCACGATATCCTACCCCCGGACGACCCCAACTCAACGCTTTCGCCGGAGAATCGGGTACATACCTGCACAAAGTGCCACATCAACGCCCGCGCCAATTTTTCGAACTTCAGCCCGCACATCGATGCTTCCGATGCCCGCAAGAACCCGGTGGTCCATGCCATCCAGGTCGCGTTGTTTACGCTTTTGTACTCGACCTTCGCCTTCTTCGGCATCCATTCGCTCTTGTGGTTCATCCGTGGTATGGTCGAGGTGCTGAAGCACGGCCGGCCCCACGGTTTGCGGCCGGGCCAGACGGCCTACGTGCGCTTCGTGTCGTTCCATCGCATCGGCCATACGATCATGATGTCGTCGTTCCTGGGGCTGGCCTTGACGGGCCTGCCGCTAAGGTACTGCCACGCGCCGTGGGCCCAATCGTTGGCCCGCTATATGGGCGGATTCGAGTCGACCGGTTTCTGGCACCGTTTCTTCGGCATCATTCTCTTAACCTCGATGCTCGTCTACCTGGCCCGTATGGTGCGTCTGCTGGTCGAGGGCCGCAAGCAGGGCCGGCCCCTGGTCGGCCTGATCTTCGGGTCCGATTCGCCCATCCCTACCCTTCGCGACCTCAAGGACTTCTTGAAGATGTTGCGCTGGTTCTTCGGGCTGGGTCCAAGACCGGGTTTCGATCGTTGGTCCTATTGGGAGAAGATCGACTTCTGGGGCGCGATCGCCGACACCGTGATCATCGGTTCCACCGGCCTGGTGCTGTGGTTCCCCAACTTTTTCTGTGGCCCGTTGCCGGGAACCACGCTGGACATTGCCAAGGTGATCCATTCCACCCAGGCGTTGTTGGCCACTGGCTTCGTGTTTGCGATCCACTTCTTCAATACGCATTTCCGGCCCGACAGGTTCCCCGCCGACATGTCGGTGTTGTCGGGACTGGTGAGCGAAGAGGAGTTCAAGGAGGACCGGCCCGAGTACTTCGAGCGATTGGAGCGCGAAGGCAAGCTGGAGGCCTTGCGGACCACCAGTCCGGGCGTGTTCGTGCTGTGGTGCATCCGCAGTTTTGGATTCGTGGCGCTGGCAATCGGACTGGCGCTGTTGGTAGGCATGATCGTCGCCGCGATGGGCTGAGTGAATATAGATGCAGCCCGGAATAACCCGAAAAACTGAAATTGTAACAACAACATCCGGATCGAGTGCGACCCCACCTCGCTTGCCGAGCTGGTGAAGCAGGTTGAACGGCTAAAACGCAGTTGTCCGTACCGAGTGTCTGAACATGGAACCAACCACGCCGTCGTCCACCCCGCCTACTCCTCCCGCTCCTTCGCGCCGCACTCTCTGGTGGAAGGTGCGACGGATTCTCTATCCTCTCATGGCGGTGTTTGCGGCCTGGTTGTTCCTGATGCTGGTCATGGGCGGGGCGGCGGCCTGGTATACTTCGCGCCCCGTGTTCTGCAACAGTTGCCACAACATGGAGCCGTACTACAAGTCTTGGCAAGAGTCTACCCACAAGGACGTGACTTGCATCGAGTGCCACTTTCCGCCGGGCGTCGGCGGCAAGGTCCGCGGCAAGGTGTTGGGCCTCGTGCAATTGCTCAAGTACGTGACAGGCAGTGCCGGCACGCGGCCCTCGGCCGAGATTCCCGACGCCAGTTGCCTGCGCTCCGGCTGCCACGAGAACCGCTTGCTTGCCGGCCGTGTCGATTATCGCGTCAAGACTCTTGGCAAGGAAATCGTCATTCCCTTCGACCATACGCCGCACTTGGAAGCGGGGCGCCGGGGCAAGACCCTGCACTGCACGAGTTGTCACAATCAGATCGTGCAGGGCACGCACATGACCGTGGACTCCCGGACCTGCTTCCTCTGCCACTTCAAGGACCAGCCGTTCAACGAGAAGCTCAGCGCCTGCACGCACTGCCACCAGATTCCCTCGGGAGAGTTCGACCTGGGTGGCGGCGTGCAATTCACGCATGAGCTGGCCTTCAAGAAGGGCGTCGACTGCAAGAGCTGCCACGCCGACGTGATCCGCGGCAACGGCGACGTGCCCCGCGAACGCTGCCAGTCCTGCCACAACCGCGAGGGCGACCTGGCGCGGATCGGCGATCACCAGTTCATGCACGACAAGCACGTTACCGAGCACAAGGTCGACTGCACCCAGTGCCACGCGCCCATCCTGCATAGCCTGGATGGCAACCAGAAGAAACTCGAACACGCTGCCAGCGATTGCCAGTCTTGCCACCCGAACCATCACCAGGAACAGGTCAACCTGTTGGAGGGAAAGGGTGCCAGGTTCCTCAAGGGAAGCACGGCCAAGGCCGGCGACGGCGGATCCAACTTGATGGTCGCCGTTCGTATCGAGTGCCGCACGTGCCATACCGTCCACGAAACTTCCTCGACGGGCACCGAATTGGTGCGCGGCTCCAAGGCCATGTGCTCGATGTGCCACGACGCGGCCACCGTGAAGCAATTCGAGGCCTACCACGTCAGCCTGCGGGGGGCACTGCCCGTGCTTCAGGCCACGCTGGCGAAGGTGGAAACCGCGGTCAAGCAGCCCGGCGACCACCTCCCCAAGCTCGTCGCCGAGATCGGCGACCTGCGCCACGATTTGGACTTGCTGACCCGTGGAAACGACATCCACAATATGCACTACGCCACAAGGGTCGTGCGGGAGGTAACCGAGCGGTTGACGGCCGTCTGCCGCCAGTTGAAGGTCGCGGAACCCAAGGTGTCGCTCCCCGCACCCATGCAAGAGAAGCCCACCTCCACGCACGTGGACGGCGCCAAGGCAACGCCGGAGAAGTAACTGCAAAACCGAAAAAAAGCGGGGGCAGCCGTCGACCGGCTGCCCCCTTGGTTCCTCGTTTCGCTCAGGCGTCGTCTAGAACTTCGCGCTCGCCCCCACCAGGAACATATTGGTCTGGCCGCTGGTGTTGGTGTTGGTGGCACTGCTGGTGCCGCCAGTCACCGGGATGGGCGTAAGATCCTGGAAATTGTAGTAGTTGTAGCGCGCGAACGTGCTGAAACCCGGTCGCAAGAGATAATCGGCGCCCAGCGTGAGGCGGTAGGTTTCCGAGCGGACCAGGGAGTAACCCCCCAGATCATACGGCGCAGCCCCTGCAGTCGGATGCAACACGGGAATGCTCGTGTCGTTCACAGCGTGAACATACTCGAAACTGGCACACGTCGAGAACCGCGGGGTCCAGGCGTAGCGCGTTCCCAAGTTGACCACGTCCGAACGGTTGTTGAACGTCGCCGGGATGGAGACCGCCGGCGGGTTGGCCGAGGCCAAGGCCGACTGCCAGACATCCTGATTGATCCAACTGTCCATTTCGGCGAAGCCCGCGTTGAAGGACCACTGCGAGGTGGGCGACCACCAGGCGCTGAGCACGAAGGGGAAACTGTTGGAATCCCAGTCCACATGATAGGGACCATTGTTCGACGCCATCTCCAGATAGACGACGGCGTTGAGCATCAGGCAATCGCAGGTGGTCCAGGTCCCGCCGATCTCCACGCGGTTTTCCTCCGTGGGCAGGGCCGTGTTCACTTCGGCGGCCGCCGTATCCACCGCCGGCGAGAAGCCGAGGAACGGATAATGCGTCCCAATCCACTTGTAGCGAACGTAGGTGTTGAAGCAGTTGGACCACTTCTCTTCCACGCCGATGGAGAACGTGTTTTTGTCCGTATCGGGCTGGTTGAAGGAAGCGACCCCTGGGTATTCGTAGTCGGCTGTACCACCCGTGTTCTGGTAGTGTTCGGTGCTGTACTCATAGCCGCCGACCACCGCCAAGTGGCGGCGAACGAAGTCGCAGTCGTCGCCGAAGGGCAGCCAGCGAGCGCTAAAGCCCACCGCTTCCCGGTCGCGGTCGAGCGGGGGCGGAGGTGCGGCATTGGCTGTACTGGCGGCGGCAGGAAGGTAGGAAAGCGGGTTAGGATACCACGGTGTTTGCTGATAATATTGTTGCTGTGAATAAAGCGGCGGCGGCGACGCGTAAAGCGAATCTGAAGTAATGGTACCCCCGCCGAGGGCTAATCCCTGCGCATTTGTGTGCTCGGTGTAGGCCCTCCCGTAGCCGGTCAGGGTCAGATTCTCGATCGACTTGTTCGTGATCCGCAGATCGCCGCCGGTATAGTGGCGGTTCATCTGGTTCAGTTCGTCTCCCGTATCGCCCAGGTATCCCAGCACGTAGGCATCCGTTGCACAACCGAGTTCGGCATGGGCCTTGATCCGGTCCATTTGCGTGACGGTGTTGGGCACGATGTCGTAGCCCGCCAGGCTATAGAGGGTCCCGCCTGTGGTTTGAAAGCCCTCCCCCAGGGGCGAATTTGGTCCACTATGTGAATTATACGGGTAAACACTGGAGACCTGTTGGTCGAACGCCTGGAAGTCCCGGTACATGTGCGAGTAGTTCACGGTCACCGCCCCCAGCCGGAGTTCGAGTCCCGCCTCCACTTCGGTGGTCTGCCAATCGATGTGCTGGACTTGGCTGACGGCGTGGCACTGGTCGGTAGTGTTCGTGCCATTAGTGTACGGAATCGGCGGATGGGAAGCCGGCACGGTGAGGCACATGGCAACCGCATTGGCCTGCCGCTCGCCGGTCTTCTCCATGCCGAAGGTGTTCACGTACCACTTCAGGTTGTCGGTCAGGTTGCCGTGGAAATCCGCCTTGAAGTCCTGGACGTGCATTGCATAGTCCTGACCGGGATTGAAGTTGTCGCGGCTGGCGACATTGAAGTTGGCATTGGAGCCGCTCGAGGCGGCGGGGACGGTCACCCAGCCCGCATAGGAATTCTGGTACAACTGGTGGTCGAAGCGCTGATAGACGACGTTGGCTTCCACGGCCGGGCCGAAGTAATGCACCCTGGCGTCGTCGGTATCGTTGTCGTTGCCCTGAAGGCTCATGTCGAGGCTGTGGTCGCAATTGCTCATCATGCCTTCCAGGTCGAAGAATCCCGAAGACTGTCGTACATTCTCGTACTGGCCGACCTGGGTCGGCGAGCCCGATGAATGCACGGCCCAAGCCCCGGCGCGGAGCATGAAATCCTGCACCGGATCGGAGTCTTCATAGTAAGTGGCGGTGTCGCCCAAGACGCACGGCGCGGGCCCGTTGCTGGCCATCGTCGGGCTCGGCGCGGTCGCTGGGCTGGGCGTTGTTGCCGGGGCCGCGTTGGCCTCCGTTGCCAGGGCGGACGCGGCCGATTCCTCGGCCCGTGTCGCCGCCGCGGACAGCAGCACTAGAGTTGCCCCCGCGAGTAGTGTCAGATAGTTGACCTTCACGATCAGGTCCCCCTTTATTTCTTGTTTGATTGGCTTTCTTGGTTGGTTTTTAGGTCAAGGCACTTATCGCCACAGGGCTTGATTGTTCGGCGTGGTCGGCGACGGAACGTCGCTGCCGTGGATCTGCGCGTGGCACTCCGTGCAGTCGGTGTAGTACACCGGCCGCATGTTCTTGTTGGCATCGAGATTGGCAACCCCCACGACGCCCGGGTGGTTCGAGGCCGCCGCGGTCCTGTTGTGCCCGCTGTGGCAGCGCAGGCAGAGGAACGTCGGTGGCTGCTTCAGCAGGTTGTTGGCCACTGTGCCGTGCGGCTCGTGGCAAATCGCGCAGTTCTCTGTCACCGGCGGGTGCGGATAGGCGAACGGTCCCGATTTCTCCGCGTGGCACTTGTAGCAGAGCAAGTTGATCGTCTCTGCCTTGAGGTTCTTCTCCATTTGCCCGTGCGGATCGTGGCAATCGGTGCAGACCATCTTGCCTTCCATGATGGGATGATGTGCCGGCAAGTGATTCATGGCGAAGATCTTCTGATGGCACTTGTAGCAGGCCTCCGGTTGCTGGACGGCCATTGCCCGCCGTACGGGCTGCTCCACGTTGGTGTGGCTGATATTCACGATCTGTCGCACGTTGGCGTGCGGGTGCGGGTTGTGGCAGTCGGTGCAGGCCACGCCGTAGCGCTCGTGGGTCGAGGAGTGCCAGGCCATCGTCGGAGCGCCCTTGTGGCAGCCCAGGCAGAGGTCCTTGCGAGTCGACTCGCGGATCTTGCCGTGCGGATCGTGGCAGGTCGTGCAATTGAAGCCATTTGGCCCGCCGATCTGGTGCGGTCCGGCGATGCGCAACAGGTCGCGCATGTCGCAGTGGCACTTCAAGCAGAGGTCAGGGGCCATCGCGCCCAGGTTGTGCGAGGTGCCGCGGAGCGAAGGCAGGTTCTTCTTGGCGTCGGCCTCGGCGTTGTAGGCCGCGAGCGTGGCCCGCGGACGCAACGGCAGCGATGCATCGCCCGGTATCGTGGTGGCGGGCGTGCCGGCCGGCACGTTGTAGTGCCCGCGGTGGCAATCGACGCAAGTCACGCCGCAATGGGCGTGCTTGGATGTCCGCCACTGGGCGCCGGGCTGGCACTGGTCCTGCTCGTGACACTTCAAGCAGGCCTCGGCCCGGGCCACCGGATCGACACCCCGCTTGAAGCTGAAGATCAACCCCGGCTCCTTGCCGCGGGTTTCTACGTGCCGGCTGGCCGGCCCGTGGCAGGCCTCGCAGTTCTGTGTACGGTGAACGTTGTCGTGGAACGTCTTGACGTAGGCCTCGTGGCACGTCATGCAGATTTCGTCGTCGTTGACCATCTCCGCGCCGGTAAGCTTGGGCACGGTCCCCCGGACTTCCTGGTACGAGACCTGGCGGAAGGCGTTGTTGGCCCGCGGCCAGCCGGGATCGATGTTGGTTTCTGCCCGGCGGGGCGGTGGGTCCTCGCTGCGGCAGGCTGGGTCGTGAGATGATCTGCACGAGGCAAATACCAGGCTCAACAACCCCAAAAGGAGAAGCGTCATGCCCCCTTGCGGGGATCGATTGGTCTTGTGCGTCACGGTTCGCACGATCCTACCTCCATGTAAAATCGGTTAGGAATCAGATTCCTGTGTCAGTAATGCCGCGGATGGCGCTCGGCACCTATTTGCCTGTCAATTCTCTTCTGCCGGCCATTCCTTGCGCACGTCGTTTGTGGCTTCTGCGGCTTTATCTGTTTTCTCGCCAAATACTGAATTTTCCGTTCAACGATTTGCGGGTCATCGCCCGAAATTGCCCTGGTCTTCGGCGATCCGCTGCGCGTTGCATCGGTTGTATCGATTATGCCGTCACGCGTAGGGCAAGAGCATCGCTTACCACCCGTCATTTGTGGGGGCAAATGATATTTACTTTCCCGACCGCTTTCGCTACCCTTTGCCGCCCGGAAATGTATCCGGCCATTTCTCCGCTATGGGACCGACACGATGCGCGACTACACCTCCCTTCTTAAACTGGCAAAAACCGTTCTCCGCCTCCTGGCCTCCTTGAAACTGGCCGTCACGTTGATTGTGCTCTTGGCCGTGGTCCTCGCCGCGGCCACGTTTGTCGAGTCAGACCAAGGGCGGGACTATGCCCGCTGGTATTTTTACACCCAGACTTGGTTTATTGCCCTGCTGGGAATGTTGGGCGTCAACATCCTCTCGGCTACGCTCATTCGCTTTCCCTGGAAGTTGCGGCAGTTCGGCTTCGTGGTGACGCACGCCGGACTGCTGCTCCTGCTGGCTGGCTCGATCGTGACCTTCAATTCGGGCATCGACGCAACAATCTCCCTGGAGGAGGGGGAAGCGGGCGACCATGTCACGGTCCGCGATTTGAACCGTTTTTCCGTTCAGTGGCGGCCAACCGCCGGTCAGCCCGATCGGCCCGTGTCGCAATTTATTTTTACTCCCGGCCCCATCGACTGGCCTGACGGCAAGAGTTTGCTGCTGGGAGAAATCAACGACGTGAAACTGCGGGTAACAAAATACCTGGCCCACGCCCGTCCTGTCGAAGAGTGGCTCGCTGACGCTGACGGAAAGGGTATGGCGGCGATGAAATTCTCGCTCATCGGGCCGGACGACGGCGAGAACCGCGAACAATGGGTGACCGCCACCCGTTTCGGCGGCAGTGCGGCTGTCGGTTCCGCGAAAATCGAATTCCAGAAGGCCGAGGCCGATACGATGATCGACGACTTCCTCAGTCCCCCGGCGAAAGAAGACCTCGATCAACAGGGCTTGCTCACGATCCATTACCAGGGCCGCGTGACGCGCGTGCCGGTGAGCAAGAATCTGGGCAAGAAGGTTGCCTTGGCGGGCAGCGACGTGGCCGTCGAGATCGCCGCGTACCTGCCCAATGGTCGACTCCAGGCCGACGGCCATTTTGTCAATACGGGCACAAAGCCTCTCAACCCGGTCGTCGAACTGCGGGTCTATCTGCCCGGCGTAAAAGAACCGGTCCGCCAGGTTGCCAGGGCATCCTTCGCCAACCCTGGCGGCATGCACATTGTCAAATGTCCGGTGAAGTTCTGGTATCACCATCCCGCGGTCGCCGCCGAACCGGCCATGGAATTCCTGGCTACGTCCGACAGCCGGCTCTTCTGCCGTCTGGGCAACGGGAAATACGAACCGCGCGGTGAGGTCCACGCGGGTGAGACCCTGGATGCATGGGCCGGCACGTCGGTCACCATCGTCGACTTCGTGCCCCATGCGCGGCGCGAGCTGGTCTTTACGCCTGCGAAAGTTGCTCGCGGCGATCGCGAGACGCCCGAAGCCGCCGCGGAAGTTGAGTTGACCGCCGGCGATACCACGCGAAGGCTATGGCTGCAACGCAACGACCAGGGCGGAATGCCGATCCCCATCAATACGTCCGAAGGCATGCTGGCGATTTCTTACGGTTACGAAAGCCTGCCGCTGGACTTCTCCTTGCAACTCAAGAAGTTCACGCGGGGAATGAACCCGGGTGGCATGGGCGATGCGCGCTTTGCCAGCACCGTACACCTGCACGACGAAGCGAAAGACATCGACGCCGACCGCGAGATTTCCATGAACGAGCCGCTGTCCTATGGAAAGTACACGTTCTATCAGTCGGGCATCCTCCCCAGCGGCACGGGAACCGTGCTCACCGTGGCCTGCGATCCGGGCCTGCTGATGAAGTACCTCGGCAGCATCATGACCTGTGTGGGCACGTTGATCATGTTCGTCACGCGTTCCAAGCTTGCCAACATCCTGCCTTTCCTCTCTTCCCAAACAACCACCAAGACCAAGGAGCAACTCATGCGACGCGCCGTCGCCGCCAGCTTAGCGTTTGCCTGCCTCGCCAGTTCGGCCTGGGGAGCGACCCCGCAAGACGAGCAGTTCGATTGGAATGCCTGGCGCTCGCTGCCAGTGCAGGACGGCGGCCGGCAGAAGCCGTTGGACAGCTTGGCCTGGGAAACCTGGCGATTGCTGGGCAATCGCGTCAGTTTCACGGACCCGGAAACGAATCAAACGCTCGATGCCACGGCCTTCTATCTGGCCACGCTGCTCGATTCGGCCACCTGGGACAAAAAGCCGTCCGCGCAGGCGGGCACGCTTCCGCCCGGGCACGTGCCCATGACCGGTGGTCCGCATGGACAGATTCTCGATCAAGCCGGTTCTGTAAGCGATACGACGATAGCCGCAGGCGACAAGTGGGACGCCATGCCCTTGCTGGTGGTCGATTCCCTCGAACTGCGCAAGTTGTTGGGCATGGCGGCCGATCAGAAGTGGATTGCGCCGCGGGACTTGCAACAGGCAAGGCTGGAGTCTCCGCGAACGCGGCGGCCCACGACCTTCATGCTCTGGGCACAGCAGCTAGTCTTCAAGCCGGAGAACGAGCTCTCGCCGCTGGAAAAAAGGGGCCTGGAACTCTTCAACCACTTGCGGACCTACCAGGACCATCGTGCCGGCCGGCACTTGGAGATCCTGCCCATGTCCGGTTCCGCGGAAAAACAGTGGATCCCCTTGGAGTCGCTGCTCCGCATGAAGATGGACGACGAGACGGATCCCAGCGGCGCCGTGCGGGAATTGCGCGCCACGTTCTCCACGCTGCGGGCGGCCTACCGGGCCCATTCGCCCGCCGAATTCAATGCGGCCGCGCACAAGTTCTTGGCCCTGGTGGGCGAGATGGGACCGCAACTCGGCGATTACCCGTCGCGCCGCACGATCGACTTGGAGGTGGCCTATAACCACTGGGCGCCCTTCCGTTTTGCCTGGGTGCTGATGTTGGTTGCCTGCCTCTGCGTGATGTTGCAGATGGGTTCCGGCTGGAAAATGTTCTATCCCGCTGGGCTGGCATCGTACGCGGCCGGCATGGTGGCAATGCTCGTCGGTTTCTTCATGCGCGTGACGATTTCCGGGCGCGCGCCGGTCACCAACATGTATGAATCGGTGATCTATGTCGGCCTGGGGGTGGCGGCCATCGGCCTGATCCTGGAACTGATCTATCGCAAGCGGTTCATCGCCGTAGCCGCCGCTGCGGTTTCCACCGTGGCCTTGATCTTGGCCGACAACTGTCCCGGCGTGCTCGATTCCAGCCTGCAGCCGCTGCAGCCCGTGCTGCGCAACAACTTCTGGCTGGTGACTCACGTGATGACCATCACGCTTAGTTACGCGGCCTTTGCCCTGGCGATGGGCATCGCCAACATCACGCTGGGCTATTTCCTCGTACGCAGCGAAAATCGGCCGGCGATCGAGGCCCTCAGCCGCTTCACTTACCGCGTGTTACAGGTGGGCGTCGTTCTGCTGGCCACCGGGACCTTCCTGGGTGGCATGTGGGCCGCGTATTCCTGGGGTCGCTTCTGGGGCTGGGATCCCAAGGAGGTCTGGGCCTTGATCGCGCTGCTGGGCTACTTGGCAGTATTGCACTCTCGCTTTGCCGGCTGGGTCAAGTATCGTGGGCTGGCCGCCCTGGCTGCCAGTTGCTTCGCGCTGGTGATCGTCGCCTGGTATGGCGTGAACTTCGTACTTGGCGCCGGCCTGCACAGCTACGGCTTCGGCGGCGGCGGCAAGCTCTTCATGGGCACGCTCGTCGGTATCCAGTCGGCCTACGTGGCGCTGGCGTTGTGGCGTTCACGCAAATCGATCGTCGCCAACAGGCCGCGCTTGCGGCTCGCCGATACGCCGAACGACGACGAGATGGCCGACTCGAGCGAAGCCGCATGATGTCCGACTTCGACTGGATTCAGCAGACCATCGAGCACCGGGAAACGGGCGCGGTTCCCTACAACTTCATGTTCTCGCCTCCGGCCAAACAGACCGCCGAGGAACACTATGGGCAGGACCTCGAAGAGCGTCTTTCCCTGCCCATTCGCATGAACGCGCCGCAGTCGCCAAAACCGCTGTACGCCGATCCGGACCGCTACGGCGCGACCATCACCGATGAATTCGGCGTCGTTTGGTCGACCAGCAAGATCGACCGCGGCTCGCCCATCGGCCCATGCCTGCCGGAACCGGACCTCTCGCAGTACGCTTTTCCGAATCCGGCGGACGAGTCGCGATTTGCCGGCCTGGGAGACTGGCTTGTCCGGCAGGGAGGGCATTACCGGATCATCTGGGTGGGCGACCTGTGGGAGCGGGCCACCTTTATGCGCGGGATGGAGTCGATCCTGCTGGACCTGGTCGAGAATCCCGCCTTCGTCGCGGACTTGCTGGAGCGGCTCACCGAGTATATCCTGGAAACCACGCGGATCGTACTGGGACTGGGGCCTTTCGAGGGTATTGCTGTAAGCGACGATTACGGCGCCCAGCGCGGCATGCTCATGTCGCCCGCGCATTGGCGGCGTTTCGTCAAGCCCTGCCTTGCGCAGATCTATGGCCTGGCTAAGGGCAACGGACTTACGGTCTTTCACCACTCCTGCGGGAACATCGTGCCGATCATCGGCGACCTGATCGACTTGGGCCTCGACATCCTCCACCCCATCCAGCCCGAAGCGATGGACATCCTCTCGCTCAAGAAACGCTTTGGCAAAGATCTGGCCTTTTGCGGCGGGGTCTCCACGCAGGATTTGCTCGTTTCCGGCACGCCGGACCAGGTGCGGCGCGAGGTGCAACGCTTGAAACGCGAGATGTCGCCGGACGGCGGATACATTCTGGAGCCCGGCATTACGCTCCAGGCCGACGTTCCCCGCGCGAACCTCATCGCCCTGATCGACGAGGCCCGGCGGCGCGAATGACGAAGACAAACCCCACATGAAACGCCTTCACCAGCTTCTGCTGATCGGCAGCTTCTTGCCCCTGTGCTGGCTGGCAATGATGGCCGTCCACGAACTTGGGCATGTCACCGGCGCCGTTGCCACGGGCGGGAGGGTCGAAAGGGTCGTCCTGCATCCCCTGGCGATTTCCCGAACGGACGTGTCGCCGAATCCTCATCCCCTCTTCGTCGTCTGGGGTGGGCCAATCATTGGCATCCTTTTGCCCCTTGCCTTGCTTGTAATCTGCAAAGCCGTCAGATTCAAGTCGACCTACTTGCTTCAGTTCTTCGCGGGTTTCTGCTTGATTGCCAACGGCGCCTATATCGGCGCTGGATCGTTCAACAAGGCTGGCGATGCGGGCGACATGCTGCGTCACGGAAGCCCGATTTGGTCCCTCTGGCTGTTCGGCGTGGTGACCCTTCCCTTGGGATTATACCTATGGAACGGCCTCGGCCCACACTTTGGACTTGGCGCAGCCGCAGGCAAGGTCGATCAGCGGACCGTATACGCTTCCTGTAGTATGTTGCTCCTGACGCTCCTCTTGGAAATAGCTTTGAGTTTCAGGTGAGTCGCTGCCCAAAGTCGTAGCCGCTCCCGGCAGGAGTGGCCTACAAGCGGGCACATTCAATGCACGGCGACCGGGCCGCGGGCCAACTTCGACTTGCGGAAGAGCAGCACGATAGGCACGCAGAACAGGCACAACAGCGCCATGAGCCAAAACGTGTCGACGTAGGCGCGGAGATTGGCCTGTTGCTGTAGCACGCCGTAGAGCAAGCCATAGGCCTGCTGTTGGGCACTGGCCGGATCGCTGGACTGACTGAGCATCGCCGTAGTCGATTGCAGGTATTGCTGAAATGCCGGCCGGTAGGGACTGAGGTTCGCGACCATATAGGCCTGGTGGGCCTGGGTGCCGCGGGCCACCAGCGTGGTTGCCATGGCGATGCCGATGCTGCCACCGATGTTGCGCATGAGGTTGTACACGCCCGCCGCGTTGCCCATCTGCTCGTTGGGCAGCCCGCCCATGGCGGTCACGGTGAGGGGCACGAAAATGAAGCCCATGGCCAGCCCCGAAAGCACGTTGGGCCACATCACGTTGCGGGTGGCAATCTCCAGGTTGATGCCGGCAAATCCGCTCACGGCGTAGGCAAGCACGAGGAACCCGAGGCCGATCAAGAGCCGCGCGTCGATCTTGGAAACCAACGTGCCCACCACCAGCAGCGAACAGACTGCGCCCATGCCGCGGGGACTCATGGCCATGCCGCTGTTGAGCGCCGGATAGCCCATCACTTCCTGCAGGAACAGCGGCAACAGGGCCGTCGTGCTGTAGAGTACGATGCCCACGACGGTCATCAGCAGTGTACCCATGGCGAAGTTGCGATTGGCGAAGACGCGGATATCGACCAGCGGTCGGTAGATGCGGAGTTCCCAGGCGATGAGGAAGACCAGCGACACCGCCGAGATGCACGAGGCCCAACGAATCCAAGGGGCATTGAACCAGTCGTCCTGCTGGCCGCGGTCGAGGATGATTTGCAGCGTGCCCAGCCAGAGCGTGAGGGCGCCGAAGCCGATATAGTCGACTTTGCCGCCGAGCTTCTGCCGGGCCTCGCGCAGGTACGGCGGGTCTTCCACGAAAGTGTGCGACATGAGCACCGCCAGGGCCCCCAGGGGGACGTTGATGAAGAATATCCAACGCCAGGAGTAGTTGTCGGTGATCCAGCCTCCCGCCACGGGGCCGATGATGGGGGCCACGACCACGCCCAGGCCGAAAACGGCCATGGCCATGCCCCGCCGGGCCGGCGGGAAACTTTCCATGAGAATGGCCTGCGAGAGCGGCTGCAACGCGCCGCCGGCAGCCCCCTGGGCCACGCGGGCGAGTATCAGGAAGCCCAGCGTCGCCGCCCCACCGCAGGCCGCCGAGGCCAAGGTGAAGAAGATGATGCAGGCGATCAAGAACCGTTTCCGCCCGAAAAAACCGGCCAGCCAGCCGGTCATGGGCAACACGATGGCGTTGGAAACGAGGTAACTGGTCAAGACCCACGTCGCCTCATCGCTGCTGGCCGAGAGGTTGCCGGCGATGTGCGGAACCGCCACGTTGGCCACCGACGTATCGAGGACTTCCAGGATCGTGGCCAGCATGACGGCTGCGGCGATGAGCCAGGGGTTGACGCTGGGACGCCACGCGGTGGGTGCGGAGGTTGAAGACATGGATGGACTACTGCCCTCGCTTGCGCTTCGGGTTCGTGTGTCTCAGCGAGATGCCGAAACCCTCGTGGCCGCGTCCGTCGCCCCGCCGGGTTCATCGATCTTGACCGTGGGCACAACCGACATCCCCGGTCCCAAACCGTAATGCTCGATCTGCTTGAAGTTGTCGAAGACAATTTTTACGGGCACGCGCTGCACAACCTTCACGTAGTTGCCCGTGGCGTTTTCCGGCGGCAGAAGGCTAAAGTGGGCGCCGCTGCCGCGCTGGATGCTGTCGACGTGCGCCGCGAGCTTGACACCCGGATTTGTGTCGACGGTCACAGTCACGGGTTGCCCGGGCCGCATCTGCGTCAGTTGCGTTTCCTTGAAGTTGGCGATCACCCACACGTCCGGATCGACGAGGGCCAGCAGCGGTTGACCGATCTGCACGTGCGTGCCGATCTCGACGCTCTTGCGGGTGACGTGTCCGGCGATCGGGGCATAAATTTTGGTATAGGAGAGGTTCAGTTGGGCCTGCCGGACCTCGGCTTCGGCGCGGGCCACTTCGGCCTCGGCCACGTTGGTCTGCGAGCGGCTCTGGGCGACTTGTTTGGGGGCCGATTTGGCGGCCGTGCGGTGGGCCTCGGCGCGTCCCACCGCGGATAGCTGGCCGTTCACGCCGGACTCGGCCTGGCGCACGCCGCTTTCCGCGGCGGCGACGGCGGCTGCGGCCTGTTGGACGGCCGCCTCTTGTGCGCTGATCCGCTGCCGAACGGCGGCAACGTCGGCGGCCGTGACCCGTTGCGAGGCTTCCGCTTCCTCCAGAGCGTCCTGGGAGGCGGCGTGTTCGGGAACGAGGGCCGCGATGCGTTTCATGAAGGCCGCGGCCCTCTGCTGTCTTGCTTCGGCAGCCAACAGGTCGGATTGGGCCTGTTTCAGACCGGCTTGGGCAGACGCCCATTGGGCTTGGGCTTGGGCGTGCTGGCTCTTGGCCGTGGCCACGGCGGCGCGGGCGGTTTCCACGGCGGACTGGGCCCCGTCTACAGCGGCAGAGGCCTCGTCCACGCCGGCCGTCGAGGTGATCTGGGTGACATCGGCCCCGATCGAGCGCGATCGCTGGCCGGCTCGCGCCGCGGAGAGTGATGCTTCCGCGGCCGCCAGGCGGGCCTCGAAATCACGCGGATCGAGTTCCGCCAGGAGATCGCCTTGATGGACCCACTGATTGTCGTCCACGCAGACTTTGGCCACGTGCCCCGCCACGCGCGGGCTGACGGCGATGACATGCCCCTCGATGAAGGCGTCGTCCGTGCTCTCGTAGGAGAGCGCGTAGATATAGTAGGACGCTCCGCCCCCGATTCCCACGAGGGCGGCCAACGCGAGCGCGGCCCAGAGCAACGGGCGAGGGCGGGCCTTGGGCGGATGGTCCGCTCCATCGCCGGATGGAAGATCCTGGGCATCGTCGGCCTTTACGCGCGGGACGGCATGTTCGCCGTGGAGTCCCACGCCCGAACCGTCGCGGTTCTTTCTGGCCTTCAAAGGAACTGCCGTATCGACGGCCGTTGCTTCATCGTCGCTGCCGGACAGGATTGCCAGTCCTATTTTGTCGGTACTCTTGTCTTTCATGTTGCAGGCTCGCTTTTGTGAACGTGGATCGACAGGCCGTGCAGGGCCGCGTCGACCAAGACCTCCAAGTACTCGTTGGCCGCCTCTTCAGGCGCGTTGCTGCTCCACAACTCGAACAGTTCGCGGAAGGCGCCCAGGAACATGCGGGCGGTGTGTGCCGGATTGTGCGGGTGGAAGTAGCCTTCGCGGATGCCCTGCGTGAAGATCGCCGTGAAGGCCGCCAGGATTCGCGGGCGAGTCTTGTTCCTCGCCTCGTATTCTCGATCGGAGTGGGCCAACAGCCGGATAATGGCCCTGTGGTTGGCGCAAGTTTCGAAGGCGGTGCGCAGAACTCGTTCCAGCTTCTGCGGCGCGGGAAGATCGGCCGCCAAGATTTCATCGAGCGTCTGCATGAACGGGGCCTCGAGCCGATCGGCTACGAACTCCAGCAGTTCATCCTTGCTGGGGAAGTAATCGTATAGACTGCTCTTGGCGAGGTCCGCGGCCGCAGCCACCCGATTCATGGTCGTGCCGTCGACGCCGTGCTCGCACAGGACCGACGTCGTGGCCTCGAAGATGGACTCTTTCATCATCGTGGTCAGCAATTCCTTGCGGGCTTCGCTGAGTCTTGGCATGTTCTTGCTCCAGAAGGTCACTTTCCGTATTTTTCACTATAGCGACCGAGCGGTCGCCATGCAATACCAGCCGGACTGTTAAACATTTCCAGCGGTTTGCGTTTATCTCATTCTGAGGAAAACGACAACCGAAAGGGATAGATGGGATGTGCTGATTTTGAATGAAGGACCGGCTGTAGGGGACGTGACGTTCTCCGGGCGCTATCGCGCAACTCGCTGTGTTAAAAGGACTTGTAATCATGGTTCCGCGATCGACAACGGTCGGGCCGCAGCGTTCGGCCATCTGGGGGGCTGCATCGCTGCTCCTGGTGGTCTCGTTAGCCGGTTGCTCGAACATGCGGGAGTGGTGGAGCAACGGCTTCAAAGTGGGCCCTAACTACTGCTCTACGAAGGCCAGCGTGGCGGATTCCTGGATCGAAGCCAGCGATCCTCGCCTGCGCTGCTATGAAGTTGACAACGCCTGCTGGTGGACGGCGTTTGCCGATCCCACGCTGGATCAACTGGTGGCCGCGGCATCGCAGCAGAACCTCACCTTGAAAATGGCCGGTTGCCGTATCCTGCAGGCCCGGGCAGAGTATGGGATTGCCGCGGGCAACCTGTTCCCGCAGCAGCAGACGATGACGGCCCAATACACGCGCAATGCGATGAGCGCAAACGCCTATCCCTTCAACCTCATTGCTTTGCCCACCTACGACTACAGCAATTGGCAGGGCGGTTTCAACGCCAGTTGGGAACTCGATTTCTGGGGCCGGTTCCGCCGCGCGATTGAGGCCGCCGACGCCAATCTCAATGCCCAGGTGGAAGGTTTCGACAACGCGCTGGTGTTGTTGCAAGCCGAGGTGGCCACGAACTACATCCAAATGCGGTCTTACGAGGAGCGTTTGGAACTTGCCCGTAAGAATCTGGACATTCAGAGAGAGACGCTACGGATCGTTACCCTGCGTGAACGGCAGGGCTTGGTGACGGAACTTGACGTGCAGCAGGCGACGGCCAACCTGGGGCGGACCGAGTCGCTGATCCCCAGCCTGCAGACGGGCCGGCGGATGGCCGAGAACCGGCTTTGCATTTTGATGGCGGAACCGCCTAACGACCTGGCCCGGAGCATGCGATCTCCGGGCATGATTCCGAACCCGCCACAGGAGGTGATCGTGGGCATTCCGGCCCAATTGTTATTGCGGCGGCCCGACGTGCGGCAGGCCGAGCGGCAGGCCGCCGCGCAATCCGCGCGGATTGGAATTGCGGCAGCCGACTTCTATCCGCACATCGCCATTACGGGCACGATCGGTCTACAGGCCGAGCGTCTCAACCAACTGTTCGAAGCGGGCAGCCTGGTCGGTTCGATCGGTCCGGGGATAAGCTGGAACATCTTGAACTACGGGCGGATCGTGAACAACGTCCGTTCGCAGGACGCGCAGTTCCAGCAGGCAGTGCTCAACTACCGCGACACGGTGCTCCGTGCCAACGAGGAGGTGGAGAACGGCATTGTCAGCTTCCTCAACGAGCAGGACCGGGTGAGGTCGCTGGATAAGACCGCGCGGGCTTCGGCGCGCTCGGTACAGTTGGCGATGTTGCAGTACGAAAAGGGGCTGATCAACTATCAGCCGCTCTTGGATTCGCAGCGCGACCTCTTGCAGCAGCAAGACGCCCTGGCCCAAAGCCGCGGCATGGTGGGCGAGAACTTGATCGCCATCTACCGTGCGCTAGGTGGCGGATGGAGGGCCCGCCTGGCCGGACCGCAGGCTGCGGCTGCGCAGCCGGTTCCGCCGGGCACCGAGATTCCGGTGCCCGCCCCGCTGCCAGAGAATTAGCAGATTATCTGGAAACCTGCAACACAAGATGTAAACGCAGGCTTGTTCCGGCGTACGTGGCTGTTCCGAAAGGCTGGGACACACGTTGGAGTCCTGGCTTTAGCCGGCTAAGAGTGTGCGTCAAAATTAGTTGTACAAATATTATTTCCGTGGCGATAGG